>NZ_NRSK01000009.1 GCF_016584115.1 Ectothiorhodospira mobilis
CGGTGGGGGAGTCCGGTTCCGGGTGGGACGGGGCGGGATGGAATAGGCGATCTCACCGGTGGCCGGCATCGCCCCGGGTTCGTCAAGGGATCCGACATTTCAATGTGCGCCCCTCGTCAGTGGGTGCGCAGGCGGGTGCGCGCCATGAGGATCAGCATCGCCGGCAGCACCAGCAGGTCGAAAAGCAGGGCGGCAACGAGGCCCAGGGCGGTGAGCAGGCCGAAGGCGGCGGTGGGCTGGAAGGCCGACAGCCCCAGGAGCAGGAACTGGGCCACCAGCACGAGGGTGGTGGCCACCACGGCCCGGCCGGCATGGCGGAAGGTGCGGGCGATCGCCCAGGCGGGGGAAGCGCCTGTCTGCCGGCGGCTGCGGTAGCCATGCAGGATATGGATGGTGTCGTCCACGGCGATGCCCACGGCCACGGCGGCGATCATGGCGGTGGCCATGTCCAGCCAGATGCCGAAGGTCCCCATGACGACGAAGATGAGGGCCACCGGCGCCAGGTTGGGGATCATGCTGGCCGCGGCCAGGGCGGGGGAGCGCCACAGGATCCACATCAGGGCCAGGAGCAGCAGGGTGACGGCGATGAGGCTGCGCAGCTGTCCCTGGATCAGCAGCCGCTCCTGATCGGCGAAGAGGCGGCCCATGCCCGCCAGGTCCCAGTCCAGGTCGCCGGGTGGGCGGGCGGTGAGTTCCTGCCGCAGGTCGTCCATGAACCGGTTCAGGGCGCTGGCGCCGTGGGCGTTCAGGTTCAGCAGCAGGCGGGCGCGGCGGAAATCCCGGTCCACCACGTCATACAGATCCTCGCCGTCGTAGACCAGCAGGTACTGGGCGATGAGGCGCGGGTCCCCGGGGAGGGCGCGGAAGGCGGGGTCCTCGCCGTGGAAGGCCCAGTGCATCTCCTCCACGAAGTCCGGCAGGGCGAGGCTGTAGTCCACCTCGGGACGCGCCTCGAGCCAGCGCTGCACGCGGTCGATGTGTTCCAGGCGCCGGGGGTCGTGCAGGCCGTCCCGGGCCGGGGCCGTGAAGACCACCTCCAGGGGCATCACCCCGGAGAGCCTGGATTCCACCCGTTGGGTGGACTGGATCAGGGGGTGATCCTCGTCGAAGAAGGCATAGAGGTCCGTCTCCACCTGCACATGGCGGATCTGGGGCAGGCCCACCGCCAGCAGCAGCGCGGTGAGGCTCAGGACCCAGCCGGCGCGGCGGACGGACAGGTGGGCGCAGAAGCCGGTGAAGCGGTCCACCCACTGGATGCGTCCCCGCTGTCGGGTCCAGCTTCCCCGGTCCCAGCGGGCGATGAGGGCGGGCAGGATGAGCAGGGCCAGGGCCGCCGTGAGCAGGACCCCGGCCGCGGCGGTGAGACCGAAGGCCCCGATGGGACGGATGGGGCTGGCGGTGAGGGAGGCCAGGCCCGCGGCGGTGGTCAGGGCGGTGAACAGCATGGGCCGGGCCACCTGGGCCACGGCCTGCCGCACCCGCTCCTGCCCGGTGTACCCCCGCTGCGCCGCGTGGTGAACGGCGTTGAACAGGTGCATGAGCATGGCCACCGCCACCGCCGAGAGCAGGGGCGGGAGGATGGAGGCGATCAGGGTGTAGGGTTGGTTGAAGATCACCAGCAGGGCCACAGCGGCATTGGCCACCGTGGCGATGACGGCCGCCGACAGGATCACCACCAGCCAGCGCCGGAAGAGCCACCAGAGCAGGAAGAGTCCCACCCCCAGGGTGGCGGGGATGAAGGCCATGGTGTCGGTGATCATGGCCCTGAGCTGGGCCACGTCCAGGGCGATGTGGCCGGCCAGGGCGGTGAGGCGGGGTTCCAGGCCATGGGTCCGGATCGCCTGGCGCACCGTCTGCTCCAGGGCCAGGCGCTGCAGGCTGTCCTCCAGGGCCCGGGGGCGCACCACCAGGGCCAGGGCGCGGCCGTCCTCCGACACCAGCAGGCCCGGGGCGAAGCGGTCGGACAGGGCCCGCTGCCGCCATTGCTCCGGTGTGCGGGCATCCAGGTCGTAGGGGTCCACCAGGGGCTCCACGGCGAATCCGTCGGCGGTGGCACGGATATGATCGGCGGTGAGCACCGAGAGCACCCGCTCCACCCGGGGATCGCCCCGGATGGCCAGGACCGTCTCGTGCAGCGGTTTGAGGAAGGCCGGGTCGAACAGATCCTCCCCCTCGAACAGGGCCACCAGCACCTGCTCCTGGGGGAAGCGCTCCCGCAGCTGGCGGTCGAAGGCCACCGCCGGGTCGTCCCGGGGGAAGTACACCTCCGGGGCGTTGTTGAGCTTGAGCTGCAGCAGCATCGGCCCCGGCAGGAGGAAGAGTCCGAGCAGCAAGGCCAGGGCCAGACGGGGACGGTGGAGCATCCAGCGGATCATGGGGCGCTTCCTATGGGCTGGGACGTCTGGGGCACGGGGGGCCGTTCACCCGGATCGGGCCGCCGCCGCCAGACGCCGCCTGGCCACGGCCAGCAGCAGCCGCTGCAGGGGGTTGCGGTTGCCCCCGGGTCTCCAGGTGTGGGCGAGGCGGCCGCGGTAGGCGTCGAAATGCAGCCCCCGGGGGGCCGCCACCACCCGGCCACGGCCCAGGATGAGTTTGAGCACCTCGGTCCCCGCCATGCCGGCGCATAGTTCGCAGGCCATGGGGGTGGACGGCCCCTTCTGCGCCGCCAGATCCACCTGCGCCGGATCCGCCAGATAGCCCATCTGCAACATGGCCGGGGCCAGGCCCATCATGAAACGCAGGGAGAGTTCGTCGGTGGACAGCCCTTCGCGGAACTGGAAGTAGTCATCGAAGGCCATGCCATCGGGGATGAAGGTGAGCACGGCGGAACCCATGCCCAGCGGGGCGGCGGTCACCGCCGGGATCCCCCTCTCCCGGCAGGCATTGAACAGGGTGCGGCGGGCCTCGAAGGCGAAGAAATCCAGACCATCCACATAGACGTCGACCCCGTCCAGGAAGGCGTCGACGTTGGTGGCGTCCACCCCTTCGGGATAGCGCCGCAGTTCCAGTTCCGGGTTGATGTTCAGGCCCGCCTCCGCCATGACCTCCAGCTTGGGCCGCCCCAGGGTATCCATGCGCGCGCCGGCCTGGCGGTTCATGTTGTGCAGTTCGAAGACATCGAAATCCGAGAGGCAGAAGGCGCCGATGCCCAGGCGGGTGAGGGTCAGCAGATGGGCGCCGCCTACGCCCCCCATGCCGGCGATGGCCACCCGCGCCCGCCGCAGCCGTGCCTGTTCCTCCGGCGTGATCCAGCCCAGGGTGCGCTGGAAGGCCTCCCCGTAGTCGAACCGTTGGTTCATCCCGTCCCCCCCGATGTGGTTCTTCGGTTGCGCTGGATCCCAGTCTATACCAAGCCGGGCATGGGTACTGGACAGCTTCCCCTCCCGGCACCAGAATCATCCCTGCACGCCGGATCCGGGCCATGGGGCCCGCGGGAGGGAAGGTGAACACCAGGCGACGGGACCGTGAGGGTTTGCAGGACGGGGGCAACCCCGGACCGGCCAGGGGGCCGGGGCATCTCCTGTGGGCGGCGATGCTTGTGTGCTGTGTCCTTTGGGCGGGTATCCCCTTTGCCCAGGCGGCGGACGGCCCGGGGCAGGAACTGGCGCAGCGGGTGTATGACCGTCCCGACGGCGAGGACGTGACCACCCGCGGGACCATGGTGCTGCAGGAGGCGGGGCGCGATCCCCGGGTGCGGCGGATGGTGACCTACCAGCGGGACGCGGCCGCCGGCGAGACCCATGCCCTGATCCGCTTCACGGCCCCCGCCGATATCGCGGGTACGGGGCTGCTGACCCTGGACCATGCCGACGGCAGCAGCGATCAGTGGATCTATCTGTCCGCCCTGGACCGTAACCGGCGTATCCCCTCGGCCCGGCGCGGCGGGCGCTTCGTGGGCTCGGATCTGTATTTCGAGGACCTGCAGGACCGCAGGCCCGACGAGGACCGCCACCGGCTCCTGGGGGAGGACGAGATCGAGGGTGTGGCCACCCTGAAGCTGGAGAGTGTGCCTGTGGATCCGGGGGAATCGGCCTATGCCCGCCGCGTGAGCTGGATCCACGAGCCCAGTCTGATCCCCCTGCGTATCGATTTCTACCTCCCCGGCCGGGAGGAGACCCCGGCCAAACGCCTGGAGGTCCACCGTATCCAGGAGATCCAGGGCTACTGGACGGTGATGGACAGCACCATGACGGACCTGGATTCCGGTCACCGCACCCGCCTGACGGCGGAGACGGTGCGCTACGACCGGGGTCTGCCCGAGTCCCTGTTCACCCCCCGGGCCTTGGCCGATCCCGCCATGGAGTCCGGATACCGGCCATGACCATCCCCGTGCCGGCCCCCTCGAGGGCCGCCCGCGGGGGCGGGCTGATGCTGGCGGCCCTGTTGCTGGCCCCGTCCCTGGGGGCCCAGGGTCTGGTGATCGGCGAGCCGGCCCCCCCGCCCCAGGTGCCGACGCCGGCCGGGTCTGATGCCGTTCCCCTGGAGGCCGAACTGCGCCTGGAGGCCGGCCTCCCCGTCCGGGAAGGCCCGGTGTCGGCGGTGCATTACCTCCATGCCCGCCTGGAATGGGACAGGCCGCTCCCCGGGCCGTGGTCCCTGCGCCTCGGCGGGCGCTTCGACGCCCATCTGCAGACCGGGGATTCCCGTCTGGCCCGGGGGGAGGGGGACTACGACGAGACCTTTCTGCGTTACCGCGATCCCCGCCGTCGCATCACCGTGGGGGCGCAGCGCATCCTCTGGGGGCGGGTGGATGAGCGCCCGCCCACGGACGGCCTCGGGGTGCAGGATCTGACCCGCCTGGTGCTGGATGATCTCGAGGACCGCCGGCGGGCGGTGCCGGCCCTGCGCTGGGAGGAGTTTTTCCGGGAGTACCGTCTGGATCTGGTATATATCCCCCGCTTCCGCGCCGCCGAGCTGCCGCCCCGGGATGGCCTGTGGCACCCGGTGGACCGCGTCCGGGGCCGCATCCTGGGGATGGCGTCGGATCCGCTGTTGGCCCCATTGATGCGCCGGGGGCGGGTGCAGGACCGGGATGGCGGATCCGGCGGGGGCGGGGTGCGCCTGAGCCACTCCGGTACGGGGCTGGACTATGCCCTGAGCGTGCAGCGCAGCCGGCGTTCCGCCCCCTACTACGCCCTGACCCCGGCGGCCCGGCGCGCCCTTCTGGCCGACCCGACGGACCCGGAGGCGATCCTGAACGCGGCCCCGGTGACCTTCGAGGGGCTGCACCCCTACACCTGGGGCCTGGGGGGGGATCTGGCCTTCGCCCACGGCCTGTCCACCTGGCGCCTTGAGGCGGCCTGGCTCAGTGACCGCCCGGCCACCCGGGCGGATCTGCGCCCGGTGACCACCGAGGCCGTGGACTGGGTGGCGGGGGTGGAATTCTTCCCGGGGGATGCCAATCTGCGGGTGAACCTGCAACTGGGGGGCGCTCACCGGATGGGCGGTGCGGATGATCTGATGGACGCGGAAAACGTCTATACTCTCTTCGGTGACGCCGAGCAGGGATTGGGGCATGGGCGCTGGCAGGCACGGATGCGTTTTGCCATCGGTCTGGACCCGAGCGAGGTCTATCTCAATCCGCGCCTGGCCTATGTGGGTCGGGAACCCCACGAGTTCTATGCCGGTTATCACCATTTCGAGGGCGAGGACGTGACCCTGGGCGGCTTCCATGAGCGCCATGATCTGTGGATTCTGGGGTGGCGCGCCCGTTTCTGATCCCCGTACAAGGTGGTACGCCCATGCCCGCGTCCAGTCTCGTTGAACACTTTCAGGAATATTTCCAGGTGCTGCCCGCCGATGAGCCGGAGCGCCTGGAGCAGGTCTTTCGCATCCGCTATGCCGTCTACTGCCGTGAGTTCGGCTACGAACGGGAAGAGGATTGTCCCGGTGGTCTGGAGCGGGATGAGTACGACGAGCATGCGGTCCACTGTCTCATCGTGCACCGCCCCACCGTGCGCGCCGCCGGCTGCATCCGCGTGGTCATCCCCCCGCCGGGCCAGCCCGGGTTCCAGTTGCCCCTGGAACGTTTCTGCGGGGAGAGCCTGGATCACCCGGAGCGCCGGCCGGACCACTTTCCCCGGGAGGATATCGGCGAGGTCTCCCGCCTGGCGGTCCACACCCAGTTCCGCCGCCGTAAGGGGGAGTCGGAGACCCCCGCCGGCTTCCCGGCCGACTACATCCTCACCGAGGACGAGCGCCGCACCTTCCCGCTGCTGGGCCTGGCCCTGTTCTGTGCCGGCACCTCGCTCATGAAGCAGGCGGGACGGGAGCAGGCCTTTGTCATGATGGAACGCCGTCTGGCCCGCATGCTCCAGGCCTCGGGCTTCCCCTTCGTGCAGGTGGGCCGGCCCATGGAGTACCACGGTGAGCGGGCGGCCTACCACGTCACCGTGCAGCAGGTGCTGGACTCCATGCGTCCCGATATCCGGGAGTTACATGAGTTTGTGCATTCCAGTCTGACGGCTGGCCTGGCCTGAGGGCCTTTCACCCGGAATGTGGTGATCGTCAAGAAAGACGCCATCCCTTGCGGGGATATGCCCCGATTTGTGATGACGGCCTCGAACCGGGGCGGGGAGTGGCGTGCTTTAATGCCCCATCCATCAACCATAAGGGTGGGGCTGACGACATGTTCGATGCAACCTATGAGGCCTTTGTGGCGGATACGCCCGAGGCGCGCCGCATCCATCACCGGATCCGATATACCGTGTATTGCCTGGAGCGGGGGTTCGAGGATCCGCAGGCCTTTCCGGAGGGGGAGGAGCGGGACGAGTGGGATGATGTGTCTGTCCACTTCATCTTCCGTCACCGGGCTACAGGGGCATGGGTTGGCGCGCTGCGTCTGGTCACGCCCGACCGGGACGGTCTGCCCCTGCACCAGATGGCGTATATGGAGCGGGAGGTGCAGGGCCCGGCCTGGGAGTTGTCCCGGATCTGCGTGCCCGGTGGCGTGACGGTGCCCGGGAATGCTGCCGCCGATGGGCGGGGGCAGATGCCACAGGATGCGCGTGCCCCGGATCTCTTCGCCGGCATGCTGCGGGCGGCCATAGAATATGCCCGGGATCAGGATGTGCCCTATCTCTATTTTCTGGCGAATCGGGCATTGGCCCGGATTGTGAGACGGCTGGGCTTCGAATTTCATGGGGTTGGGCCAGGCTGTGAACATCGCGGTATGCGCTATCCGTATCTGGCGCATCTGGACGAGGCGGTTTTCAGCGCGATGCAGCGTTCTTCCCGGATGGCACGGTTATTCCATTCCGCGGCGCCTGCCTACCGTTTCCATTCGGAGGGCATCCGTAGAAACTCCCCGCGGGGGATCGAGGTCTGCCGGGCAGCCTGAATCGTGTGGTATATCAGCTTGGCCGCCTATAGGGCCAGGCCATGCTGGCGCAGCTTCTTGCGCAGCGTCCCCCGGTTGATCCCCAGGTACTGGGCGGCCCGGCTCTGGTTGCCGTTGCACTGGCGCAGGACGCATTCCAGCAGGGGGCGTTCCACCTCCTCCATCACCATGCGGTAGAGGCCGTCCGGCTCGTGGCCGTCCAGGCGGGTGAAGTAGTCGTCCAGGGCCTGGGCCACGGCGGCGGACAGGGTCTCGCGTTCCGCGGCATCGCGGGGGCTGGATTGGAGGCTGTCTCGGTTCATGCCGCGATGTCCTCACCGGGGGGGAGGGTTTCGAAGTACCGGGTGATCCGGTCCAGCTGGGTGGCGGGATCGGTGGCCTGCAGCAGGACCTGGCGCGCGCCTTCCGCCCCGGGGCGTCCCTGCAGGTACCAGCCGATGTGCTTGCGCGCGACGCGTACCCCGGCCCGGGGGCCGTGGAGTCCGTACAGGGCCTGCAGGTGTTCCCGCACGATGGCCAGCACCGTCTCCGGCCCCGGTTCCGGGGGGATCTCCCCCGTCTCCAGGGCGCGGGCCATGCGCCCGAAGATCCAGGGCCGCCCCCGGGCTCCACGGCCCACCATGAGGGCGTCGGCGCCGGTGATGGCCTGCATCCGCCGGGCGTCCTCCGGGGTGTAGAGGTCGCCGTTGGCGATCAGCGGGATGGACACCGTCTCCCGCACCCGGGCGATGGCCTCCGGGTCCACCGGGTCCTGGTAGCTGCAGGCCGCGGTGCGCCCGTGCACCGCCAGGGCCTGTATGCCGCAGTCCTGGGCGATGCGGGCGATGACGGGGGCGTTGATGTGTACCCGGTCCAGGCCCAGGCGGATCTTCAGGGTGACGGGCACGTCCACCGCCGCCACCACCGCCTCCAGGATGGCCCGCACCCGGGCCTCGTCCCCCAGCAGGGCGGCCCCGGCCGCCCGGTTCATGACCTTGCGCGCCGGACAGCCCATGTTGAGGTCGATGATGCCGGCCCCCCGCTCCACGGCGGCGCGGGCGGCGGCGGCCATCATGTCCGGTTCGCGGCCCGTGATCTGTACGCTGCGGGGGGCGGGTTCCCCGCTCTGGTCCAGGCGCAGGCGGGATTTTGGGGTATGCCACAGGCGGATGTCGGCGTGCACCATCTCGGACACTGCAAGGCCCGCCCCCAGGCGGCGGCAGATGCGGCGGAAGGGGAGATCGCTGATGCCGGCCATGGGGGCCAGGATCAGCGGGGGGTCCACGATGTGGGGGCCGATGCGCATGGGGGCGGTGCTTCGGGATGGGTGCGGGAGGCGGACATGATACCCATGGACCGGATGCGCTTAAAGCCGTCCGCCGCCATGGGGGTTCGGCAGGAAACGGAATTCGAAGGCCGGGGCGTGGGCTCCGGGGTCCTGCACGGAAAGCCCCAGGGAGATGGATTCCCCGGCGGCCAGGGGCTGGCCGCCGGCCTCCTCCGGCCGGTAGTCGGCGGGGAAGAAACGGCGGGCGGCCACCGGCCGGCCCTGCAGGTCGCGCAGGGTCAGCTCGATCACCGGGGCGGGCTGGGGGAAGGGGGCGGTGTTCTCCACCACGGCGGTCACCTCCAGGATTCCGGGGCGCTGGGGGAGGGCACGGATGCGCCGCCGGGTCAGGCGCAGGGCCTCCAGATCCCGGGGCGGCGGCAGGGCGCAGGGCAGGGGGCGGCACAGGGCCCGCACCCCGGGTTCCAGGGCGGGGATCGCCAGCAGGCGGTGGCGTTCATGGTAGAGGATCTGCCCCGCCAGCAGCAGGATCAGGGCCAGGCAGGCCGTGCCCCAGGCCAGGGTGGCCCCGCGGCCGGGCCCCCCGCCCTGCACCGGAAGATCCCGCAGGGCGGGGGGCAGGGATGGGGCCCCGGCCGCCGTCCCGCCAGCGGGCGGGGGGGGTCCCGGAGCGGGTTGGGGTGGGGAGGGGTCCATGGCCTGTCTGTTCCCGTGCCGTTGGTCCGCCGGGATCGCGCCCGCGGGACGAGGTCAGTCCGTCTCCCGCCGCCGCCCCTCCAGGAGGGTCCAGCCCTCCTCCTGGTCGGCCACGCCCATGTGGAACCAGGGGTCGTAGGTGGAGATGAGTTCGTCCGCCTGGCGGTCCAGGAGCCCGGCCAGGAGGATGCGACCGCCCGGCCGGGTGCGCCCCGCCAGGGCGGGGGCCAGGGCCATCAGGGGGCTGGCGAGGATATTGGCCAGGGTGAGGTCGAATACCGCCCCCTCGGGGAGCCCCTCCGTCTGGTCCAGGTCCAGCTGCCCGGGGGGCACGTGGTTGCGCTCGGCGTTCTCCCGGGTGGCGGTCACGGCCTGGGGGTCGATGTCCACGGCCCAGGCGTGGCGCGCCCCCAGCTTGAGGGCGCCGATGGCCAGGATGCCGGAGCCGCAGCCGTAGTCCAGCACCTCCAGCCCGGCGGGGGGATGGGCGTCCAGCCAGCGCAGGCACATGGCCGTGGTGGGGTGGGTGCCGGTGCCGAAGGCCAGCCCCGGGTCCAGGCGGATGTTCACGGCGTCGCTTTGCGGCGCCTCGTGCCAGGTGGGCACGATCCACAGGCGCTCACCGAAGCGGATGGGATGGAAATCATCCATGCAGGTCCGGACCCAGTCGCGGTCCGGCAGGGCCTCGTGGCGCAGGTGTTCCGCCGGGATGTCCAGCTGCGCCGCCAGGGCCCCGGTCACCGCGCCGATGTCGGTCTCCCGGGGGAAGAGCCCGGTCACCCACAGTTCGGGCCATAGGGGTTCCTCCCCGGGCAGGGGTTCCAGCAGGGGCACGTCGCCGGCGTCCTGCAGCATCACCGACAGGGCTCCGTGCTCCAGCAGGGCGTCTTCCACCATCCCGGAGCGGTCGGCGGTGGCGGGCAGGGTGATCTGGATCATGGGGGTCTCCGCCGGCTCGTGCCGGGGTTCAGCCGTGGGCCTTGAGGCGTTTTTCCAGGTAATGGATGTCGGTGCCGCCGCGCCGGAAGGCGGTGTCGCCGATCAGGTCCCGCTGCAGCGGGACGTTGGTCTTGATGCCCTCGATGACGATCTCCGAGAGGGCGCCGCCCATGCGCGCCAGGGCGATGTCCCGGGTGGCGCCGAAGCTGATGAGCTTGCCGATCATGGAGTCGTAGTGGGGCGGGACCTTGTAGCCGTTGTAGATGTGGGTGTCCACGCGGACGCCGGGGCCGCCGGGGGCGTGGTACTGGCTGATGGTGCCGGGGGAGGGCATGAAGGTGGCCGGGTCCTCGGCATTGAGGCGGCATTCGATGGCGTGGCCGCGGATCTCTACGTCCTCCTGGCGGATGCTCAGGGGCTGGCCTGCGGCCACCAGGATCTGCTCGCGCACGATGTCCAGGCCGGTGACCATCTCCGTCACCGGGTGTTCCACCTGCACGCGGGTGTTCATCTCGATGAAGAAGAACTCGCCGTCCTCGTAGAGGAACTCGAAGGTGCCGGCGCCGCGGTAGCCGATGCGCTGGCAGGCCTCGGCACAGCGGGCGCCGATGCGCTGGCGCTCCTCCTCGGTGATCCCCGGGGCCGGGGCCTCCTCGATCACCTTCTGGTGACGGCGCTGCATGGAGCAGTCCCGCTCCCCCAGGCTGATGGCGTTGCCGTGCTCGTCGGCGATGACCTGGAACTCCACGTGGCGGGGTTTCTCCAGGTATTTCTCCATGTAGACCGTGGGGTTGTTGAAGGCGGAGGCGGCCTCGTTGCGGGTGAGGGAGATGGCGTTCACCAGGGAGCCCTCGGAATGGACCACCCGCATGCCGCGGCCGCCGCCGCCACCGGCGGCCTTGATGATGACGGGGTAGCCGATCTCCCGGGCCAGGGCCAGGTTGGCCTCCGCGTCGTCCCCCAGGGGGCCGCCGGAGCCGGGCACGCAGGGCACCCCGGCCTCGATCATGGCCTCCTTGGCGGAGACCTTGTCCCCCATGAGGCGGATGGTCTCGGCGCGGGGGCCGATGAAGACGAAGCCGCTGGACTCCACCCGCTCGGCGAAGTCGGCGTTCTCCGAGAGGAAGCCGTAGCCGGGATGGATGGCCTCGGCGTCGGTGACCTCCGCGGCGCTGATGAGGGCCGGGATGTTCAGGTAGCTGTCCGTGGAGCGGGCCGGGCCGATGCACACCGACTCATCCGCCAGGCGTACGTGCTTGAGGTCCCGGTCCACATCCGAGTGGACGGCCACGGTCTTGATGCCCATCTCCCGGCAGGCCCGGAGGATGCGCAGGGCGATCTCGCCGCGGTTGGCAATCAGTATCTTGTCGAACATGGCTCGCTGGGCCTCACTCGATGATGAACATGGGCTCGCCGTACTCCACCGGCTGCCCGTTCTCCACCAGGACCGCCTTGATCACCCCGGCCTTGTCCGCCTCGATCTGGTTGAGCATCTTCATGGCCTCGATGATGCAGAGGGTGTCCCCCACCTCCACCTGCTGACCCACCTCGACGAAGGGCTTGGAGCCCGGTGAGGGGGCGCGGTAGAAGGTGCCCACCATGGGGGCGGTCACCTGATGACCCGGGGGGATGCCGGCATCCTCCTCCCCGGGCTCCGGCGTTGCCGTGTCGGGGGCCGCCGCCGGGGGCGGCTGCGTAGGGTTGCCGGGGGCCATGAAGGTCTGGGGCATCATGAAGGCCTGTCCGCTGCCACCCTGGGCCGCCCGGGTGATGCGCACCGACTCCTCGCCCTCCTGGATCTCGATCTCGTTGATCCCGGATTCTTCCAGCAGCTCGATGAGTTTCTTGATCTTTCTGATATCCATGGTGCTCAGCTCAGGGTTGTCTGGTGGATCGCCGCTTGCAGCGCCAGGGTGTAGCCGTGGGGGCCGAGGCCGATGATCACGCCGGCGGCCACGTCCGAGAGATAGGAGCGGTGCCGGAAGCGCTCGCGGGCGAAGGTGTTGGACAGATGCACCTCGATGAAGGGGATGCCCACCGCCAGCAGGGCGTCGCGCAGGGCCACGCTGGTGTGGGTGAGGCCACCGGGATTGATCAGGATGAACTCCACCCCTTGCTCCCGCGCCGCGTGGATGCGGTCGATGAGGGCGTGTTCGGCGTTGGACTGGAAGGCGTCCAGGTGATGACCCTGCTCCCGGGCCTGCTGCTGGAGTGCCGCGACGATCCTGTCCAGGCCCTGATGGCCGTACACGCCGGGCTCACGGATGCCCAGAAGGTTCAGATTGGGACCGTTGAGCAGGAGGAATCGGGCCATGGGCGCTCGCACACTGGGACATTGCCGAAGGAGGGGCCGCCCCGGCAGGACACGACGGCGCGTGCATCGCGCGGATGAACGGGAACCTCCCCCAAGAGGTGTGCGGGATTGTGCCTCAAGCGCCGGGTGGTGTCCAGCGCAACGGCGATGATTCCCGGATTTTGAAAGAAGTTTGCCGCATATTCCCAAAAATTTGTGACGGAAAACGGGCAATCCCGAGTGCGGGGGTGGGTTCAGAGCAGGGGCGCCAACTCCCTCTCCAGGGTCTGGCGGTGCAGGCGGCCCACATGGATATACCGCACCTTGCCCTCCCGGTCCAGCAGGACGCTGTAGGGCAGGCTGCCATGGGGATTGCCGTAGGCCCGCGCCACCTCACCGGCCCGGGGCTCGCCGCCCACCAGCACGGGGAAGTTGATGCCGTGGTCCCGGGCAAATTCCGCCGCCGCATCGGGGTCATCCAGGGCCACGCCGACGATGGTCAGCCCGGCGTCCCGGTGGGTCTTCTGCATCTCCACGAACAGGGGGATCTCCTTGCGGCAGGGCGGGCACCAGGTGGCCCAGAAGTTCACCAGCACCACACGCCCGTTCCACTCCCCGATGCGGCGCGGAGTGCCCTCCAGGTCCGGCAGGGTGAAGGCGGGGGCCTGCGCCCCCTGCATCCCCTCGCCGGCGAGGGGGGCCGCACTGGCCGGAGCCATGAACAAGGGAGCCATGGACCAGGCGGCCAGGAGAAGGGAAAGGAGACGGATGGGGCGTTTGGCCATGGCGGATTTCCGTGCTTGCGGGGATGGGGGGTTGCGGGATCAGCCGGGGTCGCGGGTGGGGCCCAGGGCGGCATGCAGATGCTGCAGAAAGGCCTCGGCATCCTTGTACCCCACGAGGCGATGATGGCGGCGCTCCTCGCCGCGGGCATTGAAAAAGATCATGGCGGGAGGGCCGAAGAGGTCGAAGGAGCGCATGAGTTCACGATGGGCCCGGCTCTGGGCGGTGACGTCCGCCTTCAGCAGCCGCACCCCGGAGAGGGCCCGGACCACCTCCGGGTCCTGCAGGGTGGTGCGGGCCATGTGGGTGCATTCCACGCACCAGTCGGCATAGAAGTCCAGCAGCACCGGCTGCCCCGCCGCCCGGGCGGTCTCCAGGGCCTGTTCCAGTTCCTCCGGGTCGTTCACGGCCTGGAAGCGCAGTTCTGCCCCCTGCCGGTCCCCCTGGTCCGCGGCGGTGAGGCCTTCCAGGGGATGGAAGGGGTCGCGGGCGCCGGAGGCGGCCCCCACCAGGAGGAGGATGCCGTAGACCAGGATCACCAGACCGAGCCCCTTCCACAGGGCCCGCCAGCCGCGGTTCCCCTCGGGAAGAGGGCTTGCGGCCCCCATGTAGACCCCGCTGACCATGAGCAGGGCGGCCCAGAGGAAGAGGGTCAGGGTCGCCGGGGCCACCCGCTCCAGCAGCCAGATGGCCATGGCCAGCAGCAGCACGCCGAAGACGGCCTTGACCGTGTCCATCCAGGCCCCCGCCCGGGGCAGCAGGCTGCCGGCGGAGGTGCCCAGGATCAGCAGCGGCAGACCCATCCCCAGGCTCAGGCTGAACAGGGCCAGCCCGCCCAGCACGGCGTCGCCCGTCTGGCTGATGTAGAGCAGGGCCCCCACCAGGGGGGCGGTGACGCAGGGGCCCACGATGAGGGCCGAAAGGAACCCCATGACGGCCGCCCCCACCAGGGTGCCTCCCTGCTGGCGGTTGGAGAGGGCGGACAGGCGCGTCTGCAGGGCCGCGGGCATCTGCAGGTCGTAGAAGCCGAACATGGACAGGGCCAGGGCGATGAAGATGATCACGAAGCCGCCGATGACCCAGGGATTCTGCAAGGCAGCCTGCAGGTTGGCCCCCGCCAGGCCCGCAAACACCCCGGCCACGGTGTAGGTGACCGCCATGGCCAGCACGAAGGCCAGGGAGATGGTGAAGGCCTTGCGTGGGGTGAGTGTCTTCTGTCCCAGGATGATGTTGGACAGGATGGGGATCATGGGGAAGACGCAGGGGGTGAAGGTGAGCAGCAGGCCGAAGCCGAAGAAGGCCAGCAGCACCAGCCCGAGGTTGTCCTGGGCCAGCTGGGCCGCGATGCGGTCCTGTTCCGTGGCGGGGGCGGGGCGCGCGCCGTCTTCCGGCGTGGCGGGATCCCCCCTGGTTGCGCCGCCCGCCTGGGTCGGGGGGGTGTCCAGGTCCACGGAGACGGTGTGCACCTGGGGGGGGTAGCAGACCCCCGCGTCCGCACAGCCCTGGGCCCGCAGCGTCAGCTCCAGGGTATCCGGGGCCCCGGCGGCACGGGACAGGGGCAGGACGATGTCCAGTTCCCCGCGGTAGGTTTCCACCTGGCCGAAGAACTCATCCTCCTTGATCTTTCCTTCTGGGCGGCGGGGTTCCCCCAGCTGGATGCCGGAGGTTTGGGAGGTGAATTCGAACCCATGGCCGTAGAGATAATAGCCATCGGCGATGTCCCAGTGGACCATCACGGTGTCGTCCCCGCCGGGTTGCACCTGGAGTGCGAAGGCCTTCTCCGGCGGCAGCAGATCCTCCGCCGCCGCCACCGCGGGCAGGGCCAGGACCAGCAGGTACAGCAGGGCCGTCAGGATCATCCGGGGCGGCATCAGGGCCGGTGGGGTGATCCGTTTCCTTGGCAGATGGGGCAGTCGGGTCATGGGCGTGTGGTGTCCTCTATCCAGTGCAGGTAGCCCTCGAGGCCATGGGTGATGGGGACCGCGATGATCTCCGGGAGTTCATAGGGATGCTCCTCCCGCAGGCCCTCCTGCAGGGCCTCGTAGCACTCCGCCCGGGACTTGATGAGCAGGACGTGCTCGGCATCCTCTTGGATCTCCCCCTCCCAGGCATACACGGAGGTGGCCGCCGGCAGGATGGTCACGCAGGCGGCCAGGTGCCGTTCCACCAGCAGGGCGGCGATCTCCCGGGCACGGGCCTCATCGTCCAGGGTGGTGATGATCAGCAGCGGTTCACTCATGGCGTTTCTCCTCGGGGGTGGGGTGGCGTCATGGTGCACCGCCCCGGGGGGCGGCTCAAGCCATGGCGCAGGCCCCGGGGGGTTACTCGCTTTCCTTCAGAAAGGCCTCCAGGGATTGGTCCCGGTAGTGGCCTTCGGCCACGTAGCGCCCCAGTTCCAGGAAGGGACCGGGGCCGTCGGTGGTGCCGGTGTGGCGGGCGATGGGTTCCCCCTCCAGGTCGAAGAACAGGAACACGGGGGTGACGTGCACCCCGTGGGTCTCGGCCCATTCCCGCTCGGTGGTGGTCCGGCCCTGGAAGTCGGTGATCTCCAGGGCCCCTTCCACGTCGACGGCGAAGCTGGCGAAGTGGGCGTTGTAGTAGTCCTGGACCTTTGGCCGGTCCAGTACCTCCTCCTTCATGTGGCGGCAGTAGGGGCAGCCGTCCATCTCGAAGAAGATCATGACGGCCTTCTTGCCTTCTTCCCGCGCCATGGCCAGTTCCTCCCGGAAGTCCCCGAAGGTCATGCCAAAGAGGTGTTCGTAGGGATCCCGCTCCTGGGCCGGGGCCTGCAGGGGCAGGGCCGTGGCCAGCAGCAGGAGCAGCAGGGCGGTCAGCCGGGTGAGGGGGGTGTGTCGGCGGGGGGAAGGGATCATATCGGCTCCTCCGGTTCGGTTTGATATTTCTCAAGGGTATAACACCATAACCGAATCCGGATTTCCAGGGCCGGCCTGCGGTTTACGGCCTGACCCCGGCGCTGTTATAAGGGTGAAAAACCCGAGGTACCGCATCGTCATGCCCATCTTCCCGCTCCTGTTGATCCTGTTCTTCACCATCCCCTTGGTGGAGATCTACATCCTGATCCAGGTGGGCGGGGTCATCGGGGTCTGGCCCACCGTGGGTCTGGTGGTGTTCACCGCCGTGCTCGGGGCCTTCCTGCTCCGGCGCCAGGGTCTGGCCACCCTGACCCGCATGCAGCGCAGCCTGGATCAGGGGCAACTGCCGGCCACGGAACTGGTGGAAGGGGTCTTTCTGGTGTTCGGCGGGGCCCTGTTGCTCACCCCCGGTTTCTTCACCGACGCCCTGGGTTTTGCCTGCCTGATCCCCGCCACCCGCCGCGTCATGGCCCGCTGGCTCATGAGCAAGGGGGTGTTTGTGGCCCGCGGCCATGTGCACCAGGCCTATACCCGCCGCCGGGGCCCGTATCCGGGGGGCGAGAAGGGTCATACCATCGAAGGGGAGTGGGAACGGGAGCCCGACTCCCGGGATTCCGTGGCACCGCCACGGGACGAGGAAGGCGACCGTCGCCACTGATCCGCCCGCCCGGGGAGGCCGGCAGGGGCGCCCCCAGCCTTGTTGCAGCCCCCGTTCGTCCCGGTTCCCGGGCATGTCCCTGATCCCTCCCTCGTCAGGCCCCATCCCCCGTATCCGTATCCATTGGCAGCCGGGCCTGCAGGGTCCTGCCCGGTTGCGTTCCGTTTTGTCCGCGCCCCCTTGACATCCCACAGGTCATTACTATCATTGGCACTCACCAACGGGGAGTGCTAACAGCGCCCCGGGGATCCGCAGACCCTCAAACCGTCCAATCGACAACTCTTAAGGAGTCAAGGCCCATGAATATCCGTCCGTTGCATGATCGGGTGATCATCAAGCGCATGGAAGAGGAACGCACCACCCCCGGTGGCATCGTGATCCCCGACACCGCGGCCGAGAAGCCCATCCGTGGCGAGGTGATGGCCGTTGGCAATGGCAAGATCCTGGAAAACGGCGAGGTCCGTGCCCTGGACCTGAAGGTGGGTGACAAGGTCATCTTCGGCAAGTATTCCGGTACCGAAGTGAAGGTGGACGGCGAAGACCTCCTCGTCATGCGCGAGGAAGACGTGATGGCCGTCATCGAGGGCTGATCCACCGGCCACCCCCTTTCCATACCGAATTCAAGATCGAGAGGAATCAGCAAGCATGAGCGCGAAAGAAATCCGCTTTGGTGACGACGCCCGCAGTCGCATGGTCAAGGGTGTGAACATCCTGGCCAACGCCGTGAAGGTGACCCTGGGGCCCAAGGGCCGCAATGTGGTCCTGGAGAAGTCCTTCGGCGCCCCCACCGTGACCAAGGACGGCGTGTCCGTGGCCAAGGAGATCGAACTGGAGGACAAGTTCGAGAACATGGGTGCGCAGATGGTGAAGGAGGTCTCCTCCCACACCTCCGATGAAGCCGGGGATGGCACCACCACCGCCACCGTGCTGGCCCAGGCCATCGTGCGCGAGGGCATGAAGGCCGTGACTGCCGGCATGAACCCCATGGACCTCAAGCGCGGTATCGACAAGGCCGTGATCGCCGCCGTGGACGAACTGGCCAAGCTCTCCAAGCCCTGCACCGACGGCAAGGCCATCGCCCAGGTGGGCACCATCTCCGCCAACTCCGACGAGTCCGTGGGGGAGATCATCGCCCAGGCCATGGAGAAGGTGGGCAAGGAAGGGGTCATCACCGTGGAGGAAGGCTCCTCCCTGGAGAACACCCTGGAAGTGGTGGAAGGGATGCAGTTCGACCGCGGCTATCTCTCCCCCTACTTCGTCAACAACCAGCAGAACATGGCCGCGGAGCTGGACGACTGCTTCGTGCTGCTGCATGACAAGAAGATCTCCAACATCCGTGAACTGCTGCCCGTGCTGGAAGGCGTGGCCAAGTCCGGCAAGCCCCTGCTGATCATCGCCGAGGACATCGAGGGCGAGGCCCTGGCCACCCTGGTGGTGAACTCCATCCGCGGCATCGTCAAGGTGGCCGCCGTGAAGGCCCCCGGCTTCGGTGATCGCCGCAAGGCCATGCTGCAGGACATCGCCATCCTCACCGGTGGCCAGGTCATCTCCGAGGAAGTGGGCATGTCCCTGGAGAAGGCCACCGTGGACGACCTGGGCCAGGCCAAGCGCATCGTGGTCTCCAAGGAGAACACCACCATCATCGACGGTGCCGGCAAGCACGACGAGATCAAGGAGCGCATCGAGCACATCCGCGCCCAGATGGAGGACGCCACCTCCGACTACGACAAGGAGAAGCTGCAGGAGCGCGTGGCCAAGCTGGCCGGTGGTGTCGGCGTGATCAAGGTGGGTGCCGCCACCGAGGTGGAGATGAAGGAGAAGAAGGCCCGCGTGGAGGACGCCCTGCACGCCACCCGCGCCGCGGTGGAAGAAGGCGTGGTGCCCGGCGGTGGTGTGGCCCTGGTGCGCGCCCTGGAGACCATGGGCGAGGTCAAGGGCATCAACCACGACCAGCAGATGGGCGTCGACATCGCCCGCCTGGCCATGGAGGAGCCCCTGCGCCAGATCGTGTACAACTGCGGCGACGAGCCCGCCGTGATCATGAACAAGGTGCGCGAACTCAAGGGTAATCAGGGCTACAACGCCGCCACCGGCGAGTTCGGCGACATGATCGAGATGGGTATCCTGGACCCCACCAAGGTGACCCGCACGGCGCTGCAGAACGCCGCTTCCGTGGCCGGTCTGATCATCACCACCGAGGCCATGGTGGCCGAACTGCCGAAGAAGGAAGAGCCCGCCGCCGGTGCCGGCGACATGGGCGGCATGGGTGGTATGGGCGGTATGGGCATGATGTAAGCCCAACCCCCCGCTGTACCCAAGCGGCCGTAAGGCCCTCGCGAAGCCCCGCCCCGTGCGGGGCTTCGTCATTATATGCCCCCGCCCCCGGGCCGACAGCGGGACGCGAATGCTCTATCCTCTAGGTCACCGCCCCTGTGCCGTCGCTGCTCCCGCGACGCGGGCATGGGGCAATGTCGACCGGTTCCGCCCAGGGGGCATGCCCTGGCCGCGGGACCGCTCAGGGAACGCAGTCCGAGGCGCCATGGACCGATGGCGCACGGGCGGAATCGGGCTGTTCACACCAACCCGCTCGAATCGTGAAGGAGAAAAGAAGATGCAAAAGAAGCTGCACAAGCCGATGATCCTCCCGGGTGCCGGTGCACTGGCCCTGGCCCTGCTCGCCGCCGCGCCCGTCCAGGCCGCCACGGGCTACACCGCCGATCCCCGGGGGACCGTGGTGCGGGACGGCTCCGGCGACTGCGTGAAGACCCCCCGCTGGGAACCCGCCCTGGCCATCCAGGGCTGCCCCGGTTACCAGGCCCCGGAGCCGGAAGAGGCGGTGGCTCAGGCCGAGCCCGAGCCGGCCCCCGAACCGGAACCCAAGGTGGTGACAGAAACCGTCACGCTCAAGGGCGAGGTTCTTTTCCCCACGGGCAAGAGCGAGCTCTCCCCCCAGGCCGAGCAGGAGCTGGACCGTGTGGCGGATGCCATCCTGGCCGCCGGTGATCGGCTGGAGCGCGTGGTGGTGGCCGGCCACACCGACAGTACCGGCCCCCGCGAACTGAACGAGCGCCTCTCCCGGGATCGCGCCGAATCGGTCAAGGCGTACCTGGTGGACCAGGGTGTGGCTGCGGGTGACGTCATCACCGTGGGCTACGGACCGGACCGCCCGGTGGCCTACAACGACACCGCCGAGGGCCGTCTGGCCAACCGCCGTGTGGAGATCCGCATCGAGAAACTGGAGCGCCGCATCCAGCGGCCTTGATGCCGTGATCCGACGGGCCTGCCGGGGGGATCCCTTCGGCGGGCCTCAGCCCCTCCAGCGGACCCCGGGCCTCCCTGGCCGTCCCCCCCCCCATAGGGTCCATGCATTGAAATCCATCAATGAAATCCCTTAGGGTTTAATCCTAGTTGTTTGCTAGGTCTTGAGCCATGACGCAGCCCCCCGCTCCCGCCGCGGATGCCCACCGTGGCATCACCCTTGCCATCGAGGGCATGAACTGTGCCTCCTGCGTGGCCCGGGTGGACGAGGCCCTGAAGGCGGTACCCGGGGTGGCGGACGTGCAGGTGAACCTGGCCACGGAGCAGGCCAGGGTGCAGGGCCACGAGGCCGCCCCGTCGCCGCAGGCCCTGCGCCGGGCAGTGGAGGGGGTCGGCTACGGGCTGCGACAGCAGACCCTCGTGCTGGATGTGACCGGGATGAGCTGCGCCTCCTGTGTCTCCCGGGTGCAGCAGGCCCTGGAGGCGGTGCCCGGGGTGGAGTCCGCCGAGGTGAACCTGGCCACGGGCCAGGCCCGGGTGACGGTGCTGGATCCGCGTCTCACCGCCGGGGATCTGGCCCGCACGGTGCAGGCCGCCGGCTACGAGGCTACCCCCCATCAAGAGGGGAGCGATGCCGAGGACCGGGAACGATCCCGCCGGGCGCAGGAACTGGGCCGGCTGCGCCGGGCCCTGATCCTCGCCGCCACCCTGACCCTGCCGGTGGTGATCCTGGATATGGGGGCGCCCCTGGTGCCCGGCCTGCAGGAGGCCCTGGAGCAGGGGATCGGCACCCGGGGACTGCACCTGCTCTTCTTCGTGCTGGCCTCCGTGGTGCAGTTCGGCCCGGGTCTGCGCTTCTACCGCAAGGGCTGGCCGGCCCTGATGCGCGGCGCGCCGGATATGAATTCCCTGGTGATGCTGGGCACCAGCGCCGCCTACGGCTATTCCGTGGTGGCCACCTTCCTCCCGGGCGTGCTGCCCCCGGGGACGGTGCACGTCTACTACGAGGCGGCCATGGTGATCGTCACCCTGATCCTGGTGGGGCGCTACCTGGAGGCCCGCGCCCGGGGGGCCACCTCCGAGGCCATCCGCCGGCTCATGCAGCTGCGTCCGCGCACGGCGCGGGTGTGGCGTGACGGGGACTGGGTGGATCTGGACCTGGAGCAGGTGCAGCCGGGGGACCGCATCCAGGTGCGCCCCGGCGAGCGCATTCCCGTGGACGCCCGGGTGCTGGAGGGGGACTCCCACGTGGACGAGTCCATGATCACCGGCGAGCCGCTGCCCGTGTCCAAATCCGCCGGAGACGAGGTGGTGGGCGGCACGGTGAACGCCCAGGGCGGCCTGACCCTGGAGGCGGCCCGGGTCGGTGGCGATACGGTGCTGGCCCAGATCATCCGCATGGTGGAGGCGGCCCAGGCCTCGCGTCTGCCCATCCAGGCGGTGGTGGACCGGGTAACGCGCTATTTCGTGCCCGCGGTCATGGCCGTGGCCGGGGTGACCTTTGTGGTCTGGCTGCTGTTCGGTCCGCAGCCGGCCCTGACCCTGGCCCTGGTGAACGCCGTGGCGGTGCTCATCATCGCCTGCCCCTGCGCCATGGGGCTGGCCACCCCCACCTCCATCATGGTGGGCACCGGCAAGGGGGCGCAGATGGGGGTGCTCTTTCGCGGCGGGGATGCCCTCCAGGCCCTGCGGGATGTGGACGTGGTGGCCCTGGACAAGACCGGCACCCTCACCCGGGGACGCCCCGAACTCACGGCGGTGACGCCCCTGGGGGATCGCCCCGAGGCGCAGGTGCTGGCCCTGGCCGGGGCCCTGGAGGTCCGCTCCGAACACCCCCTGGCCCGGGCCGTGGAGCGTGGCTGCCGGGAGCGGGGGATCACCCCGCCGGAGGTGGAGGGCTTCGCGGCGGTGGCCGGCCAGGGGGTGAAGGGCCGGGTCCGGGGACAGGCGCTGCTGCTGGGTTCGCCCCGTTTCCTCTCCGCGGCCGGGGTCGACACGCAGGCGGCCGGGGAGACCCTGCAGGCCGTCTCCGACCGGGGCGGCACCCCCCTGCTGCTGGCGGTGGACGGGCACCTGGAGGCGGTGCTGGCGGTGACCGATCCCCCCAAGGATTCGGCCCGCGAGGCGGTGCAGGGGCTGCACCGGCTGGGGTTGCGGGTGGTGATGGTCACCGGCGACAACCCGCGCACCGCCCGGGCCGTGGCCGACGAACTGGGTATCGACCAGGTGCTGGCCGGGGTGCTGCCGGAGGGCAAGGCCCGGGCCGTGGCCGACCTGGGGGCCGGGGAGTCGCGGGTGGCCTTCGTGGGTGACGGCATCAACGATGCCCCGGCCCTGGCCGGGGCCCATGTGGGCATCGCCATCGGTTCGGGCACGGACGTGGCCATGGAGTCGGCCTCGGTGGTGCTCATGTCGGAGGACCTGCGCAACGTGGTCCACGCCATCGCCCTGTCCCGGGCCACGCTGCGCAACATCCACCAGAACCTGTTCTGGGCCTTTGCCTACAACGCCACCCTGCTGCCCCTGGCCGCGGGTGCCCTCTACCCGGCCTTCGGCCTCCTGCTCTCCCCCATGTTCGCGGCAGCGGCCATGTCCCTGTCCTCGGTGTCGGTGCTGACCAATGCCCTGCGGCTCAAGCGGTTCCGGCCCGCCGCCTGATCGTTTGCGGCGGAGGAGGGGAGGGGGATTTGCACTGGGTCTTGACAAGAGAATGAGAAACATTATTATCAGAATCGTGTGTCGCTCTTCTCCTCTTCTCGCACACTTGGGGGCCGGTTCCGGCCCCTTCTTTTTTCAGGCCCTCCCGTTTCCTGTGGCTGATTCCGGCCCCGCAGGCCGGTAAAGACTGTGTCGGACTCTATCCGCCTGATAGAGTAAATCCATGGAACTCACCAACCAGATCATTCTCCTTGGCAGCGCCGTGCTGCTGGCCAGCGTCCTGTCCAGTGTCATCACCCGGCGCCTGGGGGTGCCCCTGCTGCTGGTGTTCCTGGTCCTGGGGATGCTCCTGGGGGAGGAGGGGCCCGGTGGCATCCAGTTCCAGGATGTACAGACGGCCCATCTGTTCGGCAGCCTGGCCCTGGCCATCATCCTCTTCGATGGCGGCATGCGCACCCCCTTCAGCAGCTTCCGCGTCGGGCTGCGTCCGGCCCTGGGGCTGGCCACCCTGGGGGTGGTGATCACCGCCGGGGTCACCGGGGCCTTCGCCGCCTGGTGGCTGGGGCTGGACTGGCTCATGGGGTTCCTGCTGGGGGCCATCGTCGGCTCCACCGACGCGGCGGCGGTCTTCTCCCTGCTGCACGCCCGGGGTCTGGCCCTGAAGCAGCGGGTGGGGGCGACCCTGGAGATCGAGTCGGGCAGCAACGACCCCATGGCCATCTTTCTCACCCTGGTGCTGGTGGAGGTCCTGGTGGACGGCGGGGACCGCATGGGGTTCACCGTGCTGTGGGAGTTCCTGCGCCAGATCGGCCTGGGGGCGGTGCTGGGTCTGGCCGGCGGCACGGCCCTGCGCTGGCTCATCAACCGCCTGGACATGCCCCAGGGGCTGTATCCCCTGGCGGCCATGGCCGGCGGTCTCACCGTCTTCGGCCTGACTGCGATGCTGGGGGGCAGCGGCTTTTTGGCCATCTACCTGGCGGGGCTGCTGCTGGGTAACCGGCCGCTGCAGGCCAGCCAGTACATCAACCGCTTCCACGACGGCATCGCCCGCCTGGCCCAGATCGGCATGTTCCTCATGCTGGGGCTGCTGGTGACCCCCTCGGATCTGCTGCCGGTGGCGGTGGATGCCCTGTTCATCGCGGCGGTGCTGATCCTGGTGGCGCGGCCCCTGGCGGTGTGGCTGTGTCTGCTGCCCTTCAACTTCCCCTGGCGGGAGCAGGTGTTCGTGGGCTGGGTGGGCCTGCGCGGGGCGGTGCCCATCATCCTGGCCCTGTTCCCCCTGCTGGCGGGGATCCCCCAGGGGGAGATGCTGTTCAATATCGTCTTCTTTGTGGTGCTGATCTCGCTGCTGGTGCAGGGCTGGACCATCACCCCCCTGGCCCGCTGGCTGGGCCTGGAGCTGCCCCCCGCCAGCCAGGTGGTGCAGCGGGTGGAACTGGATATCCCCGGTCAGCAGGAGCTGGAGCTGGTGGGCTACCGGCTGGCGGAGAATTCCCCGGTGGTGCGCGAGCACTGGACCGGCTTCACCCTGCCCCGCAGCGTGCGGGTGGTGGCCCATCTGCGGGACAAGGTGCTGCTGGACACCCTGGATATGCTGGACCTGCGGGCGGGGGATTATCTCTATCTGCTGTCGCCCCCGCAGGATCTGCCGGCCCTGGACCGCCTGTTCGTGGCCGTGGAGGCCCCGGAGCGCCTCTCCGATCGCAGCTTCTTCGGGGCCTTCGTCCTCAACGGTGGGGCCCGCATGGCGGATCTGTCCATGGCCTACGGCCTGGAGGTGCCGCAGGAGGCCCGGGATCTCACCCTGGACGGGTTCATGCGCCGCGCCCTCAACACCCAGCCCGTGGTGGGGGACCGGCTGCAGCTCAACGGTGTGGAACTGGTGGTGCGGGAGGTGAGTGGCGACCGCATCACCCGGGTGGGCCTGAAGTTCACCCGGGGGTGATGGCCGCGCCCCGCCTCAGCCCAGCAGGGCCTTGAGGTTGTCCAGGTGGGCCTTGCCGGTGAGGCGTTGCTCCTCCGGGTCCGCGGGCTGGGCGTCGGGCCATTCCAGATGCGCCTCGGGCAGTTCCTCCAGGAAGCGGCTGGGCTCGCATTCCTGGGTCTCGCCGTAGCGGGTCCGCCGGCGGGCGTAGGTGAGGGTGAGGGAACGCTGGGCGCGGGTGATGCCCACGTAGGCCAGACGGCGCTCCTCCTCCAGGGTGTCCTCCTCCAGGCTCACCCGGTGGGGCAGCAGTTCCTCCTCCATGCCCACCAGGTAGACATGGGGGAATTCCAGCCCCTTGGCCGCGTGCAGGGTCATCAGGTGCACCCCGTCGGCCTCGGCCTCGCCGCCGGCCCGGTCGAGAATGTCCATGAGGGTCATGTGGGCCACGATCTCGCCGATGTCCTTGCCGCCTGCGGCCCCTTCCTTGGACAGGCGGGCCATCCAGTCCAGCACCTCGTTGACGTTCTCCATGCGCCGGGCGGCGGCCTTGGGGCTGGGGCTCTGTTCCAGCAGCCAGTCCTCGTAGCGGATCACCTCCACCAGCTCCCGGGCCACCGGCGCCGGGTCCCCTTCACCGGCGCGCCGGGCCTGGGTCTCCATCCACCGGGCGAAGCCCTGCACCCGCTCCACGGCGCGGGCGGAGAGCACCTCCGTGAGCCCCATCTCCAGGCTGGCATGGAGCAGGCTGGTGCGGCGCGAGGCGGCGTAGGCCCCCAGCTTCTCCAGGGTGCCGGCCCCGATCTCCCGGCGCGGGACGTTGACCACGCGCAGGAAGGCGCTGTCGTCCTCCGGGTTGGCCATGAGGCGCAGGTAGGCGAGGATGTCCTTCACCTCGGCCCGTTCGAAGAAGGACTGGCCGCCGCTGATGTGGTAGGGGATGGCGTTTTCCCGCAGCAGTTTCTCGAACAGACGGGCCTGGTGGTTGCCGCGGTAGAGGATGGCGTAGTCCCGGAAGTCGGTGCGGTGGCGGAAGCGGTGTTTCATGATCTCCGTGACCACCCGCGCCGCCTCGTGCTCGGCATCCTTGCAGGGCAGCACGCGGATGGGCTCCCCCTCGCCCAGGCCGCTCCACAGGCGCTTCTCGAAGACATGGGGGTTGTGGGCGATGAGGTGGTTGGCGGTCTGCAGGATGCGGTTGGTGGAACGGTAGTTCTGCTCCAGCTTGATGATCTTCAGGCGGGGAAAGTCCTGCTGCAGGGCCGTCAGGTTCTCCGGGCGCGCCCCGCGCCAGGCATAGATGGACTGGTCGTCATCCCCCACGGCGGTGAGCCCCCCCTCCACGTCCACCAAAAGGCGCACCAGCCGGTACTGGCAGGCGTTGGTGTCCTGGTATTCATCCACCAGCAGGTGGCGCAGCCGGTGCCGCCAGCGGTCGCGCACCTCCGGCTCCGATTCCATGAGCTGTACCGGCAATACGATGAGGTCGTCGAAGTCCACGGCGTTGTAGGCCTTCAGGGCCCGCTGGTAGGCGGTATAGAGCTGCGCCTGGGCGGCCTCGGTCTCGTCGCCGGCCGCGGCCAGGGCCTGCTCCGGGGAGATGAGGTCGTTCTTCCAGCGGCTGATGCGGTGCCGGGCGGCATCCGCCTCCACGGCCTGATCGTCCCGATGGGTGAGCTGGCGCATCAGGGCCTGGCTGTCGGCGGCATCGAAGAGGGTGAAGCCCGGACGGTAGCCCAGGTGCTGCAACTCCCGGCGGATGAAGTTCAGTCCCAGGGTATGGAAGGTGGATACCGTCAGCCCGCGGCTCTCCTCCCGCGCCAGCAGCTTCCCCGCCCGCGCCGTCATCTCCCGCGCGGCCTTGTTGGTGAAGGTGATGGCGGCGATGCGCCGGGCCGGGACGCCTTTCTCCCGGATGAGGTGGGCGATCTTGCGGGTGATGACGCGGGTCTTGCCGCTGCCGGCACCGGCCAGCACCAGCAGGGGACCGTCCACGTATTCCACGGCGGCGCGTTGTTGCGGATTGAGGGTGTCCATGCACGGGCGCGGATGGGAGAAGGGGAGGGTATTCTATCGGGAGCCGCGTGCGCTGGCATCCATGGCCCGCGTATGCGACGGTTCATCCCCGGCCCATGACCCTGTAACCCGCGCAGCATGCTCATCTCCCCCCAAGGCTGGCTCGACGCCGCCCGGCACTGCCCCTCCCCCAACCGCGACCTGCGCCCCCCGGGGTGCCTGCCGGAGCTGATCGTCATCCATGCCATGAGCCTGCCCCCCGGGGAGTTCGGCGGCCCCTGGATCGATCGCCTGTTCACCAACCGCCTGGATCCCGGGGGGCATCCCTATTTCGCCGAGATCCAGGGGCTGCGGGTGTCCGCCCACCTGCTGGTGCGCCGCGACGGTGCCCTGGTGCAGTACGTCCCCTTCCACGAGCGGGCCTGGCACGCCGGGGTGTCCTGCTACGGCGGCCGCACCCGCTGCAACGACTTCTCCGTGGGGATCGAGCTGGAGGGGACCGACGCGCACCCCTTCGAACCGGGGCAGTACACGGCCCTGGCGGCGGTGATCCGTGCCCTGCGCGCGGGGTACACGGGGCTGGCCGCGGCCCCTGTGGTGGGCCATGCCGACATCGCCCCGGGGCGCAAGACCGACCCCGGTCCCCGCTTCGACTGGGGATACCTGCGCCGCCTCCTGGCGACCACCGGGGCGGATGATTGACGCACTCCGCACGGTCGCCGGCCCGGAAGTACAAGCCCGGGGTCCGGGTTCATTGTCCTGCCTCAACAGATGGCCATCTTGTCCCCTGGCCAACTTGAAAGGCGTCATGGGAGCAACGAAACTTTCGTGACCCCTTTTTCGATCCAGGAATCCGGCCATGTCCTTTGTCACCATCGTCGTTGCCTTGATCATCGAGCGCTTCACCACCCGGGTGGAGCAGTTGCGCAATTTCTCCTGGCTCCCCCGCTACGCCCGGGCGTTGCGTGCCCGGGCCGAGGGCTTCGGGCTGGGGGGGACCGCCGCCCTGGCCCTCGCCGTCGCCCTGCCCGTGGTGGTGGTGGCCCTGATCTTCGCCCTCCTGGGCGAGGTCTGGGGGGGCGTGTTGGGTCTCCTGCTGGGCCTGGGGGTGTTGCTCCTGTGCCTCGGGCCGCGTAACCTCGACCGGGAGGTGGACGCCTATCTGGAGGCCGGGGCCCTCAAGGACCCGGAACGGGAGACGCGGCATGCCGCCCATGTGCTGGGGGACCGGCCCGTGCCGGAGAACGCGGCGGAACGGGCCCGGGCCGTGCTGGAGGCCCTGCTCTCGGAGAGCAATACGCGGCTGTTCGCCGTGCTCTTCTGGTTCATGGTGCTGGGGCCGGTGGGGGCCGTGCTCTATCGCCTGGCCCACCTGCTGCGGGCCCCCACCGCCGGGGGTGAGGGGGAGGAGGATGCCTTCCAGCAGGCGGCCACCCGGCTGCAGGCCCTGCTGGACTGGATCCCCGCCCGCCTGGTGGCCCTGGGCTACGCCCTCACCGGCAGCTTCGACCGCACCTATCCCGTACTGCGCGCCGGCCTGCGGGGCCCCCTGGCGGAGATGGCCGCGCAGAACCAGAGACTGCTGCAGGAGGCGGGTGGCGAGGCCATCCTGCTTTCGGAGGCGGACCTTTCCGATCCCCTCCAGGCCCGTGCCACGGTGGAACGGGCCTCGAACCTGGTGTTCCGCACGCTGGTGGCCTTCGTTGCCGTGCTCGCCCTGTTGAGCATCGCCGGCGTGGCGGGTTGAGGGTGCGGGTCATGGCCCGTGCCGGCGCAGCGGGGGATGATCCTTCCGTCATCGGGGTCCCGGACACATGATGGCCCCGGGGGAGACGCAGATCCTCATCGACCTGATCCGCCACGGCGAACCCGCCGGCGGGCTGCGTTATCGCGGCAGCGGCGTGGACGATCCCCTCACCCCCGAGGGGCGCCGCCAGATGTGGGAGGCCGTGGGCGGCCGGGCGCATCCCGGGGGTCCCTGGGACCGCATCGTCAGTTCCCCCCTGCAGCGCTGTCGCGCCTTCGCCGAGGAACTGGCTGGCTGTCTCAACCTGCCCCTGACCCTGGAACCGGCCCTGCGGGAGGTGGGCTTCGGCGCCTGGGAGGGGCGCAGCCATGAGGACGTGCGCCGCAACAGCCCCGAGGAGTACCGGGCCTTCTTCCAGGATCCCCTCCATGCCCGGCCCCGGGGCGCCGAGCCCCTGGGGGATTTCCGCGGCCGGGTCTCCCAGGCCCTGGAGCGCCTGGAGACCCGCCATTGCGGCGAGCACCTGCTGGTGGTCACCCACGGGGGCGTGATCCGCGCCGCCGTGTGCGCCGCCCTGGACGTGCCCCTGCAGGCCATGTACCGCATCCGGGTCCCCTATGCGGGCCTCACCCGCCTGCGCCGGGACGAGCGCGGCCTGCAGGTGGATTTCGTCAACCGTACCCGGGTGTAAGGTCCTGCCCCGGGATGAGGGGTGGGGCCGGGCGTGCTACCCTTTCCGGCCGTTTCCAACTGCCAGGGGATGCCCATGAGCCCGTATCTCAAGACCGCTATCGACGCCGCCCTCCAGGCCCAGGAGGTGATCCGGCGGTATTACCGCCAGGGCTTCGAGGTGGAGATCAAGTCCGACCAGACGCCGGTGACCATCGCCGACCTGGAATCGGAGAAGGCCATCAAGTCCACCCTGTTCGGGGCCTTCCCGGACCACGGCAGCTACGGCGAGGAGACCGGCCGCGAGCGCATGGAGGCCGAACACCTCTGGCTCATCGATCCCATCGACGGCACCAAGAGCTTCGTCCGCCGTTATCCCTTCTTCTCCACCCAGATCGCCCTGCGCAGTGGGGGGGAGCTGGTGCTGGGGGTGTCCAACGCCCCCGAGTTCGGCGAGATGGCCTATGCCGAGGCCGGGCAGGGGGCCTTCCTGGGGGACGAGCCTGCGCGCGTGAGCGGGGTGACCACCCTGGAGGAGGCCACCCTGTCCGTGGGCAACATCAAGACCCTGGCGGGCGGCCCCGGCTGGCAGGGGCTGGGGGAGATCGTCCAGCGGGTGAACCGCACCCGGGGCTACGGCGATTTCTACCATTACCACCTCCTGGCCTCCGGGCGCATCGATCTGGTGGTGGAGTCGGATGTGAACATCCTGGACATCGCCGCCCTGTCGGTGGTGGTGCGTGAGGCGGGGGGGGTGTTCACCGATCTGCAGGGCAATCCCCTGACCCTGGAGACCACCAGCGTCCTGGCGGCCGCCACCCCCGAACTGCACGCCGCCGCCCTGGAGCGACTGAACCCCTGATCCCCATGCCCGGGGCGGATGCGCCTCCGGGGCTGTCCCGGAGGCGCCGCGAAGCGCGGGGAAGGGGGCCCCGGGAGGCGGGGGATTAGCCCGGTCCCACCCGTTGCCACAGCCCGTCCACCAGACCCTGGGCGGGCTGGAAGCGCACCTTGTAGGCCATCTTCGGGGTGAGGGGGTTCCAGTAGCCCAGGTACAACCAGGGCAGCCCCAGCCGCCGGGCCTCCTGCAGTTGCCAGAGGATGGCCTGGGTTCCCGGGCTGCGCCGCTCCAGGTCCGGATCGAAGAAGGTGTAGACAGCGGACAGCCCCTGGGGCAGCCGGTCGGTCACCGCCACACAGACCAGCCGTCCCTGCAGATGGAATTCCAGCAGCCAGGTCTCGCACCAGCGGCTGGAGATGAAGCCCCAGTACCCTTCCGGTGTGGGCTGGTCCATGCCGCCCCCCCGGTGGCGCTGGTTGACGTAACGGGTGTAGAGGGCGAAGTGCCCCGCATCGAAGGTCGCCTCCCGCACCACCACCTGCAGATCGGCGTTGCGCCGCCAGGTCCGGCGCTGGCTGCGGTTCGGGTGGAAGGCGGCCGTGGGCACCCGTACGGGTATACAGGCATCGCATCCCCGGCATTGGTGGCGGTAGACGTGGTGGCCGCTGCGGCGGAAACCGGCATCCAGGAGCCGGCCATAGCGTTCCACGTCCATGGGGCCATGGGGATCGGCGAACACCGTGGTCATCTCCCGGCCCTCCAGATAGGGGCAGCGGTCGGGAGGTGTGGCGTAGAAGATCAGCGGGATGTTGCGGGGCGCGTGCACATGCAGAGCCTCGATGAATCTGCAGATTGTAGATGCGGATCGTCCGCCCGGGGGTGATCCAGATCAGCGTTGCGGTTATTGCTTGAATTCAGGCCCGAAAACGCCGATTTGCCAATCATGTTATGCTGTGAGGCTGTCTGTTAAGCAACCGGATGATGTATATGAATCCCGATCGACTTAGTAAGCTTGAGCAGGAGATCAGCCGCCGCATCATGATCCTCGATGGTGCCATGGGGACCACCATCCAGACCTATGGTCTGCAGGAGGCGGATTATCGAGGCGAGCGCTTTGCCGATTGGCACTGCGACGTCAAGGGGAACAACGATCTCCTCGTGCTCACCCAGCCCAAGATCGTTCGGGAGATTCACGAAAAGTTTCTGGAGGCCGGTGCCGACATCATCGAGGCCAACACCTTCAATGCCACCCGCGTGGCCATGGCCGACTACGACATGGAGGACCTGGTCCCCGAGATCAACCGCGAGGCCGCCCGCATCGCCCGCGAGGTCGCCGACGCCTGGACCGAGAAGACCCCCGACCGCCCCCGATTCGTGGCCGGGATCCTCGGCCCCACCAACCGCACCGCCAGCATCTCCCCGGACGTGAACGACCCGGGCAAGCGCAACATCCACTTCGATGATCTGGTGGCCGCCTACAAGGAGGCCGCGGAGAATCTCATCGACGGCGGCACGGACCTGCTGCTCATCGAGACGATCTTCGACACCCTCAACGCCAAGGCCGCCGTCTTCGCCGTGGAGACCGTGTTCCACGAGCGTGGCGAGCGCTGGCCGGTGATGATCTCCGGCACCATCACCGATGCCTCCGGCCGTACCCTCACGGGGCAGACCACCGAGGCCTTCTGGAATTCCCTGCGCCATGCCCAGCCCTTCTCCGTGGGCCTGAACTGCGCCCTGGGGGCGAAGGATCTGCGCCCCTATGTGGAGGAACTGTCCCGCATCGCCGACACCCATGTCTCGGCCCACCCCAACGCTGGCCTGCCCAATGAGTTCGGCGGCTATGACGAGACCCCCGAACAGATGGCCGAGGAAATCGTCAAGTGGGCCGCCGCCGGCCACCTGAACATCATCGGCGGCTGTTGCGGTACCCTGCCGGAGCATATCCGCGCCATCCGCGAGGCGGTGGAAAAGCATGCGCCCCGCAAGATCCCCGAGATCGAGCCCGCCTGCCGCCTGTCGGGGCTGGAGCCGTTCAACATCACCGCCGACACCCTGTTCGTCAACGTGGGCGAGCGCACCAACGTCACCGGCAGCGCCCGCTTCAAGCGCCTGATCAAGGACGGCGACTACGACACCGCCCTGGAGGTGGCCGCCGAACAGGTGCAGAACGGGGCCCAGGTCATCGATGTGAACATGGACGAGGGCATGCTGGACGCCCTGGAGGCCATGCAGCGCTTTCTGAACCTGGCCGCTGCCGAGCCGGAGATCTCCCGCGTGCCGGTGATGATCGACTCCTCCAAGTGGGAGGTGATCGAGGCCGGTCTCAAGTGCATCCAGGGCAAGGGGATCGTCAACTCCATCTCCCTGAAGGAAGGGGAGGAGAAGTTCATCCACCAGGCCCGCATGCTGCGCCACTACGGCGCCGCCGTGGTGGTCATGGCCTTCGACGAGCAGGGCCAGGCGGATACCAAAGAGCGCAAGGTGGAGATCTGCCAGCGGGCCTACAGGATCCTCACCGAGCAGGTGGGTTTCCCGGCCGAGGACATCATCTTCGACCCCAACATCTTCGCCATCGCCACGGGCATCGAGGAGCACAACAACTACGGCGTGGACTTCATCGAGGCCACCCGCGAGATCAAGCAGACCCTGCCCCATGCCCTGGTGTCCGGCGGGGTCTCCAATGTCTCCTTCTCCTTCCGCGGCAATAACCCGGTACGCGAGGCCATCCACGCCGTGTTCCTGTACCACGCCATCAAGGCGGGCATGGACATGGGCATCGTCAACGCCGGCCAATTGGCGGTATACGACGAGATCCCCGAGAAGCTGCGCGATGCGGTGGAGGACGTGGTCCTCAACCGCCGCGACGATGCCACCGAGCGTCTGCTGGACATGGCCGAGGAGTTCCGTGGCAGCGGGGTCGAGGCCAAGAAGGAGGACCTCTCCTGGCGCGAACTGCCGGTGGCCGAACGCCTCCGGCACGCCCTGGTCAAGGGCATCGACACCTATGTGGTGGAGGACGTGGAGGAGGCCCGTCAGGCCTTTGAACGGCCCATCCAGGTGATCGAGGGGCCGCTCATGGACGGCATGAACGTGGTGGGCGATCTGTTCGGCGCCGGCAAGATGTTCCTGCCCCAGGTGGTCAAGTCCGCCCGCGTCATGAAGAAGGGCGTGGCCCATCTCATCCCCTATATCGAGGCGGAGAAGGGGGACGACTCCGAGAACAACGGCCGCATCCTCATGGCCACGGTGAAGGGGGACGTGCACGACATCGGCAAGAACATCGTCGGTGTGGTGCTGCAGTGCAACAACTTCGAGGTCATCGACATCGGCGTCATGGTCCCGGGGCAGCAGATCCTGGAGGCCGCCAAGGAGCACAAGGTGGACGTCATCGGCCTCTCCGGGCTCATCACCCCCTCCCTGGAGGAGATGTCCAACTTCGCCGCCGAGCTGCAGCGCCAGGGCATGAAGACCCCGCTGATGGTGGGCGGTGCCACCACCTCCCGCGCCCACACCGCGGTGAAGATCTCGCCCCAGTATGACGGCCCCACCGTCTGGGTGAAGGACGCCTCCCGCGCCGTGGGTGTGGCCCAGAGCCTGGTGAGTCCGGAACTGCGCGGCCCCTACGCCGAGAAGATCGCCAAGGAATACGCCGAGGTGCGCGAGCAGCACGGTGCCCGCCAGCAGAAGCAGGACTGGCTCAAGCTGGAGGAGGCCCGGGCCAACAAGCCGGCCATCGACTGGTCCGATTACACCCCGCCCCGGCCGGCGGTGCTGGATGGCGGTGCCATGGACCTGGGCGGGCCGGCCCCGGAGGTCCTGCATCCCCACGGGAAGGACAGCGCCCTGCTGCGCTTCGACGACTACCCCCTGGAGCGGCTGGTGGACTACATCGACTGGACGCCGTTCTTCCGCGCCTGGGACCTGCACGCCGCCTATCCGCGCATCCTGGATGACGAGGTTGTGGGCGAGGAGGCGCGCAAGCTCTTCGCCGACGCCCAGCCCATGCTGCGGAAAATCATCGACGAGGGCTGGCTCAAGGCCCGGGCCGTGGTGGGCTTCTTCCCGGCCAACAGCGTGGACGAGGACGACATCCAGCTGTTCAGGGACGCCGGCGGCCAGGAGCCCCTGATGCGCCTGCATCAGGTGCGCCAGCAGACGCGCAAGCCGCGCGAGGCCCCCAACATGTGCCTGTCGGACTTCGTCGCACCCGGGGAGACCGGCCTGCGGGACTACCTGGGGGCGTTCGCCGTCACCACCGGCATCGGCATCGACGAGCACGTGCGGCGCTTTGAGGAGGCCAACGACGACTACTCCGCCATCATGCTCAAGGCCCTGGCGGACCGTCTGGCCGAGGCCTTCGCCGAACACATGCACGAGCGGGTGCGCCGGGAGTTCTGGGGCTACGCCCCGGACGAGGGCCTCACCAACGAGGAGCTCATCAAGGAGAAATACCGTGGCATCCGGCCCGCCCCCGGCTACCCGGCCTGCCCGGAGCACACGGAGAAGGGCCTGCTGTGGGATCTGATCGATCCGGTGACCCATGCCGGCATGTCCCTCACCGAAAGCTACGCCATGAACCCGGCCTCCTCGGTGTCCGGCTTCTACTTCGCCCACCCCGAGTCCCGCTACTTCGGCGTGGGCAAGCTCAACCGGGACCAGGTGGAAGACTACGCCAAACGCAAGGGCATGGATCTGGACGACGCCCAGCGCTGGCTGGCGCCGAACCTGGGGTACGATCCGGACTGATGGGGCGGGTTTGACTCCAGAGCCTTCCCTCTGGCCCCTCTCCCCATGGGGAGAGGGGAGAGCAATGATGCAGGCCCCGGGGTGGGGATGACCCGCGCCGGGTGTCGACCGCAGGGATGCGGTCGTCAAGCCTCCAGGGATGGATTCACGGCGTCCCGGCGCGGGTCATCCCCACCCCGGGGCCGTCTCGCAAGTCACCCGCCCTGCCCATTCCCGGGCGGTGTGATCGCACCCTGTCAGCTTCATTTTCCGCTATTCTAGCCGGTCACCCAAACCCCATCCTGTGCCGGAGCAACACCCCATGTCGGATGCCCCCGAATCGGAACACGACGGACACCGCCTCACCCTGCGCAATACCCGGATGGAGGACTACGAGGATATCCGGGAGATCATGGAGGCGGTGTACAAGACCCTGGACGGGGCCTGGACCCGGGAGCAGTTCGAGTCCCAGATCCGGCGTTTCCCTGAGGGTCAGATCTGCATCGAGGACAACGGCAAGGTGGTGGCGGCCGCCATCAGCCTGATCGTGGACTACCGCCGCTGGGGCGACCGTCACCGCTACTGGGAGATTACCGGCAAGGGCTATCTCACCACCCACGACCCCGAGGGGGACACCCTCTACGGCGTGGACGTCTTCGTGCACCCGGACTACCGCGGCCTGCGCCTGGGGCGGCGACTCTACGACGCCCGCAAGGAACTGTGCGAGAAGCTCAACCTGCGGGCCATCGTCGCCGGCGGGCGCATCCCCGGCTACCACAAGTACCGGGACGAGATGAGCCCGCAGCAGTACGTGGAGCTGGTCAAGTCCAAGGAGATCATCGACCCGGTGCTCACCTTCCAGCTCTCCAACGACTTCCACGTGCGCCGCATCATCAACGACTACCTGCCGGACGACCGGGAGTCCCAGGCCTACGCCACCCTGCTGGAATGGATCAACATCTACTACGATGAGAAGGAGAAGCTCATCGGCGGCACCAAGCAGGTGGTGCGTGTGGGCGCCGTGCAGTGGCAGATGCGGCCCCTGGATTCCCTGGATGACCTGCTGCAGCAGATGGAGTACTTCGTGGACGCCGTCTCCGGCTACCAGTCGGACGTGATCCTCTTCCCCGAATTCTTCAACGGGCCCCTCATGGCCCAGTTCAATCAGGAGAACACCGCCGAGGCGGTGCGCCACCTGGCGGAATACACCGAGCCCCTGCGCCAGGAGATGGTGCGCCTGGCCCTGGCCTACAACATCAACATCATCGCCGGCAGCATGCCCGAGTACGAGGACCAGGAGCTGCGCAACGTCTCCTACCTCTGCCGCCGGGACGGCAGCTGGGACAAGCAGTACAAGCTGCACATCACCCCGGACGAGCGGGCCTACTGGGGCCTGCGGGGCGGGGACCAGGTGCGCATCTTCGACACCGATTTCGGCAAGATCGGCATCCTCATCTGCTACGACGTGGAATTCCCCGAACTGCCCCGTATCCTGGCGGATCAGGGTCTGCAGGTGCTGTTCGTGCCCTTCTGGACCGACACCAAGAACGCCTACCTGCGGGTGCGCCGCTGCGCCCAGGCCCGGGCCATCGAGAACGAATGCTACGTGGTCATCTCCGGCAGCGTCGGCAACCTGCCGCGGGTGGAGAACATGGACATGCAGTACTCCCAGGCGGCGGTGTTCACCCCCTCGGACTTCGCCTTCCCCCACGACGCCGTGGCGGCCGAGGCCACCCCCAACACCGAGATGACCCTCATCGCCGACCTGGACCTGGACAACCTCAAGGAGCTGCGCACCCACGGCAGCGTGCGCAACCTGGTGGACCGCCGCCTGGACCTGTATCAGGTGCGCTGGAAGCGCTGATCCCGCCCCGCCGCCGGCAGGCGGAAGCGCCGGCGCAGGCGGCCCAGGGGACCCCGCATCACCAGTTCCAGCTCCCAGGCGGTGTCCCGCCCGTCGGGCCCCGGGGACGGGTCCTGCGGCGCGGGCAGTCCCCCGGGGATACGGAAGGTGGCCCCCAGCCGCCGTCCGCGTCCCGTGGGAGGCAGGGCCGCGGCGGGCTGTGTCCCGCGCCAGAGGATATGGTGCTGGCGCGGTCCCTCGGAGGGGGCCTGCCGGGCGATGCAGGCCAGGGTCATGCGGGTGTCCCCCGGCGCCGAACTCAGCCCCGGGATCCGCACCACGCAGGGGACCTCGCCCCCTCCGGCCCCGGCCAGGGGGGCGCCTCCATACGGATCTCCCCCAGCCCCCGGCGCTCCATCCCCCGCTTCAGCGAGGTCCCCAGCAGCGCCACCCCGGAGAAGGTAAATAGACCCAGCACCGCCCACTGGACCCAGGGGGCCTCACCCGCCGGCGGCAGGCTGCGGTACAGGTATGCGCAGATCCCGAGCCATGTGACCCCGGCCAGGAAGGGGATCAGTGGCGACCGTGCCCCCTGCGGGTGTAGAGTAGGGCGGCCGGGATGGCCGGGCTCGGGCATGTCGGTCTCCTCGGACGCATCGAAGGCAAAGACCCAACCAGGGTAGATAAGCGATGGATGAATTCCAATTGCTCGTGGATCTCCACAAGGGCGCTCAACGCCAGGGTCCGGGCGGGGATGCCGAGACCCGAAGGGCCATCCAACTGTCCGGGCTGGATCCCGAGGCCCCGCTGAGGATCGCGGACATCGGCTGTGGTACCGGGGCCTCCACCCTGGTCCTGGCTTCGGTGCTGAAGCACGCCCGCATCACCGCCGTGGATTTCCTGCCGGAGTTCCTGGACGCGCTGATGGAGCGGGCCCGCATCGCCGGGGTGGCCGGGAGGATCACCCCCGTGTGCGCCAGCATGGAGGATCTGCTGCTCGGGGAGGGGGAGCTGGATGGGATCTGGTCCGAAGGGGCCATCTACAACATCGGCTTCGCCCGGGGCGTGGCGGAGTGGCGCCGTTACCTGAAACCCGGCGGACTGCTGATGGCCTCCGAGATCACCTGGCTGACCCCCACCCGTCCCGGGGAGATCCAGGCCTATTGGGAGGGGGAGTACCCCGAGATCGATCTGCCTTCCGCCAAGATGAGGGTGTTGGAGGAGAACGGGTACTCCCCCATCGGCTACTTCGTGCTGCCCGAGCACTGCTGGCTGGAGCACTACTATCGACCCATGCAGTCCGGATTCGCGGCCTTTCTCCAGCGCAATGGCCACAGCGCCCAGGCGCGGGCGCTGGTGGAGGCGGAACGGCGGGAGATGGAGCTGTACGAGCGGTTCAGGACGTACTACAGCTATGGCGTATACCTGGCCCGCAAGGCATGCGAGGATGCTCCATGACCACCGCTGTACGGGGCCGGTACGCAGACGGCGGACATCAGTGACCGGGACGGGGCGCCCCTGGGACAGGGCCCCATACTGCGGGGAAAGCCCCGGCCCCACGCGAGGAGGGCGCCATGCATTTCCGACAGCTCTATGAACCCGAATCCTCCACCTTCACCTACCTGCTGGCCTGCCCCGATACCGGGGTCACGGCCCTGATCGATCCCGTGCTGGAGACCGTGGAACGGGATCTGGAAGTGCTCCAGTCCATGGGACTGACCCTGGATTTTGCGGTGGAAACCCATATCCACGCCGATCACATCACGGGCGCACTTCGGCTCAAACAGGCCACCGGCTGCCGCATCGTCGGCCCGGCCATGGATGCGCTCCCCTGCCGGGACATGGGGGTGCGCGAGGGCGAGCCCTTCGAAATCGGCCGCATCGTCCTGAACCCGCTGTTCACCCCCGGGCACACCGATACCCACCACGCCTACCTGCTGGATCACCACGGCCTCAAGCTGTTGTTCTCGGGCGATGCCCTGCTGATCGAAAGCTGCGGGCGTACCGACTTCCAGTCCGGCGATGCCCACAGGCTGTACCACAGCATCCACGATCAGTTCTTCCGCCTGCCCGACGAGACCCTGGTCTATCCCGCCCACGACTACGAAGAGCGGCGCATCACCACCATCGGCCAGGAAAAGCTGCGCAATCCCCGCCTGGGGAAAGGCCGTACCGAGGCCGAGTTCGTGCAGATCATGCACGACATGGACCTGCCCTATCCCCGCAAGATCGATTTCTCGGTGCCCGGTAACGAACAATGCGGTGCGAGTCCGGACACCCTGCCGGATGGGATGGGCGGCCAGCGCGAGTCGAGTCGGCAGGGCTAGGCGGTACCAGCCCCGGCAGGGGTTCTATTCCCCGTCCCCGGAACCGTCCAGCACCTCCAGCAGCTCCACCTCGAAGAGGAGGGTCTCCGCCGGGCCGATGCTGGGTCCGGCGCGGCCCTCGCCGTAGGCCAGCTGGGGGGGCACCACCAGCCGCGCCCGGCTGCCCTCGGGCATGCTGGTCAGGGCCTGGCGCCAGCCGGGGATGGTGTCCTTCACCGCGATCACTGCGGGGGCGCCGCGCTCCCGGGAGCTGTCGAAGACCCGCCCGTCCAGGTGACGGCCCTCGTAATGGACCCGCACCCGGTCCTCCGGGCCGGGCACCGGACCATCCCCCCGGGCCAGCATCTCCACCTGCAGGCCGTTGTCCAGGGTGACCACCCCGGGATCATCGGCCCGGGCGGCGCGGTAGGCCTCGCCCGCCTCGATGTTCATCTCCCGCAGCAGGATCTCGTCCTGCATCTGCCCTGGGGTCATGCCGCAACTGCGCAGGGCCAGCAGCACCAGCAGCAGGGAGACCCCGCCCGCCGCGCCCACGCTGAGGACGGTCCCCGCCAGGGCACGCAGACGCCGGGACCTCACCAGGGAATGTCCCCGCCGTCGATGTCGATGAAGCGGCCGCTGTCGTCGGGGCCCAGGCGGCCGAAGATGCCCCGCAGGGCGGTGGCGCTCTCCTGCACGGAGATCTCGCCGTTGGGGCCGCCCATGTCCGTGCGCACCCAGCCGGGGTGCTGGGCCACCACGGTGATGCCCCGGGGCCGCAGATCCTGGGCGGCGCTGACCACCACGGCGTTCAGGGCCGCCTTGGTGGAGCGATAGACATAGAGCCCGCCGGAGCGGTTGTCGGCGATGCTGCCCATCTTGCTGGTCATGTTCACCATGAGCCGGCGTTCGCTGGCGGCGACGCTGTCCGCCAGGGCCTCCATGAGCTTGAGCGGGGCGATGGTGTTGATGCGGAAGGTCTCGATCCAGGCGGCCTCGTCCGTCTCCCCGAAGGGGGCCACCGGGCCGAAGGCGCCGGCGTTGTTGATGAGGATGTCCAGGGCACGCCCCTGCATCACCGCCGCCAAGGCCGCCACCTGGGCCGGCTGGGTCACGTCCAGGGGCTGCACGCTCACCTGTCCCTGGGTGTCCGCCGCCAGGCGGTTCAGTTCCGGAGCGCGCTCGGGATGGCGGCAGGCGGCGATCACCCGTGCCCCGGCCTGGGCGTACTGCCGCGTCAGTTCCAGGCCGATGCCGCGGCTGGCCCCGGTGATGAGTATGGTCTCGGTCATATGGCGCTCTCTCTGCATCAGTGCACACTCAGGCGATGATGGACCCGGTACCGGGGGGGATCAAGGCCCGGCGCACATCCTGCAAGTCAGGGTCTACACTCCGTGAAAGGTGCCTGATTGCCTTGCGGCGGAAGGATGGGATGTCCGGCGCATTTTTTCCCCTTTCCGGCCCCTATCATGCCCGGTTGCGCCCGATGTAAAGGAACCGAAGATGATCCATCCTGGCCGTGCCGATCCCTTCCGCATGCCCCCGGGCCCCCGGAGGGCCGCATGAACGCCTCCGCTGGCACCCCGGCGGCCCGGGAGGGCGCGGGCGGTGTGCTCGTGGTGGACGACTCCCGCGTCATGCGCCAGGCCCTGAAGAAGATCCTCAGTCCGGTCTACCAGGTGCATGAGGCCGCCGACGGCGAGGTGGCCTGGGAGATCCTGCAGGCGCAGACGGACATCGGCTGCGTCTTCACCGATCTGTCCATGCCGCGCCTGGACGGTTATGGTTTGCTGCAGCGTATCCGGGAGAGCGGCGAGGCCCGCCTGCAGCGCCTCCCCGTGGTGGTGATCACCGGCAACGAGGACGATACTGCCACACGTACCCGGGCCGAGTCCTGCGGGGCCGATGACGTGGTGATGAAGCCCTTCCGCGCCGGGCAGATCCTGGACACCGCCGGCCGCCTCCTGTCGGCCCCCGCCGTCCCGGGGGAGGCGGCCAAGCCCGCCGCCGCATCCCCCGTGCAGGCCCCTGCGGCAGGGGGGGAGACCGGAGGGGATGCCGGGGAGGAGGCGGCGCAGCTGCGGGAACAACTGGAGCGGGTGCGGGAGCAGGTCCGTGCCGGTACCCAGGAGCGTGCCCGTCTGGAACGGGAGCTGGAACAGTTGCGCAGCGAGCTGATGCTGCGTCAGCAGACCTCCGACGAGGCCGAGGCCGGGCGGCGGATCCGCGCCCTGGAGTCCCGGCTGCAAGAGGCGGAGGCGGGTCGGGAGGGCCTGCAGGCGGAGCTGCAGGAGGCATCGGAACGCCTGATGGAGACGGACCGCCAGGTGCGCGAGGCCAACCGCGCCCGCCAGGAGGCGGAGGCGGAGGTGCAGCGCCTGCACCGGGAGCTGGATTCGGCGCGGGAGCGCACCGGCGCGGCGGAACGGGCCCTGGCCGCCAGCGACGGCCGCGCCCCGGAACGACCGCAGGGGGAGCTGCAGGCCCGGGCCGAGGCGGCGGAACTGGCCCGGCTGCAGGCGGAGGACGAGCTGGTGCAGGCCCTCTCCCGTGTCGAACGGGCGGAGCAGGAGCGGGAGACGGCCCGCCAGGAGACCCGGGACCTGCGCGCCCGCCTCAACCGCCTGCAGCGGCAGATGCAGGAACGGGAGGCGCAGGAGGCGGAGCGGCGCCGGGCCCTGGAGACGGAACTGGCCCGGGTCCGGGAGGAGGCCCCCGCCGGGAGCGTCGGGCAGGACGGTGGGGGGCCGCCCCCCTCCGGGGAGGGGCAGGCCGCCGCGCCGTCCCAGGACGATGCCGGGGCCCCGCCGGGGGAGGCGCGGACCGACGGCGGGGCCGCCCCCGCGCCGCCGCGCCCCGCCGCGACGGTCTCCCCCGTGGCCCGCTGGGAGGTGGAGCGGGCGCGCAAGCTGCGCCTGCGGCGCGGGATCGCCTGGGGGATCGCCGCGCTGGCGCTGTCGGTGGCGGCCTTCTTCCTGGGGGGGCGCCTCCTCTGAGGCCGGACCGCGGCCGGGAGGCCGTCCACCCCCGGAATCGTTCCGTCGGCGGGGTTGCGGGTCGCCCCGCAGCGCCCGCTTGAGTGTATGATGGGGGACCCTAAGGGAAAGCCCAGGCAAGCCGGCTCCGGGAGCGGGACGGCGTATGAAATCCGGGGGAAGCCATGTCATTGACGATCGAACAGATGGTGGATCAGGCCACGGGTCTGGTGTCCCTGCCGGCGGTGGCGGTTCGCCTCAACGCCCTGGTGGAGGATCCCGAGGCCACCGTGGCGGACATCGGCCGGCTCATCAGCCAGGACCCGGCCCTGACCATCCGTCTGCTGCAGGTGGCCAACAGCCCCTTCTACGGCCTCTCCCACCGGGTGGACACCATCTCCCGGGCCGTCAACGTCATCGGCATCCGCCAGATCCGCGACCTGGTGCTGGCCACCACCGTGGCCAAGGCCTTCGAGGGCATCCCCAACGAACTCATGTCCATGGAGGACTTCTGGCGCCACAGCATCTACTGCGGCCTGGTGGCGCGTCTGCTGGCCGAGGATACGGGCCTGCGGGAGACGGAGTCCGTGTTCATCGCCGGCCTGCTGCACGATATCGGTCGCCTGCTGATCTTCAACCGCGAGCCGGATGAGGCCCATCAGGCCTTCCTCCTGGGCATCGCCAAGGGCGGGGGTATGCCGCCGCAACGGGCGGAGCGGGAGGTGCTCGGCTACGACCACGCCCAGGTGGGCGGGGCCCTGGCGGGCCACTGGAACCTGCCGGACAACCTCATCCACTGCATCCGCTATCACCACGAGCCCCTGGCCACGCCCGAATACCCGCAGCAGGTGGCGCTGGTGCACATCGCCAACACCGTGGCCCACATGGCCGAACTGGATACCCGCGACCCTGAGGATGCCCCCCCCATCGAGCCCGGGGTCTGGGAGCGGGCGGGACTCGACCCGTCCATCCTCCGCTCCCTCATCGAGCGCGCCCAGCAGCAGGTGGTGGAGGTGGAGGCCCTCATCCTCGACCGGGAATGACGCATACCGGGATGCGCCGCCCGTCCTCCCCCTGAGATCGCGACGCCATGGAACCGTCCGCCGACACCGAGCACACGCTGTGGTACATGCGCCGGGACGGGCGCGTGCGGGGTCCCTATCCCGCGGGGGTGGTCTCCCGCTACCTGCTCCTGGGCCGCCTGCGCCTGGAGGATGAGATCAGCCCGGACGGGCAACACTGGCATCCCGTGGAGACCTATCCCCATCTCATCCCGCGGGAGCTGCTGGAGGCCGACACCCCCGAGGGGCGGGAACGCCTGCTGCAGGCGCGTATGCGGGAGGACGAGCGTCTGCGGGAGCGGCGCGTGGCGGGATCCGCCGAGGAGGCGATCTACCGCGACCTGCGCCAGGGGGAGCGGCGCCGTCCGGAGCCGCCGGAGATGCTGCAGCACCGGCGCCAGCGGGCGGAACTGCTCTCCCGTGTGCCGGGTGCGCGCCGTCTCCCGGGTGGGTTGCGCCTGTGGACGGGAGGGGCGCTGCTGTTGGTGCTGGCCCTGGTCGGGCTGTTCTTCTGGAGTTCCGAGCCGCCACCCCATTCCGGGCGCCCGGACTGCACCGCCCCGGCCGCCCCGGGGGTGAACTGGGACTACTGCCGCAAGGCGGGGGCGGACCTGTCCGGGGCGGACCTCACCGGTGCCCGGCTGAGCAACGCGGACCTGCTGGGGGTGCGTCTGCGGGAGGCCCGCCTCTCCGGGGCCGATCTCTCCTATGCCGACCTGCAGCGTGCGCATCTGTCCGGGGCGGATCTGAGCGGCGCGCGCCTGGTGGGCGCGGTGCTGCGGGATGCGGATCTCACCGGGGCACGTCTCACCGGTGCGGATCTGGGCTATGCCGACCTGCGCGGGGCGGACCTGACAGGGGCGGACCTGGAGGGGGTCCGTCTGGGGCATGCCCTGTGGACGGACGGGCGCCCCTGTCCCGAAGGGGCCATAGGGGGATGTGCCGCCCCCTGAGCCCCCCCCGCGCCTGAACCGGATGCCTCAGGGACTACCGTTGGCCGTCATCTGCAGGCAGGGGACGCGGGCCTGCAGGATGGCCTGACGGATCACCTCGATGGCCTTGGGGCGGGGGAAGCTGGAACGCCAGGCCAGGGCCACCTGGCGGAAGGGGGCGGGCGCCTCGAAGGGGCGGATGGCCAGCAGGTCCCGGGTGTAGCGGTCGTCCCCGGCGGCGGAACAGGGCAGCACGGTCACCCCCATGCCCGTGGCCACCATGTGGCGGATGGTCTCCAGGGAGCTGCCCTCCACGGTGTACTGGATGTCGTTGCCCGAGCCCACCATGGTGTGGCATTCCGGGCAGAAGTGCAGCACCTGCTCCCGGAAGCAGTGGCCTGCCCCCAGCAGCAGCAGGTTCTCCCGCGCCAGGTCGTTCACCCGCAGCCGTTGCCGCGCGCCCAGGGGGTGCCCCGCCGGCAGCACCGCCACGAAGGGTTCCTCGTAGAGGGGCAGGGTGACCACCCCGGGCTGCTCGAAGGGGAGGGCGATGATGATGGCATCCAGTTCCCCCTGTTTGAGGCGTTCCGCCAGGCGCGCGGTGTAGTTCTCCTCGATCACCAGGGGCAGCCTGGGCGCGCGGCGGTGCACCTCCGGCACCAGGTGGGGCAGCAGGTAGGGCCCGATGGTATGGATGGCCCCCAGGCGCAGCGGGCCGCTCAGGGGATCCCGGCCCTGACGGGCCAGTTCCCCCAGGGTATCCACCTCCTCCAGCACCCGCTGCGCCTGGCGCACCACCTGATCCCCCACGGGGGTGATGCTCACCTCGGTCTTGCTGCGTTCGAACAGGATCACCCCCAGTTCCTCCTCCAGCTTCTTCACCGCCACGCTCAGGGTGGGCTGGCTTACATGGCAGCACTCGGCCGCGCGGCCGAAGTGGCGTTCACGGGCCACGGCGACGATGTAGCGGAGCTCGGTCAGGGTCATGGGGGCATCTTCTCGCGATGGGGGCGCTGCCGCGTCATCCGGTCCGCCGGATGGGTTCTCCCCGGGAGTGTAATGGATCCGCATGCCCCGGGGGGCCTCCTGTGGGGGCGGGCTGTATGGGGAGGCCGGGGATGCGTATGATGCCCCCCATTCCCCCACCCTGGGGGGAAGGGGTTTTTCCTCCACAGAGGACCGGTATGGGATCCTTCTTCACCCGGGTGCGCAGCGGCGTGGTCTTCCGCCTGCCGCGGCACATCCCCGTTGCCTACAAACTGGGCGCGATCATCTCCCTGCTGCTGGTGGGTTCCATGGCCCTGGTGGGGGCCGTGATCCTGGAGCAGCAGCGGGCGCTGCTGCGCACGCAGATGGATGCCTTCGGCCATTCCACCGTGATGCAGCTGGCGGAGTCCTCCAAGGAGTTGGTCCTGGCCGACGACGGCCTGGCCCTGGAGGCCCTCATCGTCAACCTGGTGGGCAGCGGCGCGGTGCTGGGGGCGGCCGTGCAGGACCGCAGCGGGCGGGTCCTGGCCCGCTCGGGCCGGGTGCCCGCCGGCACACAGGCGGTTGCGCCGGGAGCGGACGCGGCGGTCTACCGCGAGGCGATCCGTTTCCGCGAGATGACCCTGGGCACCGCCGTGGTGACCCTGAGCCAGGCCGGCGAGCGCCGCGCGGTGGCGGCCACCCTGCGCACCATCCTGTTCACCACCCTGGCGGTCAGCCTGCTTGGGGGCGCCGCCGCCTTCGCTTTGGGACGTCATCTCTCCCGGCCCCTGCACCGCCTGGTGGACGCCACCCGGGCCATCGGCGCCGGGGCGTATCATCACCGCCTGCCGGAGGCGCGCCGGGACGAACTGGGGCATCTGATGCGCGCCTTCAATCACATGGCCCGGGGCCTGCAGGAAAAATCCCAGGTGGAGGGGGCTCTGAGCCGTTATGTCTCCGACGGCGTGGCCCGGGAGATCCTGAACAACCTGGACCGGCTCGGTCTGGGGGGACGCCAGGTGGAGGCCTCGGTGGTGTTCGCCGACATGGCCGGCTTCACCCGCCTGGCGGAGACCCTGCCCCCGGATCAGGTGGCCGGCCTGCTGAACACCTATTTCACCCACGTGAGCCACATCGCCCGCCATTACCGTGGCAGCATCGACAAGTTCATGGGCGACGGCGTCATGCTGGTCTTCGGCGTCACCGAGGATGACCCGGACCACCGCTTCCACGCCATCGCCAGCGGGGTGATGCTGCAATCCCTGGTGGCGCGGCTGAACCGCTCGCGCCAGGCGGCGGGGGAGCCGCCGGTGCAGTTTCGTGTGGGGGTCAACAGTGGCCCCATGCTGGCGGGCAACATGGGGGCGGAGGACCGGCTGCAGTACACCGTGGTGGGGGATGCGGTGAACCTGGCGGCGCGGCTCATGGCCGCCGCCGGGCCGGGGGAGGTCCTGGCCCCCCGGGAGCTGTGCCGGCACGCTGATGTCCGCCACCGGGTGCGGGCACAGGCCCACCGTGACATCCCGGTGCGGGGCAAGGCGGAACCGGTGCCCACCTGTTGCGTGGCGGATCTGGCCCCGTCCTGCCGGCAGGCCATGGAGGCCCGCCTGACGCGACTGCTCGGCGAGGGGACGGCGGCATGAGGGGGCTGATGATCCTGGGCGCGGTGTGCCTGCTGGCGGGCTGCGCCCCCATCACCGCCTCCATGGACCTGACCCCCGCCGAGGCGGTGCGCCGGGCCGTGGAGCGTCAGGACTACGGCCGCGCACGGGAGATCCTGCGGCGGCAGGAGGCGCGCGGGGAGGTGGCGCTGCCGCAGTCCCAGGTGGTGCGTGTGCAGCGCCTGGCCACTGCTCTGGAACAGGCGATGCTGCTGCAGGCGGCGGGGCATCTGCGGCGGGGGGAGTGGGCGGCGGCGGAAGCGGCCTACCGGCGGGGTCTTGCCTGCTGCCCCGACAGTCGTGCACTGACGGCCGCACGGGAGCGGGCCCGGGAGGAGCAGGCGGCCCGGTTGCAGGCCCTGCGCATCCGCCTGCTCCTGGCCCGGGGGCGCCATCTTGCGCGCCTGGCGGGGCTGTACCCGCAGTGGCTTCGTCTCGCCCCGCAGGATGCGGCGGCGCGGCGGGAGTGGGAGGCGGTCCGGGCCCAGGTGGGGCCGATGGCGCAGGCCCTGACCCGGCTGGGGGCCCGGGCCCTGGCCGGGGATGCCCCCTTTCTGGCCGTGGAGAGCCTGGAACTGGCCCGGGCCCTGGACCCGGGTGAGGCCGCCGAGCGGCGCCTGCAGGCGGCCCGTGCGGCCCGGGAGGGCCACCTGCTGGCGTTGCAGGAACGACGCCGGGCCGAGGTCGAGGCCCTGGGGCGGGCCCGGCTGGCAGCCTTTCGCAGGGCCCTGGATGCGGGGGCGTTGATAGGCGCGCGCCGGCACCTGCAGGCCCTGGCGGCGGATCCCCCCCGGGGAGTGGATCTGGCGGAACTGCGCGCCCACCTGGAACGGGCCGTCACGGCGCGCATCGACTCCGGGCTGGAGGCGGGGCGGCGCCATTACCTGGCGGGGCGGATCCGCGAGGCCCTGGCGGTCTGGCGGGGATTGCAGGCATTGCGTCCGGGGGATGCGGAACTGGCGGCCCATGTGCGCCGCGCCGAACGCGCCCTGGACTCCCTGCGCGCCCTGGAGGGGAGGTCAGTCCCCGCCGAAGAGGCGTCCGGCGATGCGAAAGCCGGCGGCGTAGGTGCCCAGGGCCGAACCCAGGGTGGAGAACAGGAACACCAGCAGGACCCGTGACACCCGGTTGCGCCACCAGCCGCGCAGGTGGGCCGTGTCCCGGCGCAGCTGGGAGAAATCGCCCACGGTGGGCTTGCGCAGCCAGGCCTCGGCGGCGGCGGCGACAAACCCTGCGCCGATGGTGGGGTTGAGCGAGGTCAGGGGGGCCGCCAGGGCGGCGGTGACCACGGTGACGGGATGGGCGGCGGCGAGGATGGCCCCGAGGCCCGTGAGCAGGCCGTTGATCAGTACCCAGTCGGCCACCAGCTGCCATCCCAGTTGCGGATTGCGGCTGAATCCCAGCACGAAGCCCGCCAGGATCAGGGCCACGATCAACCAGGGGATGGCCCGCGGCCAGCGCGCCGGCGGGGGTTCCTGATCCAGTTCGCGGATCACCTGGGCCGGGGGCTCGGCGGTGTCCGCCTCCAGGGCCTCCCGGATACCGGCCAGGTGTCCTGCCCCCACCACCGCCAGCAGATGGCGGTGGCCGCCTGCGGCGGCCTCCTGGCGGATGCGGGCCGCCATATAGCGGTCCCGTTCGCGGATCAGGGGGTCGTACAGGGCCCGGGACTCCTGGGCGAACTGGTCGAAGGTGGATTCCAGCAGGTCGCCGCCCTTGAGGCGTTCGATCTCCTCCTCGGAGATGCGCTCCCGGGTGAGGATCCCGGCCAGCAGGCCGGTGAACAGGTTCATGCGCCGCCACCAGGGGATGTTGCGGTAACAGCGGCGCAGGGTGGTGCCCACCTCCCGGTCGATGAGCAACACCGGCAGGCCGGCGTTTTGTGCCTCGTGGAGGGCGGCGCGCATCTCCGCGCCGGGTTCGATGCCGAACTGCTCCGCCATGCGCTGCTGATAGGCCCCCAGGGCCAGGCTGGCGGTGACCATGGGGGCCTTGCCCCGGCGCAGCACCTGGAACAGGTCCATGCGCGCCAGGGCGCCGGGGTCCGCCAGGGCGTCATGGCGGCTGGGGCAGAGTTCCACCGCCACGGCATCGAAGGTGCCGCTGCGGACCAGCTCGCGCACGGTCTCGGCCGACACCCGGGAGACATGGGCCGTGCCCAGCACGGTCACGCGGGTGCCGTCCAGTTCCAGGGTGAAGCGGGGATCTTCCGGGGGTCGGGCTGCGGGGGCGGCGGGTTCCATGGGCGAAGGGGGTCCGGGCAAAAGGGCAACGATAGCAGCCCCCGCCGGTACTGTCTTCAGCCCGGCAGGGGATCCGCCCAGACGATGCGGTCGCGGCCGCTGTCCTTGGCCCGGTACATGGCCCGGTCGGCACGGCGGAAGAGGGTGCCGGGTTCCTCGCTGCCGCTGCCGCAGGCGATGCCGATGCTCACCGTGATGTCGATGGCCTGGCCCGGGGCGATCTCCAGGGGACGCTCACGGATGGCCTCGTGGAGGCGCCGGGCCCCCTGGTCCGCCGCCCCGGGATCGGCGTCTCCCATGAGCAGGACGAATTCCTCCCCGCCGTAGCGGAAGACCATGTCGCTCCTGCGGGTGAGGGCGCGCAGGCGGTCGGCCACCGCCAGCAGCACCTGATCCCCCGCCTGGTGGCCGAAACGATCGTTCACCGCCTTGAAGTGGTCCACGTCCAGCACCAGCAGGCACAGGTTTCCGCCGGAGCGCCTTGCCACCGCCATCTCCCGCTCCAGCAGGCGGTCCAGGGCGGCCCGGTTCAGCAGCCCGGTGAGTGGATCGGTCTGCGCCGACTGCACGGCCTGGTGATAGAGCAGGGCGTTGCGCAGGGGGTAGACCAGCACGGTCAGGGCCTCCTCCAGGGCGTTCAGCTCCGCCGTGCGGAACTTGCGTCCACGCAGGATGCGCAATTCCCCCAGGGGGGTCTGTTCCACCACCAGGTTATAGCTGCAGACATGGCGCGAGATGCGGCCGTGGCTGATGTGGATGCCCTGTGCCTGGCAATCGAAGGCGATGCCATCGTGGGGCACCAGCAGGTTCAGCGAGTCGGAGAAGATCCGGATCAGGGGGTCCAGTTCCAGGGTCGTCTGCAGGCGCTGCAGGATGGCCGCCGGGCTCGGCGGGATGGCCGCAGCCCCCTGGGGGGGCAGGTCCCCCTTGCCGCCCTGCAGCAACTGCGTGGGGCCGGACATCAGCGTATTGTCGCCCTTGTGGGCCTGCTGGAGCGGTGAGCGGATGATGTGGCGCATCATGGCGGGGACTCGGCTGGGTGTTGCCTGCCGTGAAGCGATTTCCGTGCCAGACTTGGATGCGCCCATGATTCAATGGGTTGCGCTTGTATTGAGGATGGGCGACGGAAATCCGTCGCCGCCCTCGGCCGTTCCGTTCCAGGGTGTGACGGATTTCCGGTCCCGCCGGGGCGGCGGTGCGCCCGGTGGGCTGGTAGACTCCCGCCCCATGCTGAAACTGGAAGACCTGACATTGCGCCGGGGGCCCCACGTCCTGTTCGAAGGGGCCGATCTCACCCTCCATCCGGGTTGGCGCGTGGGCCTGACCGGGGCCAATGGCACGGGCAAGTCCAGCCTCTTCGCCCTGCTGCTGGGGGAGCTGTCGCCGGACCGGGGCCACTGCCGGCTGCCGGAGGGCTGGGTGATCGCCCATGTGGCACAGGAGGTGGAGGCCTCGCAGCGCACGGCCCTGGACTATGTCATGGACGGCGACGCGGAGTTGCGCCGGCTGCAGGGCGAGGTGGAGGCGGCCCAGGCCGCCGGTGACGGCACCCGCCTGGGGGCCCTGCACAGCCGCCTGGACGCCATCGACGCCTGGACCGCCGAGAGCCGGGCGGGGCGTCTGCTCCACGGCCTGGGATTCGCCCCCGGCGAGGAGCAGCGGCCGGTGTCCACCTTCTCCGGGGGCTGGCGCATGCGCCTGAACCTGGCCCGGGCCCTCATGTGCCGTTCCGACCTGCTGCTGCTGGACGAGCCCACCAACCACCTGGATCTGGAGGCGGTGCTGTGGCTGGAGCAATGGCTTGCCCAGTATCCCGGCACCCTCCTGCTCATCTCCCACGACCGGGATTTCCTGGACCGGGTGGTGAGCCACGTGGCCCACATCGAGCAGGGCCGCGTCACCCTCTACAGCGGCACCTATTCCGATTTCGAGCAGGCCCGGGCCGAGGCCCTGCGCCGCCAGCAGGCCCAGCACGAGCGCCAGCAGCGGGAGATCGCCCACCTGGAGGGCTTCGTGGCCCGCTTCCGCGCCAAGGCCACCAAGGCCCGCCAGGCCCAGAGCCGGCTCAAGGCCCTGGAGCGCATGACCCGGGTGGCCGCCGCCCATGTGGACACCCCCTTTCGCTTCACCTTCCCCGCCCCGCAGCGTCTGCCGGACCCTTTGCTCAAGCTGGACCGGACCGCGGCGGGGTACGCTGAGACGCCGGTGCTGACCGGCGTGGAGTTGTCCCTGCACCCCGGGGATCGCCTGGGGCTGCTGGGGCCCAACGGGGCCGGCAAGTCCACCCTGGTGCGGCTGCTGGCGGGGGCGGCGGAGCCGGTGTCGGGACGGCGGGAACCGGCCCCGGACCTGGCGGTGGGCTACTTTGCCCAGCATCAGCTGGAGCAGCTGGACCTGGAGGCCAGCCCCCTGCTGCATCTGCAGCGCCTGGACCCCGGGGCCCGGGAACAGCCCCTGCGGGATTTTCTGGGGGGCTTTGGTTTCCACGGCGATCAGGCCCTGGCGCCGGTGGGACCCTTCTCCGGCGGGGAGAAGGCCCGCCTGGTGCTGGCCCTGCTGGTGTACCAGCGGCCCAACCTGCTGCTTCTGGACGAGCCCACCAACCACCTGGACATGGACATGCGCCATGCCCTGGAGATGGCCCTGCAGGGGTTCGAGGGGGCGGTGGTGCTGGTCTCCCACGACCGCCACATGCTGCGCAGCGTCTGCGATGACTTCCTCTTGGTGGCCGACGGCGGTGTGGCCCCCTTCGATGGGGACCTGGAGGACTACCGCCAGTGGCTGGCGGAGCGGGAGCGGGCGGCCCAGCCCCCCCAGGGGGCCTCCGCCGGGGATCACGGCGCCACCCGGCGCAAGGCCCGCCGGCGGGAGGAGGCGGAGCGCCGCCGCCGCCAGAAGCCCCTGCGGGACCGGGTGGCCCGGCTGGAGCGGGAGCACGAGGATCTGGAGCGCCAGCGGGCGGAACTGGAGCAGGCCCTGGCCGACCCCGCCCTCTACGAGGAGGGGGGCAAGGCCCGCCTGCAGGAGCTGCTGGGGGGCCAGGCCCGGGTGGAACGGGATCTGGCGCGGGTGGAGGGGGAATGGCTGGAGGCCTGCGAGGCCCTGGAACAGGACGGGGCCGGAGAATGACCGGCCGCCGCTAGTCGCCGCCGGTGACCTGGATGCGGTATGTCTCCAGCAGACGGCCGTCCTGATCCACCACCCGCACCGTCCAGGGGCCGGTCCACTGCGGTCGGAGGGTCTTGCTGGACCAGACGCGCCAGCGTGGTCCATCCACCTGGAAGCGCACCTCGCCCATGTCCCAGCCCTGGTAACGCCACTGGTGGACGATGGCGCCCCCCTCGTGGTTCCGGATCTCGGTGAAGAACAGGACCTTGCCGGCATCGGCGTCCACCGCCTCCAGGCGGTCCACCGGTTCCCGGTGCTCGATGCCGGAGGTGAACGCGGCCCGGGCGACGTGGCCGTGGGGGCCGGGTCCGGTCTCCCGGGGAACGCCCTGCTGGGCCCGGTCTTCGGGGGTGTCCTCCCCATTGGGGGGCTCAACCCCCTGGTCCTCGGCCCCCTCCTCCATGTTCCGGGACCCGGCCTCCGTGGCAGGGGGGTCGTCCTTCCCCGTGCCGCCGGCTCGGGGGGGCTCCTCCATGGTTTTGTCCTCCCTGGCCTCGCCCCCGATTCCATCCCCGTATCCGTCGGTGGCGGCTGGGTCCATGCCGCCCGCCTCGCCGGCGGGGCCGTCGGGGGTCGCCGGGTCCTGTGCGCCCGGGGCTGGTTCCTGGGGCATGCCGGTGTCCCCGGTTCCGGTCTGTACCCCGCCGGGAGCATCGCCCGGCATTCCGGAGGCCGCCCCGTCGCCGGACTGGGCCAGGCGCAGCGCGGGGTGGTCCGTTTCCCCGTGATGGTGGGCGGCGGCCGGCTGCAACGGCAGCAGAAGGGCCAGGGCGGCGGGGGCCACCAGGCGGGGGGCGAGAGAACGCGGCGGGTTCGGCTGTCTCATGGACTCGGTCTCCCTGCTGTCATCTTTTTCGCCATGGAGCATAGGGGCGGTGCAGCGCCCGCGCCAGGGCCAGGAGCGGGGATCGTGACGTGTGCCACGGCGGCGGTCACTGCACGATGAAACCCGTGAAGTAGAGATTGCTCACCGCCTGGGAGCCGGTGATCTCCTGCATGGTCTCCTGCAGCCGTGCCAGGGCTTCGCTGCGCAGGGTCTCGCGGTTGCTGGCCTTCTGCACGGCCTCGGGATCGCGGCCACCGAAGAAGGTGATGAGGCGGTCGCGGACCACGGGCATGTGTTTTTCCAGTTTGGCGGCGTCCTCGGCCGTCTCCACGTAGAACTGGGCCTGGATCTGCAGGTATTGGGGGCGGCGCGGGTTGTCCAGGTTCACCACCAGGGCCGGTTCCAGGGGGAGGTAGCCGGGATAGGTCTTCTCCGGCTTGCCGCCGCCGGCGGCCTGGGCCGTGGTGCCCAGGCCCAGCATCAGGATCAGGGTCAGTATCCGGGCGGGGTGGACGAGTCTGCGGATGGCTGCTTGCATGGGGCTGGCTACTCTCGGGTCGGCATCGAAGGGGTGGGAGGAGGGCGGTCCGCCATCGGCGGGCCGTCCCGGTGCGGGGGTCATTCCCCCGCCTCCTCTGCCGGGAAGAGGACGGTGCGTTTCGGATCCATGCGCAGCATCTCCCGTCCCACTCGGGTGGGCAAAAGATGGCGCCGCCCGTCCAGAAAGGCGATGCACAGCCGCCCCTCGGCCAGGGCCTGCTGCTGGGACGGGGTCACGTAGACATGCTTGATGCTCTGGCCCACCTGGAAGTGGTAGGGCAGCTCCGCCTGCTCGCTGTTCTCGCGGTGGGCGGACACCAGCTCCCGCAACCGGGCCTTGAGGGCGCGCTCCGTGGGGCCGCCGGAGGGCGTGCGCTCCTTGCGGGGGGCGGCGCTCTGGCGGGCCCTGTCGCCGGATGGCTTGCCCTTTCCGGGGGTGCGTCGCGGCCCTTTGCCCCGGTGGCCCTTGCCCGCTTTGCGCGGCGCGGGGGCCTCCGCCTGCCGGACCTGTTCCTCGCTGACCAGTCCGGCCTGAAGCAGTTGTTCGCGCAGGCTCCGGGTCATGCGGTGCTCCCGGTTGCAGCGTCCCTTCCCCCCGGCAGGCGGGCCAGCGGATCCTGGCGGAAGAATCGCCGGAATTGATCGTAGACCTCGGGGTAATGTTCCGCCAGCAGGCGGGGTTGGACGAAGAAATATTCACTCATGACGGCGAAGAACTCGGCCGGATCCTGGGCGGCATAGGGGTCAAACGGACGGCTGTCGGCATGCCGGTGGAGGTCATCGTAGGCCGTCGTCATGATCCGGGTCCAGTCCCGGGGGGGCATGTCCCGGTGCAGCGGAGGCATGCCGTTGGCGCTGCCGTTGCGCATGTCCAGGGTGTGGGTGAACTCGTGGATGGCCAGGGATTCCCCCCGCTGCAGTGTCCCCCAGGAGAGGACCACGGGGCCCCGTTCCCAGGCCTCGCCGCTGTAGGGGGCCTCGTCCATGTGCAGGACGCCCCATTCGTCCACCACCTCGTGGCGGGGCAGGAAGTCGTCGGCGTAGACGATGATGCTGGTCCACTGGTCGTACCAGTCCAGCCCCAGCTCCAAAATGGGCAGGCAGGCCTCCAGGGCGATGTCCAGGGCCATCTCCGGGCTGATCTCCAGGCCATGGGCACCGAAGAAGCGTTTCTCCTCCAGGAACTGGGTGGTCAGGACCCGCAGACGGGCCCGCTCTGCCGGGTTCAGTGCCGCCGACAGGGGGAGGCTCTGCACGGCCCGGCGCCAGAGGGTGTCCGGTATGGGGGCGCGGGCCAGGGCGCGTCGGCGGCGCCAGTTGCGCAGCAATGAGGCCATGGAGGCGCATCCGTGATCGATTCATTGCGTATTATCGGTCAGCGGCGCGGCGCTGTCATGGCCCGCGTCGGCCGGGTGGCGGGGGGATGCCCCCGCCCCTCGTCCCGGCGCATGCAGTATCCTGTGTGCATGGGGGTTTCCCCGGCCATGCATCTCGAAAAAAGGATCTGTAACGTTGTACGCAGCCTATGAAGCGCGCCTCCAGGCCCTGGAAGGGCGGGGGCAGTCCGCCTACCTGCGGTCCTGCCGCGTGGGTCTGGAGAAGGAGAGCCTGCGGGTGAACCCCGACGGGGGCATCGCCCAGACCCCCCATCCCCCGGCCCTGGGAGCGGCCCTCACCCATCCCTGGATCACCACGGACTATTCCGAGGCCCTGCTGGAGTTCATCACCCCGCCCTGTGATGGCGGGGACGCGGCCCTGGCCTTTCTGCGGGATCTGCAGGCCTTCACCTATCCGCGTATCGGCCAGGAGTTCCTCTGGGCCACCAGCATGCCCTGCGTGCTGGACGGGGAGGCCAGTATTCCGGTGGCCCGCTATGGCACCTCCAACGCCGGACGCATGAAGACCGTCTACCGTCTGGGGCTGGGACACCGCTACGGCCGCCTCATGCAGGTGATCGCCGGGGTGCACTTCAACTTCTCCATGGGGGATGCCTTCTGGCCCGTGTACCGGGAGGTGACGGGCAGCAGCGAGGACCCGCGCCATTTCCGCGATCGCGTCTACTTCGGCATGATCCGCAACCTGCAGCGCCTGGGCTGGCTGGTGCCCTATCTCTTCGGTGCCTCCCCGGCGGTGTGCCGTTCCTTCCTGGCCGGCCGGCCCACCACCCTGGCGGAGTTCGACGAGGGCACCTACTACGAGCCCCACGCCACCAGCCTGCGCATGGGGGACATCGGCTACCAGAACCGCAAGGAGGAGGAGACGGGGATCAAGGCCAACTACAACAGCCTGGAGGCCTACACGCAGTCCCTGGAGCGGGCCATCCATACCCCTTCGCCGGACTATCAACGCATCGGTGTGTGTGTGGACGGGGAGTACCGCCAACTCAATGCCAATATCCTGCAGATTGAGAACGAGTACTACAGCACGGTGCGGCCCAAGCCGGTGATCCAGGGCAACGAGAAGCCCGTGCGCGCCCTGCGTCGCGGCGGTGTGGCCTATGTGGAACTGCGTTCCCTGGACGTGAACGCCTTCGAACCCATGGGGCTGGGGCGGGATCAATTGCACTTCCTGGAGGCCCTGATGATCTTCGCCCTGCTGGACGACAGCCCCGAGATCGACGAACTGGAGCAGCTCTCCATCGACCACAATCAGAGCGCCACGGCCCATCGCGGCCGCGATCCGGGACTGAAACTGTTGCTGCGGGACGGGCAGCCCATCCCCCTGCGCGCCTGGGCGGAGCAGATCCTGGAGGCCATGGGGCCCCTGTGCCGGGTGCTGGACGGGGAGTCCCCCGGGCGCCCCTACACCACCGCGCTGCAGGCCCAGCGGGCCAAGGTGGCCAACGCTTCCCTCACCCCCTCGGCGCGCATGCTGGAGGTGATGGCCGCCCGCGAGGAGGGGTTCCATCAGTTTGCCCGGCGGATCTCCCTGCAGCATGCGGATTATTTCCGGGGCGTGGCCCTGGATGCGGCGCGGGAGGTGGAGCTGGAGGCGGCCGCCGCCCGCTCCATCCGCGAGCAGCAGGACCTGGAGGCGGCGGACGAGCCGGACTTTGCGGAATACCTGCGCCGCTACTTCGCCCAGTGAACGGCCTTTGCCCCTTCGGATGATGGGGTGCGCTCCGGGCGCCCCCTGAGGGGCGGGATGCCGGGGTCAGCGCTCCTGGATGTCCAGCCCCACCAGCAGGCGTTCCCGCTCCGACAGGTCCCCCACCACGCGGCGGATGGGGGGCGGGAGCTTGCGCACCACCACCGGGGTGGCCAGGATCCGTTCGTCCTCTGCCAGCTGGGGCCGTTCCAGGATGTCCACCACCTCCACGTCCAGCTCCATGCCGGCGTTGGCCAGGTCCCGGGACAGGGTCTCCAGGTTCTCCAGGGCCCGGCGGGCGGCGGGGGTCATGCCGGCGATGTAGAGCTTGAGCAGGTAGCGCTTCATGTGCGGCTCCGGCTGACCGTGGCGCGGGCCCGCTGGATGTTGGCCAGGCGGCGTTCCAGCTCGGCGATCTCCCGATCCACCTCCACCGCCCGGGCATCGTCTTCGGCCCGGGTGAGGCGCTCCCGGGCCTCGTGGATGGCATCCATCTCCTGGCGCAGGCGGCGGCGCCGGGTCAGCTCCTCCTCCAATTGCTCCTGGCGCTGCTCGTCCTCCGCCTGGCGGGCCTCCCGGGCTGTGCCATAGGTGATGCCCCCCTCGCCGATGTAGGGCTCCTGGATCACCAGGCCCTGGTCGCAGAGACGGAATTCCTTCACCTGGTTGGAGATGGGCAGGCCACGGGCCTTCACCACCTGGATCAGGCGGTTGAGTTCGCCATTGTCCTCGTGGCGGCGCAGCTTGATCCAGACATCGATCATGGAGGAGACGTCCAGCTGGCTCACCCCCTGGCTGTCGTCCGCCAGGAGCTCCGTGGTCACGGCGGTGATGCCCCGTTCCTTGATGAGATACATCAGCCGCAGCAGCATTTCCTTGGCCCCGTCCCCCACATGGCGGCTGGCCAGGCTGCTGACCGGATCCAGGACCACCATGTCCGGGCGGTGGCGATCCAGGGCGCGCATGATGCGCATCAGATGCTCCTCCAGCCCCATCTCCATGGCCCGCACCGGCTCCATCACCAGCCGCCGCCCGCCGGCTTCCCCGGCATGATGAGGCAGATCGGTGCCGATGCTGCGCTGGTTGCGCACCAGTTCGTCCACGCTTTCCTCGAAGCTGATGAACAGCACCTTTTCGCCGCGGCTGCAGGCCGTCTGTGCGAAGGTGGCGGCGATGCTGGTCTTGCCGGTGCCCGCCTGACCCGAGAGCAGCACGGTGGAGCCCTGGTAGGGCCCGTGCCCCCCCAGCATCCGGTCCAGGTCGGGGATGCCGCTGGCGATGCGCTGGTCGGAGATCCGGGCATTGAGCACGGCCCCGCTCACCGGCACCATGAAGATGCCCTGTTCATCCAGCAGGAAGGGGAACTCACCCCCGGCATGGGGGCCGCCGCGGCGTTTCACCACCCGCAGCAGGCGGGTCATGGCCCGGTGGGTCATGTCCTGCTGGAGGGCGATGACACAATCGGCCACGTAGTCCTCCAGGCCGAAGCGGGTGTTGAAGTCCTCGATCTCTCCCGTGGTGATCAGGGAGGTGATTTCCCGGTCGCGGATCCAGTCGAAGAGCCGGCCCAGTTCCCGGCGCAGGCTGCCCTGTCCCCCAAAGGCCCCTTCCAGGCCATCCACCGCATCCAGCACCAGGCGCCGTGCACCGGCCCCCTCCAGGGCATGGTCGATGCGTGCCAGTACGGCGGTCAGCTCCAGGCCCCCGCCCACCACCTCGTCCTGGTCGGGACGCATGTCCAGGATGCGCAGACGCCCTTCCTGCCGGTATTCCTCCGCCGGAAAGCCGAACCCCTGGGCATGGTGGATCAGGGCCTCGGGGGCCTCGTCGAAGGTGACCAGCACGCCGTTCTCCCCCTCCCGGATGCCCTGGCAGAGGAAGGTGAGGGCGATCACCGTCTTGCCGGTGCCGGGACCGCCCCTTACCAGGCTGGGCCGCCCCACAGGCAGGCCCCCCTGGAGCACAAAGTCCAGGCCCTGGATACCGGTGCCGGCATGGCTGGATGCTGGAGGATTCACTGCACTGCTCCCTGGATCGGTCGGGGCCCCCGGCGGGGCCCTGCGTCGTGGTTGATCTGGGCCCTGGTACGGGACCGGTCTGCGCGGGATACTGCGGCCTTGTTCCATGGTTTTTCAAGGGACGTGCCGTGCCAGTGATCCCCACGGCCGACGGCGACGGGGTGTTCTCCGCCCGCGGCGTCACCCGCACCTACGTCATGGGCGAGGTCCGCATCCAGGCCCTGCGGGGCGTGGATCTGGACCTGTACGCCGGCGAACTGGCGGTGATGCTGGGGGCCTCGGGCTCCGGCAAGTCCACTCTGCTGAATATCCTGGGGGGGCTGGACCGGCCCACCTCGGGCTCGGTGCGCTATCGCGGTCAGGAGCTCGCCCAGGCCCCGGACCGGGTGCTCACCCGATTCCGCCGGGAGCACGTGGGCTTCGTCTTCCAGTTCTATAACCTCATCTCCAGCCTCACGGCGCGGGAGAACGTGGCCGTGGTCACCGAGATCGCCCGCGATCCCATGACCCCGGAGGCGGCCCTGGCCCTGGTGGGGCTGGAGGCGCGCATGGACCATTTCCCCTCCCAGCTCTCCGGCGGGGAGCAGCAGCGGGTGGCCATCGCCCGGGCCGTGGCCAAGCGCCCGGCGGTGCTGCTCTGCGACGAGCCCACCGGCGCCCTGGACTCGGGCACCGGCACCCGGGTGCTGGAGGTGCTGCAGGAGATCAATACCCGCTTTGGCACCACCACGGCGGTGATCACCCACAACGCCGTCATCGGGGACATGGCCGACCGGGTGATCCGCCTGGCGGACGGCCGGGTCCAGGAGACCTGGCGCAACACCCGGCGCCGGGCCCCCACGGAACTGGTGTGGTGATGCACCCGCTGCATCGCAAGCTGCTGCGGGACCTGGACCGCATGAAGGGACAGGTGGCGGCCATCGCCGTGGTCATCGCCGCCGGGGTCATGGTCCTGGTCCTGGGGGGGACCACCCTGGACGCCCTTTCCCTGTCCCGGGATCGGTTTTACGAAACCTATCATTTTGCCCGGATCTTCGCCGATCTCAAGCGCGCCCCGGAGCGGGTGGCCCGGGAGCTGGCCGATATCCCCGGGGTCGACCGGGTGCAGACCCGGGTGCGGGCCGGCCTGCGCCTGGAAGTGCCGGGGTTCGATGAGCCGGTGCGGGGGCTGGCCCTGTCCATCCCCGACGGCGCCCAGCCCCGGCTCAACCGCCTCGCCCTGCGCCAGGGGGGGTTGCCCGCCCCGGGCCGCCACGACCAGGTGGTGATCAGCGAGCCCTTCGCCCGAGCCCATGACCTGCGCCCCGGCGACGGTTTCACCGCCATCCTCAACGGGCGCCAGGAACGGCTGGTGATCAGCGGCATCGCCTTGTCCCCGGAGTTTGTCTACCAGGTGGGGCCGGGGGATCTGCTGCCGGACTATCGGCGCTTCGGTGTGCTCTGGATGAACCGCAGCGGGCTGGCTCGGGCCATGGACCTGGACGGGGCCTTCAACAACGTGGTCCTGGGGCTGCGCCCGGGGACGGACCCGGAAACGGTGATCGGCGCCGTGGATCATCACCTGGCCCCCTATGGCGGCACCGGCGCCATCTCCCGGGCGGATCAGGTCTCCCATCGCTTTTTGGAGGATGAACTGGGTCAGTTGCGGGTGAGCGCCACGGTGCTGCCGGTGATCTTCCTGGGGGTGGCGGCCTTCCTGCTCAATGTCCTGGTGGCGCGGGTGATCCGTACCCAGCGCCAGCAGGTGGCCCTGCTCAAGGCCTTCGGATACGACTCCCGCCAGCTGGCCATCCATTACGGCCTGTTCACCCTGGTCATCGTGGCCCTGGGGGTGATCCTGGGGGTGGTCCTGGGGGCCTGGGCGGCCGGGGAGCTGGCCGGGGTCTATGCCGAGTACTACCGCTTCCCCCGGCTGGTGTTCCGGCTGCAGCCGGGGATCGTGCTCCTGGGGGCGGCGGTGGCCTTTGCCGCGGGCCTTCTGGGCACCGTCTGGGCGGTGGCCGGCGCCGTACGCATGGCCCCGGCCGAGGCCATGCGCCCACCGGCCCCGGAGCGCTTCCGCGCCGGCTGGGTGGATCGCACCGGCATCGGCCGCCTGCTCTCCCAGCCCTCCCGCATCATCCTGCGCAACCTGGGCCGCCATCGCCTCAAGGCCGGGCTGTCCATGGTGGGCATCGCCCTCTCCGGCAGTCTGCTCATGGTGGGCAGCTACCAGTTCGGTGCCGTGGATCAGCTGCTGGATCTCCAGTACCGCAAGGTGCTGACCATGGACCTGCAGGTGGGCTTCACCGAGCCCACCTCCGAACGGGTCCTGGCCTCCTTGCGCGCGGCTCCCGGGGTGGATTTCGCAGAGGGGTTCCGCAGTGTGCCGGTGCGCCTGGTCCACGGCCACCGGGAAGAGCGCAGCCTGGTCCTGGGCATGGAGGCGCGGCCGCGGTTGCGGCAGGTACTGGATGCGGATCAGGCGCCGGTGGCCCTGCCTCCCGATGGGGTCCTGCTCACCGGATACCTGGCCCGGAGCCTGCACCTGTCTCCCGGCGATACCCTGCAGATGGAGGTGCTGGAGGGGCACCGCCGTATCCTGGAGGTGGAACTGGCGGGGGTCATCCATGAGCCCATCGGCACCAGTGCCTACATGGAACGACGCGCCCTGAACCGCCTCATGCGGGAAGGGCCCGCCCTTTCCGGGGCCTGGCTGCTGGTGGACCAGGGGCGCATGGAAGACCTTTTCGACACCCTCTGGCGTGCGCCGCGGATCGCGGAGATCAGCCGCATGGATGTCCTGGAGGGCCGCTTCCGGGACTATATCCAGGGCACGCTGCTGGTGATGATGGGCATCCTGCTGGCCATGGCCGGATCCATCACCTTCGCCGTGGCCTACAATAATGCCCGCATCGCCTTCGCCGAACGGGTCCGGGAACTGGCCACCCTGCGGGTCCTGGGGTTCTCCCGGGGGGAGGTGGGCTGGATCCTCATCGGCGAGATGGGGCTGATCACCCTCCTGGCCATCCCCCTGGGGTGGCTGTTGGGGACGGGGCTGGTGATCTGGCTGAACCAGGCCCTGGCGGCGGATCTGTTCCGCCTGCCCCTGGCGATCACACCCCGCATCTACGCCTTTGCCGCCGCGGGGGTGCTGCTGGCCACGGCCCTGTCCATGCTGCTGATCGGTCGCCGGCTGTATCACCTGGATATGCTGTCGGCCCTGAAGACCACCGAATGAGCGTGAAGCGTCGAGCCCACTGAGCCGGACCCGGGGATGCCAAAGCCATGTCGCGCACGAGAAAGCTGATCATCGCCCTGGTGGCCCTGCTCATCCCGGTGCTGCTGCTCCTGGCCCTGCGGCCGGCGCCGGTGCCGGTGACCGTCACCCCCGTGGAACAGGGGCCCATGCAGGTCTTTGTGGAGGATGAGGGCTGGACGCGCCTGCGGGAGCCCTTCACCGTGACCGCGCCCATGGGGGGATACCTGCGCCGCGTCCCCCTGGAGCCGGGGGATCCCGTGGCGGCGGGGGCGCCCCTGTTCTGGCTGGAACCGCCGCCGGTCCCGGCCCTGGATGCGCGCGAACGGGAACAGGCCGCCCAGGCCGTGGCGGCGGCCCGGGCGCGGCTGGAGGTGGCCAACGCCCAACTGGAGGCGGCCCGTTCCCGGGAGCGCCTGGCCCTGACGGCGTTCGGGCGCATCCGGGATCTCCAGTCCCGTGGACTGGCCCCGGAGGAGGCCCTGGATCGGGCCACCAGTGACCGGGAGACCGCGGCCGCCGAGCGGCAGCGGGCGGCAAAGGCGCGGGATGCCGCCCGGGCCGAGTGGATGGAGTCCCGGCTGCGGCTGGAGATGCATGGGGGGGTGCGCAGCGGGGAGGCGGTGGCGGTGCCCGCGCCGGTGGACGGGGTGGTGATGCGCCGCCACCGGCGCAGCGAGGGCCCGGTGGCCGCCGGTGAGCCGGTGCTGGAACTGGGGGACCCCGCCGCCCTGGAGGTGCGGGTGGACCTGCTCTCCATGGACGCCGTCCAGGTCCGCCCGGGGATGCGGGTGATCCTGGAGCGCTGGGGCGGGGGCGAGCCCCTGGAGGGGCGCGTGCGCCGGGTGGAACCGTCCGGATTCGAGGAGGTGTCGGCCCTGGGGGTGGAGGAGCGCCGGGTCACGGTCTGGTCCGTCCTCACCTCACCCCGGGGGCAGTGGTCCCGGCTGGGGGATGGCTATCGCGTGGAGGCCCGTTTCGTCCTGTGGGAAGGGGAGGATGTGATCCAGGTCCCCACCAGCACCCTGTTCCGCCACGGGGAGGGGCAGGCGGTGTTCGTGGTGGAATCCGGCCGGGCGCGGCTGCGCCCGGTGGAGACGGGCCGCAGCAGCGGTCTGTGGACCCAGATCCTCTCGGGCCTGGACCCCGGCGAGTCGGTGATCCGCCATCCCGGCTCCCGGGTGGCGGACGGGGTGTCTGTGGCCCCCGAGCCGGGCTGAGACCTCAGGCCGCCGCCGTCTGCCGTGGCGGCAGGGCCTCGCCGGAAGCGCCATCCCCCCCGTAGAGGTAATCCCGGGTCTCCGGCACCACGCCGTGCTTGCGGGCCAGCTGTACCTGGAACACCACCTGGCCCCAGAAGAGGAAGGTGCCCTCGCAACTGGCCAGGTAGAACTCCCACATGCGGCAGAAACGCTCGTCCAGGTGCTGCGCCGCCTCGGCCCGCACCGCCTGGAAGCGCTGGTACCATTCCGCCAGGGTGTAGGCGTAGTGCCGGCGCCACACCTCCACGTCGGTGCTCATCAGCGGGGTCTTCTCCAGGGCCGCGGTCACCTCCGAGAGGGCGGGGGTGTAGCCGCCGGGGAAGATGTAGCGGCTGAGCCAGGGGTTGCTCTTGCCCGGCGGGTCCACCCGCCCGATGCTGTGCAGCAGGGCCACCCCGTCGGGTCGCAGCAGGTCGTTCATCTGCTGGAAGAAGCGCCGGTAGTAGGGTTGGCCCACGTGTTCGAACATGCCCACGCTGACGATGCGGTCGTACTGCCCCTGGTGTTCCCGGTAGTCCCGCAGATGGAAATGCACCCGGTCGGACAGGCCGCGGCGCTCGGCCTCCTGCTGCGCCACCCGCAGCTGCTCCCGGGAGAGGGTGATGCCGTGCACCTCCACGTCCGCGTGCTGCGCCAGGTGGAAGGCCATGCTGCCCCAGCCGCAGCCGATGTCCAGCACGCGCATGCCCGGCTGCAGCAGCAGCTTGCGGCGGATGAGGTCCGCCTTGGCCTGCTGTGCCTCCTCCAGGGAGACCTCCGGGCGTTCGAAGTAGGCGCAGGAGTAGAACATCTCCCGGTCCAGAAAACGCCGGAACAGCCATTCATCCAGGTCGTAGTGATGGGAGACGTTGTGGTAGCTGCGGGTGATGCGGTTGCCCTGTTCCCAGAGCCGGCGCAGCAGGTTCATCCACACCCCCCGCCGGCGCCGGAACACCGGCGCGAAGTTGCGCATGACCAGGTGGATCAGGGGGCGCAGGCCCTCGGGGCCGGGTTCCCATCCCCCCTCCATATAGGTCTGGCCGAACTCCAGACCCGGATCCCAGGCGATGCGGCGCAGGACGGCGGGGTCCTTCACGTGCAGACTGGCCTCGGGTTCACCCTGGCCGAAACGCCGCGATCTGCCATCGGGCAGGTGCAGCACCAGGGTGCCGTCGCGCATCTGCCGACGGAGCATGTTCTCGAGCCACATCGGGATGCCCTCCTCTTTCTCCGGGTGAGGATGACCGTCCAAAAAGTATAGTTGCCCCCGGGTGGACGGCAAGGCGGTCTGTGGGCAGGAACGATCCGGCGGCCACCGGGGTCCGAAGGGAGAGGACCACCGGGACCATGGTGGTCGGGGAGGGGACATGAGTCTGTTGGTCAAGGGCCGGTTGCAGGGCGACTGGCTTTCCGAGGAGACCCGGGACGGGACGTTCGAGCGCCAGGAATCCCGGTTCCGGCACTGGATCACGCCGGACGGTGCCCCCGGACCCACGGGGGAGGGGGGATTCCCCGCCGAGCCCGGCCGCTATCATCTCTACGTCTCCCTGGCCTGCCCCTGGGCCCATCGCACCCTCATCCTGCGGAGGCTGAAGGGTCTGGAGGATCTGATCGGTGTGTCGGTGGTGCACCCCATCATGCCGGACACCGGATGGCATTTCGCCCCGTATCCCGGGGCCACCGGGGACCGGGTGAACGGCTTCGAACACCTGCATCAGGTGTACACCCTGGCGGACCCGGAATACACCGGGATCGTCACCGTCCCCGTGCTCTGGGACACCCATCGCCGCACCATCGTCAACAACGAATCGGCGGACATCGTGCGCATGTTCAACGGGGCCTTCGACGCCTTCACCGACCGGCGCACCGATTTCTATCCCCCGGCCCTGTGCCCGGCCATCGACGCCCTCAACGCACGCGTCTACGAGGACGTGAACAACGGCGTCTACCGCGCCGGCTTTGCCACGGATCAGCGGGCCTACGAGACGGCCTGCCGTCGGCTGTTCGCCGCCCTGGACGATCTGGAGGCGATCCTGGGACGCCAGCCCTGGCTCGTGGGGGATCGGATCACCGAGGCGGACTGGCGCCTCTTCACCACCCTGGTGCGCTTCGATGCCGTGTACCACGGCCATTTCAAGTGCAATGTCCGGCGCCTGGTGGACTATCCGAATCTATGGGCCTATACCCGCGCCCTCTATCAGGTGCCCGGGGTGGCGGAGACCGTCCACATGGATCACATCAAGACCCATTACTACGCCAGTCACCGCCACCTGAACCCCAGCGGCATCATCCCCCTGGGACCGGAGCTGGACTTCATGTCCCCCCATGGCCGGGAGACCCCTCCCGGGGTTCAAAGCGCAGCGCCGCCGAGTTGATGCAGTAGCGCAGGCCCGTGGGCCAGGGGCCGTCGTTGAAGACATGCCCCAGATGGGCATCGCAGCGGCGGCAGCGCACCTCCACCCGTTTCATGCCCAGGCGATGATCGGCGTGCTCCTCCAGGGCCTGTTCGTCCACCGGCTGCCAGTAGCTGGGCCAGCCGCTGCCGGATTCGTACTTGTGCTCGCTGTCGAACAGGGGCGCGCCGCAGCAGATGCAGCGATACAGGCCCGGGGCCTCGTGGCCGTAGTAGCGGCCGGTGAACGGCGGCTCGGTGCCGCCCCGGCGGGTCACCTCGAAGGCCTCCGGAGAGAGTTCCGCCTGCCAGGCGGCTTCGGATTTGCGGATCTTGTCGTTCATGGTGCGGGCAATCGCCTTGTCAGGGTGTGGAAAGGATCGGGTATGATCATGGGCCGGTGGTGCTTGCCCCGGCCCGTGGGTATTGGACCACACTATCGCCCCCAGGCTCCCCGATTCCGGAATCATCCATGACCTGTCCCGACTGCCAGACCATTGAGCGTTGCCACCAAGGACCAGGGGAACTGCTGCTGGCCCCCTTCCTCTCCCATACCCTCAACAGCGTGCGCCGGGGCCTGGAGGCCCGGGGCCTGACCACGCGGGAGGCCAGCCCCGGGGTGCTTTCGGTGCACCTGCCCGACGGCGGACCGGCGGCGGTGGACGGACCCCTGCGGGAGCTCATGAGCGAGGCGGAGATCCGCGACTGCCGCGCCAGCTTCCTGCCCCAGGGGCACACCTTCGGCATCGCCTCCCTGCGGGACACCCACAGCCTGGAGACCCTGCTGGCCCGCGCCGGCAGTGGCTGGCTGGCGGACCTGATCGAGGCGGACCGCTTCGAATTCCACTTCCAGCCCATCGTCTCCTGCGCCGATCCGGGCCGGCCCTTCGCCTACGAATCCCTCATGCGCGGGGTGATCCCGGGCCAGGAGGCCCGCGTGCCGCCGGGCCGGCTCATCGCCCAGGCCCGGGCCTCGCAACTGCTCTTCCAGCTGGACCGGGCCGCCCGCATCAACGCCATCCGCCAGGCGGTGGCCCATGGCTTCGAGGCCCGGGTGTTCATCAACTTCAACCCCACCACCATCTACGACCCGGCCTTCTGCCTCAAGAGCACCCTGGAAGAGGTGGACCGCCTGGGGGCGGACGCCGACCGGCTGGTGTTCGAGGTGGTGGAGTCCGAGCACGTCTCCGACACACAGCACCTGCAGCGCATCGTGGACCACTACAAGCAGGCGGGTTTCCAGGTGGCCCTGGACGACCTGGGGGCGGGCTATTCCTCGCTGAACCTGCTCTCCAGCCTGCGCCCCGATTTCGTCAAGTTCGACCGGGAACTGGTCTCCCACGTGCACGAGGACACCTACAAGCAGACGGTGCTCTCCAAGCTCATCGAGATGGCGCAGGAGCTGGAGATCTGCACCATCGCCGAGGGGGTGGAGCAGGTGGGGGAGTGGGAGTGGCTGCGTGCGCGGGCGGTGGACTATGTGCAAGGCTATCTCTTCGCCCGTCCCGCCTCGCCGCCGCCCGACCCGGTTTCCCCCGGCGGCCCGGCCGGACCCTGATCCTCCCCATCCCCGACCCGAAACGGAGCGTCCATTGACCGATCCCATCGCCTCCGCCTACCGCCTGCTCGAGGCCTCCCTGGTGTACAGCGAGGGCCGGGAGGTGGGTACCATCGCCAGTCTGGACGCCCATGCCCCGGCGGAGAACTACGCCGACTGCTTCGTGCGTGACTTTGTCCCCTCGGCCCTGGTCTTCCTCCTGGACGGGCGCGGCGAGATCGTGCGCGATTTCCTGGCCCTGGTGCTGCGCCTGCGGGACCAGCAGGAGGAGGTGGAAGGGCACCGCACCGTGGCCAAGGTGATGCCCGCCAGCTTCCGCGTGCACTGCGACGAGACCGGCCGGGAGGAGATCCATGCCGATTTCGGTGACCGCGCCATCGGCCGCGTGGCCCCGGTGGACTCCATGATGTGGTGGCTCATCCTGCTGGTGGCCTACGAGCGCATCTCCGGCGACCGGGCCTTCACCCGTTCGGCGGAGTGCCAGCGGGGCATCCGCATGATCCTCAACATCTGTCTGCAGGACCGTTTCGAGATCTTCCCCACGCTGCTGGTGCCCGACGGCTCCTTCATGATCGACCGGCGCATGGGGGTCTACGGCCATCCCCTGGAGATCCAGGCCCTGTTCTTCGGCGCCCTGAAGGCGGCCCTGGCGATGCTGGACGACGCCAACCCGGAGAACCGGGGGGTGCGCGACCACTCGGACAAGCGCATCGCCCAGCTCACCGAATACGTGCGCCATTACTACTGGCTGGATGAGGACCGGCTGAACCGCATCCACCGCTTCCGCACCGAGGTCTTCGGCCACGACTCGGAGAATGCCCTGAACATCCACCCCGAGAGCATCCCCGACTGGGTGAGCGACTGGCTGCCGGTGGACGCGGGCTACCTGGTGGGCAACCTGGGCCCGGGGCGCATGGACTTTCGTTTCTTCGCCCTGGGCAATCTGCTCTCCGCCCTGTTCGGCCTCACCGATGCGGACCAGTCCCGGGCCATGATGCGCCTCTACGAGCAGCGCTGGGACGACCTCATGGGCATGATGCCGGTAAAGATCTGCTACCCGGCCATGCAGGGGGAGGAATGGCGCCTGAAGACCGGCTCCGACCCCAAGAATATCCCCTGGTCCTACCACAACGGCGGCAACTGGCCGGCGCTGCTCTGGGCCTTCGTGGCCGCGGCCCTGCAGGCCGGGCGCCCGGACCTGGCGCGGCGGGCCTTCGACAGCGCCGCCACGCGCCTGGCCCGCAACGGCTGGCCGGAATACTACGATGGCCGCAACGGCCGGCTCATGGGGCGCCGGGCTAACTTCAACCAGACCTGGTCCGCCACGGCCCTGATCGTGGCGGACAAGTTCCTCAACGATCCGTCCAGCCTGGACGTTCTCAGCCTCAAGGGATACGGGAAGACGCATGAAGAAGACCCAGAGCAAGGCGACGCGGGGTGAAGGTCTCTACATCGTCCTGGTGAGCATCCACGGCCTTATCCGTGGTGAGAACCTGGAACTGGGACGGGACGCCGATACCGGCGGCCAGACCAAGTACGTGGTGGAACTGGCCCGGGCCCTGGCCCGGCACCCGGAGGTGGGGCGGGTGGACCTGCTCACCCGCCGCGTGGAGGACAGCCGCGTCTCCGGCGACTACGCCCGGCCGGAGGAGGACCTGGGCCACGGGGCGCGCATCATCCGCCTGGACTGCGGCCCCCGCCGCTACCTGCGCAAGGAAAAGCTCTGGCCCTATCTGGACTGCTTTGCCGACAACGCCATCAAGCACATCCGCCGCGTGGGCCTGCGGCCCGACGTGGTCCACGGCCACTACGCCGACGCCGGCCACGTGGCCGTGCGCGTGGCCAACCTCCTGGGGGTGCCGGTGGTGCAGACCGGCCACTCCCTGGGCCGGGTCAAGCGCGAACGGCTGCTGGCCAAGGGGGTCCCGGAGCGGGACATCGAGTCCCGCTACAGCATCAGCCGCCGTATCGAGGCGGAAGAGGAGGTGCTGGCCAACGCCTACATGGTGATCGCCAGCACCCAGCAGGAGGTGGAGGAGCAATACGCCATCTACGATCACTACCAGCCGGAGCGCATGGTGGTGATCCCCCCGGGCACGGACCTGAAGCGCTTCCATCCCCCCAGGGCCCGCTCACCGCGCCCGCCCATCTACAAGGACCTGGCGCGCTTTCTCAAAAAGCCGGACAAGCCCATCGTCCTGGCCCTCTCCCGGCCCGATGAGCGCAAGAACATCCCCACCCTCATCCAGGCCTACGCCGAACACGAGGGCCTGCGGGAGATGGCCAACCTGGTGATCGTGGCCGGCAACCGGGACCGCATCCGCGACCTGGACCGGGGCGCCCGCGACGTGCTCACCGAGGTCCTCATGCGCATCGACGACCACGACCTCTACGGCCAGGTGGCCTATCCCAAGCACCACAGTCCGGACGACGTCCCCGACCTGTACCGTCTGGTGACCCGCACCCGCGGGGTCTTCGTCAACCCGGCCCTCACCGAACCCTTCGGCCTCACCCTCATCGAGGCCTCCGCCAGCGGCGCCCCCTTCGTGGCCACCGACGACGGCGGCCCGCGGGACATCCTCGCCCACTGCAACAACGGGGTGCTGGTGAACGCCCTGGACAGCGACACCATGGCCCGGGAGATCTTTTCCATCATCAGCGATCCCGAGCGCTGGAAACGCCTCTCGGACAACGGCCTCAAGGGGGTGCGCAAGCATTATTCCTGGGAAGGGCATGCCGACAAGTACGTCAAGCGCATCAAGGGCCTGCGCCGCGAGGCCGGGCGCATCCGCCGTGGCCAGCAGCGCCTCTCCGGCAAGCTCTCCCAGGCGGACCGGGCCCTCGTCTCCGACATCGACAACACCCTCCTGGGGGACCGGGGCGGCCTGCGCACCATGCTGCAGCGCCTCAAGGACGAGGGCCGGGACGTGGCCTTCGGCATCGCCACCGGCCGCCGCCTGGACTCCGCCATCCAGATCCTGCGGGAATGGGGCGTACCCACCCCCGACCTGATGATCACCTCCGTGGGGGCCGAGATCCACTACGGCCCGGAGATGACCGAGGACCTGGGCTGGGCGCGGCACATCGACTACCGCTGGGAGCCGGACGCCCTGCGCGCGGCCCTGCTGGAACTGCCGGGGATCGAACTGCAGCCCGAGGAGGACCAGCGCCGGCACAAGATCAGCTTCTTCGTGGACCCGGCCGAGGCCCCGGGCATGAACGAGATCGAGCGCCTGCTGCACCAGAAGGACCTGCACGCCAACATCATCTACTCCCACGACCACTTCCTGGACCTGCTCCCGGTACGGGCCTCCAAGGGCTTTGCCGTGCGCTACTTCGCCGACAAATGGGGCATCCCCGTGGAACGGGTCCTGGTGGCAGGGGACTCGGGCAACGACGAGGACATGCTCCGGGGCAGCACCCTCGGTGTGGTGGTGGGCAACCACGCCCGCGAACTGGAAAAGCTCTACGGCTTCAAACGCATCTACTTCGCCGACGCCACCCACGCCGGCGGCATCGCCGAAGCCTTCGACCACTACCAGTTCTTCGGCCGCTGCGGCCTCCCCGGAGAGGGAGGAACGTAGCCCCGGGAATGCCGGGCCCCACCCGGCCCCTGGGAACTCCGGCCCGGTAAACGTTTCTGGATGCGCGACGACTGGGACCGGTAGATCCGCGATCAGCGGCATCTGGATGCAGTCGTGGCGTATATCCACCGCAATCCGGTGAAGGCCGGCCTGTGCGGCAGTCCGGAGGAATGGTTGTGGTCCAGTGCGGCCAGGAGGACCGGGCCCGGCGCTGCCGGGGACTGACCCTGTCCGTCACCCCGTGCGCGTCACCGCCCGCAGCCGGGCCTCCACGTCCGTCCAGTCGGGCACGGCGTCCTCCGGCGCGATGAGTTCCAGGCGGCTGTCCCGCCGCCAGGTGATGGGGGTGATCTCCAGTCGGCCCTCGGCCCAGTCCAGGCGCTGCCATTCCCGGCCGGTGCGCACCACCCCCTTGGCCCGGGTCAGGGCATCGAAGGGGGGCGCGCCGAACAGGGCCTCCAGGCCCTTGCGGTCGAAGATCACCTCCGGGCCGAAGCACCAGCCCCGGGCCGTGTCCGCCTCGGGGGCCTGGCCGTGGTCGGGGAGGCCCGGGGCGGTCAGGGGGCAGGCCGCCTCCGCGCCGGCCGCCCCGGGCTGTACCGGGGTGAAGGCACCGCCGGGCCGGGCCCGGCCCGCCAGATCCAGCAGGGCCGGGTCCACCTCCCCGCGGGTGGTGCGCACCACCGCCAGTTTCGGGGGATACAGCCCGGCCAGATGGGTCTCCAGGGCCCGCATCCGGTCCTCGGGGGCCACGTCGGTCTTGTTGAGGACCACCACATCCGCCAGGGCCAGCTGGTCGGCGTAGATCAGGGATTTCTCCAGGCGCTCCTCACTGAAGCCCGAGGGGTCCACCACGGTGAGGATATTGCCCAGGCGCACCGCCCCCGCCAGCCAGGGGTCGCGCAGGGTGTCGACGATGCCGGCGGGGTGGCCCAGCCCCGTGGGTTCCAGCAGCAGCCGGTCCGGTCGCACCTCCCGCAACAGGCGGGTGAGGGCGACGCGCAGGTTCATGGCCCCGGTGCAGCAGATGCAGCCCCCGGAGACCTCGCGCACGGGGATGCCGCCGCCGGCGTCCTCCAGTACGCCGCCGTCGATGCCCACCTCGCCGAACTCGTTCACCAGCACCGCCCAGCGTTCGCCGGGGGCGTGATGACGCAGCAGGTGCAGGATGGCGGTGGTCTTGCCGGCGCCGAGAAAGCCGCTGATCAGGTTCAGCGTGGTGCGGGGGGTGGGGTTCTTCGCTGCGGTCATGGGGGATGGGGTTGGGGATGGACCCCCATTCTGACATGAAGCCTCCGCCTTGGCCGCCCCTTTTCCGGGCGCTATAGTTGGGATTGATCCACGATCCACTGTGCAAGGACATCCCCCATGCCCATGAAAGACGCCGCCCCCCGCGCCATCCGCCTCGAGGACTACGCGCCGCCCCAGTGGCGGGTGGACGCGGTGTATCTGGACTTCGCCCTGGATCCGGAGCAGACCCGCGTGCGCTCCCGGCTGGAGCTGACCCGGCTGGTGGACGACCCGGCCCCGCTGGTGCTCAACGGCCAGGATCTGGGCCTGGAAGGGCTGCAGGTGGACGGTCACGACTGGCCCGAAGACCGGCGCACCCTGGAGGCGGAGCGCCTGCTGCTGCACGACCTGCCCGCCACCTGCGTGGTGGAGCTGGAGACGGTGATCGAGCCCCGGGCCAACACGGCCCTGGAGGGGTTGTATGTCTCCGGGGGGAATTTCTGCACCCAGTGCGAGGCCGAGGGGTTCCGGCGCATCACCTGGTTCCCGGACCGGCCGGACGTGCTCACGGTCTACACCGTGCGTCTGGAGGCGGACCGGGCCACCTGCCCGGTCCTGCTCTCCAACGGCAATCCGGTGGAGTCGGGGGATCTGCCCGGTGGCCGCCACTACGCCATCTGGCACGACCCCTTCCCCAAGCCCAGCTATCTCTTCGCCCTGGTGGCCGGGGATCTGGTCTGCCAGCAGGATCGTTTTATCACCCGCTCGGGCCGGGAGGTGGACCTGCGCATCTATGTGCAGCGGCACAACCTGGACCAGTGCGACCATGCCATGGCCTCGCTGAAGAAGGCCATGCGCTGGGACGAGGAGATCTTCGGCCGGGAGTACGATCTGGAGATCTACATGATCGTGGCCGTGGATGACTTCAACATGGGGGCCATGGAGAACAAGGGCCTGAACGTGTTCAACTCCAAGTACGTCCTGGCCCGCCCGGAGACGGCCACCGACGACGACTTCGTGGCCATCGAGGGGGTCATTGCCCACGAGTATTTCCACAACTGGTCGGGCAACCGGGTCACCTGCCGCGACTGGTTCCAGCTCTCCCTCAAGGAGGGGCTCACCGTCTTCCGCGACCAGGAATTCACCGCCGATCAGAGCCTGCGGGCGGTCAAGCGCATCCACGACGTGCAGCGCCTGCGTTCGCTGCAGTTCCCCGAGGATGCGGGTCCCATGGCCCATCCCGTGCGTCCCCATTCCTATATCGAGATCAACAACTTCTACACCATGACGGTGTACGAGAAGGGGGCCGAGGTGGTGCGCATGATCCAGACCCTGGTGGGCCGGGAGGGATTCCGCCGCGGGCTGGATCTGTACTTCCAGCGCCACGACGGCCAGGCGGTGACCACGGAGGACTTTGTGCGGGCCATGGAGGATGCCACCGGGCGCGATCTGGGCCGGTTCCGTCTCTGGTACGAGCAGGCCGGTACGCCGCGGCTGGAGGTGGACGGCCATCATGACGCCGCCACTGCCACCTACCGGCTCACGGTGCGCCAGTCCTGCCCGCCCACCCCGGAGCAGCCGGAGAAGCGGCCCATGCACATCCCCCTGCGCATGGCGCTGCTGGATCCCCGGGGCCGGCCCCTGCCGCTGCAGTTGTCCGATGACACGGACGGGGAGGCGCCGCCCCGGGAGCGGGTGCTGGATGTCACCGAGGCCGAACAGACCTTCGTCTTCCAGGGCGTGGAGGCGCCGCCGGTGCCCTCCCTGCTGCGGGGCTTCTCCGCCCCGGTGAAACTGCACTTCCCGTACACCCACGAGGACCTAGCCTTCCTTATGGCCCACGACGGCGATGACTTCAACCGCTGGGAGGCGGGGCAGCAACTGGCCCTGAAGGTGCTGCTGGCGCAGATCCGCGCCCTGCAGGCGGGGGAGGAGCCCACCCTGGACCCGGCCCTGGAGACCGCCTTCGCCCGCGTGCTGGAGGACGAGACCCTGGACGCCGCCCTCGTGGCCGAGGCCCTGACCCTGCCCGGCGAGGGCTATCTGGCGGATCAGATGGAGGAGGTGGACGTGGATGCCATCCACCGGGCCCGGCGGTTCACCCGGCAGTCTCTGGGGCGGGCCCTGGCGGAGCGCTGGCGGGCGCGTCACGACGCCCTGGTGGACAGCCGGGGCGGGGACACGGCGGCCATGGGCCGGCGGCGCCTGCGGGATCTGTGCCTGGCCTACCTGTGTGCCCCCGGGGAGCGGGAGGCCCTGGCGCTGGCCCGGTCCCGGTACGAGCAGGCCCGGGACATGACCGGGGCCATGGGGGCCCTGCGGGCCCTGATGGACCATCCGGGCCCGGAGCGGGACGAGGCCCTGGCGGATTTTGAGACCCGCTGGCGCCAGGACCCCCTGGTGCTGGACAAGTGGTTCGCCCTGCAGGCCGCCTCCGGGGCCCCCGGCACCCGGGAGCGGGTGGAGGCCCTCATGGCCCATCCCGGCTTCTCCCTGCGCAACCCCAACCGGGTGCGGGCCCTGCTCGGGACCTTCGCCATGGCCAACCCGGTGCATTTCCATGCCGCGGACGGCGAGGGCTACCGCCTGGTGACCGGGGCCATCCTGGAACTGGACGCCCTCAATCCCCAGGTGGCCGCGCGTCTGGCCACCAGCCTGCTGCGCTGGCGGCGCTTCGATGCCTCCCGGCGGGAGCACATGCGGGCCGCCCTGGAGCGCATCGTGGCCCGGCCGGGGGTGTCGCCGGATGTCTACGAGGTGGCCTCCCGCGCCCTGGCCTGAGCCGGGCGCAGGACCGCCCGCCGGGGTGATAGCCGGGGTCAATGGGATCGATGGCAAATCTCAATTTCAAGAATGGTTATCAACTGCGTATTATTCTCAGTAAAGAAATTCAGCGCAGAGAGGAATCCGCCATGATCAAGACCATCAGCTTTGCCATCGCCCACTTCACCGTGGCCTTCTCCGTCACCTTCGCGCTCACGGGCAGCATCGTCATCGGCGGACTCGTGGCCCTGGTGGAGCCCACGGTCAACACCGTGGTCTATCACTTCCACGAGAAGCTCTGGGATCGCATCCGCGCCCGCCGGGCCCGGACCCAGGAGGCCCCCCAGGGGGTGGCCGGGATGACCGTCGGGGGGTGATCCCCCGACGGCCCGGCGCTTTTGCTTCCCGGCCCCAGGCTGTATCTTGAGGGAGGACCTGTATCGCAAGCCCCGGATTCCGTCCTCCATGCAGCCACCCAGCGCGGATCCCCTCCGCATCCTCCAGGATACCTTCGGTTACACCTCCTTCCGTCCCCCCCAGGACGCCGTGATCGAGACCCTCATGGGCGGCGGCGATGCCCTGGTGATCATGCCCACCGGCGGCGGCAAGTCCCTGTGCTACCAGATCCCGGCCATGGCCCTGCCCGGCACGGGGGTGGTGGTGTCGCCGCTGATCGCCCTGATGCAGGATCAGGTGGCGGCCCTGCGCCAGGCGGGGGTGCGTGCCGCCTGTCTCAATTCCACCCTGGACCTGGATGAGGTGCGCCAGGTGGAGCGGGACCTGCTGGAGGGGGATCTGGATCTGCTCTATGTGGCCCCGGAGCGCCTGCTGGCGGAGCGCACCCTGGAGCTGCTCTCCCGGGCCCGCATCAATCTCTTCGCCATCGACGAGGCCCACTGCGTCTCCCAGTGGGGGCACGACTTCCGTCCTGAGTACATCCGTCTGTCGCTGCTGGCCCGGCACTGGCCCCGGGTGCCACGCATCGCCCTCACCGCCACCGCCGACGCCCGCACCCGCGATGAGATCCGCGAGCGCCTGGGTCTGGAGGGGGCGCGGGCGTTCATCAGCGGTTTCGATCGTCCCAACATCCGCTACCGCATCCACCAGGGTCGGGGCAATGCCCGCCAGGCCCTGTTGCGCTTCATCCGCGAGACCCATCCCGGGGAGGCGGGGATCGTTTATTGCCTGTCCCGCAAGCGGGTGGAGGAGGTGGCCACCTGGCTGCAGGAGGCGGGACTCGATGCCCTGCCGTATCACGCGGGCCTGGGGTCCCAGGTGCGGGAGGCGCATCAGCGGCGGTTCCTCAACGAGGAGGGGGTGATCATCGTCGCCACCATCGCCTTCGGCATGGGCATCGACAAGCCCAACGTGCGCTTCGTCGCGCACCTGAATCTGCCCAGGAGCATCGAGGCCTATTACCAGGAGACGGGGCGCGCTGGCCGCGACGGGCTGCCGGCGGATGCCTGGATGCGCTACGGCCTGCAGGATGTGATCACCCTGCGGCAGATGCTGGACGCCTCCGAGGCGGACGATGCCCGCAAGCGCCTGGAGCGCCACAAGCTGGACGCCATGCTGGGGCTGTGCGAGACCACCGCCTGCCGCCGCCAGGCCCTGCTGGCCTATTTCGGTGAGACCCTGGAGGCCCCCTGCGGTAATTGTGACAACTGCCTGGAGCCGCCGGAGACCTGGGATGCCACGGTGGCGGCGCAGAAGGCGTTGTCCTGTGTGCACCGCACGGGGCAGCGTTTCGGGGTGAATTATCTGGTGGATGTGCTGCGTGGTCGGGAGGATCCGCGCATCAAGCATTTCGGCCACGATGGCCTGAGCGTCTTTGGCATCGGTGCGGATCTGGCCGTGGAGGCCTGGCGCGGGGTATTCCGCCAGCTCATCGCCCGGGGTCTGCTGGCCGTGGATGTGGAGGGGCACGGGGCGCTGCGGCTGGATGAGTCCTGCCGGCCGGTGTTGCGGGGGGAGACGCAACTGCTGCTGCGCCGGGAGGTGCGGGCCCCGGCCGGGAGACGCACGGCGCGGCGTACGGCGGCCTCGGCCCTGACGGACCCGGCGGACCGGGACCTGTTCGAGGCCCTGCGGGACTGCCGGCGGCGGCTGGCGGAGGCCCAGGGGGTGCCCCCCTATGTGGTGTTCCACGATGTCACCCTGATGGAGATGGCGCGGCGCCGGCCGTCCACCCTGGCGGATCTGGCGGAGATCCCCGGGGTGGGGGAGCGCAAGCTGGAGACCTTCGGGGGGGATTTTCTGGCGGTGATCGCGGGGGAGGGATGATCCTGAGTCAGGCAGGGGGCGTCGCGGGCCGGGGGGCCTTGCGCGGGACGCCGTGAATCCAGTCCCGTGGGGGATCGCTGGGAGCACCAAGTACCCGCTTGGCTCAAGTGCGATGCCGAGCTAGGGCTCGGCGTTCCCAGGGGGCCGGGTAAGAGCCCGGCGTTCCTGATGGGGTTGCTGGGAGCGCCAAGCCCCAGCTTGGCTCAGTGCAATGCCGAGCTGGGGCTCGGCGTTCCCAGGGGGGCGGGCGGCCCCGGGGTTCCCAGCTGCCCATCCGCTCCGGACTACGGCTTATGGCGAGGGCGATCGGGGAGCCTTTGGGTGAAAGGGGTCGGGAGGCCTCAGCGGGCGTTGAAGACGACGATGGTCTTGCCGCGGGCGGTGATCAGCCCCCGTTCCTCCAGGTCCTTGAGCACGCGTCCGGCCATTTCCCGGGAGCAGCCCACGATCTTGGCCAGTTCCTGGCGGGTGACGCGGATCTGCATGCCGTCGGGGTGGGTGAGGGCGTCGGGCTGCTGGGCCAGTTCCATGAGGGTGCGGGCGATGCGGCCGGTCACGTCCAGGAAGGCCAGGTCGATGACCTTGCGGCTGGTCTCCCGCAGGCGGTCCGCCAGCTGGGTGGCCAGCAGGAACATGATCTGCGGGTCGTCCATGGCCAGTTCCAGGAATTTGGCATAGTGGATCTCCGCCGTCTCCGTGGCGCTGCGGGTCGTGATACCGGCACTGCGGGCCTGGGAGGCGAAGATGCCCATCTCGCCGAAGAACTGTCCGGGATTGAGATAGGCCAGCACCATCTCGTGCCCCAGTTCGTCCTCCATGATCACACTCACCGAGCCCTGGACGATGTAGTACAGGGTCTCGGGCCGGTCGCCGGCATGGATGATGGTGCAGCGGGCGGGGTATTGTCTCCGGTGGCTGTGTGCCAGGAGTTTTTCCAGGGCCGGGTCCGGGGTCTGCTTCTGTACGGGCAGGCGACTCATGCTCCACCTCACCAGGAGGGACGTGTGGGTGGCCGACATCCAGGGCGGCCTGGCAAGGTCGCAAACCCGGTGCAGCACTGGATCTGTGGCGGTTGTGGGTGCTTTTCGATCGCCATCAAGGAGTTTATGGTACCGGATTGGGCTTGTCGAATGCTGGGCGGCACCGCAGCCGCCGGGGGAGAAAGCGAGGCATGAAAACACGGATTCAATGGCTGGAAAATGTTGCCTTTGTGGGGGAGTCCCCGAGCGGTCATGCCCTGGTGATGGATGGTGCCCCGGAACAGGGTGGACGCAATCTGGGGCCACGTCCCATGGAGATGCTGCTGCTGGGGCTGGGGGGGTGTACCGCCTTCGATGTGGTGCAGATCCTGCAAAAGGCGCGTCAGCCCATCTCGGACTGTGAGGTGGAGATCTCCGCCGAGCGGGCGGAGGACTTCCCCAAGGTCTTTACCGCCATCCATGTCCACTTCATCGTCACCGGGGACAAGCTGTCGGAGAAACAGGTGGCCCGGGCCGTGGATCTTTCCGCGGAGAAGTACTGCTCCGCCTCCATCATGCTGGGCAAGACCGCCCGCATCACCCACGATTTCGAGATCCGCACCGCGTGAAACGGCCCGCCGGCCCCCGGGGGGTTCTGCTAGACTCCAGCCAGGGACGCGGGGCATCCGTTCCCCGGATCGGGGGGGGGGTGAAATGTGATGCAGTTCCCGTTTTCTGTGCTAGTGTCCCTTGTGAAGGATCCCCGTCCCCCGGGCTGGATGGCCTCGCCGCCGGGTCCGGCACGCCGACCGATGGAGGAAGTTCGGAACATGTGTCAGTCAAGCGGTCTTGTCCGGTCCCTCGCGTTCCTCGTCCTTGTGGTCTTTCTCGGGGGCTGTGCCAGTTCCCCCTACCCCCCCCTGGAGGCCATCGACTACGAGGAGGACCCGGACTACATCATCGGCCCGGGGGATAACGTCAATATCTTCGTCTGGGGGCAGCCGGAGCTGTCCATGTCGGTGCCGGTGAGGCCGGATGGCAGGATCACCACCCCATTGATCGAGGACGTGCAGGCCGCCAACAAGACCCCCACGCAGTTGGCCCGGGACATGGAGGAGGTCCTCCAGGTCTATGTACGCGACCCCGTGGTGACCGTGATCGTCACCGGATTCCGCGGGCCCTATGATCAGCAGATCCGGGTGGTGGGGGAGGCCACCAATCCCCAGGCCATCCCCTATAACGAGCACATGACCCTGCTGGATGTCATGATCGCCGTGGGGGGGATGACCGAGTTCGCCGCCGGTAATCGCGCCACCATCGTGCGCAAGATCAACGGCGAGACCGGGCAGTACCAGGTCCGTCTGGATGACCTGATCCGGGATGGGGATATCGAGGCCAACGCGCCGGTGTATCCGGGGGATATCCTCATCATCCCGGAATCCTGGTTCTGATCCGGAATTGATCCGAATCCGTCCCGGAGCGCGTCCGCACTCCGGGAACACATTGGCGGGGGCGGAAGGCCAGCATGCAGGACATCCTCAATCAGATCCTGGGTTATGTCAGGGACACCTGGCGCTATCGCTGGATCATCCTCCTCGTCGCCTGGGCGGTGAGCCTGGTGGGCTGGGCCTATGCCACCCGCCTCCCGGATGTGTATGAGGCCTCCGCGCGGGTACATGTGGACACCGACTCCATGCTGCGCCCCCTGCTGCGGGGGCTGGCGGTGGATTCCAACCCCGGCCAGCGGGTGGCCTTCATGACCCGGACCATGCTCACCACCCCCAACCTGGAATCGGTGGCCCGGGCCACGGACCTGCACCTGCAGGCCCGCAACGATGCCGACATGCAGCGCATCGTGGAGCAGTTGCGCAGCGGCATCCGCATCTCCGCCGGTGGTCGCAACGACAACAACATCTACAGCATCAGCTACACCCATGCCGATCCCCAGCGGGCCTATGATGTGGTGCAGGCCCTGCTCAACCGTTTCGTCGAGGGGGCCCTGGGGGAATTCCGCAGCGGCACCGACCAGGCCCAGCGTTTCCTGGAGGCCCAGATCGAGGCCTACGAGCAGCGCCTGCAGGCCGCCGAGGAGCGCCTGGCCGAATTCCGCCGCGAGAATGCGGGGATGCTGCCGGATGACCGGGGGGATTACTACGCCCGCCTGCAGTCCGCCCGCAATGCCCTGGAAGAGACCCGCCTGAAGATCCGCGAGGCCGTCAATCGCCGGGACGAGATCCGCCGGCAACTGGTGGGCGAGGCCCCCACCTTCGGCATCATGGGCGGGGCTGGCACTTCGGCCACGGCGGCCATCGATGCCCGTATCCGCAACCTGCACCAGCGCCTGGACGAACTCCTGCTCACCTATACCGAGCGCCATCCGGATATCCAGAGCATCCAGCGCACCATCGAGGATCTGGAGGCGCAGCGGGAGGAGACCCTGCGCCTGGCGCGGCAGTCCGGTCCCAGCGCCGAGCAGTTGGACACCAACCCCGTCTACCAGCAGATGCGCATGAGCCTCTCCAGTGTGGAGGTGGAACTGGCCAGTCTGCGGGCCCGGGAGCGCCAGCAACAGGCCGAGGTGGAGAAGCTGCAGCGCCTGGTGGATGTCATCCCCGAGATCGAGGCGCAGCTCAAGCGCCTGAACCGGGACTACGAGGTCAATCGGGAGCAGTACCAGCAACTGCTGCGCCGGCGGGAGATCGCCAACGTCAGCGAGCGCCTGGAGGAGCAGGGCAACCAGGTGCAGTTCCGCGTCATCGAGCCGGCGCGTGTGCCCTCCACCCCGTCCGCCCCCAACCGGCCGGCCCTGTTCACCCTGTCCAGCCTGGGGGGGATCGCCCTGGGGGCGGGACTGGCCTTCCTCATCGGCCAGCTGCGGCCGGTGTTTCATAACCGCCGCAGCCTCAACAGCGTCACCGGCTTCCCCGTGCTGGGCACCGTCTCCCGCATCACCGGGCCCCAGGTCCGTATACGGGAACGGGTGGAACTGGGGGCCTTCACCGTGGGCGGGCTGTTGCTGCTGGGGGCCTATCTGGCCGTGGTGGCGGCGGGCGGTATCCATTGGTCCATCGCGGAGCGGCTTCTCGGATGAGCGGAAAAGAGGGAAAAGAGAACGATCTGAGCCTCATCGAAAAGGCCGTGCGCCGTCTGGAGACGCGCCGCCCGGGGGAGGAGGCGTCTGCAACCCCGGTGGAGGCAGCGGATCCATCCCCCGCGCCCGGCACGGCGGCAGAGGCATCCTCCCCGCCTTCCGGATCCGGGGCACCTGCCCGGGAGTCGGCTGCCGAGGCCGGCGGTGCCCCCCGGCAAACCCCGATGGGGTCCCGGCATACGCCCGAGCCCCTGCCGGAGGTGCCGCCGCCACCGCCGGATGTGGACCCCCAAAGGGACCGCTACACGGAGCTGAACCTGACCAGGCTGAAGGAACAGGGCTTTGTCACCGCCGAGGCCAGCCGCAATCCGGTGTCCGAGGAATTTCGCATGATCAAGCGGCCGCTTTTGGCCAACGCCTTCGGCCAGGGGGCGGATCTGGTGCGCAACGGCAACCTCGTCATGGTCACCAGCGCCCGCTCCGGCGAGGGCAAGACCTTCACCGCCATCAATCTGGCCATCAGCATCGCCATGGAAATGGACAAGACGGTGCTGCTGGTGGACGCGGACGTGGGCCGTTCCCGTGTGCACGAGATCCTCGGCACCCCCATGGGGCCCGGGCTCATCGATCTGCTCCTGGACCGGGACCTGGACGTGGGGGACGTGATGATCAAGACCAACATCCCCAAGCTGCGGGTCATCCCCATGGGGCGCTACCATCCCCATTCCAATGAACTGCTGGCCAGCGGGGACATGGAACGCCTCGCCCAGGAGCTGGCGCAGCGCTATCCCGACCGCATGGTGATCTTCGACTCCCCGCCGCTGCTGCTCACCAGCGAGGCGGTGGTCCTGGCGGGCCTGCTGGGACAGATCGTCTTCGTGGTGGAGTCCAGCCGCACCCTCCAGGGCGCGGTAAAGGAGGCCCTGGCGATGCTGGACACCTCCAAGCCCATCGGTCTGGTGCTCAACAAGATGCGCAACCCCTTTGGCGGCCGTTACGCCGGTTATGGCTATGGCTATGGCTACGGTTACGGCTACCACCACGACGAACCGGCTGCCCAGGGTCCCGCCGCATGACTGCTATGCCAGGGATCGGCCTGCTTCTGGCCTGCGGCCTGCTGCTCACCGGCGGCGCGGCCCCGGCCCTGGCCGGGCCCTGGGAGGTCACTCCCCGCGTGCGTTTCTCCCACACCGTCACCGATAACGTAAACCGGGCGGCCACCTCCCGGGAGGCGGAATCCGACTCCGTAAGCCAGGTCAATGCCGGGCTGACGGCCCGCCGTGCCGGGGGGCGAACGGCCCTGGACCTGGCCTACAACCTCCGGGGCATGGCCTATTGGGACGACGACCAGCGCAACCGGGTGGATCATCAATTTCGCGCCAATAGCACCACGGAGTTGCTGCGGGAAAGCCTCTTTCTGGATGCCTCCGCCAGCTATGACCAGCGCATCCTGGATGCCCGGGAGGGGCTGGGGCAGGACGCCATCACCGCCGGGGACAACCAGACCGACGTGTTCCGTTACCGGCTCAGCCCCTACTGGCGCCGGGCCTTCGGGCGTGTGGCCATGGCCCAGGTGCGCTATGGCCACGAAGGGGTCGATTACGTCGAGGCCGAGGCGGATGCGGCGGACAGCACCACCCACCGCCTGCAGGCGAGCCTGAACAGTGGCCCCATGTTCACCACCCTGGGCTGGGGGCTCAGCTACAACCGGGAAGAGAGCGACTATGAGGACGGTTCGGCAGTCACCTTCGAGACCCTGGAGGCCCTGTTGCGCCTGAATCTGTCGCCGCGATTCAGCCTCTACGCGGCCGGTGGGGAGGAGCGCAACGACTTCGAGCAGGACCCGGGTCGGGCCCGGCCGGACGACACCTTCTGGCGCGCCGGCTTCGACTGGGCGCCCACGGTGCGCACGAGCCTGGGGGGCTTCTATGGGGAACGCTTCTTCGGCGACACCTACGGTCTGGATCTGCGTCACCGCTCGCGCCTGGCCAACTGGCGCCTGAGCTATGCCGAGACCGTGGACAGCCTGAGCGGCTACGAGCGGGTGGACACGCTGCAGGAGCTGCAGGGCGAGGATGTCTTCATCATCTTTAACCCCGAGACCTTCACCTTAGAGGCCTGGGCGCTGGTGCCGGATACCTATGTCTCCAAACGCCTGGATTTCACGGTGTCCGGGGAGCGCCGCCGGCTCTCCTGGTCCGTCACCGCCCTGCGGGACGATCGCAGCTTCGAGACGGGGCGGGGGGATGAACAGATCGAGGCCCTGCGGTTCAACCTGGGCCTGGAGGTGGCCCCCCGCACCCAACTGCGCGCCAATGGCGGTTGGCAATGGGCCGAGTATCGCCCGGAGGGTCGCGAAGACGATCTCCTCACCCTGGGGCTGGGCGTCACCCGGCAGCTGGGGCCCCGCACCACGGCGGCCCTGGACCTGCGCCGACAGGAGCGGGATTCCACCACGGCCGGCGGGGATTACGAGGAAAACCGCCTCACCGCCAGCCTGACGGCCACCTTCTGAGCCCATGTACGAAGCCTACTTCAATCTGGATCGCAAGCCCTTCCAGCTCAGCCCGGACCCGCGTTTCTTCTTCGGCAGCCGCATCCACAAGCGGGCCCTGGCCTATCTGCGCTACGGTTTGAGTCAGGGGGAGGGCTTCATCGCCATCACCGGGGACGTGGGCACGGGCAAGACCACCCTGGTGCGCACGCTCTTCCAGGACCTGCCCCAGGAGGAGCTGTTCGCCACCCAGATCGTCACCACCCAGCTCCACGCCGACGACCTGCTGCGCATGGTGGCCATCGCCTTCGGCCTCCAGGTGGCGGAGAACGAGACCAAGGCCAGTCTGCTGCACCGCATCGAGGGCTTTTTGGTGGAGAAGGCCCGCGAGGGGCGGCGCGTCCTTTTGGTGATCGACGAGGCCCAGAACCTGCCGCCCCATGCCCTGGAGGAGTTGCGCATGCTGTCCAATTTCCAGGTCTCCGGGCAGCCGCTGTTGCAGAGCTTCCTGCTGGGGCAGAACCAGTTCCGCCGCACCCTGCAACTGCCGGAACTGGAGCAGTTCCGGCAGCGTTTCCTCGCCGCCTGCCATCTCACGCCCCTGTCGGCAGAAGAGACCCGGGACTACATCCTCTACCGCCTGGAGAGCGCCGGCTGGCGCCAGGATCCGGCCCTGGGCGACGATGCCTTCCACGAGATCCAGGCCCGCACCGGGGGCATCCCCCGGCGCATCAACAGCCTGGCGGACCGGCTGCTGCTCTATGCCTTCCTGGAGGAGCGCCACGCCATCGACGCCGGTGTGGTGGAGACCGTGGCCCGGGAACTGGAGGCGGAACTGAGCGCGGCCTCCGACGATGCCGGGGATACGGATCCGGATGGTGGCCTGGATCGTGGGCTCTACGATGCCCAGGGCCGCCCGGCGGGGTATTCCTGGGGGCACATTGACCTGCGGGTCTCGGCCCTGGAGAGCCGCATCCAGACCCTGGAGCGCACGGTCTTCCGGGAACTGTCCATCCTGCGCCGCGCAGTGAAGCAACTGCTGAAGGAGTAGAGCCCGTGGAACCCCTCAATGCCATGACCGTGGACGTGGAGGACTATTTCCAGGTCTCGGCCTTCGAACCCCATATCTCCCGCGGGGATTGGGACGACCTGCCCCACCGCGTGGAGGACAACGTGGATCGGATCCTGCAGCTCTTCGCCGATCACGGTGTACGGGCCACCTTCTTCTACCTGGGCTGGATCGCCCGGCGCTATCCCGCCCTGGTGCGCCGCACAAGAGACGCGGGCCACGAGATCGCCAGCCATGGCTGGTCCCATATCCGCGCCACGGAGCAGACGCAGGAGGCCTTTCGCCAGGACGTGACCCGCACCCGGGCCCTGCTGGAGGACACGGCAGGGGCCCCCGTGCAGGGCTACCGCGCCGCCAGCTATTCCATCGGCCGGGACAACCTGTGGGCCCTGGACCGGCTGCAGGAGGCGGGCTATCGCTACAGTTCCAGCATCTATCCCGTGCGCCACGATCTCTATGGCATGCCCGAGGCGCCGCGCTTTCCCTTCCGGCCGGGGGACGGCGACCTGCTGGAGATCCCGGTGACCACCGTGGCCTGGAGGGGGCGCAACTTTCCCTGCGGCGGCGGGGGCTATTTCCGTCTCTATCCCTATGCCCTGTCCCGCTGGGCGCTGCGCCGGGTGAACCGGCACGATGGGCAGCCCGCGGTGTTCTACTTCCACCCCTGGGAGATCGACCCGGACCAGCCCCGTCAGGGGGGCATCGGGCTGAGGACCCGCATACGCCACTATCTCAACCTGGCGCGCATGGAATCGCGCCTCGGGCGATTGCTGGAGGATTTTCGCTGGGACCGCATGGATCGTGTGTTCCTGGAACCGGGCACCGCTGATGACTGAGGCGGGACCGATCCTCCGGGGCGCCGGGGAGCTCAGCGTCCGCCACCTGGATGCGTCGGCGGAACCCGCCTGGGAGGCCTTCGTGCAGGATTGCCCCGAGGCCACGTTCTTCCACCGGGCCGGCTGGAAGCGGGTGCTGGAACAGGCCTTCGGCCATCCCGGCCATTATCTCTATGCCGAGTCCGGCGGGCGCATCCGGGGGGTGTTGCCCCTGGGGCAGGTGAAGACCCTCTTGTTCGGCAACGCGCTCGTGTCGGTGCCCTTTTGCGTCTACGGTGGCGTGGCGGCCGAAGACGCCGAGGCCGAAGGGGCCCTGATCCGGGCGGCCCGGGACCTGGCCGAATCCCTGCAGGTGGATTACCTGGAACTGCGTCACCGGCAACGCCGCCTGCCCCACTGGCCCTGCAGGGAGGATCTGTACGTCACCTTCCGCAAGGCCATGGATCCCGATCCGGAGGTCAACCTCAAGGCCATACCCCGCAAGCAGCGGGCAATGGTGCGCAAGGGCATCCAGCGGGGGCTCACCTCCGAGGAGGAGGCGGGCATCGACCGGTTCTTTCCCATCTACGCCGACAGTGTGCGCCGTCTGGGGACCCCGGTCTTCGCCCGGCGCTACTTCCGGGATCTCATGGACACCTTCGGTGACGCCGCCCGGGTGACCACGGTGCACCATCAGGGGCGGCCGGTGAGCGGCGTGCTCAGCTTCCTCTTCCGGGACGAGGTGCTGCCCTATTACGGTGGCGGTACGGTGGAGGCCCGGGGTCTGGCGGCCTTCGATTTCCTCTATTGGGAGGTCATGCGCCGGGCCTGCGAGGACGGGTACCGTCTCTTTGATTATGGCCGCAGCAAGCGCGGCACCGGCTCGTTCCACTTCAAGAAGAACTGGGGCTTCGTGCCGCAGACCCTCTACTATGAATACCACCTGGTGCGGGCCCGGGCGATCCCGGATATCAATCCCCTTAACCCCCGCTACCGGCTGTTCATCCAGGCCTGGAAGCGCCTGCCCACCCCCGTGGCCAACCGCATCGGCCCCCGCATCTCCCGGGGGTTGGGCTGATGCCGGAATCCAGTCTGCTGTTTCTGGCCCACCGCATCCCCTATCCCCCCAACAAGGGGGACAAGATCCGTTCCTTTAATCTGCTCAAGCATCTGGCGGGGCGGTACCGCATCCACCTGGGGTGTTTCGTCGATGACCCCCACGACTGGGACTACCGGGAAGACGTCGCCGCCTATTGCCATGATCTCTGTCTGCAGCGGCTGGACCCCACCAGGGCCCGGCTGAAGAGCCTGCGCGGCCTGCTGGACGGCCGTCCCCTGACGCTGCCCTACTACGCCGACCACCGTCTGCGGCGCTGGGTGCGGGAAACCCTGGATGCCGGCGTGGGGCGGGTGCTGGTCTTCTCCTCGGCCATGGCCCAGTACCTGGAGCCGCAGGACTATGCGCGCTGCCATGTGGTGGTGGATTTCGTGGACGTGGATTCCGATAAATGGCGCCAGTACGCCCCCTCCCACCGCTTTCCCATGAACCGCCTGTACGCGCGGGAGTCCCGGCGGCTTTTGGCCTATGAACGCCATGTCGCCGCCCGGGCCGGCGCCGGGGTGTTCGTCAGCGCACAGGAGGCCGATCTGTTCCGGCGGCTCTCTCCCGGGACCGCCTCCACCACCCACGCCATCGACAACGGTGTGGACGTGGACTATTTCTCCCCCCGGGGGGTCCAGGGTGAGCCCTTCGCGCCCGGTGAACGCCACCTGGTGTTCACCGGCGCCATGGACTACTGGGCGAACGTGGATGCGGTGCGCTGGTTCGCCGGGGAGGTCTTCCCCCGGGTGCGCGCCCGCTGTCCCGAGGCCCGGTTCACCATCGTGGGGGCCCGCCCCGGCCCGGAGGTGAAACGGCTGGGGCGGATCGAGGGGGTGCAGGTCACCGGCGCGGTGCGGGACGTGCGCCCGTACCTGGCCCAGGCCGTGGCCGCCGTGGCCCCGCTGCGCATCGCCCGGGGGGTGCAGAACAAGGTCCTGGAGGCCATGGCCATGGCCCGTCCGGTGATCGCCACCCCCCAGGCCATGGACGGGTTGCGCCTGTGCGCGGACCTGGAGCCCCTGGTGGCGGAAGACCCCGGGGATCTGGCGGCGCTGTCCCTGTCGGCCCTGACGGGGGCGCTGCCGGCGGATGCGGGGGACCGCAACCGGGCCTGCGTGTGCCGTCACTACAGCTGGGCCGAACACATGGGGCGTTTCGCGGATCTTCTGGAGAGGGCGACCGGGGACGGATCGCCGGGATGAAGGGCAAAAGGAGGGCAGGGTGATGGATGCCAAAAGGGATACGTCGATGCATACCCCGGAGACCGCCTCCCTTTCCCCTTCGCCCCAGGGGGGGGGCGGGATCCCCTGGCCCTGGGCCCTGGCGGGACTCGTCCTGGGTCTGTGGCTTGCAGGGTGGCTCTACTGGCCGGGTGTGGAGCGTCTGGTGCAGATCTGGACCCATTCCCAGACCTATGCCCACGGCATGATCATCCTCCCCATCAGCCTTTTCCTGGTCTGGACCCGGCGCCATGCCCTGGCGCGGACCACCCCCGAGCCCAGCCTCCTCGGCGCCCTGGGGATCCTGATCCTGGGAGGCGTCTGGTTTCTGGGCCGGGCGGCCGACATCACCACGGTGCAGACCTTCGTGGTGGTGGCCCTGATCCCCGCCCTGGTGCTGGCCCTGCTGGGACGTCAGGTCTCCCGGGTGTTGATCTTCCCCCTGGCCTACCTGTTCTTCGCCTGGCCCGTGGGGAACTTCCTGGTGCCGATGCTGCAGGATTTCACCGCCTGGATCAGTGTGGCGCTGCTGCGCCTCTCGGGCATCCCCACCTTCAGCGAAGGCCACTACATCAGCATCCCCGCCGGGGATTTCGTGGTGGCGGAGGTGTGCAGCGGAATCCGCTATCTCATCGCCTCCGTGGCCCTGGGGCTGGTCTATGCCTATCTGGTCTACCGCAGTCTCTGGCGGCGCCTGGCCTTCGTGGCCCTGTCCATCCTCGTGCCCATCGTCGCCAACGGCCTGCGCGCCTACGGCATCATCCTGATCGCCCACTGGACCGACATGGAACGGGCCGTGGGGGTGGATCACCTGATCTACGGCTGGCTGTTCTTCGGCTTGGTCATGTTCCTGTTGTTCTGGACCGGCACCTTCTTCCGGGAGGATCATTTCCAATCCGCCTCACCCGACCGGGGGGGCGCCCCCTTTTCCGGGGCCCCGTCGGCCCGCCGTCCGGCGGCCCGCATCCTGCCGCTCCTGGCCGCGGTGGCGGCCCTGGCTTTGGCGCCGGCGGGGGAGGCCTGGATGGACCAGCGCATGACCGCCCGGGGTGGGGATGCGCGGCCCGTGGCGCCGCAGGTGGCCGGATGGCGGGGACCACTTCCCCTGGAGGCCCCGGTCTGGACCCCTGACTGGGCCGAGCCCGATGACCGTATCCAGGTGGCCTATGCCAGCGATGCGGGGGAGGTGGCATGGCAGATCTACCACTATCGCCACGATCGGCCCGGAACCGATCTGATCCGCTATGACAACCGCATCCAGGATGGGCGGCAATGGCGTCGGATCCGGCAGCACATCCGCTCCGTTGCCCTGCCCGACGGGAGGCAACAGGATGTGCGCGAGACCCTCCTGCGGGGAAGGGCAGGGGAGGACCGCCTGGTCTGGCACTGGTATCAGGTGGCCGGCCGCACCACCGTGCGCCCCGTGGAGGTGAAACTCCTGGAGTCCTGGGCCCGGATCACGGGGCACCGGCAAGGCTCCCTGCTGGTGACGGTGAGCACCGGGTTCCGGGATAGGCCCGACCCGGCCCGGGAGATCCTGAAGGGATTCCTGGGGCAGGCCCCCCGGCGGGTGTCCGTGGAGACGGGGGATAGCCGCGATGGCTGATGTGCCTGCGCAGCCCCCGCCCCTGGTGGCCCATGTCATCCATCGCCTGGATGTGGGGGGCATGGAGAACGGCCTGGTGAACCTGATCAATCACATGCCGCCGGATCGCTATCGCCATGCCATCCTCTGCATGACCGGCTACACCGATTTCGCCCGGCGTCTGCAGCGGGAGGAGGTCTCCCTCCACGCCCTGCACAAACGCGAGGGCAAGGATCCGGCGGTGCACCTTCGCCTGTGGCGCCTGCTGCGCCGGTTGCGGCCGGCGATCGTGCATACCCGCAACCTGGCCACCCTGGAGGTCCAGGCCACGGCGGCCCTGGCGGGGGTGCGGCGCCGTGTCCATGGCGAGCACGGCTGGAACGTGGGCGACCTGGACGGCTCCGGCGAGGGCCCCCGCCGCATGCGCCGCCTGTTCCGCCCGCTGGTGGGGCAGTACATCGCCCTTTCGCGCCATCAGATGGACTATCTGGCTGGTCCCATCGGTGTGTCCGCCGTCCGCTTGAACCACATCTGCAACGGGGTGGATACGGGACGCTTCCACCCCCCGCAGGACCGGGCGGCGGCGCGGGCGGTGCTGCCCCCCGGATTCGCCCCGCCGGGGACGCCGGTGCTCGGGGCGGTCATGCGCATGCAGGCGGTGAAGGCCCCGGAGGTCCTGGTGCAGGCCTTCCTGGGGTTGCTAGGGCAGGCCCCGCCGGGAGGCGAGCCGCGCCTGGTGATGGTGGGGGACGGACCGCTGCTGCAGGACCTGCGCGCCCGCCTGGAGGCGGCCGGGGCCGCCCACCTGGCCTGGCTCCCCGGGGCCCGGGATGACATCCCGGAAGTCCTGCGCGCCCTGGATGTGCTGGTCCTGCCCTCCCTGGCGGAAGGGATCTGCAACACCGTCCTGGAGGCCATGGCCACCGGACTGCCGGTGGTGGCCACCCGCGTGGGCGGCAATCCGGACCTGATCCGGGACGGACACACCGGCCTGCTGGTCCCTCCCGGGGATGCCGATGCCCTCGTGGCGGCGCTGGCGCGCTGCCTGCAGGATCCGGCATGGGCCCGGGCCCTGGGGGCGGCGGCCCGGGTGCACGCGGAGCGGGAATTGAGCCTGGAGGCCATGGTGCAGGGCTATCTGGCGGTCTACGACCGCCTCGTGGCGGGCTGAGAGCGGCCGCGCCCCATCCACACGATCCATCGAGACGTCCCCATGTGCGGCATCACCGGCATCTTCGACACCCGCGATCGGCGCCCCGTGAACCGGGCCCTGCTGGAGGCCATGAACCAGGCCCAGTTCCATCGCGGTCCGGACGAGGGCGGGGTGCACCTGGAGCCCGGGCTGGGACTGGCCCACCGGCGGCTGTCCATCATCGACCTCTCCAGTGGCCGCCAGCCCCTGTTCAACGAGGATGGCAGCGTGGCCGTCACCTACAACGGGGAGATCTACAACTTTGCCGAGCTCACCGCGGAACTGAAGGCCGCCGGGCACCGCTTTCGCACCCACTGCGACACCGAGGTGATCGTCCACGCCTGGGAACAGTGGGGGGTGGACTGCGTGCGCCGCTTCCGCGGCATGTTCGCCTTTGCCGTATGGGACCGGAACAGCGGCACCCTCTTCCTGGCCCGGGACCGGCTGGGCATCAAGCCCCTGTACTACGCCCTGCTGCCCGACGGCCTGTGCCTGTTCGCCTCGGAGCTGAAGGCCCTCATGGTGCATCCCCATCTCCCCCGGGACCTGGACCCCCGGGGGGTGGACGACTATTTCGCCTATGGCTATGTCCCCGAGCCCCGCACCGTGTATCAGGCGGTGCGCAAGCTGCCCCCGGGCCACACCCTCACCCTGCGCCGCGGTGCGCCGCCGGCCGAGCCCCGGGAATACTGGGATGTGCCCTTCGCCCCCCCCATCGCCCTGAACGAGGCCGAGGCCGCGGAGGAGCTGGTGGCGCGTCTGCGCGAGGCGGTGCGCATCCGCCTGGTGGCGGAGGTCCCCCTGGGGGCCTTCCTCTCCGGCGGGGTGGACTCCAGCGCCGTGGTGGCCCTCATGGCCGGGCTGGGGGACGCGCCGGTGAACACCTGTGCCATCGGTTTCAACGTGCCCCGCTACGACGAATCCGCCTTCGCCGCCCAGGTGGCCGCCCATTGCCATACCCGCCACCGCACACGCCAGGTGGACCCGGATGACTTCGGCCTGCTGGACCGCCTGGCGGGGCTCTACGACGAGCCCTTTGCCGACAGTTCGGCCCTGCCCACCTACCGGGTGTGCGAACTGGCCCGCCAGGAGGTGACCGTGGCCCTCTCCGGGGACGGCGGCGATGAGAACCTGGCAGGCTATCGCCGCTACCGCTTCCATGCCGCGGAGGAGCGCTGGCGCAGCCGGATGCCTGCGGGCCTGCGCCGGCCCCTGTTCGGCGCCCTGGCGCGGGCCTACCCCAAGGCCGACTGGGCGCCGCGGGTGCTTCGCGCCAAGGCCACCTTCCAGGCCCTGGCACGGGATGCGGTGGAGGGCTACTTCCACAGCGTCGCCGTGGTCCGGGACGAGCAGCGGGACCGGCTCTACAGCGAGGCCTTCCGGCGCCAGCTGGACGGCTATCATCCCGTGTCGGTGTTGCGCCATCACGCCGCCCGCGCCCCAACGGACGATCCCGTCTCCCTGGCGCAGTACCTGGACCTGAAGACCTATCTCCCCGGGGATATCCTCACCAAGGTGGACCGGGCCAGCATGGCCCATGCCCTGGAGGTGCGGGTGCCCATCCTGGATCATCCCCTGGTGGAATGGATCTCCGGGCTGCCGTCGCAGATGAAGCTCCGGGGCGGGGAGGGCAAGTACCTGTTCAAAAAGGCCATGGAGCCCCATCTGCCCCATGACATCCTCTACCGGCGCAAGCAGGGTTTTGCCGTTCCCCTGGACCAGTGGTTCCGGGGCCCCCTGGCGGGGCGTCTGAAGGAGACCCTGCTGGGGGAACGCATGGGGGACTGCGGGCTCTTCAACCCGGACACCCTGCGCCACCTGGTGGAGGCCCACACCAGCGGCCGCCGGGATTACAGCGCGCCGCTGTGGTCGCTGTTCATGTTCGAGGCGTTTTTGCGGCGCAATGAGGGGGGTTAAACCCGTTCCCGTCTCACATCCGTTGCGCGATGCGACTTCTCCTGGACCGCCAGGACGGGTCTCTCACCGGGCAGGAGGGGTGGATGCAAATCTCGCGGACGGGCCCGTGGGGGCAGCCCGATCCGCGAGATGCCCCTCTGCGTCAGGACTGAGCTGGATGGAGGGAGCGACGCCCTATTTGCGCACCTTGCGCAGCGCCTCGGCGCCGTCCCGCAGCATCTGCTCGGTGGTGGACCAGTCCACGCAGGGGTCGGTGATGGAGCAGCCGTAGCGCAGCCTGGCACGGTCCTCCGCCATGGGCTGGTTGCCCGCCTCCAGGAAACTCTCGATCATCAGCCCCACCACGGAGCGGTTGCCCTCCCGGATCTGGTGCAGGACATCCTTCATCACCAGGGGCTGGAGCTCGGGCTTCTTGGAGGAGTTGGCGTGGGAGCAGTCCACCACCAGGTTCTGGGGCAGACCCGCCTTGGCCAGGGCCTGCTCCGCCAGGGCCACGGAGACGGTGTCGTAGTTGGGCTGGCCGTTGCCCCCCCGCAGCACCATATGGCCGTAGCGGTTGCCCCGGGTGCGCAGGATCACCGACTGGCCGTTGCCGCCGATGCCCAGGAAACTGTGGGGGTGGGAGGCGGAGAGGATGGCGTTCACCGCCACCCCCAGGTCGCCGTCGGTGCCGTTCTTGAAGCCCACCGGCGTGGACAGCCCCGAGGCCATCTCCCGGTGGGTCTGGGACTCGGCGGTGCGCGCACCGATGGCGGTCCAGCTGACCAGATCCCCGTAGTACTGGGGGGCGATGGGATCCAGGGCCTCGGTCCCGGCCGGCAGCCCCAGTTCGTTCACGTCCATGAGGAACCGCCGCGCCCGGGCCATGCCCTCATCGATACGGAAGCTGTCGTCCAGATAGGGGTCGTTGATGAATCCCTTCCAGCCCACGGCCGTGCGCGGTTTTTCGAAATAGACCCGCATCACCACCATGAGGGCGTCAGAGACCTCGTCCGCCAGGGCCTTGAGCCGACGGGCGTAATCCAGGCCCGCCTCCGGATCATGGATGGAGCAGGGGCCCACCACCACGAACAGGCGCGGATCCTTGCGGTCCAGGATGTCGCAGAGGGCGCGGCGTCCCTCCAGGACCGTCCGGGCGGCCTGATCGCTCATGGGGATCTGGGCCTTCACCTCCTGGGGCGAGGGCATGTAGTCGGTGGCGGCGATATTGAGGTTGTCGGTCTGTGAGGTGCTCATGGGGCGGTCCGGCAGATGGATGACAATGCCCCCAGTCTAACGCGAATCCGCCCCTTGTGCGCCGCCGCAGGGTGGGCCCCATGGGGTGTGGAACGGCCATCGCCCTCCGCTGGATCAGCGCAGCGCCCGACCGGCCGGATCCACGCTGTAATGGGGCGCGTGTGGTCGTGAGCGCGGGGATGGATGACCCTGGTGCCCTTAATCGATTCCGTGAGGACGGGTATCCTGTGCAAAACGCCCATGTCGACCCTGTACGCAATGACCCAAACCCGAGAATGGATCACCCCCACCCTGCTTCAGCAGGAATGTGGTCAAAACGCCTATACCCGCGGTCGGCGCTACTTCAGGGAAGGGGCCACCTTCCGGGTGGAGCGGGTGCGGCAGACCCCCACGGAATTGATCTTCCAGGCCCGTACCCAGGGTAGTGGCCGCAGGCCTTACCAGCAGCATGTGCGTATCTTTCTCGTGGAGGGGGATCCGGATCCCCATGTGGAGGGGGATTGCTCCTGTCCCATGGGCTTTAACTGCAAGCACGTGGTGTCCGCGGCCCTGACCTATCGGGAGCAGGTCCCGGCGGGTGAATTACAGATCCAGGACCGGAATGGATTCGTGCACTGGTTGGACCGGATCCAACAGCGTGAGGCGCGGCGGGAGTATCGACTCACCGAGGAATGCCTGGCCTATCACCTGCTGCCCATGCACAGTGGTGCTCTGGTGCAATTCCGGGTGGCCCGCCCGCGCAAGGATGGCACCCTGGGCAAGGGCCGGATGGTGTCCATGGGCACCCTGGCTGAACCCTACCGAAACACCAGCTGCCTGTACATGACCGAAACCGATCGGGAGATCATCCAGCTGCTGTTCGTGGCCAATGACATGGACGGGTACCGGGATCCGGAACTCAAGGGGCATGCCGGGGCCATCGCCCTGGAACGGATGCTTGACACGGGCCGGGTCTTCGCCGCCACCGAGACGCCCAGACCCCTGAATCGGGGTGCGCCACGGGAGCTGACCCTGGAGTGGCAGCGGGAGGGGGACCAGTACCGACTGCGAATGCGGATGGACCCGGCAGGGGGGATTGCCCTCCCCACGGAACCGCCGGCCTATCTGGACATGGACCGGTTCGAGATGGGTCACCTGGTATTGCCCGAGGAGCTCGATCCGCAATGGCTCACCCGGATCCCCGACTCGCCACCCGTGGATGCCCAAGAGGCCGAGGCGGTCAGCCGCCGCCTGGCCCTGGAGTTCCCGCAGATGCCCACCCCCACGCCCGTACAATGGCGGGAGGTGCGCGAGCCCCCCGTCCCGTCCCTGGCGGTCATGCTCTACGACGAGGATCTGCTGCAGTCGGGCCTGCTGCTGCACTTCCTCTATGGCGATACGGCGGTCTGGTCCCATGCCCCGCAGGAGGTGGTCAGTGGCGAGACGGACGGGGAGTTGGTGCGTGTGTACCGGGATGTGGCCGCCGAGGCCAAGGCCATGGAAACGCTGCGATCCGCGGGATTGCTGCCTTTTGCCGATCATCCCGAACTCTACGCCCCTTCCATGGAGGATACCGATCGCGGAACCGCCATCGGGCGGTGGCTGAATGTCCTGGACAGCCTCCTGCCACGCCTGGAGGCAGAAGGGTGGCATATCGAACATGTGCAGGGGACCCCTCCGCAACTGACCGGTGCCGACCATCTCCGGGCCCAGGTGGAGGAGGGACAGGGCTGGTTCGATCTCCATTTCGATCTGGAGGTGGATGGACGGAAGATCCCCCTGCTGCCTCTGGTGAGTCAGCTCATCGAGGGCTATACCCCCGGCAGCCTGCCGGAACATCTCTGGCTCCAGTTGGACACGGGGGAATACGTGAAGGTGTCCCGGGAGCAGATCGAACCGGTGCTGCAGACCCTGATGGATCTGCACGAACAGATCGCTCCCGACGCTTCGGCCCTGCGCCTTTCCCGCCTGGATGCCCCCCGCCTGCTGGAACTGGGGGACCTGCCGGTGCAGGGCGGGGCCTCGCTCCAGGACATGGCCCGGAAGCTGACCCAGTTCGAGGCGATCCAGGAGATCTCCCCATCCCAGGGGTTCACGGGGGACCTGCGCCCCTATCAGCAGCGGGGGGTGTCCTGGCTCCAGTTCCTGCGGGAATACGGTCTGGCCGGCATCCTGGCGGATGATATGGGGCTGGGCAAGACCATCCAGACCCTGGCCCATCTGGCCCTGGAGCGGGAGGCGGGCCGCCTCTCCGATCCCGCCCTGATCGTGGCGCCCACGAGTCTATTGAGCAACTGGCGGCGGGAGGCGGCGCAGTTCACGCCGGACCTGCGCGTGCTGGTGCTGCATGGCCCCCAGCGCAAGGACCATTTTCACCGCCTGGCGGAGCACGATCTGGTCCTGACCACCTATCCGCTGCTGCCCCGGGACCGGGAGGTCTTCCTGGAGCAATCCTTCAGCCATCTGATCCTGGATGAGGCCCAGCAGATCAAGAATCCCAAGGCCCAGGCCGCCCAGGTGGTCCGTCGTCTGCAGGCGGAACACCGCCTCTGCCTCACGGGGACCCCCATGGAGAACCACCTGGGGGAACTCTGGGCCCAGTTCGATTTCCTCCTGCCCGGATTCCTCGGCACCCAGGAGGCCTTTTCCCGCACCTATCGCACCCCCATCGAGAAACATGGCGATCAGGAGCGGATGCAGCGCCTGAATCGCCGCATCGCCCCGTTCATGCTGCGCCGCACCAAGGATGTGGTGGCCGCGGAATTGCCTGAGAAGACGGAATTGCTGCGCAGTGTGCCCATTGCCGGCCGCCAGGCGGCCCTGTATGAGAGCATCCGCCTGGCCATGGAGCGCAAGGTGCGGGATGCCATCGCCCGCAAGGGACTGGCCGGGAGTCAGATCACCATCCTGGATGCCCTGCTCAAGCTGCGCCAGGTCTGCTGTGACCCGCGTCTGCTGCCGGCATCCGTGCGCCGGGACAACGAAGCGGTTCCCTCCGCCAAGCTGCGCATGCTCATGGAACTATTGCCCGAGTTGCTGAGCGAGGGCAGCCGCGTGCTGGTCTTCTCCCAGTTCACCACCATGCTGGGTCTCATCGAGAAGGAGCTTAAGACGGTCGGGATCGCCTATTCCAAGCTCACGGGGCAGACCCGCAAGCGGGACGAGGCCATCGGTGCCTTCCGGGAGGGCCGGGTGCCGGTGATGCTGGTGAGCCTCAAGGCCGGGGGCGTGGGGCTGAACCTGACGGAGGCGGACAGCGTCATCCACTACGATCCCTGGTGGAACCCTGCCGTGGAGGCTCAGGCCACGGACCGCGCCCATCGCATCGGCCAGGACAAGCCCGTATTCGTCTACAAACTGGTCACCGAGAACACCGTGGAGGAAAAGATCCTCGCCATGCAGGCCCACAAGCAGCAGCTGGCGGACCGGGTCTACCGCACCGGCGAGCGGGCCCCGGATCAGCCGCCCATCGACGCCGACATGATCGAGGCTTTGTTCTCCGCCGGGGAGTGAATCCCCGAGCCAAAGGAAGGAGGGGGTGGGGCATTCCCCCCGGGCCCCCGGCGCGCTACAGTGGCGCAAAAACCGATGAATCATCGCCCATGACGCGCCCCGGTTTCGAAGAGCAGTGGCGCCGGCGCTTCGTCCAGCGGGGCAGCCGCTTCGACGACGACGCCGGCATCGCCGGCTGGACCCCTTCCGGTCTGGAGACCCGGCTGCGTAACTTCCGGCGTGTCTGGCCCGGCGACCGGCCCGGGGCCCTGTGGCTGGATGCCGGTTGCGGTGCGGGGAGCTACACCCGGCACCTGGCCGCCTGCGGGGTATGCCCCGTGGGCCTGGATTACGCCCTGCCTTCCCTGCGCAAGGCCCGCCAGCGCAGCCCCGGGGACATCCCCTGGGTGGTGGGGGATGTCACCCGTCTGCCGGTGGCGCCGGGGAGCCTGGATGGCGTCCTCTGTCTGGGGGTGATGCAGGCCCTGTCCCGGCCGGAGGCGGCGGTGGCCGGGCTGGTGGCGGCGGTGCGCCCCGGTGGCCAGATCTGGATCGACGTGCTCAACGAGGGCTGCCTGGTCACCCGGCTGCAGCGGGGTCTGGCCCGCCTGCGGGGCCGGGGAATGGGACTGCGCTATGACCGGCCCCGGCAGGTGGCGCACTGGCTTCGGGCCCACGGCGCCAGGGATGTGTGCATCCATTGGGTCCCCATCCTCCCGGGGCGCCTGCGGCGGTTTCAATCCTGGGTGGAGACCCCGATGGTACGCCGGGTGCTGGCCACGGTCCCCGGGCTCGGGGCCCTGGCGAGCCACGCCGTGCTGGTCACGGCGGTGAGGGCGGGGGCGCAGCCCGCCCATGGGGCCGGCTCGTGACCGCCCCCCGGGAGTTCCTGGCGCGGCATCTGCTGCTACCGCTGCACGAGCGCCTGCGGGGCCGTTCCACCCTTCTCCAGTGGCGGCGGCTGTACGCCGCGGACCGCCTGGACCCGGGCACCTGGGAGGCCCGGCGTCTGGAAAAGCTGCGTGCCCTGCTGGTCCATTGTCTGCGGGAGGTCCCCCACTACCGGGAGCAGTTGTACGCGGCCGGGCTGGTGCGGCCGGAGGCGGCCACCCTGGAGGATCTGGCCCGGTTGCCGGTGCTGGAGCGCGACACCCTGCGCACCCAGGCCGACCGGCTCATCGCCCCGGCCTGGCGGGACCGGCTCATCCGCTACAGCACCGGGGGCTCCACCGGTCAGCCGCTGGTCTTTTACACCGACAAGCACCGCGAGGCCTGCCTCAACGCCCAGAAGCTGCGGGCCCGGGCCTGGTTCGGGGTGTTGCCGGGGGACCGCCAGGTGGATTTCTGGGGCTCCCCCATCGAGATGGACCGCCAGACCCGGATACGCCGGCTCAAGGACCGCTGGCTGCTGAATCAGGTGGTGCTCTCGGCCTCCCACCTCACCCCGCAGCGCATCGCCGGGTACCTGGACTTCCTCGGGCAGTTCCGCCCCCGCCTGATCTACGGCTACCCCACGGTGATCTATCGTGTGGCCCAGCATCTGCTGGACCATCCGGGCCTTCTGGGCGATTACCGCCCGCGCCTGATCGTCTGCACCTCCGAGATGCTCCTGCCCCACCTGCGCGAGACCATCGCCCGGGCCTTCGAGTGTCCCGTGGCCAATGAATACGGCTCCCGGGACGGCGGCATGATCGCCCACGAATGTCCCGAGGGGCATCTGCACCTCTTCGGGGAGCAGGTGATCGTGGAGGTGGACCGGCCGGATGCGGACGGGATCGGGGATCTGCTCATCACCAACCTGGATGGCTACGGCATGCCCTTCATCCGCTACCGCATCGGCGACCGGGGGGCGCTGACCGACGAGCCCTGCCCCTGCGGACTGCCCCTGCCGCGACTGCGGAAGATCCAGGGTCGGGCCAATGACTTCCTGGTGGGACGCGGGGGCCGCCTGATCCATAGCTCCACCGCCAACTACATCCTCCGGGAGGTCCCCGCCCTGCGGCAATACCAACTGCGCCAGCGCGCCGATCACAGCTTCGACCTGATCCTGGTGCCCTCCCGCCCCCTGACCGCGGGGGAGCAGGAGCAGATCCGCAACGGGTTGTGTCGCATCCTGGATGAGGCCGTGGCAGTGCGCTTTCAGCCTACCGACAGCATCCCCCCCGAGAAATCGGGGAAGTACCGCTGGGTGATCAGCGAGGCCAGATGCTGATGGCTGCCGATTCCACGCCAGCGCTGGTGGTGTTCACCCATGTATTCCCGAATCGTGCACATCCCACCTACGGCATCTTCGTGCGCGAGCGCATGTTCCGCGTGGCCGGGACCCTGCCGGTGACCGTGGTGGCGCCGGTGCCCTGGTTCCCCGGTCAGGGGATCCTGCGGCGTTTCCGGCCGGGGTATCGCCCGCCCGTGCCATATCATGAAGTACAGCAGGGGATCGAGGTCTATCATCCGCGTTTCCTGTCCATCCCCCGCTATTTCAAGTTCCTGGATGGGGTATTCGAGGCCCTCTTCTGCTGGCCCTTGCTGCGACGGCTTCAGCGCCAGGGCCGGCTGGATATCCTGGATGCCCACTTTGTGTATCCCGATGGGGTGGCCGCCTGGTTCCTGGGGCGATGGCTCCGGGTGCCCCACACCATCACCCTGCGGGGCACCATCCTGCGCATCTCCCGCACCCGTCTGCGCCGCTGGCTGGCCACACGGGCCATGCAACGGGCCGCCCGGGTGTTTTCGGTGGCGGACTCCCTGCGCCGCACGGCCCTTTCCATGGGGGTGCCCGCGGATCAGGTCCAGGTGGTGGCCAATGGCATCAACCTGGAGTTGTTCCAGCCGGAGGACCGGCAGGCCTGCCGGCGGCGGTTGGGTATCCCCGCCAATGCCCGGGTGCTCATCACCGTGGGCACCCTGAATGAACGCAAGGGCTTCCATCGGGTGATCGAGCAGATGCCGGCCCTGCTGGAGCGCTATCCCGATCTGATCTATCTGGCGGTGGGGGGAGAAAACCCCGACGGAGACCGGCGGCGGTTGCAGGAACTGGCCGCTGCCTTGGGGGTGGCGGGCCGTGTGTATTTCGTGGGGCAGCAGCCCCCCGATGCCCTGCGTTATTACTACTCCGCCGCCGATCTGTTCGTGCTGCCCACCCGCTTCGAGGGTTGGGCCAACGTGTTTCTGGAGGCGGCGGCCTGCGGTCTGCCCACGGTGACCACCCGGGTGGGGGGGAATGCGGAGGTGATCTGTTCCCCCGTGCTGGGGGATCTGGTGCCCCTGGGGGATGGACAGGCCCTGCGGGAGGCCATCGTGAAGGCCCTGGAAGGGGAGTGGGATCGCGGAGCCATCCTCGCCCATGCACGGGCCCAGTCCTGGGAGCGGCGCATCCCTGTACTGCTGCGCGCCTTCGAGGGGCTGGCGGCCCGGCGCACCGGCGCGGCCTCGCGCCCATGACGCCCCCCTTCGCAGTGCGCATGATGCGCCCCGTGGCCGCTCTTCTGGCCCCCGGTGGAAACCGGGCCCGCCTTTCCATCCTGATCTACCATCGGGTACTTCCTGTACCGGATCCGATGCTCCCCGGGGACCCGGATGCGGCCCGCTTTCGCTGGCAGATGGAGACGGTCTCCGGGCTGTTCCGCGTGCTGCCCCTGGCGGAGGCGGCCGCGCGTCTGCAAAACGACACCCTGCCGCCCCGGGCCGCCTGCATCACCTTCGACGACGGCTATGCGGACAACCACGACGTGGCCCTGCCCATCCTGCAGTCGCTGGGATTGCCGGCCACCTTCTTCGTGGCCACCGGCTTTCTCGATGGCGGCATGATGTTCAATGACCGCATCATCGAGGCGATCCGCCGGCTGTCGCCGGGGTTACAGGATCTGGGCTTTCTGGGGCTGGGGATGCGGGAGATCCCGGTGGAGATGGAAGCCCGCCATGCCCTGGCCATGGAGGCGATCCGGAGGGTGAAACACCTGCCCGGGGAGGAGCGGGCGCAACGGGTGGCGGCACTGGAGGCCCAAAGTCCGGCGCCATTGCCCCGGGACCTGATGATGACCAGCGCGCAGGTCCGGGCCCTGGATGCCGCCGGTATGGAGATCGGCGGTCACACCCACAGTCATCCGATCCTGGCGCGCCTGACGGATGATCAGGCCCGGGCGGAGATCCTCCAGGGCAAGGAGACGCTGGAATCCATGCTGGGGCACCGGATCCGTGTGTTTGCCTACCCCAACGGTAAGCCCGGTAAGGACTATCGTCGAGAGCACGTGCCCATGGTCCGGGACTGCGGTTTTGACGCGGCCGTGTCCACGGTCTGGGGGGTGTCCACCGCATCCCGGGATCCTTTCCAGCTGGCCCGTTTCACGCCTTGGGATATTACGCCCACCCCATTTGGACTCAGGCTGTTACGCAATCTGCTCCGGACCACGCCGGATCAGGCCCGGTGAGATCGGGCCTTCCCCATCTTTTCGACCTGAATTCAACCAATAACCGCAACGCCCCGTCATGCGGCGCGTTGCCGCTGTAAAGACCCCACCAGGACCTCGATCGGGGCCCGGTACCCGAGCCGCTTGCGAGGCCGAAGGTTGAGCCG
>NZ_NRSK01000010.1 GCF_016584115.1 Ectothiorhodospira mobilis
GGTCAACCCCATGCCCATCCCCCTGCGGTCCCCCCATGCCGGCCTCGCGGCCCTGGCCTGCGAACCCGCCCGGGCCGCCCCCTGGGCAACGGCCCTGCTGGTGGTTCTCCTTGGGATCTCCCTGGCGCAGCTCACCTGGCGGATCCCCGCACCCCTGGCGGGCGTTCCACTGGCGGATACCGAAGCGATGGATGTCCCGCCGGTGACGCCGGGGGCCAGGGAGGGGGCCAGGCTGGAAACGGTGGCGGGGCTGCATCTCTTCGGCCGCGCCCCCCGGGAGGGAGCGGCGCGGGCGGTGCCGGTGGAGGCCCCGGAGACCCGCCTGCGCCTGGAGCTCAAGGGGGTGGTGGCCCTGCAGACCCCCGACGGGGGCGCGGCCCTTATCGCCGGGGAGGGGGAGGATGAGCGTCATTACCGGGTGGGGGATGACCTGCCCGGTGGGGCCACCCTGGAGCAGATCCTGCCGGACCGGGTGATCCTCTCCCGGGACGGCCGCTTCGAGATGCTGCGCCTGCCCCGACAGCGGCTGGAGGCCCATGCGGTGAACCCGATCCCCGTGGAGGGGGATGCCGGACTGGCATCGGCCCTGGCGCAGCGCCGGCAGGACTGGCTGCGGGAGCCGCGCCGTTTCATGGAGGTGGTGCGGGTGCGCCCGGTGATGGCCGATGGCCGTCTCAAGGGCTTTGCCGTCTCGCCGCGGCGGGAGGCGGCGCTGTTTCGCCGGGCGGGGCTGGAGCCGGGGGATGTGGTCACCGCGATCAATGGCCGTGACCTGGCCTCCGTGGGCGATCCCCGGTCAATGATCAAGGAACTGGCTTCGGCCTCCGCCATCACCCTGGAGGTGGAGCGGGAGGGCCGCAGCCGCACCCTGACCCTGCCCCTGGGCCCATGACGGGCCCCGCGCCGGCCCGGGGCGGGATGCACCGGGGCGATAACCCAGATACCCCCCATACACCCCGTAGTAACGGAGGACAGTGGTGATCTTCGACGCATGGCCCGAGCGGAAACGGGTTGCCCCCTGGTACACCGCCCTGTTGCTCCTGCTCCTGCTCCCCTGGTCGGCGGCGCCCGCCTGGGCGCAGGACGGGGGCGGACGGGCCACCCTGAACTTCAACGACGTGGATATCCAGGCGGTGATCCACTACGTTGCCGAGGAGACCGGCGTCAACTTCATCGTCGATCCCCGGGTGCGGGGCAAGGTCACCCTGGTCTCGGGTCGGCCCGTGGGGCGGGACGAACTCTACGATATCTTCCTCTCCGTGCTGCGGGTGCACGGCTTTGCCGCCGTGGAGTCGGACGGCGTGGTGAAGCTGATCCCCGACGCCCTGGCCAAGCAGGCGGAGGTGTCCATCCCGGGGCCCGGGGAGGGCGTGCGCAGCGGGGCGTTCGTCACCCGCGTGGTGGCGGTGGAGCACGTGGATGCGGCCCAGCTGGTGCCCATCCTGCGGCCCCTGGTGCCCCAGAGCGGTCACCTCGCCGCCGCCAGTGAGTCCAATGCCCTGGTGATCGCCGATACCGCCGCCAACGTGGAGCGCCTGGTGCAGATCGTGCGCCGGGTGGACCGGCCCATGACCCCGGGCACGGAGGTGATCCCCCTGGAACACGCCGCCGCCAGCGAGGTGGCGGCCCTGCTCTCGGAACTGGAGGCGAGCGAGGGCAGCGGCCGTGCCGCCTCGCGCCTGCGGGTCATGGCCGATCCCCGCAGCAACAGCATCCTGCTGGCGGGCCCGCAGGAGCGGCGCATGGCCGCCCGCGCCATCCTCTCCCACCTGGATGTGCCCGTGGACGGCGGTCATACCCAGGTGATCTACCTGCGCTATGCCGAGGCCGGGGACGTGGCCGAGGTGCTGGAGGGGATGTCCGGGGCCTTCCAGGGTCCGGGGGAGGGGGAGGAGACCCCGCAGATCCACGTCCAGGCCCATGAGAGCACCAACGCCCTGGTGGTCAGCGCCCCGCCGGAGATCATGGGGGAATTGCGCGCCGTGGTACGGCGTCTGGATGTGCGTCGCGCCCAGGTGCTGGTGGAGGCGGTCATCGCCGAGGTATCCGACGAGCGGGCGCGGGAACTGGGTGTACAGTGGGGGGCCGGCTCCGAGCGGGACGGCGTGGGCATCATCGACTTCGGCCGCGCCACCCCCGGCCTGTCGGAGCTGGGCATGGCGGCGGAGTCGGGCGACTGGTCCGGGGTGGAACTGGGGGACGGGCTCACCCTGGGGGGGATCGGGCGTTCCGGACGGGTGCATATCGCCGCCCTGATCCGGGCCCTGTCCGGCGACTCCGCCAGCAACATCCTCTCCACCCCCAGCCTGCTCACCATGGACAACGAGGAGGCGGAGATCGTGGTGGGGCAGAACGTCCCCTTCCGCACGGGCCGCGCCATCGAGGAGTCGGGCCAGGCCTTTGACACCATCCAGCGCCAGGATGTGGGGGTGAAGCTTACCGTGCGCCCGCAGATCAACGAGGGCAACGCGGTGAAGCTGGAGATCGAGCAGGAGGTCTCGCAACTGGCCGCCGGGGCCTCGGGCTCGGGCCAGGATGCGGCGGATCTGATCACCAACAAGCGCAGCCTGCGCACCAGCGTACTGGTGGACGACGGACAGATGGTGGTGCTGGGCGGGCTCATCGACGATGTCCTCATCCAGACCCGGGACCAGGTGCCGGGGCTGGGGGCCATCCCGGGCCTGGGGCGGCTGTTCCGCTACGACACCGCGCGCAAGGAGAAGCGCAACCTCATGGTGTTCCTCAAGCCCGTGATCGTGCGTGACCGGGCCACCCAGGCGGCCCTCACCGCGGGCAAGTACGACTACATCCGCGCCCGCCAGATGGCCTCCCGCGGCCGCGGGGCCCTGATGCTGCCGGACGACGCCGTGCCGGTGCTGCCGCAGTGGGAGGAACTCCTGCACCTGCCGCCCCCCTTCGAGGCGGACCCCTCCCCCGGGGAGGGCGGTCTCAGGGTGCTGCCGCCACCGGTGACGCCATGAGCACGCCCCGTCCCCTGGACCTGGAGGCGGCTTCCCAGGCCGCCGGGACCCGCGAGGCCGGGGAGGCCGCCGAGAGCGTGGACGCCCGCGGCATCGGCTTCGGTTTCGCCCGGCGCCACGGCGTGGTGGTGCTGGAGGACGAGGGCGACGGCCGGGCCGTGCACGTGGTCTGCCGCGAGGATGTCCACCCCCAGAGCCTGGCGGAACTGCGCCGCTGCCTGCGCCGGCCCCTGCACCTGGAACCGGTGTCCGCCGAGCGTTTCGAGGCCGTGCTCCAGGCCCGCTACGAGCGCAGCGCCAACGACGCCATGCAGCTCATGGAGGGGATCGGCGGCGACGAGGACCTGGACAGCGTCGCCCGGAGCCTGGGGGAACCGGAGGACCTGCTGGAGACGGAGGACGACGCCCCCATCATCCGCCTCATCAATGCCCTGCTCACCGAGGCGGTGAAGGAGAACGCCTCGGACATCCACATCGAACCCTTCGAACGCCGCCTCACCGTGCGCTTTCGCGTGGACGGGGTGTTGCGGGAGGTGCTGGAGCCACCGCGGGTGCTGGCGCCGCTGATCACCTCCCGCATCAAGGTCATGGCCCGCCTGGACATCGCCGAGAAGCGTCTGCCCCAGGACGGACGCATCCCCCTGAAGATCGCCGGCCGGGCGGTGGACGTGCGCGTCTCCACGCTGCCCTGCGGCCACGGCGAACGGGTGGTGCTGCGCCTGCTGGACAAGCAGGCGGGACGCCTGGATCTGTCCCACCTGGGCATGGACGCCACCACCCTGGCCGCCATGGAGCGGATCATTGCCCGGCCCCACGGCATCGTCCTGGTCACCGGCCCCACCGGCTCGGGCAAGACCACCACCCTGTATGCCGCCCTGAGCCAGCTCAATGACCGCAGGCGCAACATCCTCACGGTGGAGGACCCCATCGAATACGATCTGGACGGCATCGGTCAGACCCAGATCAACAGTAAGGTGGACATGACCTTCGCCCGGGGGCTGCGGGCCATCCTGCGCCAGGACCCGGATGTGGTCATGGTGGGGGAGATCCGCGACGTGGACACCGTGCACATCGCCGTGCAGGCCAGCCTCACCGGGCACCTGGTCTTCTCCACCCTGCACACCAACACCGCCGTGGGGGCCATCACCCGCCTGCGGGACATGGGGGTGGAACCCTTCCTGCTCTCCTCCACCCTGGCGGGGCTGCTGGCCCAGCGCCTGGTGCGGGTGCTCTGCCCCCATTGCCGCCGTCCGGACCGGGCCACGGAGGGGGAACGCCGGCTCCTGGGCCTGCCGCCGGGGGAGGACCCCATCCTGTACCGCGCCACCGGCTGCCCCGAGTGCAACCACCTGGGCTACCGCGGCCGCACCGGCATCTACGAACTGGTGGAGGTGGACGACACCCTGCGCAGCCTCATCCACGACGGTGCCGGGGAACAGGCCCTGGAGCGCCATGCCCGCCGCCATACCCCCAGCATCCGCCAGGACGGGGTGCGCCGCATCTTGGCGGGGGAGACCACCGTGGAGGAGGTACTGCGGGTGACCAAGGAGGATCTTGGCTGAGCCATGCCCGCCTTCGAGTACACCGCCCTGCGTCCCGATGGCCGCCAGGCCCGCGGCGTCCTGGAAGGGGACAGCCCCCGCCAGGTGCGCCAGCAGCTGCGGGAATCGGGGCTCACCCCCCTGGATGTGGAGGCGGTGCAGCAACGGGAGGGCCGGCGCCCGCGCCTGCCGGGTCTGGCCCGGGGGGCGAGCCCCATGGACCTGGCCCTGCTCACGCGCCAGCTGGCCACCCTGGTGCGCTCCGGCCTGCCCCTGGAGGAGGCCCTGGGCACCGTGGCGCGACAGACGGAGAAGGCCCGCATCCGCGGCATGATCATGGCGGTGCGCACCCGGGTCATGGAGGGCCATACCCTGGCCCGGGGGCTGGCGGACTTCCCCCATGTCTTCCCTGACATCTACCGCACCACCGTGGACGCCGGGGAGCAGTCCGGTCATCTGGATGTCGTCCTGGACCGCCTGGCGGATTACACCGAGAACCGCCAGCAGATGCGCCAGAAGATCCAGCTGGCCCTGTTCTATCCCGCCGTGCTCACCGCCATGGCCCTGTTGGTGACCCTGGCCCTGCTCACCTACGTGGTGCCGGAGGTGGTGCAGGTGTTCGAGGGCATCGGCCAGGAACTGCCCTGGCTCACCCGGGCCCTCATCGCCGTGAGCGATGGCCTGCGGGCCTGGGGTGTGTATCTCCTGGGGGTCGGGGTCCTGGGGGCCCTGGCCCTGCGCTGGCTGTTGCGCCGGGAGGGCCCGCAGCGGGTCTGGCACGCCCTGTTGCTGCGCCTGCCCCTGGTGGGCCGTCTCAACCGGGGCGCCAACACCGCCCGCTTCGCCCGCACCCTGTCCATCCTCTCCGCCAGCGGCGTGGATGTCCTGGAGGCCCTGCGCATCGGTGCCGAGGTCATCGCCAACCACCCCATGCGCGAGGCCGTGCAGTCGGTGGCCCGCCGCGTGCGGGAGGGCTCGGGCATCGGCGCCGCCCTGGAGCGCACCGGCCAGTTCCCGCCCATGACGGTGCACCTGATCCGCAGCGGCGAGGCCAGCGGCGATCTGGACCGCATGCTGGAGCGGGCGGCTTTGAACCAGGAGCGGGAGCTGGAGACCCGCATCGCCCTGCTCATGGGCATCCTGGAGCCGGTGATGATCCTGGTGATGGGGCTGGTGGTGCTGGTGATCGTGCTGGCCATCCTCCTGCCCATCTTCGAACTGAACCAGTTGGTGACCTGATGGGGCCGGATCGACCGTGGCGGGCTTTTGGGGCCGGGGCCCTGCGGCGGGACGCCGTGCATCCCTCCCTGCAGGTTTGCGCGCCGCCTCCCTGCGGCGCACACCACGGGGCCCGGATCGGCCGTGGCGAGCCTCCGGGGCCGGGGGGCCCTGCGGCGGGACGCCGTGTATACCTCCCTGCAGGTTTGCGCGCCACTTCCCTGCGGCGCACACCCGCCTCCGGGCCCCCCGGCCCCGAAGGCTCAAGGTTTCAAGGCTGTCCAATCATTCAAACGGCTTGGCACAATTCAACAACGGAGAATGCACACATGATCGTCCAAAGGCGTTTTCAGCAGGGATTCACCCTCATCGAGGTGATGGTGGTGGTGGTGATCCTGGGCATCCTGGCCGCCATCGTCGTCCCCCGGGTCATGGACCGGCCCGATGATGCCCGCATCACCAAGGCCCGTAGCGATATCCGCGCCCTGGAGAGTGCCCTCAACCTCTACAAGCTGGACAACTACACCTATCCCACCACGGACCAGGGGCTCGAGGCCCTGGTGGAGCGCCCCGATGGCCGCCCGGAACCCCGCAACTGGCGCGACGGAGGCTATATCGACCGCATCCCCGCGGACCCATGGGGCAACGACTACCAGTACCTGCAGCCCGGTTCCCGGGGGGACTTCGACCTCTACAGCCTGGGGGCCGATGGCCGCCCCGGCGGCGAGGGGGTCAACGCCGATATCGGCAACTGGGAGGACTGACCCGAAGTGCGCGCCGCCCGCCGCCCAGACCGCCCCTGCCGGGGGTTCACCCTCCTGGAGCTGATGGTGGTGCTGGTGATCGTCGCCACCCTGGCGGGGTTCGCCGTCCTCGCCGTGGGGGACGGCGGGCGCGGGCGCATGGTGGAGGAGGCGGTGCGCAGCCTGGAGGCGCGCATGACCCTGGCCCGGGACGAGGCCATCCTCCTGGGCCGGGAGACCGCCGTGGGGTTTCACCAGACGGGCTACACCTTCCTGCACCGGGTGTTGGTGGATGATCGCACCCTGGAATGGCGCCCGCTGGAGGACGACCGCCCGCTCCGCCCCCGCCACCTGAAGGACCTGGGCCTGGAACTGGAATTGCGGCTGGAGGGCCTGCCGGTGGCCCTGGAGCGGGATCCGGAATATCCCGATCCCCATGTCCTCCTGGGCAGCGATGGCCTGATGACCCCCTTCCAACTGCGCATCCGCCCGGCCGAGGGGGGGGATCCCCTGTACCTCCTCCAGGGTCAGATGGATGGCCGGTTGCACATCCGGCGCCCGGGAGAGACCCCATGAGGCGCATGGCCCACACCTCCCGGCAGCGGGGCTTCACCCTGCTGGAGGTGCTGGTGGCCGTGGCCGTGCTGGCGGTGGCCCTGGGGGCCGCCATCAAGGCGGGCAGCGAGAATGCCCGCAACGCCGCCTACCTGCGGGACCGCACCCATGCCCACTGGGTGGCCCAGAACGTCCTCGCCCGCTACCGCGCCGGCCTGGAGACCGCCACCCCCGGCACCCGGGAAGGTGCCGCATTCATGGCCGGTCGGGAGTGGTACTGGCAGGCCCGCATCCAGCCCCGGGAGCTGGACGTGGCCGGATACACCCTCGGCCCGGTGCCCCGGGTGGAGGTGACGGTGCGTGACCGGGACGACCCCGACGCCTCCACCCTGGCTCGCAGCACCACCTATCTGACGCCATGATCCGCATCTCCCCATCCCGCCGCCACCAGGGCTTCACCCTGCTGGAACTGGTGGTCACCCTGGCCCTGTTCGCCCTGGTCTCGGTCATGGCCTATGGCGGCCTGCGCACCGTGCTGGAGACCCGACAACTCACCGACGCGGCGGCCCACCGCCTGGCCCGCCTGCAGATGACCGTCACCCTCCTGGGGCGGGACCTGGAGCAGCTGGCCCGCCGGCCGGTGCGCGACGCCTACGGCGATCCCGTGCCGCCCCTGCGCTACAGTGCCCTGCGCGAACCCCCGCGCCTGGAAGTCATCCGCGCCGGGGCCCTCGGGGGCGAGGGCCGCAGCCGCCTGCGGCGCGTGGCCTGGGAACAGGAGGACGACATCCTCTATCGTCTGCAGTGGTCCGTCCTGGATGGTGGCGGCGACACCCCGGCGCTGCGCATGCCCGTGCTGGCGCCGGGAGACGGCCTGGCCCTGCGGGACTGGGGCGTGCGTTTCCACCACCGCGACGCCACCGGTGAGATCGCCACCCTGGACTACTGGCCCCCGGCGGGAGCGGACCCCGTCACCGCCGACCCGCCCCTGGCGGTGGAGGTGATCCTGGACATCGACGGGGTGGGGCGCATCACCCGCCTCTTCCCCGTATCCTGAGGCGGCCATGACGCTGCGCGGTCCTTCCCCGATCCCCTCTGCCCCGCCGCCGCGCCAGCGGGGCGTGGCCCTGCTCACCGCCCTGCTGGTGGTGGCCCTGGCCACCATCGCCGCCGTGGCCATGACCAGCCGCCAGCACATGGACATCCGCCGCACCACCGCCGTTTTCACCCACGACCAGGCCCACCAGCTCTCCCTGGCGGCCGAGGCCTACGCCCTGCGCCTCCTGGGCCGCGGCGAGGACCGGGAACTGCCCTGGGAAGGCTGCCTTTCGCCCCCCATCCCCGCCACCCTGGAAGGGGCCGGGATCACCGTCTGGCTGGAGGACCTGCACTGCCGCTTCAATCTCAACGCCCTGGGGAGCGGGGACGAGGCCTGGCAGGCGGCCTTCGTGCGTCTGCTGGAGGAGATCCTGCGGCAGGACCCGGAGGCGGACCTGGATCCGGAGGGCCTGGCCCGGGCGGTGCGCGACTGGCTGGACCCGGAGACGGACGACCCCGACTACCGCGCCATGGACCCGCCCCGCCTGAGCGCCAACCGGCCCATGGTCAGCCCCAGCGAACTGCGCCTGGTCAAAGGCGTGGACAACGCCGCCTGGCGGGCCCTGGCCCCCTATGTCACGGCCCTGCCCGGGGCCGACACCCCCCTGCGCCTGGAACACGCCCCCGATCCCCTGCGCAATGCCCTGGCCGGATTGGATCAGGACGACAGTGAAGGGGGGGAGGCCCCGCCCGCCCGCTACTATCGCCTCCAGGTGCGCACCGAGATTGCCGGCCACCGATTCTTCCTCTGCAGCATCCTGGACACCGGGGCGCAGGAGGTGATCCTGCGCGAGCAGGTGGCGTGCGGGCCGTAACCGAGGTGGACCTCAACACTGCACCTGCCTTGCATCCCCCGGGGGGCTGCACCAAGATAAGGCCGATCCTCAGGAGCGCGCCTTGCATCCCGTCCATCCCCTGCTCAGACCCACCGACGATCCGCACCTGTGGGAGGCCGTGCTGCCCGATGAGCAGGGACGGCCGCGGCGGCATGGTCCGGCCTCCCTGGAGGCCCTGGGGTCCCGGCTGGCGGGCCGGGCATGGGCCGTGCTCGCCCCCGGCGACCGGGTATTGCTCACCCGGGCGCAGCTCCCCACCCGCAATCCCCGGGCCGTCCGCCGTGCCCTGCCGTATGCCCTGGAGGAACAACTGGCAGAGGACGTGGAGGACCTGCACTTCGTGCCCGGTGCCCGCCAGCCGGACGGGACCCTGGCGGTGGCGGTGGTGGCCCGGGCCGATATGGAGGCCTGGACCCGGGCCCTGCGGGCCGTTGACCTGCAGGTGACGGCCCTGGTCCCGGAGACCGCCCTGCTGCCTGCCCCGGAGGCGGGCTGGGCCCTGTGGCTGGAGGGGGAGACGGCCTGGCTGGCCACGGGGGAGGGGACGGGGCTGAGCCTGGACCGGGATCAGGCGGCCTTCTGGGTGCGCCGGCAGTGGGAGCAGACCCCGGAGGCGGAGCGCCCGGAGTGCCTCCTCCTGCACCGCGTCGACGCCCCCCGGGAGGCGGATGCGGAGCTGCAGGCGCTGGCGCAGCGGCCAGGCCTGCAACTGCATTGGGAAGACGATGCACCGGGACTCATGGAGACCCTTTCCACCCGCTGGCCGTCGCGCCCCCCCCTGGATCTGCTCACCGCGCCCTATGACTTTCGCCGGGGCCGCGGCAGCTGGCGTCCCTGGCGCGCCGCCGCCCTGCTCCTGCTGGCGGTGGTCCTGGTGCAGCTGGCCTCCCAACTCTGGGTGTTGCAGGCCCTGGAACGGGAGCGCGCCCGCCTGGAAGGGGAGATCCGTCAGGTCTACGGCCAGACCTTCCCCGGCGGGCGCATCGTCGATCCCCGGCGGCAGATGGCGTCGGCCCTGCGGCAACTGGAGCAGGGCGATGGCGGGGCCGGGGGGGATGAACTGGCCGCCCTCCTGGGCCGGGCCGGTCCCGTGCTGGCCGGGGCCGAGGGACTGACCCTGCGCAGCCTGCGTTATCAGCCCGGCCGCCTGGACCTGGATCTGGAGCTGACGGACCTGCAGGCCCTGGACCGCCTCAAGGCGCGGCTGGAGGCGGAGTCGGGCCATCCCGTGGAGATCCGTTCCGCCAGTGCCCGGGAGGAGGGGGTGGAGGCCCGCATCCTCCTCGGAGGGGCGGGATGATCCGGAGCTGGTGGAACGAACTCGCCCCCCGGGACCGGCGCGTGCTGCGCCTCGGTGGCATCGCCCTGGCCCTGATCCTGCTCTGGTGGGGGCTGTGGCTGCCCCTGACGGACCGGGTGGCGCGGTCGCAGCAGAGCGTGGCGGAGCTGCGGGCCGATCTGGCCTGGATGCAGGCGGCGGCGCAGGTGGTGCGCTCCGCCCGCGGACAGGAGGAGCCGCCGCCGGTGCATCGTGGGGAACGCTCACTGCTGGGCGGGGTGGACGCCACCGCGAGGGAGGCGGGCCTGGGGGGTTCCCTGCGCCGCGTCCAGCCGGAGGGGGAGGGTAGGGTGCGGGTGTGGATGGACGATGCCCCCTTCGACGATATCGTGCAATGGCTGGACCGCCTGCAGCGCCGCCACGGGGTGCGGGTCAGCGGCCTGGTGGTGGACCGCCAGGCCCGGGAGGGGCGGGTGAACGCCCGTATCGTGCTGGAGGGGCCGGGGGGATGAGGCTTGCCGGGTTGCGCAGGCGCAAGGCCCCGGCCGCGACCGGGGAGGTCCCCCGGCGTGGCCGGTGGATCGTATCCCTGATCCTGCTGGGGCTGGCCGCCTACCTGCTGGCCCTGGGGATCACCCTGCCCGCCCCCCTGGCCCATGACTGGGTCCGGGATCGGGGCTGGCTGCCGGAGGGCCTGCACCTTCATGGGGTGACCGGGAGCCTCTGGTCAGGACGGGCGCAGGAGGCCCGATGGGAGGATCTCACGTTGCAGGGGGTGACCTGGCGGGTCCATCCATGGGACCTGCTGCGCGGCGCCCTGGGGGTGGAGGCGGGATTCTCAGGCCCCGCCCCCGGCGGCAGCGCCCATCTCCGCCTGCAGCCCGGGGGGATCGGGATCCGGGACCTGCGCCTGGACCTCCCCGCCGCCCCGGTGGCCGGGGCCCTGGTGGACTGGCCGGTGGTGGTGGAGGGGCGGATCGTGGCGGACATCCCCGGCCTGGCCCTGGATCGTGACGGCCGTTTCCACGACGTGACGGGCACGGTGGCCTGGCTGAACGCCGCCTCCGGATACCCCGAGCCGCTCCCCCTGGGGGATCTGCACGCCCGCCTCGGGGACGAGGACGGTGCCCTCACCGCCGACGCCCGGGACCGGGGCGGCCCGTTGTTCCTGCAGGCCAGCGCCCGGCTGGAACCCGACGGACGCTACCGCCTGCGCGCCCGCCTGGGCACCCGCCCCCAGGCCGGGGCCGCCCTGGACGACGCCCTCTCCCTCATCGGCCGACCCGACCGCGGGGGCCGCATCCCCCTGAACCTGGACGGCCGTCTCTGATCTCCTTCGGGGCTGTCCCCATGACGATCCAGCCGCAACCGGAACGGCACCCTGCGGGAATCCGCTCCGGTGGGTGCGCCCCGGCAGGGTTCAGGCCCCGTCCCGCTCCGGCCGGTGGGCGGGGTCGATCCACGGGTCATCGTCCGCCCCCGGGCCCTCCTCCCGCCGGCGTTCCAGTGCGCCAAGGTCCTCACCGGGGGCCTTGAGGCGCACATAGAGGCTGGCGAAGATCAGCAGGAGGTTGATGACCCCCACCAGGACGAAGGGGGCCCGCGGGTCCACCGCGTCGAACAGGCGCCCGCCGAGGAGGACGATGAGCAGGATGCCCAGGGCGCCGCTGATGTTGAAGGCGGCCAGCACCGAGCCCCGCTTGGGCTTGGGCGCCTCCTGCCCCACCAGGGACTGCCCGCCCAAAAAGACGCTCATCTGGCCGATGCCCAGCAGGATGAAGAAGGGCACGGCGGCCCAGCCCCCCAGGGGGTTGTCCAGGAAGATCACCGACAGGTTGCCCAGGGCGGCCAGGGCCATGCACACCGCCAGGGCCGTGACGCGGTTGAGGCGGTCCATCATGGGACCGAGGAAGGGGGCCGCCACCAGGGCCGCCACCTGGGTGATGACGAACATCAGCGTCGCCTGCTTCACCGCATCGGCGGTGCTCAGTTCCGCCCCCACGCCCACGGTGGTGCCCCAGAGCACGATGAAGGTGGCATTGATGGACTGGTCCCCCCGGGCGATGAAGGCCGCGCCGTAGGAGAGCAGGATGCGGGGGTTCTTCCCCTGGGCGAAGCCGGAGAACAGCAGTTCCCGCACCCGGGGCTGGGGCTCCCGGCTGGGGGGCACGCCGGGTTTGAGGCCAAAGCCCACCACCAGGGCCGAGATCACCGCCAGGGCCGCCACCAGCAGGTGGGTGTAGAGACCGGCGTCGGTGCCGCTGATCCCCATGCCGGTGAACAGCTCGGGGAAGGCGCCGAAGCCCTGCCCGATGAAGACGATGCCCAGGCCGTTGAGCATGCCGATGAGGGCCACCAGCTTGCCGCGGGAGCGCTCCGCCGGGTAGTCCGCCAGCACCGTGGACAGGGCCCCGGCGATGGCCACCACCCCCAGGGCGTAGATCGTGCGGTAGATGAACAGGTCATCCGCCGAACTGGCCAGGGGATAGAGCACGTAGGTGGCGGCGATGAGCATGAAACCGGCCACGTACACCGGCCTTCGCCCGATGCGGTCGATGAGGATCCCCGCCGGGATGAACAGCAACAGCGCCACCACCTCGGTCCAGAAGACCAGGTCCCCGCTCAGCCGGCCCTGCTGATCCGTGGGGATGTTCAGGTGCTCGTTGAGGATATAGGTCTGACCGATGGTGATGAACACGATCAGACCGATGGAGATGAACCCCGCGTAGAGGAAGGTCCAGCCGTGCACGGGCCGGATGCCGGGGGCCAGATGGATGGGGCCGATGCGGTGGTTGGATGCGCGGTCTTCGCGGGTGTCTTCGCTCATGGAGGCCGGGATTTCCCTGTATCTGCGAGGGGATGAAGATACAAGGCGCGTGCCTTCGGCGCCAGGGGCCACGGCAGCGCCGGCCGCCGCTCCCGGGTCAGTCCCGGGGGCGGCGGTGGATGCGGTCCACGGCGATGGTGACGGGGGTGCCCCGTCCCTGTTGCGGGGGCCGGGCCGCGGGACCGTTGCAGGTCGTCCCGGGGCAGCTGCCCTGGGCGCAGCCGTCGCACTGGCCCCGGCGCTTCCACAGGCGCCGGTAGAGGATGCCCAGGGCCAGGACGATGGCGGCCACCAGGACGAGGGTGTCCGCCAGGCCCCACGGGGGTTCGGTGGGGATGCGGGCATCCGGGGGACTGGCCAGGGTCTGCGCCGCGCCGGATGCATCCCCGTCGGCGGGCAGGGGTTCCGGGGGATTCATCATGCACCTCCCATAAAGGGCAGACGCCGCCGATGGTTTCGCTCACCGGTGGGGCGCAGCGGCGTGGGCTGGGGGGGACGGACCAGCAACCCCACCAGGAGCAGCAGGATCACGGCCCCCCAGTAGACCGCCGACATGGCCTGAAGGCCCGTCGCCCCCACCGCCGTGCCGATGCTGTAGACCAGGCTGGCCACCGTCAGCCCCAGGGCGGTGGGGAAGACGATGGAGAAGACCATCCAGCGGTAGGAATCGGTCTGCACCTTGACCATGAGGGTGGTGGCCAGGCAGGGGGGATAGAGGGCGAAGAACAGGATCATGGACACCGCCAGCAGGGCCGTGGCACCGCCGGCGCGGGTCTCCTCGCCCATGCGCTCCTCCAGGGTGGCATTCCCGTCCTCATCCGGCTGGAACAGTACCCCCAGGGTGGCGACGCTGCTCTCCCGCGCCGCGAAGGAGGACAACAGGGCGACGTTGATCTTCCAGTCGAAGCCCGCGAACCGGGTGATGGGTTCCAGGCCCCGGCCGATGCTGCCCAGTACCGACTGCACGATGCGCTGCTCGCGCATCTCCCGGCGGAGCGATTTGCGTTCCCGGGCCAGTACACGCAGTTCCCGCCAGGCCTTGCGGGCGTCGCGGTCTCCCGGCGGGGGTTTGACCAGGGGGTAGAAGTCCGGGTTGCGTGTCTGGAAGCGTTCCGCCACCCGGCGCGAACCTTCCGCGCCGGCGGCGTTGAGCTTGGCGCGGTTGTAATCGGTGTAGTAATTCATCAGCGGCACCAGGTTCGCCCCGGTGGCCGCCGCGGCATAGGCATTGCCTTGCAGGGCGTTTTCAAAGCGTTCCACGGCGGCCTCGGCCCGGGCGGCGAATTCGGCCTGCTGTGCCTTGGGCAGGCCCGGGAAGTGCAGCAGGACGAACACCACCACCGCCACCGCCAGGACGACGGTGCCCACCTTGCGGATGTACTGCCCCGTGCGATCGAAGGCACGGCGCAGCACGCCGGTGATCGTGGGCAGGTGATAGCGGGGCAGTTCCATGATGAAGGGCGAGGTCTCCTGGCCCCGCAGCACGGTGGTGGTGAGCAGCCGGGATACCAGCAGGGCAAAGACGAGGGTCATCGTGGAGATGTAGAACATCATCAGCGTCTTTTCCCCGGGGAAGAAGATCCCCAGCAGCAGGGTGTAGAGGGGCACCTTGGCCAGGCAATTCATGAAGGGCACGGTGAGGATGGTGGCCATGCGCGCCCGCTGGTCCGGAATGCCCTTGGTGGCCATCACCCCGGGCACGGCGCAGCCCCCGGCGAAGACGCCGCCGAGGATCAGGGGCAGGGTGCTCTGGCCGTGCAGCCCGAAGCGGTGCAGGATCTTGTCCAGGATGAAGGCGATGCGGGCCATGTAGCCCGAGTCCTCGATGAGGGCGATGAGGGCGAACAGGATGAGGAAGATGGGAACGTAGTTGAGCAGGGTGTTGGCCGAGTCCACCAGCCACAGCCCCAGGGAGCGGGTGTAGGGATCCACCAGAAAGCCCGCATCCGGCAGCAGCCCGGCCACCCATTCCCGCAGGCCGGCCAGCAGCGGCCAGGTGTGATTGGTGAGTTCGTAGCCCCAGACGATGGAGATCTGGTAGATGAGAAACACCGTCAGCACCAGGAAGGCCGGGGCGATCCAGCGGTTGAGCACGATGCGGTCGACCCGCTGGGTCAGGGTGGGGCGCCCCTCCCGCTGGGAGCGGATCACCTCGGTCAGCAGCCCGCGGATGGCCTCGTCGCGACAGCGGGTGATGTGGTCGCCGGTATCCACCCCCTCCTGTGCCTCGAAGACCTGGATGTGCCGCCCCGCCGAGGCCTGCAGCCCCCGGGCCGCCTCCCTGCCCATATGCTGCCGCAGCAGCCGCACGGCCTCCGTGTCCCCCTGGAGCAGGCCCAGGGCGAGCCAGCGCAGGGGCAGCTCCTCCAGTCCGGGCCAGGACGACAGCTGCCGTTCCAGTTCCTGGATCGCCGCTTCCAGGGGGCCGTAGTCCACCCGCAGGGGGGAGGGTCCCCGCTGTCCGGCCGCGCTGCGCACCGCCCGGCGCAGGTCCCCGCGGCCCTTGCCGCGGTTGCCCACCGTGGACACCACCGGCAGCCCCGTCCTGGCGGCGAGCCGGTCGGCGTCGACCTGAAGGCCGCTTCGGGCGGCCACGTCCATCATGTTCAGGGCCAGCACCAGGTTCTGCTGCATCTCTGAAAGCTGCACCGTGAGATGCAGGGCGCGGTGCAGATTGGCGGCATCCAGGACATCCACCACCACGTCCGGCCGTTCCCCCAGCAGGAATTCCCGCGCCACCCGTTCCTCCATGGAAAAGGGGGAGAGGCTGTAGGTGCCCGGCAGGTCCACCGTGTAGACCACGCCTTCCCTGTCGCTGTAACGCCCCTGTTTTTTGTCCACCGTGACCCCGGGGTAGTTGGCCACATGCTGGCGTGCCCCCGTGAGCAGGTTGAACAGCGTCGACTTGCCGGCATTCTGCTGGCCTGCCAGTGCCACCAGGATCCCCTTGCGCTCAGGCATCGTCTGCCTCCACCTCGATGGTCCGGGCCTCATGGCGTCGCAGGGTGACGGAGACCGCGCCCACCCGGATCTCCACGGGGTCGTTCAGCGGGGCGCTGCGTACCATGGCGATGCAGGTGCCGGGCAGGATCCCCAGGTCCAGCAGCCGCTGGCGCACGGGACCGGCGGCCCGGTGGCGGCGAACCCGCGCCCGTCTGCCGGGGCGGAGGTCGTTGAGGGTGGGCGGGGTGGATGCCGGTGTATCGGGGGCCATGGCGCGTGTCCTGTCTTTGATGGTCATCAGCGGAGAGGGCTTTTCCTCGAATAAAGAAGGGAAAGTAGATCAAAACGAGTAATGAGGCAAATGATAATCGTTGCTATTTACATGGGAAGGCCGGGCAGGTAGATTCCCTCCGGCAGTGCAGGGGCAGGGCGGGGACACGCTCCCGGCCCTGCATCATGGATTCATTCGTTTTCCGGAGGATTGCACATGAGAAAGACCCTATCGGCCGCCCTGGGCCTCACGGCCGCCCTGACCATGGGCCATGCCCTCGCCCACACCCCCCTGTGCGCCTGTTACGACATGGGCGACGGGAGTGTCCTGTGCGAAGGAGGATTCTCCGACGGCTCCTCGGCCGCCGGCATGGACATCCGCGTGGTGGATGGCAGCGGTCAGCCCATCGTGGAGGGCAAGATGAGTGAGTACAGCGAGTTCGAGTTCGACAAGCCCCAGGGGGCATATACCGTGATCTTCGATGCCGGCCCCGGCCATCAGGTCAAAATCCAGGGGCGTGACATCGTCGAATGACCCCCGGTGCGCCCGCAGCAAGGGCCCCCGTGGGGCCTGCGGGCGTGATGCCAGTGAATCTGTCGCGGGCCGGTGTGCCGGCCTGCCCATGGAGAGACCCAACGATGAAGAACGCATCCATTTTCAAGACCGCCGTTGCCACCGCCTCCCTGCTGGCGGCCGGGGCGGCCCAGGCCCATTTCCAGTTGATCCACACCCCCGGGATGATGCTGGACCGACCGCAGGAGATTGGCCTCAAGCTGATTTTCGGTCATCCCATGGAGAACGGGCATGTCATGGACATGGGCCGGCCCGAGGGATTCTATGTGCTGCAGCGGGGGCGTCAGACCGACCTGACCGACACCCTGGAGCCCATGACCTGGCAGGGCCCCGAGAACACGGCCCGGGGCTACGAGACCACCTACCGCATCCGGCGCAACGGGGACTACACCTTCGTGTTGAAGCCGGCCCCCTATATGGAAGAGGCCGAGGACCTCTACATCCAGCAGATCACCAAGGTGGTGCTGAACAAGGGGGGGATGCCCACGGGCTGGAATGAGCCGGTGGGCCTGGAGACGGAGATCGTCCCCCGGACCAAGCCCTATCAGGCCTTTGCCGGCGGTACCTTCACCGGACAGCTGCTGTCGGAAGGCCAGCCCGCCCCGGGGGTGGAATGCGAGGTGGAGTACATCAATACCCAGGTGCACGGGGAGGACAACGCCTTCGGTGCCAGCCACCTGGGTCCGGTGCCGGACACCGCCATCTCCGTGATCACGGACGACAATGGCCTGTTCACCTTCGGCATTCCCCGGCCGGGGATCTGGGGCTTCGCCTGTCTGGGATCCGGTCCGCAGAAAACCCATGCCGGCAAGGCCCTCTCCCAGGATGCCGTGCTTTGGATTGAGGCCACTTCCCTGGAGTGAAGTGACCCTGCCGGGATGCCCGGGGCGTTCGCAAGGGGCGTCCCGGTGCTTTTTCCGGATTGCTGTGAAGACCCCGATCTGATTGCAGATTTCCCGGGATTTCCTCCCCCGGACCCATGGGAGCGGACCCGGTAAAAAGGCTATGCTGTCCCTTCCTTAATCGGGGTCTTTGCTCCATGCCCAGCACCATCTCCCCTGTACAACACCGTCGTGCCGCCTTGGCCACCATTGCCATGGCGTCGTTGCTCCTGGGCTCCGGCTGTGCCACCACGCCCCCGGCTCCGGAATCCGAGCCGGAGGGTCCGGATCTGCAGGTGGCCGTGGCGGCGTCGGACTGCGCCGGGGCGCGGGCGGCGGTGGCGCGTCTGCACGGGGCGGCGGTGCTGGAGGGGCGGTTGCAGGCGGCCTATGTCTGTCTCCAGGCCGGGCATCCCGGGGCGGCCTTCGAGGAGAGCCGGCATTTCCTGCAGGCCGCGCCGCGCCATGCCCATGCCGATTATGCCCGCTATCTGGGGGCCGTGGCCCGTTTTGCCCAGTGGGAGGGCCTGCATGCCGGGGGGGAACCGCCGCCGGCCCGGGACAGTGCCGCCGCGCGGGCGGCCTTTGTGCAGTTCCGGGCGTTGGTGCGGGACCATCCGGATTCCCCCTACCGGGCGGAGGCGGTGCCCTATCTGATGCGGCTGCGCCAGGGACTGGCGGAGGCGGAGCTGCGGGCTGCCCGGGCCTGCCAAGCGGCCGGGGACCCGGAAGAGGCCCTGGCCCGGGCGCGGTATGTGGAGAGGCATTACGACGACACCCCGGTGGCCCAGCAGGCGCTGGCCCTGCGGGCCGAGATCCTCGCGGCCCGGGGGCATGAGGCGCAGGCCCGGGCGCTGCGCCGGCGCATGGACCGGCTGCCCGCCGATGCCATGGGGGAGAAAGAGGGGCGGGGGGCTGCGGCGGTCCCCGCCCCGGCCCCCCTGCCGTGAATCCCCACCTGGGGGGCGTTCACCGGGCCTGCCTGGAGGCAGGCGGGGGTCAGTCCTCCAGGTAGGTGTAGCCCGCCAGGCCGTGGTCCAGCTCCGCCAGGATGCGCTCCCGCTGGGGTGGGTCCAGGGGGGCCTCGGCCACCTTGCGGCGGTAGGCCCCGGCCAGGAGTTCGGTGTCGTAGTGCACGTAACGCAGGAGTTCGGCCACGGTGTCCCCCTGTTCCGGCTCCACCACCTCGTAGTCGCCGTCCTCCCTGAGCACCACGTTGATGGCATCCGTGTCGCCGAAGAGGTTGTGCAGGTCCCCCAGGATCTCCTGATAGGCCCCCACCATGAAGATGCCGATGAGATAGTCCTCCCCCGGGCGCAGTTCGTGCAGGGGGAGGCTGGGGGCGGTGGTCTCGCCGTCCACGTAGCGGTCCACGTGGCCGTCGGAGTCGCAGGTGAGGTCCTGCAGCACGCCGCGGCGGGTGGGCCGTTCGTCCAGGCGGTGCAGGGGCAGGATGGGGAAGATCTGGTCGATGGCCCAGACGTCGGGGATGGACTGGAACACGGAGAAGTTGCAGAAGTACTTGTCCGAGAGCTTCTCGTTGAGGTCGTCGCCGATGTCCCGGGGCAGGCGCTCCGCCTGGGTGGACAGCAGCTGGCGGCAGGTGGCGAAGTAGATCTGCTCCGCCAGGGCCCGGTGTTCCAGGTCCAGCAGGCCGTGGGTGAACATGGAGCGCACCTCCCCCAGCCAGTCCAGCATGTTGTGGAACACCTCGGTGGGGGCGTTCTCGCCGATGTGCTCGAACAGCTGCCACATGTCCAGCAGTACCGCCGGGGCGTCCTCCTCCGGCGGCTGGATGTCCGCCGCCACGGGGGCGCGCTCGGTGTCGATGACATTGGTGATGAGCACGGCGTGGTGGGCGGTCATGGCCCGGCCGGACTCGGTGAACAGCTCCGGATGGGGCAGGTCGAACTCGCGGCAGGTGTTGGCCAGGATGCGCACGACGCTGTTGGCGTAGTCCTGCAGACTGTAGTTCACCGAGCACAGGTTGCGCGAGCGCGTGCCCTCGTAGTCCACCCCCAGGCCGCCACCCACGTCCACCACCCCGATGGGGGCGCCGTGGCGGTGCAGTTCGGCGAAGAAGCGGGAGGCCTCGAACATCCCCGCCTGGATGTCGCGCACGTTGGCGATCTGCGAGCCCATGTGAAAGTGCAGCAGCTGCAGGCAGTCCAGCATGTCGTGCTGGCGCAGCTGCTCCAGCAGATGCAGGACCTGGGCCGCGGAGAGGCCGAATTTGGCCTTTTCACCGCCGGTGTTCTGCCATTTGCCCTTGCCCACGGAGGCCAGGCGCATACGCACCCCGAGGCAGGGCCGCACCCCCAGGTCCCGGGCCTCGCGCATGACCCCCGCCAGTTCCGAGGGTTTCTCGATGACGATGTACACCCGGTGTCCCAGCAGCTGGCCGATCATGGCCAGGCGCAGGTACTCCCGGTCCTTGTAGCCGTTGCAGACGATGACCCCGCCGGGGCGGGAGAGGGCCAGCACGGCCATGAGTTCCGGCTTGCTGCCCGCCTCCAGGCCCACCCGGTCGGCCCCGTGGGAGAGTACCCGCTCCACCACGCTGCGCTGCTGGTTCACCTTGATGGGATAGAGGGCGGTGTAGTGGCCCTGGTAGTCGGATTCCTCGAAGGCCGCCCCGAAGGCCCGGGTGAGGCGGTCCACCCGGTCGGTGAGGATGTCGGGGAAGCGCACCAGCACCGGCACGTCGATGTTCAGGGGCTTGACCCGCTGGATGAGGTCGTGCAGGTCCACCCCCGGGTGATCCCCGTGGGTGGGGGGGCGCATGAGGACGCGACCCTGATCGTTGATATGGAAGTAGCCGCCGTTCCAGTGCTGGATATTGTAGGTACGGCGGGCGGAATCCGTGGTCCAGTCGTTCATGGGGATCTCACTCTGGATGCGGTGCCCATGATACCCGCCAGGGTGAAGGCAAGGCCATGCCGTGGCGCCTTCTGCGCATCTTCCCGGGGCCGCCCCGCCCGGTGGGGTTTTTGAGGATTGTCGAAACGGACACAACCGCTGAAAATGAGGATTCATTCATCACGGGGAAAAACGATGTGGAAAGGGATCCTGGCCGGCGTGATGCTGGCGGCAGTGCAACCGCTTTGGGCCTCGGATCTGGTGGATGCCGCCGATCCGCAGCAGATCATGAACCTGGCCCGGGGCTATGGCTCCGCCAACCTGACCACGGACGGGGTGGGGGACCCCATGATCACGGGGCGCATGGACGGGACGCGCTATTCCATCATGTTCTATGGCTGCTCGGACAACCGCAACTGCAAGACCATCCGCTTCAGCAGTGCCTGGGCGACGGATGGCCAGTACACCCTGGAGGACATGAATGCCTGGAACGAGGGCTATCGTTTCGGCAAGGCCTATCTGGATGACGAGGGGGATCCGGTGCTGGAGATGAACGTGAACCTGGTCTATGGCGTGAGCCGGCGCAATCTGGATGACACCATCGACTGGTGGCGCGTGGCCCTGGGCCAGTTCAAGAGCGAAGTCCTGGGCCAGTAGGGCCCTTCGGTGCGGCCCCGCCGGCGGGGCCCGCCACCCCTTCACCGGGTGCCGCGGGCCGGAACCCGGATTCGCCGGTCCTGAGGTGCGAAGGGACTCACATTTCCGCAGCTTCCTCCCGGAAACACGAACTTTCCCGCCGTAGATGGGTCATTCTCAGTAGGCGTCCCGGATGGGGCGCTTCCCGCTTAACCCCCTGAGCGGGATGCTCTGACTCCCCCAAGTCGAGCCCAAGACTGGCCCCGGCGCCGCCCCCGCGGTCCGGGGCCTTTTTTAGGGGCTTTGGGGTGCTTCGGCCAGACCCCGATCATACCTGAGTGTTGCGGTGAACTTTGCCCCGGGGATTGGGTCTCATCAATGAGCGCTGCAGCCCGGCGCTTCCCGCTTTCCTCCCTGAGCGGGATGGCTCGAGCCCCCAATCGAGCCGCGTTCTGCCCCGGGACACGGCCATCCCCCCGATGGTCCCCGGGGCTTTTTTTGGGCGCATCCCCGCCGCGGTTCATTCCCCGGCCTGGGGGGCCTCACCGAGGAACCAGGCGTCCAGCACCGAACGGGCATCGTCCACGCCCTGTCCCCTGAGGGCGGAGAAGGGCTGCACCGTGGCCTCCACGCCCGCCTCCCCCAGGGCCCGGGCCACCTGGTGCACCGTGTTCAGCGCGGGGCCCCGCTTGAGCTTGTCCGCCTTGGTGAGCAGCACATGCAGGGGCAGGGCCCGCTCCTGGGTCCAGCCCACCATCTGCCAGTCGTGCTCCGTCAGCGGATGACGGATGTCCATGACCAGGATCAGGCCCGAAAGGCTCTGTCTCCGGCCCAGATAGGCCGCCATCGTCTCCCCCCAGCGCCGGCGCACGGCCTCGGGCACCCTGGCGTAGCCGTAGCCGGGCAGGTCCACCAGGCGGTGGTCCCCGTCCAGGGAGAAGAAGTTGATGAGCTGGGTTCGCCCCGGGGTCTTGCTCGTGCGCGCAAGCCCCTTTTGTCTGCATAACGTATTAATTGCGCTGGATTTTCCCGCATTGGACCGGCCGGCGAAGGCCACCTCCCGACCCGCCTCCGGGGGCAGGTCCTTGAACTGGGCGGCACTGGTGAAAAAGGCGGCCCTGGTGTAGTCCGGGGTCATGGTTTCGTGGTTCATGCAGGGGCTCTTGCAGGGGGTTGAGGGGGCAACCCCGCCGTTTTTGCGGCAATGGGTTCAGTATGCTATACAATGCGGTCATTTCAAGGCGGCGCCCGCCGTGCGTCCGATCACCACAGGTTAGCAAACCCGAAGGGCATACCGTTTCAGGTTCAGGAGTGGATTCAATGAAGAAACTTGTCGTCATCGCCGCCGCAACGCTGGCCGCTTCCCTGTCGGCCTCGCTGCATGCCGCCGAGCCCGGTGATCCGGAGCGCGGCCGTGCACTGTCCTCCCCCTGCGTGGCCTGCCACCAGACGGACGGGAACAGCGTCAACCCCGAGTGGCCGAAGATCGCCGGCAAGCACGAGGACTACCTGTTCAAGCAGCTGATGGACTACAAGTGGGGGCGCCGCAGCCACCCGCTGATGAATCCCCAGGTGGCGGATCTGACGGAGCAGAACATGCGGGACCTGGCCGCCTATTTCGCCTCCCAGGAGACGGCGCCCGGCCGGCCCAGCGCCGACGACCAGACCCTGGCCCTGGGCAAGAAGATCTACTTCGGCGGCAACCTGCAGACCGGCGTGGCCGCCTGTGTGGCCTGCCACGGCCCCAACGGTCGCGGCAATCCGGCGGCCCTGTTCCCCTCCGTGGCGGCCCAGCATGCCACCTATAACCTGGACCAGCTGCACCAGTTCCGTGACGAGGTGCGCCACAACGACCCCAGCCGCATGATGCGCGATGTGGCCGGCCGCATGAGCGAAGAGGAGATGCAGGCCGTGACCCAGTACATGGAGAGCCTGGAGCCCCGCTGATCCGGGATCCCCAGGACGTAGCCAGGGGTGGCTTCGGTCACCCCGTTTTTTTCCGCCGCCCCCTTGCGGCGTATGACCCCTTCGGCTGAACTCGTGGCGCCGAACGGGTCAAAGGGGCATCACCCGGAAACCCCTCCATGACCCTATGAGCCGTATGTCCAGCGATGTCCCGGCGCCCCCCCGCCCGTCCCGGTGGTCCGTCCTCATCGGCTTTTTCGGGTCGATGCATCTTGCCATCGCCCTGCTGCTGACCCTGGCCCTGGCCGCCGCCCTGGGCACGGTCCTGCCCCAGAACCAGCCCTCCCAGACCTATCTCATGCAGTTCGGACCCTTCTGGCACGAGGTGTTCGATGCCATGGGGCTGTACGCCGTCTATACGGCGGGGTGGTTCCTGCTCATCCTGGCCTTCCTCGTGGTCTCCACCACGGTCTGTGTCTATCGCAGCACCCCCATGATGTGGCGGGACATGCGGGGGTTCCGCCTGGACATCCGGGAAAAGTCCCTGGAGCGCTTTGCCCACTGCGAATCGCGGCCACAGCACCCCGAGGCACCCGATACGGTCATGCAGCGGGCCCAGACCGTGCTGCGGCACCGGGGCTACCGCCTGCGCCGGCACCAGGATGGGGACGGCCGGGAGGTGCTCTCGGCCATGCGCGGCAGCGGCAACCGTCTGGGCTATTTCTTCACCCACGTGGCCATCGTCGTCATCTGCATCGGCGGGCTCATCGACGGACGGGTGCCGCTCATGGCGGCCCAGCTGCTGGGGGGGCTGGAGCCGGAGACGCGGCAGATCCCCGCCTCGGAGGTGCCGCCGGAGAGTCGCGTGGAGCCCTCCAATCCCTCCTTCCGGGGCAGCGTGGAGATCCCCGAGGGACGCAGCGCCGATGTGGTCTTCCTGGACCTGGACGACGGCTACGTGGTGCAGGAACTGCCCTTCGCCATCGAGGTGAAGGACTTTCGTGTGCAGCGCCATGAAACCGGCCAGGAGCGCTCCTTCGAGTCCGACGTGGTGATCCACGACGAGGATCTGGACACCCCCATGGAGCGCACGGTGAGCGTGAACCATCCCCTGGTGCACCGGGGCTATGCCATCTACCAGTCCAGCTACCGGGATGCCGGCTCCCTCCTGATGCTGGACATGCACCTGCTGGGGCGCAGTGCCGAAAAACCCCGCCATGTGCCGGTGCGGGTGCATGGCCGCTACGAGCAGTCCCTCAGCGATGGCAGCGTCTACACCCTGGAGTTTCTGAACTTCCGTGAAACCAACCTCTCCCGGGAGCGGGACGAGGAGGGCGGCGAGCGGGTGCATGACATGGGGCCGAGCATGGAATACGCCCTGCACGATCCCGAAGGCGAGACCCGTTATTTCCACCAGCTCATGGAGCCGGTGGAACGGGACGGGCGCCGCTATCTCATCAGTGGCGTGCGCGCCGGCACCGGCGAGCCCTTCCGCTATCTCTACATCCCCGCGGACCCGGACGGCGAGGGCATTGACCGCTTCATGGCCCTGGTGGCCCGGCTGCACGACCGCCAGGTGGTGGAGTCGGTGGTGGATGATCTGGCCGGGGAGGCCGCCGCGCAGTTCGGTGGCGGGGACGGTCGTGTACCCCGGGAGGTGGTCCGCGACACCATGATCCGGCTCGTGGAGCTGTTCGCGGCGGGGGGGTATGACGCCGTCATCGGCGAGATCCGCCAGCGCGTGCCCGAGCCCCAGTGGGAACGGCTCACAGACGTCTTCGGGCGGGTGCTGAACGAGACCCTGCGGGCCCTCTACCTGCGGGTGCTGGAGGCGGAGGGGATCGGGCAGATGCGCGGTGACGATGCCGCCTGGCTGGACGACGCCCTCACCGCCCTGGATGCCCTGCCGCGCTACGGCTCGCCCCTGTTCGTGCGCCTGCGGGACTATCAGTTGCACCAGGCCGCCGGCCTCATGGTGACCAAGGCCCCGGGGCAGAAGGTGGTGTATTTCGGCAGCCTCATGCTCATCATCGGCGTCTTTCTCATGCTCTACGTGAGCCACCGCCGCTGCTGGCTGGTGCTGCATCCCCGCGGGGACGGGGGCAGCCGCCTGCTCTTCGCTGGCACGGCAAACCGGAATATGCTGGAATTCGACCATGAATTCGCCGCCCTGAGCCGCGATCTCCTGCAGGAGGCCTCCGCAGGCGGGGAGAACGGGGCAGGGAGCAGGCAAGTCTGATGATCCGCATCCATCCTGCGTGCACACCCCACGGGAGGTAAGGCCCATGTCCGTCCCCCATGACACCCTCGCGGTCCGCCGACCCGGTTTCCTGCGGCGATTGTCCCCCGCCGACTGGCTCTGGGCGGTGCTGGTGGTGGTCTCCGGCGGCGTCACCCTGGCGCTGTTCGGTGACCGCATGAACATCTACCAGATCCTCACCCTGGTGGTGCACGTGGGGGTGGCCGTGTGGCTGGGCTGGTACTGGCGGGCCTTCCGCCCGTTCGCCCTGTCGGTGGCCCTCATGAGCCTGCTGGGGGTGCTGGCCTACGGGGACAATCTCGCCCATGCCGAGTCCAATTTCTTCCTCAAGTATCTGGTCTCGGGGCAGTCCGCGGTCATGTGGATGTGCGCCCTGCTGTTCATGTCCACCGCCGCCTACATGGCCCACATGTTCCGCCGGGGCGAGGGCGGCGAGGGGCTGGCCGCGAGCCTGGCGGTGGGGGCCGGCACCGCTGTGGTCGGGGCCGGGCTGCTGTGGGTGGGCAGCGCCGGTATCGTCCCGGGGATGCAGTGGGTGGCCCCCCTGTTTCTGATCATCGCCACCGGGGCCCTGGCCGGTCCCCTGGTGCGCTCGGATTTCACCGCCCGGGTGGGTGGCGCCCTGGCCTGGACCGCCGCCGCCTTCGGCCTTGCGGGCCTGTTCGTGCGCTGGCGCGAGACCTACCTGCACGACCCCACCTGGGGCTACATCCCGGTGAGCAACCTGTGGGAGGTCTTCGTCCTCTTCTGCATCATCACCGTGCTCATGTACCTCTACTACGAGGGCCGCACCCGCAACCGCGGCATGGGGGCCTTTGTGCTGCTGCTGGTGAGTGCGGCGGTGGCCTTTCTGCTCTACTACACCCTGGACCAGCAGGCCCACCAGGTGCAGCCCCTGGTGCCCGCCCTGCAGAGCTGGTGGATGAAGGTGCACGTGCCCGCCAACTTCATCGGCTATGGCGGTTTCGCCATCGCCGCCATGCTGGGCATCGCCTATATCCTGCGGGACTGGGGTGAGCGCCGCCGTCCGGGCGGCCTGCTGGCCCGGCGCCTGCCCGGCGGCCAGGTGCTGGATGACACCATGTACCGGGCCGTGGCCGTGGGCTTTGCGTTTTTCACCATCGCCACGGTGCTGGGGGCCATGTGGGCGGCGGAGGCCTGGGGCGGCTACTGGTCCTGGGACCCGAAGGAGGTCTGGGCCCTGATCGTGTGGCTCAACTACGCCGCCTGGCTGCACATGCGCTTCACCAAGGGCTGGCGTGGCACACGCATGGCCTGGTGGTCGGTCATCGGCCTGTTCCTCACCACCTTCGCCTTCGTGGGGGTGAACATGTTCCTGGGTGGCCTGCACTCCTACGGTGAACTCTGACCATGGCGGCGGCGCGCGTTGACCGTCTGCGGGCGAGCCTGCCGCCGTCCCGGGGGCGCCGGTGGCCCATGGTATCCATCGGCACCCCCGATGATCTGGATATGGGGCCCAGTACCCCGCCGCTGGAGGGGCAGTGCCTGCGCATCCTCAGTTATAACGTGCAGGTGGGTATCGCCGCCGCCCGCTTCCACCACTACCTCACCAACAGCTGGAAGCACTTTTTGCCCTACGGCGGGCGCCTGGGCAACCTGGACAGCATCGCCCGCTTCATCGCCGGATTCGATCTGGTGGGGCTGCAGGAGCTGGATGCCGGCAGCCTGCGCAGCCAGTTCATCAATCTGGCGGAATACCTCTCCGAGCGCAGCCGGCTGCCCTACTGGTACAGCCAGACCAACCGCAACCTGGGGAGCTTCGCCAAGCACAGCCTGGGGCTGCTCTCCCGCTATCAGCCCCATTCCGTGGTGGAGCACCGCCTGCCGGGCCGCATCCCCGGGCGTGGCGCCCTGGAGGCCCATTTCGGCGCTGCCCGCGGCGAGGACTCCCTGGTGATCCTGCTGGTGCATCTGTCCCTGGGCCGGCAGTCGCGCATGCGCCAGCTGCAGTACCTGGGGGAGGTGCTGCGGGAGCACGAGCACGTGGTGGTGATGGGGGATCTCAACACCCCCGCCCATTCCCAGGAGCTGCGCCGGCTGGTGCGCCACACCCGCCTGCAGCAACCCCTGGAGGGGGCCAAGACCTATCCCAGCTGGCGCCCCATGCATGCCTTTGACCACATCCTGGTGACGCCGGGGCTGGGTCTCAGGGGGGTGCATGTCTACAACCTGAACTATTCGGATCACCTGCCCGTGGGGGTGGAGGTGGTGGTGCCGGACACGGTTCGGCTCACCCACTGCCCCGGGGCGACGGGGCGGGCCGCGTCCGCCCTGCTTTCATAAGGCCGGGAGATACCGGATGCAGCGGCGGAGGCCCGACATGAACCACAATGCCGAGCCCGTGATCTTCGGGGAGGTCCTGTTCGACCGTTTCGGGGACCAGGCCGTCCTCGGAGGTGCCCCCTTCAACGTGGCCTGGAACCTGCGGGGGCTGGGCCATGACCCGCACTTCATCGGCGCCGTGGGGGCCGATGCCCTGGGGGCGCAGGTGCGCGGGGCCATGGACCGCTGGGGGCTGCGGCAGGCGGGGCTGCAGGAGGACCACAGGCATCCCACCGGCCAGGTGCAGGTGACCCTGGAGGACGGCAGCCCCCGCTATGAGATCCTGCCGGATCAGGCCTATGACCACATCGACCCGGAGGCGGCCCTGGCCTCGCTGCCGGAGCGGGCCGGGGTGCTGTATCACGGCAGTCTGGCCCTGCGCGGGGAACGCTCCCGGGCGGCCCTGGAGGCCTTGGTGGCGTCCCAGGGGGCGCCGGTGTTCATGGACGTGAACCTGCGTGCCCCGTGGTGGCAGCGGGAACAGGTGCAGGACTGGATGGCCCGGGCCACCTGGGTGAAGCTGAATCAGGAGGAGCTGGCCGCCCTGGCCCCGGTGGAGCAGGAGGATCTGGACGTGCAGGCGCGCATGACCCTGGCCCGCTTCGACCTGGATGCCCTCATTGTCACCCGTGCGGAGGCGGGGGCCATGGTGCTCACCCGGGAGGGGGCGGTGCACGCCCTGCAGGCCCCGCCGGTGGAGGCCCTGGCGGATACAGTGGGGGCGGGGGATGCCTTCAGTGCCGTGGCCCTGGCGGGGCTCATGGCGGGTTGGGGCTGGGATCTGATCCTGGAGCGGGCCTCCCTCTTTGCCTCGCGGGTGTGCACGCTGCAGGGGGCCACCACGGAGGATCGGGGATTCTACGAAGACGCCATGGGGGCCTGGGAGGGATAGGGGGCCGGCGGCCGCGGGCGGGGAGGGTCCCCGCCCGGACGGTTTGGGCCCCTTGCCGCGAACGGGACGGGGCCTGCCGGGGCGTTGCCCCGGCGGTATCCGCCTCCGCCCCGGGCGCGGGGCCTTTAGGGGCGCCAGCCCAGGGACTCGGCCTTGCGGCGGGCCAGACGGGGGATGTCCTGGGCCACGAACTGGTGGTGCAGCACCTGCACCCCGATCATGTGGTTGATCACCGCGTCCAGCTGCACCTGGGTGGAGGCGGTGGTGTCCCTGGCCTGGTGCAGCTCGAACAGGGCCTTCACCCCGGCCGGGTCCAGCAGGCCGGCCTCGGCCACCGCCTCGTCGGACAGGTACTGGTCCGCCAGGGCGCGCATGGCCGCCCACTTCTTCGGGTCGGTGTGGGCCGGGGGCGCCATGAAGGCGAACTTCTCCCGCTCGTAGAGCACCCGGGGCAGCAGGCCCTTCATGGCCTCGCGCAGGACGTACTTCTCGGTGCGGCCGTTGATGCGCATGGACGGGGGCAGGTTCACCGCCTCCTCCGCCAGGTGGTGGTCCAGGAACGGCGGCCGTGCCTCCATGGAGTTGGCCATGTCCACCCGGTCGCCCCCCCAGGTGAGGATCTGCCCCTCCAGCATGGTCTTGATCCACACGTACTGGGCCTTGTCCAGGGGATGGCGCCCCTCCAGCATGTCCGCGTCCAGGGCCCCGGCGATGGCGCGCCCCGGCTCGTAGCCCTTCACCTGTTCCCGCAGGTGCGGGGCCATCAGGCCCGGGGCGTGCTCGGCGCTGGCCAGCCAGGGCTGCAGGCAGGAGGGGGTGAAGCCCACCAGTTCATCCAGGGCCGGGTCGTGGAGTTCGTTCTCCGCCAGCATGGCCCCCTGGAAGAGCTGGTTGCTCTCGGACAGGAGCTGCTCCCAGCTGGCCCGCTCCGCCGGGGAGAGGGTGTCCAGTCCGTGGAGGAACATGTCGCGGCGGAAGGAGGGGTAGCCGGCGAAGAGCTCGTCGGAGCCCTCGCCGGTGACCACCACCCGGTAGCCGGCCTGGTTCACGTGCCGGCTCATGAGCAGCTTGGCCACCCCCAGGGTGTTGTAGATGGTGCGCTCGGCGTGCCAGAGGGTCTCCACCAGGTTGTCGTAGAGGTGGTCGGCGTTCAGGGTCATGATGTCCTGGTCGGCCCCCACGCTCTCGGCCATCTCCCGGGCGATGGCGGTCTCGTCGTAGTCGTCGTTGTCGAAGCCGATGGTGAAGGCCTTCACCGGCGACTGCTGGGTGGCGGCGGACAGACCCAGGGTGATGCAGGAGTCGATGCCCCCGGAGAGATAGCAGGCCACGGGCACGTCCGCCTCCAGGCGCAGCTGCACCGCCTCGGTGAGTTTCTCCCGCACCCCCTCGATGTAGTGCTGTTCGTCCTTCTCCGGGCCGCGCTCGGACTGCAGCGGGAAGTCCATGTCCCAATAGCGTTCGTCGCGGATCTCCAGCTTGCCGTGGCGGCGGGAGATGGTGACCACGTGGCCGGGCTTGACCTGGTGGATGCCCTCGAAGGCGGTCTGTCCGGGGACCATGGTCTGCATGAGCTGGTGGTACAGGCCCCGGGCCTCGAAGCGGCGGGGCACCTCGGGATGGGCGAACAGCACCTTGAGTTCGGAGCCGAACACCACGCGGCCGTTCACCTCGGTCCAGTACAGGGGTTTCACCCCGAAGCGGTCGCGGATGAGCATGAGCCGGTCGTGCTGGCGGTCGTAGAGGGCGATGGCGAACTCGCCCCGCAGATAGGGCAGCATGTCCTCCAGGCCGAAGCGCTCGTAGAGGTGCAGCACCATCTCGGAGTCGCTCTTGGTGCGGAACTTGGCCCCCCGGGAGGTGAGGTCCGTGCGGATGCGCTTGTAGTCGTAGAGCTCGCCGTTCACCGCCAGCATGAGATGGCCGTCGGGGGTGACAAACGGCTGGCGGCCGCGGTTCTCGTCCAGATCGATGATGGTGAGCCGGGCGTGGGAGAAGCCCACGCCGCGGTCGTCCTGGGTTTTGTAGCCGAAGCCGTCGGGGCCGCGGTGGTGCTGGATGGCGGCCATGGCCACCAGGGTCTCGGGATCAACGGGTCTGCTGGGATCGGCGTGGAAGACGCCGGCGATGCCGCACATGGGGATTCTCCTCGGGGATTCGGTTTCGGGTTCGGGGCGCGGGGCGCTCAGGGGGTGTCCATGACCTCGCTGACCCGCCGCACCATGCAGGTGAGCAGGGCCATGCGCACGAACACGGCGCCCCGGGCCTGGGCGAAGTACCAGTTGTGGGGGGTGGGGTCCAGGTCGGTGGACAGTTCCTCCCCCCGGGCCAGGGGGTGCAGGATGATGGAGCCGGGCTTTAAGGGGGACTGGGTGGAGAGCTTGAGATCGGTGCCCAGTTCCTCGTAGCCGTCCCCCACCCAGGCGATGGCGTTGATGTAGATCACGTCCAGCCCCGGCAGCTCGCCGTCCAGGTCCCGGGCCACCCGCAGGTGCAGCCCGAAGTCTTCCAGTTCCTCCCGCTGGCCGGGGTCGAAGGGGCTGTCCTCGTCGGTGAACAGCACCACCTCGTCCACGGCCTCCGGGAAGCGGGCCAGCAGCAGCAGCAGGCTGCGCACGGTGCGCATGCGGTTGGGCACGCCGATGATGCCCACGCGGATGCGCTGGTCCGCGGGCAGGTCCCGGTCCAGCAGGTCGGGACGCCACTTGAAGATGGTGTACAGGTCCGCCAGGGCCTGGGTGGGGTGTTCGTCGATGCCGTTACCGGCGTTGACGATGGGGATGCGCAGGCTGTCCAGCATGTCGTAGATGGCCCGGTCCTCGTTATTGCGCAGGACGATGACGTCGCCGTAGTTGTTGAACATCTCGGCGATGTCCTGGATGGACTCCCCCTTGGCCATGCCGGTGCTTTTGGCATCGGTGATGGACATGATGTCGCCCCCGAGCCGGTGCCAGGCGCTCTCGAAGGAGAGCCGGGTGCGGGTGCTGGGCTCGTAGAAGGCGCTGATGAGGATCTTGCCCTGCAGCGGCAGATGCATCAGCGCCGGGGTGCTCTCGTACTGGGCCGAGAGGCGGAAGAGCTGTTCCAGCGTGGCGCGGTCGAACTGGCGTGAGGACACCACGTGGCGGCTGGCCAGGGCCAGCAGGGGCTCGGCCTGTTCGGGGATGCTGTCGGCCAGGGCCCGGGGGCGCTCGATGCCGGCGGTGCCGTCCTTGGGGCGGAGCGGCTTGTGGAGCTGGGGGTCTTCGACCATGGGATGTGCCTCTTCGCTGTAAGGTGAAATCCTTGCCGGTGCGGGGGCGGCCCGGGTCACTCCGGGACTTCCTCCACCTTGGACAGTTCCGTCAGGGCCTGCTCGGTGGTCATCACCCGGGCATAGCGGTCCTTCATGGTGAGCAGGGTGGCCCGTTGCAGCTCCGGGGTCACGGTGGCGCAGCCGTCCTCGATGAGGGTGACATAAAAACCCAGGTCGCAGGCGTCGCGGATGGCGGTGGAGACGCATTCGTTGCTGTAGACGCCGACGATGAACAGGGCCGTGACCCCCAGGTTGCGCAGCACGTATTCCAGGTTGGTGGCGGTGAACACGCCGCTGGCGGTCTTGTTGATGACGATCTCATCGTCCTCGGGGGCGACGATCTCCAGGAATTCCGCCTCCTTGGAGCCGGGGGCGGCGTGCAGCCCCAGGCGCTTGTGCCCCGGCCCGCGGTCGCGCCCGTCCCGGGTGAGGGACTGGATGCGGGTGTGGATCACCTCCAGGCCCTGGGCGCGGAAGGCGTCCTGCAGGCGGCGTACATTGGGCAGTACCACGTTGTCCAGGCGGTCGAAGTAGTAGTCCTGGGCCTCCACCGGCAGACCGGAGCGCTCGGCATCGGCGAACACCCCCCAGCCCCGGGCGGCGTCCAGATACTGCAGGTCGATGCACAGCAGGGCGGCGTGGTGGGTGCCCAGGGCCCGGGTGAGGGCCCGGTTGGTGATCAGGGTGCCGCGGTACTGTTCCCGCAGGGGGTCGACGCTGTCGAAGCGCTTGTCACGATCCGGGCTCATTGCAGTGCCTCCTGGCCGTCCGCCGCCAGGGACAGCACGGCCTGTAACATGAGATTGGCCCCGCGCTCGATGTCCTCCCAGTTGGTCCACTCCGCCGAGGAGTGGCTGCGCCCCTCCAGGCTGGGCACGAAGATCATCCCCGTGCGGGTGATGGTGGCCATGATCTGGGCGTCATGGGCGGCCCCGCTGGGCAGGCGCAGGTGTTTCAGGTCCAGGGCCCGGGCCTTGTCGCCGAGCAGTTGCACCAGGCCGGGGTCGCAGCGCTGGGGGGGGATCTCCGACAGCACCTGGAATTCGAACATCAACTGCCGGCGGCGGGCCATGGCCGAGAGGGTGCGGCGGAAGGCATCGGCCAGGTTGGCCAGGGTGTCCGGGTCCGTGTCGCGCACGTCCAGGGAGAAGCCGGTGTAGCCGGGGACGGTGTTGGCCGCCCCGGGGCGCAGTTCCACGCGGCCGATGGTGGCACGGCTGTGGGGGCTGCCGTGTTCCTCCAGGATACGCTCGATCTCGCCGGCGAACTCCGCCAGGCCCTGGAAGCTGTCCACGCGCATGTCCATGGGGGTGGTGCCGGCGTGGTTGGTCTGGCCCCGCAGCTGCACGTCCCACTTGAACAGCCCGGTGATGGCCTCCACCACGCCGACGCTGAAATCGCCCCGGTCCAGTACCGGTCCCTGCTCGATATGCAGCTCCAGATAGGCGTGGATGGAATCCTTGGGGCGCCGGGCGAAGAGGGCGGCGTTGGCATCCAGGCCCCAGGCCGCCATGGCCTCGGCCAGGGTCACCCCCTCCAGATCCCGGGCCTCGTGGATCATGGCGGGGGTGAGCTGCCCCGCCACCGCCTGGGAACCGAACAGGCCGCCGAAACGGCCCTCCTCGTCGGTGAAGTTCACCACCTCCAGGGGATGGCGCAGGGAGACCCCCGCATCCTTCACCGTGCGCAGCACCTCCAGACCCACCAGCACCCCCAGGGCGCCGTCCAGGGGGCCACCGGCGGGCACCGTGTCCAGATGCGAGCCGATCAGGACGCTGGGGCGTTCACCGTCCCAGTCCAGGCGGCCGTGAAGATTGGCGGCGCCATCCTCATAGAACTCCAGTCCCGCCTCCAGGATGCGCTCGCGGAACCAGCGCCGCCCCGCCAGGTCCCCCTCGGTGAAGGCCATGCGGTGGATGCCGCGATCGGCGTCGCGACCGATGGCCGAGAGGGCCTCGATGTCGCGCTGCAGCCGGGGAAAGTCGATACGGATGGGGCTCATGCTTCGGCTCCGGAGAGGCCCGCGTGTTTTGCGGGGGTGGTTCAGTCGTCGGTGATGGGGCGCAGGGCGGCGCGTTCGTCCGGGGTCTCCATGATCTCCAGAAGATCCCCCAGACCGCGTTCCAGGGCCGTCAGGCTCTCCCGGGGGAGGGCCTGCAGGGCCCGGTTCAGTTCGCCCTGGGCCGGGGCCGGGGCGGTGTCCAGCAGGCGGCGGCCGGTGGGGGTGGCGTAGAGACGCACCACGCGCTGGTCCCGGCCGGCGCGCCGGCGCGCCAGCAATCCCTTGCGTTCCAGCTTGTCCAGCATGTTGGAGGCGGTGGAGGCATGGATGCTCAGCCGCTGGGACAGGTCGCCGACGCTCAGGCCCGGCTCCAGGTGCACTTCCCACAGGGCCCAGAGCTGGGCCGCGCTCACGCCGCAGTCCTCCTGGATGCGCCGCGAGTGCCCCTGCAGGGCGCGGAACAGGACCCGCAGGCGGCGGATCACGGTCTGCACCCGGGCCTCGGGGCCCGGGGAGGTCCCGGGGGCGGGGCCGGTTCGCGGGTTGGGCTGGGCCATGGGGCGACCTTTTTGCACAAATACTTTTTGTACAATAACATTCACCTTGAGAAGGCACAAACGCGCCCCGGTCATCATCCCCACCACGGCATCATCCGCGAGGAGGTCCGAGCATGCTGGAAGCCCTGAGGGAGGACATCGCCCGGCACCGTGAGTTCACCTACCTGCTGCTGCGCCGGCTGCAGAACCTGGGGCGGGCCTTCGTGCTGCGTTCCGACCTGCAGGATATGTACCGTGCCCTGGCCTCGGAGCATGCCGCCCCGCCGCCGGAGTATTCGGTCCTGACACAGATGCTGGAGGATGTGCAGGAGGCGGTGGTCACCGCCCCCTGGATCTCCTTTTCCGTGCGTCCCCAGGTGGGGCGCTGGGTCTATCTGCGCATCCATGCCGACGAGCTGGCGGTGGAACCGGTGTCGGTGGGGGCCTTCCTGGAGTTCAAGGAGCGTCTGGTGGCCCCCCATCTGGAGGAGTACCGCCCCCTGGAGTTCGATATCGGCGCCTTCCAGCGCAACTTCCCCAACCTGCGGGAATCCCGTTCCATCGGCCAGGGGGTGGAGTTCCTCAACCGCAAGCTCTCCAGCCAGCTCTTCGACCGGGATGGGTCGGGCTTCCACAAGCTGTTCCTGTTCCTGCGGGAGCACCGCTGCAACGGGCATCAGTTGATGATCAACGACCGGGTCCGGGACGTGGACGGCCTGCGCACCGTTATCCGTTCCGCCGAGAAGCGCCTGGCCCGTATGGATCCGGAGACCCCCTGGGACGCGGTGGCCCACACCCTGCAGGAGCTGGGCCTGGAGGCCGGCTGGGGGCGGGACGTGGGGCGCATCCTGGAGAGCCTGGAACTGCTCTCCGAGCTGCTGGAGGCCCCCTCGCCCAAGACCCTGGAGCGGTTCCTGGCGCGCATCCCCATGATCTTCAGCATGCTCATCCTCAGCCCCCATGGCTTCTTCGGCCAGTCCAACGTCCTGGGGCTGCCGGACACCGGCGGGCAGGTGGTCTACATCCTGGACCAGGTGCGTTCCCTGGAGCGGGAGATGCATGCCCGCCTCGCGGAGCAGGGCCTGGATATCCAGCCCCGCATCCTGGTGGTGACCCGTCTCATCCCCGAGGCCCGGGGCACCACCTGCGATCAGCCGGAGGAGCATATCTCCGGCACCCAGAACGCCAAGATCCTGCGCGTGCCCTTCCGTGGCCGGGACGGGGAGGTGGTGCCCCACTGGATCTCCCGCTTCGAGATCTGGCCCTATCTGGAGCGTTTCGCCAATGACGTGGAGACCCGCGTGCGCGCTGAGCTGGGGGGGCGGCCGGATTTGATCGTGGGCAACTATTCCGACGGCAACCTGGTGGCCACGCTGCTGTCGGCCCGCATGCACGTCACCCAGTGCAACATCGCCCATGCCCTGGAGAAGACCAAGTACCTCTACTCGGATCTCTACTGGCGGGAGAACGAGGACCAGTACCATTTCTCCTGCCAGTTCACCGCGGACCTGATCGCCATGAACGCCGCGGATTTCATCCTCACCAGCACCTACCAGGAGATCGCCGGCACCGATCACGCCATCGGCCAGTACGAGAGCTACGGCGCCTTCACCCTGCCCGAGCTCTATCGCGTGGTGAATGGCATCGACGTCTTCGACCCCCGCTTCAACATCGTCTCCCCGGGGGCCGACTCCGAGGTGTACTTCTCCCACCAGGAGACGGAGCGGCGCCTCGGGGGGCTGCACGGGGAGTTGCATGAGATGCTCTTCGGCGGGCCGCACCCGGAAGCCCGGGGGGTGCTGGAGGACCCGGACAAACCCCTGATCTTCACCATGGCCCGCCTGGATCGCATCAAGAACATCACCGGTCTGGTGTCCTGGTACGCGCATCAGCCGGAGCTGCGCCGGCGGGCCAACCTGGTGGTGGTGGCCGGGCATGTGGACGCCAGCCGCTCCACCGACCGGGAGGAGCAGGAGCAGATCGCCTGCATGCACCGGCTGTTTGACGAGCACGGCCTGGACGGGCAGGTGCGCTGGCTGGGGATGCGCCTGGACAAGGTCCTCTCGGGGGAGCTCTACCGCTACGTGGCGGACCATCGGGGGGTGTTCGTGCAACCGGCCCTGTTCGAGGCCTTTGGCCTGACGGTGATCGAGGCCATGGTCTCGGGCCTGCCCACCTTCGCCACCCTCTATGGCGGTCCCCTGGAGATCATCCAGCACGGCCGCTCCGGCTATCACATCGACCCCAACCATGGGGAGGAGGCCGCCGGGGTGCTGCTGGACTTCTTCCAGCGCTGCGAGGCGGACCCGGCCCACTGGGATCGGGTCTCCCGGGCGGGCATGGACCGGGTGGAGGCCCACTACACCTGGAAACGCTACGCCGAGCGCATGATGACCCTGTCGCGCATCTACGGGTTCTGGAAGTACGTCACCAATCTGGAACGGGCCGAGACCCGGCGCTACCTGGAGATGTTCTATGCCCTGCAGTACCGCCCGCTGGCGGCGCGGCTGGAGGAGTGAGCCCCGTTCTGCCCGACGCGGCACAGGGGCTGTGCCGCGCCAGCGGTGGTGGTATCCCGGTTCGGGTGCCGGTCCGATTCAGGCTGGGGACACCATACCCGCCGTTTTGCGCCGTTCAGAACGAGGCCGTTGTCTCCCCGGATTCATCGGAGAGGATGATCTCCACGCGGCGGTTCTTCTGGCGCCCCGCGAACGTCTCGTTGGTGGCGATGGGATAGTCCGAGCCCAATCCCCGGGCGATGATGCGGTCGGGGGAGATGCCCTTGCGCACCAGGGCCTCTTGCACCGATTGGGCCCGCTGCCGGGAGAGTTGCCGATTGAAGGCCGGGTCGCCGGTGCTGTCCGTGTGGCCTTCGATGATGGCCTTATAGCCGGGGTTGGCCGCCAGGAAATCCGACAGCCTCTGGATCATGCGCGCGGCCCCCGGTTTGAGTTCCGCCTTGCCGGTGTCGAAGAGCACGTCGCCGAGGGTGAGGACCATGCCCCGCGCCGTCTGTTGCAGTTGTCCCGTGGCGGCCAGATCCCTGGCCGGGCCCTCGGTCATGCGGGGCCGGTCTGCTGTATCGTCCTCCCCTGCAAGCTGTGCTTCCAGCTCCCTCGCCCGCAGGAGGGCCTCCTCGGCCTCGCGGCTGCGCGCCTCGGCCTGCTCCCTCGCCGAGCTTGCCAGCGCCCGGGCCTGGGCCAGGGCGATCTCGGCCTCCCGTGCCCGGGCTTCGGCCTGTTCCCGGGCGAGCTGCGCTTCACGCAGCCCGAAGGAGGCATCGAGATCATTCTGATCGGTCATGCCGGTCCCCTGCTGGGGTGGGGTTCCGGTCTGATAGGGCGCAACGTTGGCACAGCCTGTCAGCATGGTGAAAAGGGCCAGGCCCAGGATGGCCAGACCGGTGTTGCGGGCGTGGTGTCGAACGGGCATAGAATGGTTTCTCGGCGCTTGATGTTTCATTGGCGGTCGGTGTTCGGTTCCGGCATCCACGGCGGGGTGTCAGTGATTTTCCATGTCAGCACAGACTACCCACGTTGCACGAAGCATTGACAGGTCTGGGTGGCTAGCTTAGCACCCGCTCCCATGATGTGAAATGGTGCTCCATTTTTATGTCCGGATGATGCAATTTCATGGACCACTGTGGGTTACATTCCGACAGCCGGTTTCCACCAGTCGCCAGGAGGCCACGGTGGCCAGGGCGGCGAAGCCGGTGAGCAGCCACAGGCCGCGCCGGTAGTCCTCCGGGCCGTAGAGCGGCACCCCGGCGGCGGAGAGGCGGCCGTCCCAGCCCAGGTCCATGACCCAGCCGAACAGGGGCTGGAACAGGGCCGCCCCCAGGAAGAGCCCGGTGTTCACCAGGGCGATGGCCATGCCCGAGAGGGACGGCGTGGTCACCTCCTTGGCATGGGCGTAGGCCACCACGAAACTCCCCGCCGCCAGGCCCATGACCGTGAACAGGGCCAGGCCCGTGACCCCCGGGCCCCAGGGCAGAAAGAGCAGGGCCAGGCACATGGCCAGGTAGAGCAGGGCGCCCGCCTGCAGCACCGGACGGCGCCGGCCCAGGCGGTCGGAGACATGGCCCGCCAGCAGGCAGCCGGCGGCGAAGGCGACGGTGCCGGCGGTGGTGTAGAACGAGGCCTCTCCCCGGCTCAGTTCGTGCACGTCCCGCAGCAGGGGCACGGCCCACAGGCCCAGCATGCCGAACAGGCTGCCGGTGATGCCCAGATCATAGAAAAAGCCCGGCCACAGGCGGCGGTTGGCCAGCACCGCCTTCAGGTCCCGCAGCCAGTGCTGCTGCCGGGGGGCGTGGGGTGGCAGCCCCTCCATCTCCCGCACCGAGGGGAACCCCAGCTGTTCGGGGCGGTCCCGCACCAGCCACCAGGAGAGCAGGGCCAGGCCCATGGCCGCGCCCCCCAGGACGACGAACAGGCTGCGCCAGTCCACCCACAGCAGCATCAGGGCCAGGGGGCCTGTGGCGGCGATGGCGCCGACATTGCCCAGCAGCAGGGTGAGGCCGCTGATGGTGCCGTAGCGCCGCTCGCTGAACCATACGGTGTTGCTCTTCATCAGGCCGACGAAGACCACCGACACCCCCAGCCCCACAAGGAACCGCCCCAGGCTGGCGGCGGCCAGGTCGTCCGCCAGTCCGAACAGCACCGACCCCAGCCCCGCCACCAGGTTGCCCACGGTGACTGAAAGGCGCGATCCCAGGGTGTCCGCCAGTACCCCGGCGGGCATCTGCATGGCGGTGTAGATATAGAAATACATGGCCGAGAGGGACCCCAGGGCCGCGGCGCTGGTGCCAAAGGCCGCTGCCAGCTCACCGGAGACCACCCCGGGGGCGAAGCGGTGGAAGAAGACCAGCATGTAGGCGGCCACCAGTACGGCGTAGATGGTCCAGCGGATGCGCACGAAGCGCCGGGTGTCCAGGGTGGGCATGGGGGGGTCCTTTTGCGATGCAAGCGGTGGGCATGGTACCCGGGTCCGCCCCTCCGGGACCATGGGTCTGCCCCCTGCGTGGAACGAGGGTGTAGAATCCTGCCATGCCATTGACCGGAAAACACATCCTGCTGGGGGTCTCCGCGGGGATCTCCATTTACAAGAGTTGCGATCTGGTGCGCCGTCTCATGGACGCCGGTGCCCGGGTGCGGGTGGTGATGACCCCCCGGGCGGCGGAGTTTGTGGCGCCCCTCACCTTTCAGGCCCTGTCGGGCCATCCCGTGCGCCTGTCCGCCTTCGATGCCGGGGCCGAGGCGGGCATGGATCATATCGAACTGGCCCGCTGGGCCGATTGCGTGCTGGTGGCCCCGGCCACGGCGGATCTCATGGCCCGCCTGGCCCAGGGCATGGCCGACGATCTGCTCACCACCCTCTGCCTGGCCACCGAGGCCCCGGTATATCTGGCCCCGGCCATGAACCGGGCCATGTGGGCCCATGCCGCCACCCGGGCCAACGCGGAATGTCTCGCGGCCCGCGGGGTGCGCCTGTTCGGTCCCGCCTCGGGGGGGCAGGCCTGCGGTGAGGAGGGGGCGGGACGCATGCTGGAGCCGGGGGAACTGGTGGCCGCATTGCGGGAGAGGTTCACGGAAGGTCCTTTGGCGGGGCGGCGGGTCCTGATCACCGCCGGTCCCACCCGGGAGCCGGTGGACCCGGTACGGTTCGTGGGCAACCGCAGCTCCGGACGCATGGGCTATGCCGTGGCCGCTGCCGCCGCCGAGGCCGGGGCCCGGGTGTGCCTGGTGAGCGGTCCGGTGGCCCTGCCATCGCCGCCGGGGGTGGAGCGGGTGGCCGTGGAGACCGCCCTGGAGATGCACGCGGCGGTGATGGAACGGGTGGCTCAGGCGGAGATCTTCATCGCCACGGCGGCGGTGGCGGACTACCGGGTGGCGGAGCCCGCCCGGGAGAAGATCAAGAAGCGGGCCGATACCCTGGAGCTGCGCCTGGTGCGCAACCCGGACATCCTGGCGGAGGTGGCGGCCCGGCCGGACGCCCCCTTTACCGTGGGTTTCGCCGCGGAGACCGGGGACCTGGAGCAGCACGCCCGGGGCAAGCTGGAGGCCAAGGGGCTGGATATGATCGCCGCCAACGATGTCTCTGCGGGGCAGGGCTTCGATGCCGGGGACAACGCCCTGGAGGTGCTGTGGCCCGGCGGTGGTACCAGCCTGGGGCGTCAGTCCAAGACGGCCCTGGCCCGGGCGCTGGTGGCGCTGGTGGCCCGGCGTCTTGGGGCGGCCCGGGGGGACGATGTGGCCTGATGCGGCCGTCTCCGGGGGCACCGGATCCTTTTCCCATTTCGAGAGCGTACATGCAGACCATCGATATCCGTATCCTGGACCCCCGGGTGGGTCGTGAATTCCCGTTGCCGGAGCCGGCCACCGCCGGTTCCGCGGGGGTGGACCTGCGGGCCTGCCTGGAGGGTCCCCTGGAGTTGCAGCCGGGGCAGGCGGAACTGATCCCCACCGGCATTGCCATGCACATCGCCGATCCGGGGCTGACGGCCATGGTGCTGCCCCGGTCCGGGTTGGGGCATCGTCAGGGGATCGTGCTGGGCAATCTGGTGGGTCTGATCGACTCCGATTACCAGGGCCCGTTGATGGTCTCCTGCTGGAATCGGGGGGTGCAGCCGGTGGTGGTGGAACCGGGGGAGCGCATCGCCCAGATGGTGGTGGTGCCGGTGGTGCAACCCCGGTTCCGGGTGGTGGATGATTTCGAGGGGAGCGAGCGTGGTGAAGGGGGGTTTGGTTCTTCCGGGCGCCTCTGAGGAGGCGGTTCCCCGGTGGCGTATTCGAGACCTTTTGTGGGGGTGCTTGTGGGGCCGCCGGGGGGCGGGTCGCCCTGCGGCGGGACGCCGTGCATACCTCCCTGTAGGCTTGCGCGCCGCCTCCCTGCGGCGCACACCCGCCTCCGGGCGACCCGCCCCCCGACGGCGGGGCTGCGGTGGGGCCCTCCCTGCAGTCCTGCACGCCGTTTCCCCGGGGTGTACACCCGCCTCCGGGCGACCCGCCCCCCGACGGCGGGGCTGCGGTGGGGCCCTCCCTGCAGTCCTGCACGCCGTTTCCCCGGGGTGTACACCCGTCTCCGGGCGGCCCGCCCCCCGGCGGCTGGGCTGCGGTGAGTCCCTCCCTGCAGTCCTGTGCGCCGTTTCCCCGGGGTGTACACCCGCCTCCGGGCGACCCGCCCCCCGACGGCGGGGCTGTGGTGGGTTCCTTCCGGCAGGCCTGCACGCCGTTTCCCCGGCGCGTGTACCTGCCTCCGGGCGGGTCCTGGGGAGGCGGGGGGGATGACCGGTCCTTTCCGGGTGCCCGCTTCCCTGTTCCGGGCCTACGACATCCGTGGTGAGGTGGGGCCGGATGGTCTGGATGCCGCCGCCGCCGGGGCCGTGGGGCGGGCCTTCGGGGCAAAGGCCCGGGAGCGGGGGATCGTGGAGGTGGTCGTGGGGCGGGACGGGCGCCTGTCCAGTCCGGAGCTGGAGGCGGCCCTGATCGATGGCCTGACGGCCTGCGGGCTGCGGGTGCTGACCCTGGGTTGCGTACCCACCCCGGTGACCTGGTATGCCGCCCTGGAGCGGGCGGGGGGCAACGGGGTCATGGTCACCGGCAGCCACAACCCGCCGCAGTACAACGGGTTCAAGCTCATGCTGGCGGGGCGCACCCTGCACCGGGATACGGTGCAGGGGCTGCGCCGGCGCATCGAATCGGGCCCCCTGCCCACCGCCCCCGGCGGCGGGGTTGCCCCCCTGGAGGTGGTGCCGGGGTATCTGCAGCGGCTGTGCGGCGATATCCGCCTGGCGCGGCCCCTGTCGGTGGTGGTGGATTGCGGCAACGGGGCCGCCTCGGTGCTGGCGCCGGTCCTCTTCGAGCGTCTGGGATGCCGTGTGACCCCCCTGTTCTGCCATGTGGATGGTCGTTTCCCCCATCACCATCCGGATCCGGCCTGCCCGGAGAACCTGGAGGATCTGGCGGCGAAGGTGCGGTCGGTGGGGGCGGATCTGGGGCTGGCCTTCGACGGTGACGGGGACCGGCTCGGGGTGGTGGACGGGGAGGGCCGCATCCACTGGCCCGACCGCCTCATGATGTGTTTCGCCCGGGATGTCCTGGCCCGTCATCCCGGGGCCACGGTGGTGTTTGATGTAAAATCCTCCCGTCACCTGGGCGGGGAGGTGGCGAGACTGGGGGGGCACCCCGTGATGGGCTGCACCGGCCATTCCCTGCTCAAGGCCCGCATGGAGGCCACCGGGGCCCTGCTGGCGGGGGAGATGAGCGGCCATGTCTTCTTCCGCGACCGCTGGCTGGGGGTGGACGATGCCCTCTATGCCGGGGCGCGGCTGCTGGAGTGGCTGTCGCGGCAGGGATGTCCGCCGGCGCGGGTCTTCGATACCCTGCCCCGTTCCTGCCACACGCCGGAGATCCTGGTGCGGCCCGCCGGCGGCGAGGTGGCCCGGGATGCCCTCATGCAGCGGCTCCTGGCGGCACCCGATCCGGAGGGCGGTCGGGTCCTGCGCCTGGACGGTCTGCGGGTGGAGTTCGCCGACGGCTGGGGGCTGGTGCGGGCCTCCAACACCACCCCCTGCCTGACCCTGCGCTTCGAGGCGGATACCCCCGAGGCCCTGGCCCGCGTCCAGGCCCTGTTCCGGGCCCGGTTGCAGGCCCTGGACCCGGCGCTGGCGCTGCCTTTCTGAGACCGTTTGCTACAACCTGCTGATCCACCGGAGACCGATCCCCATGTCCGAACCCACCGCCATGGAACACACCAGCGCGCACACCATCGCCCGGGTGCTGACCGAGGCGTTGCCCTATATCCAGCGGTTCTCCCGCAAGACCCTGGTGATCAAGTACGGCGGCAATGCCATGGTGGACGAGGAGCTCAAGCGCGGCTTCGCCCGGGACATCGTGCTGCTCAAGCAGGTGGGCATGAACCCGGTGGTGGTGCACGGCGGTGGCCCCCAGATCGGCCGCATGCTGGATCAGCTGGGCAAGGAGTCCCGTTTCGTGGACGGCCTGCGGGTGACGGACCGGGAGACCATGGATGTGGTGCAGATGGTGCTTGGGGGGCTGGTGAACAAGGAGATCGTCAACCTCATCAACCAGTTCGGCGGGCGCGCCGTGGGGCTCACGGGTAAGGACGGGGGCTTGATCCGGGCGCGGCGGCTGCATCACCGCCGGGCGGGAACCGAGGACCCGGAGGCCTCGGAGATCATCGATCTGGGACACGTGGGGGAGGTGGCCTCCATCGACCCGGCGGTGGTGCACATGCTGGATTCGGGGGACTTCATCCCGGTGATCGCCCCCGTGGGCGTGGGCGAGGACGGGGCCGCCTACAACATCAACGCCGACCTGGTGGCCGGCAAGATGGCCTCGGTGCTCAATGCGGAGAAACTGATCCTGCTCACCAACACCGCCGGGGTGCTGGATGACGCGGGCAATCTGCTCACCGGCCTCTCGGCCCGGCAGGTGGACGAACTCATCGCCTCGGGGGTGATCCACGGCGGCATGATCCCCAAGATCCAGTGTGCCCTGGATGCGGTGAAGTCGGGGGTGCGCAATGCCCACATCATCGACGGCCGGGTAAGCCACGCGGTGATGCTGGAGCTGTTGACGGACAAGGGGGTGGGGACCCTCATCACCGGGTGAGGTGCAGCCCCGTTACGGGGTGTCCTCCTCCCGGGCGCGCAGGGTGCGCAGCCGTTCCAGGTCCCGCCGGAACCGCTGTTCGATCCGCTCCCGCTGCGCCCGTTTCTCCTCCAGGCGTGCCTGGTGGGCACGGATGCGCTCCTCCAGGGCCTCGGCCCGGGCCGTGTCCCCCCCGCTGCGCAGACGGTCCCGTTCCGCGCGCAGTTCCTCCAGCCGATCCTGCAGGAGGTCCAGCTCGGAGTCGATGAGGGCGAGGCGGTCATCCCGGGTATGGATCAGCTCCCGCTCCGAGCCGAAGCTCTGCAGCAGGATGCGGTCCGCCTCCGCCTGCCGGGCGGCCTTTTCCTCCGCCGCCCGGCGGCGGGCCTCCTCGGCGGCGCGGGCCTCCCGCTCCGCGGCGCTGGGGGGCGCCTCCTGGCGTTCCCTCACCAGGCCGCGGCGGTCGATCACCTCACGGTCGAAGCGGGTCACCCCGGAGGGCGGGGTGTCGCTCATATGCACCTGCCCGTCCTCATCCACCCAGCGGTAGATCTCCCCGCAGGCAACCGCCGGGAGGAGGGCTGCAAGGATCAGCAGCAGGATGCGCGGGGCATGGCGGTGTGTCGTGCCGGTGCGAGCGGGATGGATGGGCATGGCGGCCTCCTCGGGCACGGGTTGGTCCGTCGTCTGGATCATGGTTCCGCTTCCCGCGGACCCCTTCCCGGCCCTGCGCGCCCCGGGCGGCGTTCAGCCCACCCCGTATTCCCGGCGGTAGGCCTCCACCGCGGCGCGGTGTTCCTCCATGTCCGGGAGTTCGTGCAGGAAGGCCTCCAGGTCCGTCAGGGTGGCGATGGCGTGTACGCCCACCCCCAGGTCCCGTTCCGCCTCCTGGATGGCCGAGAGGGCCCCCTGTCCCCGTTCCTGCCGGTCCAGGGCGATGAGCACCCCCGCGGGTTCCGCGCCGGCGGCGCGGATCAGGTCCACCGACTCGCGGATGGCGGTGCCGGCGGTGATGACGTCGTCCACGATGAGCACGCGCCCCTGCAGCGGGGCCCCCACCAGGTTGCCCCCCTCGCCGTGGTCCTTGGCCTCCTTGCGGTTGAAGCAGTAGGGGTAGTCCCGGTCATGCTCCCGGGCCAGGGCCATGGCGGTGGCGGCCACCAGGGGGATGCCCTTGTAGGCGGGCCCGAAGAGGGTGTCCACCTGCATGCCGGAGTCCACCAGCGCACGGGCGTAGAAGGCCCCCAGGCGGGCCAGGTCCCTGCCGGTGCTGAACAGGCCGGCATTGAAGAAATAGGGACTCACCCGGCCGGATTTGAGGGTGAAGCGGCCAAAGCGCAGCACGCCGCGCTCCAGGCAGAATTGCAGGAATTCGGTGCGATAGGTGTTCATGGACGCGAAGTTACAAGGATGCGGCGCATGGGACAAGCGCTTGCGCGTCCGTCCGCGGGGCCATGTGGTAGGTTCGTCGGACCACTCCCATTATCCCCTCAAGGCCATGCGTATTGTCAATTTCAACGCCAACGGCATCCGCTCCGCCGCCCGCAAGGGCTTCTTCCAGTGGCTCGAGGCCCAGGGGGCGGACGTGGTCTGCATCCAGGAGACCAAGGCCCAGGTGCACCAGTTGGAGGACGAGATCTTCCATCCCCGGGGCTACCACTGCACCTACTTCGACGCACAGAAGAAGGGCTACAGCGGCGTGGCTTTGTATTGCCGGCAGGAACCGGACGCGGTGATCACGGGGCTGGGTTCGGAGGATTTCGATCCGGAGGCCCGTTACCTGGAGGCCCGTTTCGGCGGACTCTCCGTGGCCTCGGTCTACGTGCCCTCCGGCTCCTCCGGGGAGCTCCGCCAGGCGGCCAAGTACCGCTTCCTGGACCGGTTCATGGAACACCTGCGCCAGGCCCGGGCCAGCGGCCGGGAGTACGTCCTCTGCGGGGACTGGAACATCGCCCATCGCCCCATCGACCTGCGCAACTGGCGCAGCAATCAGAAGCATTCCGGGTTCCTGCCGGAGGAACGGGCCTGGCTGGATACCCTCTTCGACGAGGTGGGCTGGGTGGATGCCTTCCGCCGCCTGGTGCAGGCGCCGGAGGAGTACACCTGGTGGTCCCACCGGGGGCAGGCCTGGTCGAAAAACGTGGGATGGCGTCTAGACTATCAAGTGACCACCCCGGGGATGGCGCAGCGGGCCCGGACGGCCTTCGTGCACCGCGCGGACCGCTTTTCCGACCATGCCCCGGTGGTCATGGACTACGACGTTCCGGGGGGGGTGAGCCGGCCGCGGGGGGCTGGCAGCGCGGGGCACAATTCGCCTTAACTGTTGGACCTGTGTTAAGTTTTTGCGTTCACGGAGGATGCTGCCCCATCTCCCGGGGCGGGCCGTTGCCGGCCGGGAAGGGATTCCGGGGCAACGGCCAGGGGCCGTTTTCAGGCCCCCACGGGAGGGAGATGACGTCTCGATGAGGACCGGGGGCGGCGGTATCCCGCCCCCGTAGCCGCCCATACTCGGAGGACCCATGGCCGATCCCAACAAAGCGACGCCGGGGAAGCGACCCCGGATGCAGGTCAATCCGCCGGTCTTCATCGCATCGGCCGCGCTGATCCTGGTGCTGGTGATCTTCGCTGCCGCCTTCACCGATTTCGCCGGTACCGTATTCCAGGCCACCCAGTCCTGGATCGCGGACACCATGGGCTGGTTCTACGTCCTCTCGGTGGCGGGCTTCGTGGTCTTCATGATCGCCCTCGCCGTATCCTCCTACGGCAGCATCAAGCTGGGGCCCGATCACAGCCATCCCGACTACAGTTACCTCTCCTGGTTCGCCATGCTCTTCTCCGCCGGCATGGGCATCGGGCTCATGTTCTTCGGCGTGGCCGAGCCGGTGATGCACTACACTTCGCCCCCCACGGGGAACGGCGAGACCGTGGAGGCGGCGCGTCAGGCCATGAGCATCACCTTCTTCCACTGGGGGGTGCACGCCTGGGCCATCTATGCCGTGGTGGCCGCCTCCCTGGCCTATTTTGCCTTCCGTCACGGTCTGCCCCTGACGGTGCGCTCGGCCCTCTATCCCCTGCTGGGGGACCGCATCCATGGGGGGATCGGCCACACGGTGGACACCTTCGCCGTGCTGGGCACCCTCTTCGGCGTGGCCACCTCCCTGGGTCTTGGGGCGACACAGATCAACTCCGGTCTGAACTATCTCTTCGATGTCCCCAACGTGGTCTCGGTCCAGGTGGTGCTCATCGCCGTCATCACCGTCATGGCCACGGTCTCCGTGGTGCTGGGCCTGGACGGGGGCATCCGCCGGCTCTCGGAACTGAACATCCTGCTGGCGGTGGGTCTGCTGACCTTCGTGCTCATCTTCGGGCCCACGGTCTACCTGCTGCAGACGGTGGTGCAGAACACGGGGAACTACATCTCCAATCTGTTCAGCATGACCTTTAATCTCTATGCCTACGAACCCACGGACTGGATCGGGGGCTGGACGTTGTTCTACTGGGGCTGGTGGATCGCCTGGGCCCCCTTCGTGGGCATGTTCATCGCCCGGGTCTCCCGGGGGCGCACCCTGCGGGAGTTCACCTTCGGCGTGCTGTTCGTGCCGGTGGGCTTCACCATCATGTGGATGACCTTCTTCGGCAACACCGCGCTGCACATGATCATGGAGCAGGGGATCACGCAGCTGGCGGACGCGGTGGCCGCGGACACCTCGGTGGCCATCTTCCAGTTCTTCGAACAGATGCCCCTGTCCAGCATCACCGCCGTCGTGGCCACGCTCCTGGTGGTGACCTTCTTCGTCACCTCCTCCGACTCGGGATCCCTGGTGGTGGACATCCTCACCTCCGGCGGCCGCGAGGACTCCCCCACCTGGCAGCGCATCTTCTGGGCCCTGCTGGAGGGGGTGGTGGCCGCCGTGCTGCTCATCGCCGGTGGCCTCTCGGCCCTGCAGACGGCCACCATCGCCAGCGCCCTGCCGTTCACCATCATCATGATCTTCATGGCCTGGGGGCTGCTCCGGGCGCTGCGTCTGGATCACCTCAAGAAGGTGACCCTGCTGGAGTCCCGGGTATCCCCGGTGACGCCCCATGCCCCGGTCTCCTGGCAGCGGCGGCTGCGCTCCATCGTGCACCAGCCCAAGCGCAATGAGGTGATGCGCTTCATCCAGGAGACGGTCAAGCCCGCCCTGGCCGCCGTGGCCGAGGAACTGCGCAAGCAGAAGCTGGATGCCCAGGTGGGGGAGGGTGAGGACGGCCGCTGCTGGGTGGAGGTGCGCCACGGTGAGGAGATCAACTTCTTCTATTCCGTGCGTCCCCGGGCCTACGAGCCGCCCAGCTTCGTCCTGCGGGACACCGGCGCCCGGCGCGCCGAAACCCTGAAGTATTTCCGTGCCGAGGTGCACCTGGGCGAGGGCGGCCAGGACTACGACGTCATGGGCTGGAGTCAGGAGGCCCTGATCAACGACGTGCTCGAGCACTACGAACGGCACATGCACTTCCTCGACGCCGTGCGTTGAGCGTGCGATGAAACGAAGGTGCCGCGGCGGGCCCGGCCCGCCGCGGTGTGGACCATCACCCATACGGGGCCGCAAAGGCCCGGGCAGGACAGAACTTGCAACCGAAAATCCAGGTCAAGAATGTCACCAAGATCTTCGGGGACCATCCCGAGCAGGCCTTCGAGCTCCTGGAACAGGGGCTGGGCCGCAAGGAGATCCAGCAGCGCACGGGACAGACCGTGGGCATCCACGACGTGAACTTCGATGTGGACCAGGGGGAGATCCTGGTGGTGATGGGGCTCAGCGGCTGTGGCAAGTCCACCCTCATCCGCTGCCTCAACCGGCTCATCGAACCCTCCGGCGGTCAGGTGCTGATCGATGGCGAGGATATCCTCCAGTTGAGTCAGAAGGACCTGCTGGAGCGGCGCCGGCGCAAGTTCGGCATGGTCTTCCAGAACTTCGCCCTGTTCCCCCACCGCAGCATCGTGGACAACACCGCCTTCGGCCTGGAGATCCGGGGCACCACCCGGGATGAGCGCCACGGGAAGGCCCTGGAGGCCCTGAAGCTGGTGGGTCTGGATGGCTGGGAGAACGCCTATCCCTCGCAGCTTTCCGGCGGCATGCAGCAGCGCGTGGGGCTGGCCCGGGCCCTGGCGGCGGACCCGGACATCCTGCTCATGGACGAGGCCTTCAGCGCCCTGGACCCCCTCATCCGCCGCGACATGCAGAACGAACTCCTGAACCTGCAGGCGCGGATGAAGAAGACCATCGTCTTCATCACCCACGACCTGGACGAGGCCCTGCGCCTGGGGGACCGGATTGTGCTCATGAAGGATGGCTACGTGGTGCAGATCGGCTCCCCCGAGGAGATCCTCAGTTCCCCCGCCAGCCGCTATGTGGAGCGCTTCGTGGAGGACGTGGACAAGACCCAGGTGCTCACCGCCGGGGCCATCATGCGCGACGCCCCGGTGCTGGCCTCCCCCAAGGACGGCCCCCGCACCGCCCTGCGGCGCATGGAGCAGGAGAGCTTCTACTGCTCCTTCGTGGTGCAGCGGGACGGCACCCTGGAGGGCTATATCTGGGCCGATGACGCCGCCGAGGCCATCAAGCGCAAGGAAAAGACCATCGAGGGCCTGATCCAGCGGGACCATCAGCCGGTGAAGCCCGACGAGCCCATCAGCACGCTGATCCAGATGCTGGCGGACACCCGCATCCCCGTGCCGGTGGTGGACGACCAGGGCCGGCTCGTGGGCACCGTCGTCAAGAGCAATGTCCTGGCCGCCCTGGCCGATAATCAGCCGGACCGGGAGGGGCAGGAGGATGACACCGCCGACGGAGAAGGCGGCGGGGACGAAAAGGCGCCGGCGGAATCCGCCGCCCCCGCCCCCTGAGCCCACGGCCATGCGGCGGCGTGCGTCTTTGGCCCGTGGCCGGGACGGGCGCCGTAACCCATCGATACCAGTGCGGATGAACCTACCATGAGTCAGGATTTTCCCTTCGTCGGCAAGTTTCCCCTGTCCGACTACATCGACGCCGGCCTGGACTGGATGACCCAGGCCTTCTCCGGGGTCACCCGGGGCATCAGCACCGTCCTTGGCGGCGGCGTGGAGACCGTGGTGGCGGTCCTCAGCTTTCCGCCCCCCTGGGTGGTCATTCTCCTCATCGCGGCCCTGGCCTGGTGGATTGCCGGGCGGCGCGTGGGCATCGGCACCGCCGTGGGGCTTTTGTTCCTGTGGAACCTGCAACTCTGGGATGCCACCATCGAGACCCTCACCCTGGTGCTCTTCGCCACCGCGGTGGCGGTGATCCTGGCCCTGCCCCTGGGGATCCTGGGCGGGCTCTCCGACGGGTTCAAACGGCTCATCATGCCCATCCTGGACCTGATGCAGACCATGCCCGCCTTCGTCTACCTGATCCCCGCCATTCCCTTCTTCGGCCTCGGGCAGGTCTCGGCCATGTTTGCCACGGTGATCTTCTCCATGCCCCCGGCCATCCGTCTCACCATCCTGGGCATCCGCCAGGTGCCCGGCGAACTGGTGGAGGCCTCCGACGCCTTCGGGGCCAACTGGTGGCAGAAGCTCTTCAAGGTCCAGCTGCCCCTGGCGGTGCCCACCATCATGGCGGGCATCAACCAGACCATCATGCTGGCCCTGTCCATGGTGGTGATCGCCGCCATGATCGGTGCCGGTGGCCTGGGCAGCGAGGTCTGGCGCGCCATCCAGCGTCTGCAGCCGGGGGATGGCTTCGAGGCGGGGATCGCCATCGTGATCCTGGCCATGATCCTCGACCGCGTCACCCAGCGGATCGGGCAGCAACGCAAGCAGCAGTGACACCCTCAACCCAGAAGGGAGAGAGACCCATGAAAAGACGAATGAACACGACCCTGAGCCGGCTCACCGGGATGTGCATGGCCCTGGCCGTGGCCTGTGTGCCTGCGGGCGCCCTGGCCGCCGACAAGGGCCGCATCGAACTGCCCTATGTGGAATGGTCCAGTGAGGTGGCCAGCACCAACGTGATCCGCGTGGTGCTGGAAGAGGCGGGCTACGACGTGCGCCTCACCTCCGTCAGCGCCGCTGCCATGTGGCAGTCCGTGGCCACTGGCGACCAGGACGCCTTCGTAGCCGCCTGGCTGCCCACCACCCACGGCCACTACCTGGAGCGTGTGCAGGAAGATGTGCAGGATCTGGGTGCGAACCTGGAGGGGACCCGTATCGGCCTGGTGGTGCCCGAATACGTGGATATCGACTCCATCGATGAGCTCCAGGAGCATGCCGACCGCTTCGGCAACCAGATCATCGGCATCGACCCCGGCGCCGGCATCATGAGCACCACGGAGAAGGCCATCGAGGAATACGGCATGGACGACATGCGGCTGGTGGAAGGCTCCGGCGCCACCATGACCAGCGTCCTGTCCAACGCCATCCGCACGAAGGACTGGGTGGTGGTCACCGGCTGGACCCCCCACTGGAAGTTCGCCCGCTGGGACCTGAAGTACCTGGAGGACCCCAAGGGCATCTACGGCAGTGAGGAGACCATCCACACCATCGTGCGCAAGGGCCTGAAGGAAGACATGCCCGAGGCCTATGCCATCCTGGACAACTTCCACTGGACCCCGGAGCAGATGGCCGAGGTGATGGTGATGAACCAGGAGGGCGGCGATCCCTACGAGAACGCCCAGCGCTGGGTCGAGGAGAACCGCGACCTGGTGGAGACCTGGCTCCCCTGAGCCTGTCCGGCGGTCCTTCCCTGAGCGGGTAGGGCCGCCCGGCCGTGGCCTTCGGCCGCGGCCATGAAGGACAGTCCGAGGACAGGGACGGTGTCCGTTTGCAGCAAGCCCAAGAACCCGGGACCCGGCGCCGCGGGGCCACGCCAAGGCCTTCGCGGTGCCTTCCCGTTCCGCAACCCATCCATTCAGGACAAGAAAACATGAACCGCAAGACCTTGATCGCCTCCGCCGTCGGCGCCGCCCTGGCGCTGCCGGCCACCGCCCTGGCCCAGGGCGTCAACTTCGACTTCTACGGCTCCGCCCGCGTGCAGGTGGAGTCCGTCAGCCCTGACAAGGACGAGGTGCTGGATTCCTACACCGGCGTGCGCGACGCCTACTCCCGCATCGGCTTCAACGCCGACTACGCCCTCACCGACGGCCTCACCCTCATCGGCAAGCTGGAACTGCCCATGGATCTGGCCAACAAGAAGATCCAGGATCCCTGGGATCAGGACGTGGGCGAAGAAGATGGTCAGAGCCGTGACGTGCGCGTGGCCAAGATCGGCGTGCAGGGGGATATCGGGACCCTCACCGTGGGGCAGATGTGGATGCCCTACTACAACGCCATCGCCTACCCGGTGGACATGTTCAGCACCTACTACAGTGGCTTCGCCACGCAGACCGTGTTCCGTCGCCAGGACACCATCGCCTACTACAGCCCGGACATGAACGGCTTCTCCGTGGGCTTTGCCTGGAGCGCGGATAACGGTGCGGAGGATGGCAATGGCGATGAGGACGACCGCCTGCAGCTCACCGGTTCCTACAGCTTCGGCGACACCACCCTGGCCGTGGGTATGGATGAGCTGGGTGGTCAACATGATGAACAGAGCATCGGCCTGTCCGCCCGGCACACCATGGGCGATCTGTACCTGGGGGCCAAGTACGAACGTTATTACAATGATGCTCCGGATGCAGATGCTTCCTTCTTTAAGGATGGGGACACCGCCATGAACCTCTACGCCGGTTACACCCTGGGCAAGAACACCTTCAAGGTGATGCTGGCGGATGTGGATACCTACGGCGAGAACATCTATCACCTGGGCTATGACTACCAGATGACCTCCGACCTGAAGCTCTTCGCCGAGTACTACTCCGAGGAGGAGACCGCCGCCATCACCACCGAACGGGGTGGCCTGGAGGAAACGGCCTGGGCTGCCGACGGCGGCCAGGTCTTCGCCGCCGGGGTGCGCTACGACTTCTGATCAAAGCCGCATCCGGCATGCGTCCCGCCCTCCCCTGGGGGCGGGCGCAGCACCAGGGGGCCTGCGGGCCCCCTTCTCGTTTCGGGGCCGCCGTCCCGGGGCCGCCTTTACCCCCATCCCCCCTTTCACTATCCTGTGAGGTTCGCGTTCCCGCCCCCACAGGCAATCCCGCATCATGGCCCACATCCTCGGCATCGGCGTCGCCACGCTGGACATCATCAACATCGTCGACCACTATCCGGCCGAGGATGAGGAGATGCGCGCCCTGGAGCAGCGGGTCTGCCCGGGCGGCAACACCGCCAACACCCTCCACGTCCTGCGCCAGCTGGGCCACCGCTGCGACCTGGCGGCCACCCTGGCGGATGAGCCGGACGGGGACCGCCTGCAGAGCCTGCTGGCGGACCGGGGCATCGGCGTGGATACCTGCCGCCGCCGGGCCGGGCGCACCCCCACCTCCTATATCACCCTGAACGCCGCCAGCGGCTCGCGCACCATCGTCCACCATCGGGACCTGCCGGAACTGGATGCCGGCCACGTGGCCCGGCTCCCCCTGGACCGCTACCAGTGGGTGCACCTGCAGGCCCGGGATCCGCACACCACCAGCCGCATGCTCCAGACCCTGCGCCAGCACACCGGGCAGTGCCCCATCTCCCTGGAGGTGGAGAAGGACCGGGAGGGGGTGGACATGCTCTTCGGCCAGCCGGAGGTGATCTTCTTCTCCCGGCCGTTTGTCCAGGGGCGGGGCTTCGACGACCCGGAACCCTTCCTGAAGGGGGTGCACAAGCGGGTCCCCGGGGCGGTGCTGGTGTGCACCTGGGGGGAGGCGGGGGCCTGGGTCTGGGCCAGCCGCGACGGCCTCTACCACGCCCCGGCCTGGACCCCGCCCCGGGTGGTGGACACCCTGGCGGCGGGGGATACCTTCAACGCCGGCTTCATCCATGCCCTGGTGGGCGGGGGCAGCGTCCCCGACGCCCTGGCGGCCGCCACCCGCCTGGCGGGGCACAAGGTGGGAAGGCAAGGCCTGGACGGTCTGAACGCCTCCCTCCTGGAGCCGGAGCCCGAGGGCTGAGGCGACCCCCGCTCCGGGCGCCCAGGGTGCGGCGGCGGCCGCACCGGCAACGGGCTACACTGTGACAACATCCCCCTGATCCACCGGACATCATGCGTTTCCAGGCAGAATATGACGTCATCGTCGTCGGCGGCGGCCACGCCGGCACTGAAGCGGCCCTGGCGGCCGCCCGCATGGGCTGCGCCACGCTGCTCATCACCCACAACATCGACACCCTGGGCCAGATGAGCTGCAACCCGGCCATCGGCGGCATCGGCAAGGGCCACCTGGTGCGGGAGATCGACGCCCTGGGGGGCCTCATGGCCCGGGCCGCGGACCGCGCCGGCATCCAGTTCCGCACCCTCAACAGCCGCAAGGGGCCGGCGGTGCGGGCCACCCGCGCCCAGGCGGACCGGGGCCTGTACAGGGCGGTGGTGCGCCACGCCCTGGAGAACCAGCCGGGGCTGCAGCTGTTCCAGCAGGCGGTGGACGATCTGGTGGTGGAGGGGGAGCGGGTCACCGGCGTGGTCACCCAGGGGGGGCTGCGCTTCGGCGCCCCCGCCGTGATCCTCACCGTGGGCACCTTCCTCGGCGGCCGCATCCACATCGGCGAGGTCCATTACGAGGGCGGGCGCGCCGGTGATCCCCCCGCCAACGCCCTGGCACGGCGCCTCAGGGCCCTGCCCCTGCGGGTGGAGCGGCTCAAGACCGGCACCCCGCCGCGCATCGACGCCCGCAGCATCGATTTCAGCCGCCTCAAGCCGCAACCGGGGGATACCCCGCCGCCGGTGTTCTCCTTCATGGGGCAGGTGGCGGATCACCCCCGCCAGGTGGACTGCCATATCGCCTGGACGGGGCCGCGCACCCTGGAGATCATCCGCGAGAACCTGCACCGCTCCCCCATGTACAGCGGCGTCATCGAGAGCGTGGGGCCGCGCTACTGCCCGTCCATCGAGGACAAGGTGGTGCGCTTCGCCGACAAGGACCGCCACCAGATCTTTATCGAACCGGAGGGGCTGGACACCCACGAGGTCTACCCCAACGGCATCTCCACCAGCCTGGCCTTCGAGGTCCAGGTGGCCCTGGTGCGCTCCATCGAGGGCTTCGAGCGGGCCCATATCACCCGCCCGGGCTATGCCATCGAATACGACTTCCTCGATCCCCGGGACCTGCACCCGGGGCTGGAGAGCCGGGCCCTGCAGGGGCTGTTCCTGGCGGGGCAGATCAACGGCACCACCGGCTACGAGGAGGCCGCCGCCCAGGGCCTGCTGGCGGGGGTCAACGCCGCCCGGCGGGTACGCGACCTGCCCCCCTGGTGCCCCCGCCGGGACGAGGCCTACATGGGCGTGATGGTCGACGATCTCATCACCCGCGGCACCCGCGAGCCCTACCGCATGTTCACCAGCCGCGCGGAATACCGGCTGCTGCTGCGGGAGGACAACGCCGACCTGCGCCTCACCCCGGTCGGCCGGGAACTGGGGCTGGTGGACGATGCCCGCTGGGCCGCCTTCGAGGCGCGGCGGGAGGCCATCGCCCGGGAGAACCGCCGCCTGCAGCAGACCTGCCTGAAACCGGAGGCAGTGGCCGCGGATGCCGCCTCGAGGCTGTTCGGCGGCCCCCTGGCCCGGGAGTACACCCTGCAGGAGCTGCTGCGCCGTCCCGGGGTGGGGTACGCGGATCTCATGCAGATCCCCGGTGCCGGGCCGGGGGTGGAGGACCCCGGCGTGGCCGGGCAGGTGGAGATCCAGGCCAAGTATGCCGGCTACATCCAGCGCCAGCGGGACGAGGTGGAACGCAGCCGCCGCCTGGAGGAGACCCCCCTGCCGGCGGATCTGGACTACACCGCCGTCTCCGGCCTCTCCCACGAGGTGCGCCAGAAGCTGGCGCAGCACCGGCCCCACACGGTGGGTCAGGCCGGGCGCATCCCCGGGGTCACCCCGGCGGCGGTGTCCCTGCTGCTGGTGCACCTGAAAAAACGCGACGCGGACGTAAAGCGCAGTGCCTGACACCCGACCCCCCCAATCCCCCGCATCCTCCCTGCCGCATGCCCGCCGCGCCGAGGACCGGCTGCTGGAGGGGCTCGATGCCCTGGGCCTGGATGCGGCCCTGGCGCCGCCACTGATGGCCTATCTGGGTCTGCTGCTGCGCTGGAACCGGGCCTACAACCTCACCGCCGTGCGCGATCCCGTGGACATGGTGACCCTGCACCTGCTGGACAGCCTGGCGGTGCTGCCCCATGTTCAGGGCCCGCGGCTGCTGGATGTGGGCAGCGGCGCCGGACTGCCCGGCATCCCCCTGGCCATCGCCCGGCCGGAGCTTCGCATCACCCTTCTGGACGCCGTGGCCAAGAAGGTGCGCTTCCTGCGTCAGGCGGCCCTGGAGCTGGGTCTGGGGCACCTGGAGCCGGTGCACGCCCGGGTGGAAACCTATCCTGGGCAGCAGGGCTTTGATACAGTCATCAGCCGCGCCTTTGCCGCCACCGGTACCTTCGTGCGCCTGGCTGGCCCCCTGTGCGCCCCCGGTGGCCGTCTGCTGGCCATGAAGGGCCGCGACGCGGACGACGATGCGGCGGCCCTGCCCGCCGGATGGGGCGTGGCCGCCACCCATCCGCTCCGGGTACCCGGCCTCCCGGCCGCGCGTCACCTGGTGGAGATCAGAACGTTATGAGCAAGACCCCGGTCCGAATCATCGCCGTTGCCAATCAGAAGGGGGGCGTGGGCAAGACCACCACCAGCATCAATCTGGCCGCCTCCCTGGCCGCCACCCGCCGGCGCATCCTGCTGGTGGACCTGGACCCCCAGGGCAACGCCACCATGGGCAGCGGCGTGGATAAATACGATCTGGAACGCAGTGCCTGCGATGTCCTCATGAAGCGCTGTGCGGCCCCCGAGGCCGTGCTGCAGCCCGAGTCCGTGGGCTATGCGCTGTTGCCCGCCAACGCGGATCTCACCGTGGCCGAGGTGAACCTGATGACCGCCCTGCGCCGGGAGTACCGGTTGCAGGAGGCCCTGGCCCCCATCCGCGACGAGTACGACTACATCCTCATCGACTGCCCGCCGTCGCTGAACATGCTCACGGTCAACGCCCTGGTGGCCGCCGGCGGCGTCATCATCCCCATGCAGTGCGAGTATTACGCCCTGGAAGGGCTGTCGGCCCTGGTGCAGACCATCGACAGCATCCGCGAATCGGTGAACGGGGAGCTGGAGATCCATGGCCTCCTGCGTACCATGTTCGATCCGCGCAACAACCTCTCCACCCAGGTCTCCGAGCAGCTCACGCAGCACTTCGGCGACCGGGTCTACCGCACCGTCATCCCCCGCAACATCCGGCTGGCGGAGGCCCCGAGCCATGGCCTGCCGGTGATCCTGTATGATAAGACCTCCCGCGGCGCCCTGGCCTACCTGGCCCTGGCCGGCGAGATCCTCCGCCGCGAGGGCCGCCTGGCCGCCCACGAGGAGATCCCGGGCGTCGCCTGAACCAACAGGGCTGTTCCATCATGGCAAGAAGAAAGACGGGACTGGGCCGCGGGCTGGACGTGCTGCTGTCCAGCGCCGGCCAGGCCGGTCCCGAGAACGACGATCCCTCCCACCTGCGCCAGGTGCCCGTGGAGCATATCCGCCGCGGCCGCTACCAGCCGCGGGTGAACCTGCGTCCCGAGGCCCTGGAGGAGCTGGCCGCCTCCATCCGCGCCCAGGGGGTGGTGCAGCCCGTGGTGGTGCGGCCGGTGGAGGAGGGCTTCGAGCTGGTGGCCGGGGAGCGGCGCTGGCGCGCCGCGCAGATGGCCGGCCTGCAGGAGATCCCGGCGGTGGTGCGGGACATCCCCGATCAGGCCGCGGCGGCCATGGCCCTGATCGAGAACATCCAGCGGGAGGACCTCAACCCCCTGGAGGAATCCTCCGCCCTGCAGCGGCTCATCCGCGAATTCGGCATGACCCACCAGCAGGTGGCCGAATCCGTGGGCCGTTCCCGCACCGGAGTCACCAACCTGCTGCGCCTGCAGGACCTGGAGGAAGGGGTCAAGACCCTGGTGGAGGAGGGCGGCCTGGAGATGGGCCATGCCCGCACCCTGCTGGGGCTGACCGGCCCCGCCCAGGTGGAGGCGGCGCGTCGCGTTGTGGACAAGGGGCTGTCGGTGCGCGAGACCGAACGCCTGGTGCAGTCCATGCTGCAGGAGACCCCCGCCGCGGAACAGAACGCCCAGCGCCCCCGTAATCCGGACGTGGAGCGCCTGGAATCGGAGCTCTCCGACCGCCTCGGGGCCCCGGTGGACATCCGCTACGATACCCGGGGCCGGGGCCGGCTGGTGATCCGCTACAACAGCCTGGACGAGCTGGACGGCATCCTCGGCCACATCCGCTGACGCCTGACGGCGGGGCTTGACGGGCCGTCATTTCCCCGTACGTTATCGGGAATTTGCATTGACCCCCCAGGGGTGGGCTCTTATAATGCCGCGCTGCTATCCACGGTGCGCGGTCAGTAGGGTGCGCCGGCACAAACAGTGGGGCCGCCGATCATCGATAGGACAGAACATCCCCTCGCCCAGGCGAGGCTCTGGAACCGGGCCACGAAGACAGTGCTCGGCCTGCAGGCCGGGGTGGTCCTGGGAGGGTTCATCCTGGGGGCGCTCATCGGGGGGGCTGGTACGGCCTGGGCCGCCGCGACGGGCGGGATCATCAGCCTGGTCGCCACGGCCTGGTTTGCGCTGCGCGTCTTCCCCAGCCGGAAGCGGGGGCGCCCGGCCAAGGCCATGATGAGAGGGTTCTACGTGGGGGAGGTGCAGAAGATCCTCCTGACGGTGGCCCTGTTTGTGATCGCAATCGCCTGGCTGAGGCTGGAGTTCCTGCCCATGTTCCTCACCTACATGGCCGGGCTCATGGCCTTCTGGCTGGCCCTGCTGCCGGTGATGGCCGGTGCCAACGAGTAAGAGCGAGCGAACACCATGTCAACGGAATACGCGTCTGCTGGGGACTACATCAAGCACCACCTGGGGCATCTGACCCTGGGGAACCCCGACTCCTTCTGGGCCCTCCACCTGGACACCATGTTCTTCTCCCTGGCCACCGGTGGGCTGTTTTTGTACCTCTTCTATCAGGTGGCCCAGACCGCCACCAGCGGCGTGCCCGGCAGGCTGCAGAACGCGGTGGAGATGATCGTCGGCTTCGTCGACCAGCAGGTGAAGGACACCTTCCACGGACGCAGCAACCTCATCGCCCCCCTGGCGCTGACCCTGTTCGTGTGGATCTTCATCATGAACAGCCTCAAGCTGCTGCCCTATGATCTGATCCCCTATCTGGCCCAGTTCCTGGGCATGGACCACATGCGGATCAATCCCACGTCGGACATCAATGCCACCTTCGGCATGTCCATCGCCGTGTTCTTCCTCATCATCTACTACAGCTTCAAGGTCAAGGGAGGGGTCGGCTTCGCCAAGGAGATGCTGCTGCAGCCCTTTGGCAAGTGGTTCATGCCCTTCAACCTGATTCTCAAGGTGGTGGAGGAGATCGCCCGCCCCGTGTCGCTCTCCCTGCGACTGTTCGGCAACATGTACGCCGGCGGCCTGATCTTCACCCTCATCGCCCTGCTGCCCTGGTATCTGCAGTGGACCCTGGGCCTGCCCTGGTCCCTGTTCAAGCTGCTGATCATCACCCTGCAGGCCTTCATCTTCATGGTGCTGACCATCGTCTACCTGAGTCTGGCCCACGAGGATCACTGATGAATCCCCCGCCCGGGACATTGGTCCCGGGCATGGACCTTTTTGCCTGTTGTTTCCCTTGTAATCCCTGTCTTTGACTATCTGGAGGAAGTTATGGAACTCGCCATCGCTAACGTTCAGGGCATGACCGCCATCGCCGTGGGTCTGATTCTGGGTCTGGGTGCGCTGGGCACCGCCATCGGCTTCGGCCTGCTGGGTGGCCGCTTCCTGGAAGGCGCCGCGCGTCAGCCCGAGATGGTGCCCATGCTGCAGGTGAAGATGTTCATCGTCGCCGGTCTGCTGGACGCCGTGACCATGATCGGCGTGGGTCTGGCCCTGTTCTTCACCTTTGCGAACCCCTTCCTGGGTGCGGTGACCGGTTAAAGCGCAGGGGCCTGGAGCCCGCGCCATTCACCCGATTCAACCGTCACTAGGGGAGGTAGCAACGTGAATATCAATCTCACGCTGCTCGGTCAGATGATCACCTTCGCCGGGTTGGTGTGGGTCACCATGAAATATGTGTGGCCCCCCATCATGAAGGCGATGGAGGAGCGTCAGAAGCAGATCGCTGACGGTCTGGCGGCCGCCGAGCGCGGCAAGCATGAACAGCAGCTTGCCGAGGAGAAGGCCAAGAAGGTGCTGCAGGAGGCCAAGCAGCAGGCGGCCGATATCGTGGCCAACGCGCAGAAGCGGGCCAACGAGATCGTGGAATCCTCCAAGGATACCGCGCGGCAGGAGAGCGAGCGGATCAAGGCATCCGCCCAGGCGGAGATCGAGCAGGACGCCGCCCGCGCCCGGGAGGAACTGCGCAAGCAGGTGGGCCGTCTGGCCGTCTCCGGCGCCGAGCGCATCCTGAAAAAGGAGATCGACGCCAAGTCCCACAATCAGGTGATCGACGACCTGGTGAGCCAGATCTAGGTGCGCGGCCATGTCTGAACAAACCACGGCTGCAAGACCCTACGCCAAGGCGGTGTTCGAGGTCGCAAGGGAGGCCGGCAAGCTGGCCGACTGGTCCGAACGGCTGGCATTCATGTCGGCGGTGGCCCGGGACCCGGACATGCGCGGGTTTCTCGACAACCCCCGGATCACCCGTGAGGCCCGGGCCCAGGCCTTCATCGAGGTCTGCGAGGGGCACATCGACGACCACGGCCGCAACATCCTGCGCCTGCTGGCGGAGAACGGGCGCCTCGCCCTGCTGCCCGAGATCGCCGTCCTCTTCGAGGAGATGAAGGCCGAGGCGGAGAAGCGGGTGGAGGCCCGGGTGGTCACCGCCCGGGATCTGGACGCCAAGCAGAAGGAAGGCATCGCCAGGGCGCTGAAGAAGCGTCTCGGCTGCGAGGTGGAGCTCACCTGTGAGGTGGACGACAGCCTCATCGGCGGCGCCGTCATCCGCGCGGGCGATCTGGTCATCGATGGCTCGGTCCGAGGGCGCCTGGGGCGCCTGGCCAGCAGTCTGAGCCGCTAAGAGGATTCGAGCTAAGAGGATTCCGAACTATGCAACTCAACCCGTCTGAAATCAGTGAGCTGATCAGTCAGCGCATCAAGAGCTACGAGCCGGCCGCCGAGACGCGCACCGAGGGCACCGTGGTCAGCCTGTCCGACGGCATCGTGCGCCTGCACGGGCTGGAGGACGTCATGCAGGGGGAGATGATCGAGTTCCCCGGTGACACCTATGGCCTGGCCCTGAACCTGGAGCGGGACTCGGTGGGCGCCGTGATCCTGGGTGACTACAAGCACATCAAGGAAGGCGATACGGTCAAGTGCACCGGCCGCATCCTGGAGGTGCCCGTGGGCGAGGCCCTGCTGGGCCGCGTGGTCAACTCCCTGGGCATGGCCCTGGACGGCAAGGGCAACATCGACGGCGACGGCACCGCCCCCATCGAGAAGATCGCCCCCGGCGTGATCGACCGCCAGTCCGTGGACCAGCCCGTGCAGACCGGCCTCAAGGCGGTGGACGCCATGGTCCCCGTGGGCCGGGGTCAGCGTGAGCTGATCATCGGCGACCGCCAGACCGGCAAGACCGCCCTGGCCGTGGACGCCATCATCAACCAGAAGGGCACCGGCGTGAAGTGCATCTACGTGGCGGTGGGGCAGAAGGCCTCCTCTGTCGCCAACGTGGTGCGCAAGCTGGAAGAGCACGGCGCCATGGAGCACACCATCGTCGTCGCCGCCACCGCCGCCGAATCCGCCGCCATGCAGTACATCGCCCCCTACGCCGGCTGCGCCATGGGCGAGTACTTCCGCGACCGCGGCCAGGACGCCCTGATCGTCTACGACGACCTCACCAAGCAGGCCTGGGCCTATCGTCAGGTGTCCCTGCTGCTGCGCCGTCCGCCGGGCCGCGAGGCGTATCCGGGGGACATCTTCTACCTGCACTCGCGTCTGCTGGAACGGGCCTCCCGGGTCAACGCCGACTACGTGGAGCAGTTCACCGGCGGCAAGGTGAAGGGCCAGACCGGGTCCCTGACGGCCCTGCCCATCATCGAGACCCAGGCCGGTGACGTGTCCGCCTTCGTGCCCACCAACGTGATCTCCATCACCGACGGGCAGATCTTCCTGGAGACCGACCTGTTCAACTCGGGCATCCGTCCGGCCATCAATGCCGGTCTGTCGGTGTCCCGCGTGGGGGGGTCGGCCCAGACCAAGATCATCAAGAAGCTGGGGGGCGGCGTGCGCCTGGCCCTGGCCCAGTACCGGGAACTGGCCGCCTTCTCCCAGTTCGCCTCCGATCTGGACGAGGCCACCCGCCGGCAGCTGGAGCGTGGGCAGCGCGTCATGGAGCTCATGAAGCAGAAGCAGTACGCCCCGCTGTCCATCGGCGAGATGGCCTTCTCCCTCTTCGCCGCCGAGGAGGGCTACCTGGACGACGTCGAGGTGAAGAAGGTGGTGGACTTCGAGACCGCCCTGCACGACTACCTGCGCTCCAGCCAGCGGGAACTGCTGGACAAGATCAACGAAACCGGCAATTACGGGGACGACATCAAGTCCGGCATGAAGGCCGCCCTGGACGACTTCAAGGCAAACCACAGCTGGTAATCGGGGGCTGAGTTATGGCAGGCGCAAAAGAGATCCGCGGCCAGATCAAGAGTATCAAGAATACTCAGAAGATCACCAAGGCCATGGAGATGGTGGCCGCCAGCAAGATGCGCAAGGCGCAGGACCGCATGCTGGAGACCCGCCCCTATGCCGAGAAGATCCGGCAGGTGATCGGGCACGTGGCGATGGCCAACGCCGAGTACCGTCATCCCTACCTGATCGAGCGGGAGGCGCATCGGGTGGGGATCATCGTCATCTCCACCGACCGCGGCCTGTGCGGGGGGTTGAACGTCAACCTCTTCAAGAAGACCGTGCAGACCATGAAGGAATGGCAGGCGCAGGGCGCGGAGATCGATTTGTGCCTCGTGGGCAGCAAGGCCCGGCAGTTCTTCCGCCGCATGGGCGGGAACGTGGTGGCCAATGTGGACAACCTGGGGGACAAGCCGCGCCTGAGCGATCTCATCGGTCCCATCAAGGCCATGCTCAGCGCCTACGACGAAGGCCATATCGACCGGCTGATCCTGGTGGAGAACGAGTTCGTCAACACCATGACCCAGCGCCCCCGGGTCACCAAGCTGCTGCCCGTGGAGCCCTCCGAGGAACCCTCGCTGGAGCATCACTGGGACTACATCTATGAGCCGGACACGGCGCCCGTGCTGGACACGCTGCTGACCCGCTACATCGAGTCGGTGGTCTATCAGGCCGTCGTCGAGAACGTGGCCTGCGAGATGGCCGCCCGGATGGTGGCCATGAAGTCCGCCTCCGACAATGCGGGCAACCTCATCGACGAACTGCAGCTCGTGTACAACAAGGCGCGCCAGGCCGCGATCACCCAGGAGATCTCCGAGATCGTCAGCGGCGCCGCGGCGGTCTGAGGCCGGCCCGGTTCAAGATTTCGAGACTAGAGGATTATCAACATGAGTGCTGGAAACATCGTTGAAATTATCGGCGCGGTGGTGGACGTCGAGTTCCCCCGTGATGCCGTGCCCAAGGTCTACGATGCCCTCATGGTGGACGAGGTCGGCCTCACCCTGGAGGTCCAGCAGCAGCTGGGGGACGGCGTCGTGCGTACCATCGCCATGGGTTCCTCCGACGGCCTGCGCCGCGGCATCCAGGTGTCCAACACCGGCAAGCCCATCTCCGTGCCGGTGGGCAAGGCCACCCTGGGGCGCATCATGGACGTCCTCGGCAAGCCGGTGGACAACGCCGGTGACGTGCAGGCCGGGGAGACCTGGTCCATCCACCGTGAGCCGCCGAGCTACGAGGAGCAGGCGGGTTCCACCGAACTGCTGGAGACGGGCATCAAGGTCATCGACCTGCTCTGCCCCTTCGCCAAGGGCGGCAAGGTGGGCCTGTTCGGTGGCGCCGGTGTGGGCAAGACCGTGAACATGATGGAGCTCATCCGTAACATCGCCATCGAGCACTCCGGCTACTCCGTGTTCGCCGGTGTGGGGGAGCGTACCCGTGAGGGCAACGACTTCTACCACGAGATGAAGGACTCCAACGTGCTGGACAAGGTGGCCCTGGTCTACGGCCAGATGAACGAGCCGCCGGGCAACCGTCTGCGCGTGGCCCTCACCGGCCTGACTATGGCGGAATACTTCCGCGATGAGGGCCGGGACGTGCTGATGTTCATCGACAACATCTACCGCTACACCCTGGCCGGCACCGAGGTGTCCGCGCTGCTGGGCCGCATGCCCTCCGCCGTGGGCTACCAGCCGACCCTGGCCGAGGAGATGGGCGTCCTGCAGGAACGCATCACCTCCACCAAGAAGGGTTCCATCACCTCCATCCAGGCGGTGTACGTGCCTGCGGACGACCTCACCGACCCGTCCCCGGCCACCACCTTCGCCCACCTGGACGCCACCGTGGTGCTGTCCCGCCAGATCGCCGAGCTGGGCATCTACCCGGCGGTGGATCCCCTGGATTCCACCAGCCGTCAGCTGGACCCCCTGGTCATCGGCCAGGAGCACTACGACACCGCCCGCGCCGTGCAGAACACCCTGCAGCGCTACAAGGAGCTCAAGGACATCATCGCCATCCTCGGCATGGACGAGCTCTCCGAAGAGGACAAGCTGGTGGTCTCCCGGGCGCGCAAGATCCAGCGCTACCTGTCCCAGCCCTTCTTCGTGGCCGAGGTGTTCACCGGTGCCCCCGGCAAGTACGTGTCCCTGAAGGACACCATCCGGGGCTTCCAGGGGATCGTCAACGGTGAGTACGATCACCTCCCCGAGCAGGCCTTCTACATGGTGGGTACCATCGAGGAAGCCGTCGAGAAGGCCGAAAAGCTCAACAAGTAACCGGGGGCACGCATGTCCATGACGTTCCACGTCGATATCGTGAGTGCGGAGGAGTCCATCTTCTCCGGCACGGCACACATGCTGGTGGCACCTGCGGAACACGGCGAGGTGGGCATCCTGCCCCGCCACTCCCAGTACGTGTCCCTGCTCAAGCCGGGGGAGGTCCGCATCCGGATCTCCGACTCCGGCGAGGAGCAGAACATCTACATCTCCGGCGGGGTGCTGGAGGTGCAGCCGCATGTGGTGACGGTGCTGGCGGACACGGCCATCCGCGCCAAGGACCTGGACGAGGCCGAGGCCCTGGAGGCCAAGCGCCGTGCCGAGGACGCCCTGGCCAACCAGCGGGCGGACTTCGACTATGCCCGGGCCCAGTCCGAGCTGGCCGAGGCCGCGGCGCGGTTGCGCATGATCCAGAAGCTGCGCCGCTCCTCCAGCCAGCAGTGAGTCCGCCGCCCCCGGGGCAGCGTACAGGACGGACAGGGCCCGGCTGCATGGCATCCGGGCCCTTTTCGCGTTGGGCCGGGAGCCAGGCGCTTCCCGGACGAACCCATCCATGCAACCCGTGCAGCTCATACAGCCGATGCAGGACCACCAGGTGAACCCCGACACCACCGTCATCATCCTCGCCGCCGGCCAGGGTACGCGCATGCGCTCCCGCCAGCCCAAGGTGCTGCACCCCCTGGGGGGGCGCCCCCTGCTGGCCCATGTCATCGACACCGCCCGCGCCCTGGAGCCGGCGCGCATCGTCGTGGTGCACGGCCACGGTGGCGAGGCGGTGCGGGCCGCCCTGGCGGATGCCCCGGTCACCTGGGTGGAGCAGGGGGAGCAACTGGGCACCGGCCACGCCGTGGCCCGGGCCCTGCCGGCGGCGCAAGGCACGGAGCGTATCCTGGTGCTCTACGGCGATGTCCCCCTGGTGGGTGCCGACTCCCTGCGGGCCCTGCTGACGGCCCTGGACGGCCACAACCTGGCGGTGCAGTCCATGCGCCTTTCGGATCCATCCGGCTACGGCCGCATCCTGCGGGACGATGCGGGCCGGCCCGTGGGCATCGTCGAACAGAAGGATGCCACCGCGGCGCAGCGGGCCATCGACGAGGTCAATACCGGCTTTCTGGCCGCCCGGGGGGAATCTCTGGCCGCCTGGCTGCAGCGGGTGGACCGGGACAACGCCCAGGGGGAGTACTACCTCACCGACTGCCTCGCCCTGGCGGTGGCCGACGGTGCCGCGGTCACCGCCGTGGTGGCCGACGACCCGGAGCAGTTCATGGGGGTGAACGACCGGGTGCAGCTGGCGCGCCTGGAGCGCGTGCACCAGCGGCGCCTGGCGGAGCAACTGATGCGGGCCGGGGTGACGGTGATGGACCCGGCGCGGCTGGACATCCGCGGCCGCGTGCAGGCGGGGCGGGACGTGGTCCTGGACGTGAACGTGGTGCTGGAGGGGGAGGTGACCCTAGAGGAGGGGGTCCGGGTGGGGCCCCACTGCTGCCTGCGGGACTGCCACCTGGAGGCCGATGCCGTCATCCAGGCCCACAGCCATCTGGAAGGGGCCCGCGTCGGCCCGGGGGCCTGCATCGGCCCCTTCGCCCGCCTGCGCCCCGGGGCCGATCTGGCCGCCGGGGTACACGTGGGCAACTTCGTCGAGGTGAAGAAGAGCCGGGTGGGGGAGGGCTCCAAGATCAACCACCTGAGCTATGTGGGGGACGCCCGCGTGGGGCGCGGCGTCAACATCGGCGCCGGCACCATCACCTGCAACTACGACGGCGCCGCAAAGCACCTCACGGTGATCGGGGACGGGGCCTTCATCGGCTCCAATTCCGCCCTGGTGGCGCCGGTGACCGTGGGGGAGGAAGCCACCATCGGCGCCGGTTCCGTCATCCACCGCGATGCCCCCGACGGCCGCCTCACCCTCACCCGGGCGGAACAGCACACCCGGGAGGACTGGCAGCGCCCGAAAAAGCCCGACCCGGCCGGGTGAGGCCCATATCCAGCACAACGGAACCACGACCTTGGACCGCGACGCCTACATCCGCAGCCTGCGCGAGGACCTCGTCTTCGAAGACCGGCTGCGGGATCAACCCCTGACCTTCCACACCACCTGGGGCCTGTTCTCCCCCCGGGGGATCGATGCCGGCACCCGTCTGCTCCTGGACCATGTGCAGGTGAACCCCGAGGACGATTGCTTCGACCTGGGCTGCGGCTACGGCCCCATCGGCCTGACCCTGGCCCGCCTGGCCCCCGAGGGGCGCACCTGCCTGGTGGACAAGGACTTCGTCGCCGTGGACTACGCCGCCCGCAATGCCCGCATCAACGGCATCGACAATGTGGACTGCTTTTTGAGCAACGGCTTCTCCCACGCCGGGGAACGGCGTTTCCACCTCATCACCTCCAACCTCCCCGCCAAGGTGGGCAAGGAGATGCTCTACCTCTATCTCTACGACGCCCTGGACCGCCTGCACCCCGGCGGACGCATCTACGTGGTCACCATCACCGGACTGCGGCGCTTCATCGAGCGGGCCTTCAAGGAGGTCTTCGGCAACTACGACAAGGTGAAGCAGGGGCGGGACTACACCGTGGCCCTGGCCCGGCGGGAGGCTTGACCCGGTCCCGGGTTAAAATTCCCGCCGGCATGGGTTACATTGCCCGCACCACCTAAGGAATCACACTCCCGAAACCCCGGCATCCCCACCCGGGCACCGCCTGCGCGGACGGGTTCGGGTCCCCTGGATCCTGCCCGGGGCCCGGCACCGTGCAGCGGCGCCCCGGGGTATGTCCATGATAAGAGGCCTGACCCATGGCAAAAGCCGACCTGATCGCACCGTCCATCCTCTCCGCCGACTTCGCCCGCCTGGGGGAGGAGGTCACCCAGGTACTGGCCGCCGGCGCCGACATCGTCCACTTCGATGTCATGGACAACCACTACGTCCCCAACCTGACCATCGGCCCCCTGGTATGCGAGGCCCTGCGCAAGCACGGGGTCACCGCCCCCATCGACGTGCACCTGATGGTCAAGCCCGTGGACCGCATCATCCCCGATTTTGCCAAGGCCGGTGCCGACTACATCACCTTCCACCCCGAGGCCTCCGACCATATCGACCGCACCCTGCAGCTCATCCGCTCCGAGGGCTGCAAGTCCGGCCTGGTATTCAATCCGGCCACGCCCCTGTCCTACCTGGACTACGTCATGGACAAGGTGGACATGATCCTGCTCATGTCGGTGAACCCGGGCTTCGGCGGCCAGAGCTTCATCCCCGCCACCCTGGACAAGCTGCGGGAGGCCCGCCGGCGCATCGACGCCTCCGGACTGGACATCCGCCTGGAGATCGACGGCGGCGTGAAGGTGGATAACATCGCCGAGATCAAGGCCGCCGGTGCCGACACCTTCGTGGCCGGTTCCGCCATCTTCGGCGCCGGACGGGACGAAGACCCCAACCGCTACGACAGCGTCCTCCGGGCCATGCGCGAGGCCCTGGCCCGGGGGGCCTGAGGCCCACGCCCACCGGCCCGTTCCCGGGGTGCATCCGCCCCGGGCGGGCCGTTCATCCCCGTGCCCTGCGGCACCACCGAACAAGACCCATGACCCTGCCCCATCCCCCCAAGATGCTCCTCATGGACCTGGACGGCACCCTGGTGGACAGCGTGCCCGACCTGACCCACTGCGTCGACGACATGCTCCAGGCCCTGGGGAGGCCCCCCTGCGGCGAGGACAAGGTCCGCCTCTGGGTGGGCAACGGCGTGGAACGCCTGGTGGAACGGGCCCTGGCCGGCGACATGGAGGGGAAGGTGGAGCCGGAACTGCGGGAGCGGGGTCTGGCCCGTTTCCTCGCATGTTATCGCGACCGCCACGCCGTCCAGAGCCGGGTCTATCCCGGGGTGCTGGAGGGGCTGGAGGCCCTGCGGGGCCGGTTCTCCCTGGGCTGCGTCACCAACAAGCCCGCCCGCTTCACCGCCCCGCTGCTGCGCGCCATGGGGCTGGACGGCTACTTTGAAGTGGTGGTGGCCGGTGATACCCTGCCCCAGAAGAAGCCCGATCCCGCCCCCCTCCTGTTCGCCGCGCGGCAGTTCGACGTGGACCCCGGCGATGCCCTCATGGTGGGGGACTCCCGCAGCGACGTGGAGGCGGCCCGGGCCGCGGGGTTTGGCATCGTCTGCGTCAGCTACGGCTACAACCACGGCATCGACATCCGCGAGCAGCGGCCCGACGCGGTCATTGACCGCCTCACCCAACTGCCGGAGCTGCTCGCCCCACCGGCCCCCTGAGCCATCGCCCGTGACACAGCGCCCATGACCCCAGAGACCTTCCAACACCTGGTCGCCCAGGGCTACAACCGCATCCCCGTGGTGCGGGAGATCCTGGCCGACCTGGACACCCCCCTGAGCGTCTACATGAAGCTGGCCGGCAGGCCCTATTCCTACCTGCTGGAATCGGTGCAGGGGGGGGAGAAGTGGGGACGCTACTCCTTCATCGGCCTGCCGGCCCGGCAGGTGGTGCGGGTGCATGGCCACCAGGTGTGTCTCGAGGAGGACGGCCGGGAGGTGGAACGGGTCCGGGTGGAGGACCCCCTGGAATGGCTGGAGGCTTTCCGCGCCCGCTTCCGTGTCCCCGACCTGCCCCACCTGCCCCGCTTCAGCGGCGGCCTGGTGGGTTATTTTGGTTACGACACCATCCGCTACATCGAGCCGCGCCTGGCGGACGGCGACAAGCCCGATCCCCTGGGTGTGCCCGACATCCTGCTCATGGTCTCCGACGAGATGGTGGCCTATGACAACCTGGCCGGTCGGCTCTACCTGGTGGTGCACGCCGCGCCCGACGGCTACGAGCGGGCCCAGGCACGTCTGGATGAACTGGAGGCGGGCCTGCGCCGCCCCACCGAGCTCCCCACCGCCGAGGCCACCAGCCGCCGGGTGGACGAGACCGACTTCGTCTCCGGGTTCACCGAGGCGGGCTTCCAATCGGCGGTGGAGCGCTGCAAGCGCTACATCCTCGACGGCGACGTGATGCAGGTGGTGCTCTCCCAGCGCCTGTCCATCCCCTACCACGCCCGTCCCCTGGACCTCTACCGCGCCCTGCGCAGCCTCAACCCCTCCCCCTATATGTTCTACCTGGACCTGGGGGACCACCACGTGGTGGGGTCCTCGCCGGAGATCCTGGTGCGCCTGGAGGACGACATCGTCACCGTGCGCCCCATCGCCGGCACCCGGCCCCGGGGCGGGGACGAGGCCGCCGACCGGGCCCTGGAGCGGGAACTGCTGGCCGACCCCAAGGAACTCGCCGAGCACCTCATGCTCATCGACCTGGGGCGCAACGACGCCGGCCGGGTCTCGCGCATCGGTAGCGTGCGCCTCACCGACCGCATGGTGGTGGAGCGCTACTCCCACGTCATGCACATCGTCTCCAACGTCATCGGGGAACTGCGCCCGGGCCTGGGGGCCATGGACGTGCTGCGCGCCACCTTTCCCGCCGGCACCGTCAGCGGCGCCCCCAAGATCCGGGCCATGGAGATCATCGACGAACTGGAGCCGGTGAAGCGGGGCATCTACTCCGGGGCCGTGGGCTACTGGTCCTGGCAGGGCAACATGGACACCGCCATCGCCATCCGCACCGCCGTCATCAAGGACCGCACCCTGCACATCCAGGCCGGCGCCGGCATCGTCCACGACTCGGTGCCGGCAAGCGAATGGGCCGAGACCATGAACAAGGGGCGGGCCATCTTCCGCGCCGTGGCCATGGCCGAGGCGGGACTGGAAGTGGCCGGCCGCGACCGGGGGTAACCCCTAAGGCGTCCTCAAAATCTCTGCAAAGCGTCCCCCGGCCCGGTCCCCCGGAGGCGGGTGTCGATCGCAGGGATGCGATCGTCAAGCCAACCCTCATCCCTCCAGATCGATGCGGTCCCCCTGACCCCGCAGCAGACCCAGCCCCAGGGTCAGATACTCCCGCAACTGCCGCGTCAGCAGGAAATTGTCCCGTACGAACGACCGCCCCTTCTCCCCCATGGCCGCCCGCAGGGGCGGGTTGTTCAGCAGATAACGCATACGCAGGGCCGCCCCCTCCGGCGTGCTCACCAGAAACCCCGTATGGTGATCCACCACCTGCAGGCGGATGCCGCCGGTATCCCCACCGATCACCGGCCGCCCCTTCCACAGGGCCTCCGTCACCGTGAGCCCGAACCCCTCCCGCAGGGACTTCTGCATCACCAGATCCGAGGCCCGCTGCAACGCATTGATGGTGCGGTGGGCGTCCGGGGGCAGGGCCAGGATGTGCACATCCGGATCCTCCCCCGCCGCTGTGCGGGTCTCCGCCAGTATGACCTCCCCCTCGGGATCATCCTCCGCGCTTCCCCCCGCCAGCACCAGCTGCAGCCCGGGCACGAACCCCTTGGCCAGGCGGTAGGCCTGGATCACCCCCACCGGATCCTTGAAGCGGTCGAAGCGGGAGACCTGGGTCACCAGGGGACGCTCCGGATCCAGATCAAACTGCCGGTGCACGGCAGCGATCTCATCCGTTTCCAGATCCACGTTCTTGTCGCTCAGGGGGTCGATGGAGGGCGGGATGAGATACTCCGGGTGGGGCAGGGCCTGGGCGAAGGCCGCCAGGGAGAAGACGCTGGCGTCATACCCCGCCACATACCGCCGCAGGAAGCGCCACACCGGCCGGTAGGGGCGGCTGGCATCCACGTGGCAGCGCCACACCCAGCGGCCCCGGCGCCCGGGGCATTGGGCCAGCAGGGCCGCCGGCTGGGGGTCGTGGATGAACACCAGATCCGCCGCCTCCAGCTGCGGCCGCAGGCTCTCGGCATTGCGCGCGGCCGTCTCCTCGAAGGCCTCCACCTGACGCGGGGTCAGGTTCACCGCATTGCCCTGCAGGGCGTTGTGGATGCCCTTGGTGCACTGGTAAAAGGCCGGATCCCCCTGGATCACCAGCCAGTCCACATCCAGACCCAGCTCCCGGGACAGGGGCACCAGCTTGTTCAGGATCTCCGCCACCCCACCGCCCACCCGCGTGGAGTTGACATGCACCACCTTCAGATCCCGGTAGTGGGCCGCCAGCTGCACCAGATGATCGATGACATCCTCGCCGGCCACCCGGGCATAGGCCGTCAGCAGTTCGCTCATGCCGCGGTCCCCCCCAGGGCCTGACGTGCCGCCTCCGCCAGACGCTGGCGGATCTCACCCAGGGAGGCGAAATAGGGCTCCACCTCCGCCAGGGCCTGGCGCATCCCGGCCGCCTCCTCCCCGAAGGGCTCCAGCCAGGCGCGGAAGTCGTCCACCTGGCCCGGGGCGCGGCGGCGGGCGTCGATGAAGTGATAGAAGATACTGCCCGTGGACAGGTGCGGCATGAGCACCGCCAGGGCCTGGGGGGAGGTGATGCGGTGGCGGGTGTCGAAGGTGACGATCTGGGAGCGGATGAACTCGAAGGGACGGTCCGCCCGCATCCAGTGCAGGGCCTCGCTCTCGTCCAGGCGCTGATCCATCAGGTCCAGGAGCTCCATGCGCAACTCCTCCAGATCCGGGAAATCCGTGGGATCCAGCACCGCCAGGCGTTCCGCCAGGGGGGCGTCGTGCAGGGTGTGGCGCACCCAGGCGGCGAAGTCGTTGTTGAATTCCCGCTCCTCGAAGCGGGCCTGGATCAGCCCGCCCCAGAAGTGGTGATAGATGCTGTTCACCTCCACCTCCTGCAACTGCTCCCGCAGCTCCCGCAGGCCGTAGGCCCGGCGTCCGGTGGAGAGGGCGATGAGGGCGCAGTCCCTGACAGCGAACTCGGCGGGCATATCCGGAGGGGCCATGGCGGTGTCCTGCTGGGGCGGTGTCTCCCTGATTCTAGATCCCCGCTGGCGGACCGGGGGTGTGGGCGGCATCATATCCCAGGCCTTGCGGCTATATTGAGAACAAAGCCCTGCACGGTGTCCCCCCCATGGCCACGCCCCGCCCACCGCCCCTGGTCGCCACCTGCCGCCTGCAGCTCCACGCGGGGTTCACCCTGGACGATGCCGCCGCCCAGGTGCCCTACCTGGCGGCCCTGGGGGTGAGCCACGTCTACCTCTCCCCCTGCCTGCAGGCCATGCCCGGCAGCACCCACGGTTACGACGTGGTGGACCCCTCCCGGGTCAACGCCGAACTGGGGGGCGAGGCAGCCCGTCAGCGCCTCTGCCGCGCCCTGGAGGCGGCGGGCATGGGCCAGGTGCTGGATCTGGTGCCCAACCACATGGCCGTGGCCGGGGAGCGCAACCCCTGGTGGTGGGACGTGCTGGAGAACGGCCCCTCCAGCCGCTACGCCCCGTATTTCGACGTGGACTGGGAGGCCTGCGAGGAGCGCTGGCCCAACAAGGTCCTGCTGCCGGTGCTGGAGGACCACTACGGACGCGTGCTGGAGGGTGGGGCGCTGCGCCTGCGCCTGGAGGCGGGGCGCTTCACCCTGCACTGCCGCGACGAGACCTTCCCCCTGGACCCCTCTTCGCTTGCGGACCTGCTGGACCCGGAGCATGGGGCCTGCGATCACCCCCTGCTGGACTTCCTGGCGGAGGCCTGCCGCCGCCTGCCGCGGCCGCGGGTGACCCTGGGGGCGCTGCGGGAGCGCCGCCACCGGGACAAGGACGTGATCCGGGACCTGCTGGCCCGCCTCTGCCGGGAGGTCCCGGCCGTGGAGGCCGCCCTGCAGGCCCGGGTGGCGGCGCTGAACCGGGACCCGGATGCCCTGGACGCCCTCCTGGAACAGCAGAACTATCGCCTGGCCTGGTGGCGCACCGCCGACCGGGACCTGGGCTACCGGCGCTTCTTCGATATCCAGGACCTGGCCGGCCTGCGGGTGGAGGACGAGGCCGTCTTCCTGGCCACCCATGCACTGCCCATCCGCTGGTGCCGGGAAGGCTGCGTGCAGGGACTGCGCATCGACCATCCGGACGGGCTGCGGGACCCGGCCCAGTACCTTCGCCGCCTGTCCCGGGCCTGCCCCGGGACCTGGCGTGTGGTGGAGAAGATCCTCATGCCGGGGGAGGCCCTGCCCCGGGACTGGCCCGTGGACGGCACCACCGGCTACGACTTCCTCAACCGGGTGCAGGGGCTGTTCGTGGACCCGGCGGGGGAGGGACCCTTGACCGCCCTCTGGGGGCGCATCCGTGGTGAACCGGAGGACTGGCCCGCCTGCGCCGAGGCCGGCCGGCGCCAGGTGCTGGAGGAGCGCCTGGCCAGCGAACTGGGGCGCCTGAGCGCCCTGTTCGTGCGGGTCTGCGAGCGCCACCGCCGCCACCGGGACTACACCCGCCACCAGCTGCGCCGGGTACTGCTGGAGACCGCCTGTGCCTTCCCGGTCTATCGCACCTACGTGACGCCGTCTGCCCCCGTGGCCCCGAGCGATATCCGCGTGATCGCCACGGCGCTGGACACGGTGCGCCAGCGCTGCCCGGACCTGGATGCGGAACTGCTGGACTTCTTCCAGGCCCTGCTCACCCGGCGCCTTACGGGAGACCTGGAGACGGAACTGACCCTGCGCTTCCAGCAGCTCACCGGCCCGGCCATGGCCAAGGGGGTGGAGGACACCGCCTTCTACCGCTTCCACCGCCTCGTGGCCCTGAACGAGGTGGGCGGTGATCCGGGGGCCTTTGGCACGGACCCGCAGGACTTCCATGCCGCCTGTGAGGCGATGCGGCAACGCCATCCCCGCACCCTGCTGGCCACCTCCACCCATGACACCAAGCGCAGTGAGGACGTGCGCGCCCGGCTGGTACTGCTCTCGGAGATCCCCGGGGCCTGGGGGGAGGCCGTGGCGGGGTTCATGGAAGGCAACGCCCGCCACCGTCAGGGGGCGTGGCCCGACGCCCCCACCGAGTACCTCTATTATCAGACCCTGGTGGGGGTCTGGCCCGATCCCGATGCGGATCCCGCCGACCTCGGGCCGCGGCTGCGGAGCTATATGGAAAAGGCGGTACGCGAGGCCGGGGTGCATACCTGCTGGATCCGGCCCGATGAGGCCTATGAGGCGGCCGTGCAGGCGTTCGTGACCGCCACCCTGGAAGACGCGGATTTTTGCCGGAGCCTGGAGGCCTTCGTCGCCCCCCTGCGCACCCCGGGCCGCGTCAACGGCCTGGCCCAGACCCTGATCAAGCTCACCGCCCCCGGTATCCCCGATCTCTATCAGGGCACGGACCTGTTCGACCTGAGCCTGGTGGACCCGGACAACCGCCGGCCCGTGGACTGGGATCTGCGCCGCCGCCTCATGGCCGTGCTGGACGGGGATCCGTCCCCGGAGGCCGTGCTGGCCCATGGCCAGCCGGGACTGGCCAAGCTCTGGCTCATCCGCCGCACCCTGGCCCTGCGCCATGCCCGTCCCCGGGCCTTCGCCCCGGAGGCGGCCCATCGGCCCTGCCGCGTCCGGGGCCGGTGCGCAGGCCATGCCCTGGCCTATCTGCGGGGCGGGGAGGTGCTGGTGCTGGTGCCCCGCCTGGTGCTGGGCCTGGGGGGACAATGGCGGGACACCGTGCTCAACCTGCCCCCGGGGCGCTGGGACAACCCCCTCACCGGTGAGGTGCTGGAAGGGGGCAGGCACGACGTGGCCGCCCTCCTGGCCCGGTTCCCCGTGGCCCTCCTGGCGCGTCGGGAGAGGCCGTCATGACGCAGCTGCGCGTCTGGGCCCCCCGGGCCGGCCGCATGAGCCTGGAGACCGCCGCCGGATGGCGGCCCATGATCCGGGACGGGGACGGTACATGGCGGGTGCAGGCCCCGGAGCTGGTGCACGGGGCCGACTACGCCCTGTGGGTGGACGGGGAGGGCCCCTTCCCGGACCCCCGTTCCCCCTGGCAACCCCGCGGCGTGCACGGCCCGTCCCGGGTGGTGGATCACGGCCGCTTCCCCTGGAGCGACGCGGGCTGGCGCGCCCCGCCCCTGGCCGCGGCGGTGATCCAGGAGATCCACGTGGGCACCTTCACCCCGGAGGGTACCTTCGATGCCGCCATCGGCCGGCTGGATCACCTGCGGGACCTGGGCATCACCCATGTGGAACTCATGCCCGTGGCGGCCTTCCCGGGGACACGGGGCTGGGGCTACGACGGCGTCGCCCTGTTCGCCCCCCACGCCCCCTACGGCGGGCCCGATGGCCTCAAGCGCCTGGTGGACGCCTGTCACCGCCGCGGGCTGGCGGTCCTGCTGGACGTGGTCTACAACCACCTGGGCCCCGACGGCAACCATCTGGCCCGTTTCGGTCCCTATTTCACCGATGCCTACCGCACCCCCTGGGGGGATGCGGTCAACCTGGACGGCCCCGACAGCCCCGGGGTGCGGCGCTTCTTCCTGGACAACGCCCGCATGTGGCTGCAGGACTACCACTTCGACGGCCTGCGTCTGGACGCGGTGCACGCCCTCATGGACCGCTCCGCCGTGCACCTGCTGGAGGCCCTGTCCCGGCAGACCCGTCATCTGGAGGCCCGCCTGGGGCGCCCCCTGGTACTCATCGCCGAGAGCGACCTGAACGACCCGCGCATCGTGCGACCACCGGAGCTGGGGGGGCTGGGGCTGGACGCCCAGTGGAACGAGGACTTCCATCACGCCCTCCACGCCCTGCTCACCGGCGAGCGCCAGGGGTACTACGCCGATTACGGCAACATGGAGGCGCTGGCGCGGGTCTTCACCGCCGGGTTCTGCCTGGAGGGCCAGTACAGCCACTACCGGCGCCGTGACCATGGCCGCTCCGCCGCCGGGCTTGCGGGCCGGACCTTCGTCGCCTGCCTGCAGAACCACGACCAGGTGGGCAACCGGGCCGAAGGGGAGCGCAGCACCCACCTGCTGAGCGAGGGACTGCTGCGGGTGGGGGCGGCGCTGGTGCTCACCGCCCCCTTCGTGCCCCTGCTGTTCCAGGGGGAGGAATGGGGGGCCCGCACCCCGTTCATCTACTTTACCGACCACCAGGACCCGGCGCTGGCCCGGGCCGTGGGGGAGGGGCGCCGGCGGGAGTTCGCCGCCTTTGGCTGGGATGCGGCGCGTATCCCCGATCCCCAGGATCCGGACACCTTCCGGCGCTGTGTGCTGGACTGGAACGAGCCGGAGCGCCCGCCCCATGCCGGGCTGCTGGCCTGGCACCGGGACCTGATCGCCCTGCGCCGCCGCCTGCCGGATCTGACGGATGACCGCCTGGAGCGGGTGCGGGTGCGCTTCGACACCGCGGCCCGCACCTGGGTCATGACCCGGGGGGCCGTCACCGTGGCCTGCAACCTGGGGCCGGTGGCCGCGGATCTGCCCCTGTCCCCGCAGGAGACGGGCCGGCCCCTGCTGTGTTCCACCCCCGGGATCCGCACCGGTGCCGCCGGCGTGCATCTGCCAGCGGCCTCGGTGGTGCTGCTGGAGCGCCCGTCCCGCGCGGGGGAGGGGGATGAATGTGCCTGAAGCCCCGCTCCTTCAACCCGGGGCCGGCGGGGACGGGGGCCGCGCATGGATGATGCGGTTCACCAGGGCCAGCTTCTCCAGGGCCGGCCGGGGCAGCACGAAGGGATAGGCCGGGGCATGGCCCATGCTCTCGTTGAGGGTGTTGAGGGCGTAGCTCAGGGGCAGCCAGTGGCGGATCAGGGCATCGAAATCCTCCTGGGCATAGGGATCGAAGTCCGGGGCCGCCTGCAGCACCGGCCCGGCCCCGCGCGCCAGCTGGACCTGCAGGCCCCACTGATGGGCCGTCTCCAGGGTGTCCACGATGTGCAGGTAATGGGCCCAGGTCTCCGCCCAGTCCTCCCAGGGATGGCTGCTGGCATAGGCGCTGACGAACCGCTCCCGCCAGTCCGGGGGCGGCCCCGCAGCGTAGTGCTGTTGCAGGGCCTGGTGGTAGTCCCGGGTCTCATCGCCGAAGGATTCCCGGAAGGGGCCGAGCCAGGGGGTGTCCCGCACCAGACGCTCCCAGTAGTGGTGTCCGGACTCGTGGCGGAAATGCCCGAGGAGGGTGCGGTAGGGTTCCGCCATCTGCTGGCGCAGCCGCTCCCGCTGGGCCGGATCCGCCTCGGCGATGTTGAGGGTGATGAGACCGGCGTTGTGGCCGGTCATGACCCGGTCCGCCTCGGAGAAACAGGGTTCGGGGTCGGCCAGGAAGGCGAAGCCCAGGCCCGCCGCATCCCGCGCCCGGGGGATCACCGGCAGCCCCAGGCGCAGCAGGCTGTACACCAGCCGCCGCTTCTCCGCCTCCAGCCGGCCCCAGCGGGCCCTATTGCCCTCCACCCCCAGGTCGGGGATGACCTCGTTGAGGCGGCAGGCGGTGCAGAAGACCTCCGTGGCCTCCTCCGCGGGGATCATCCAGTTGCACACCCCCTCCCGCCAGTAGTGGGTGCACATGCGGTAGCCCCGCTGCGGGGCCCCCACCGGGTGCCAGAGGTCCCCCCCCGCGGGTTCCAGGGCCACGAGTTCGGTGGTATCCGGCAAAAAGCCCAGGGTATGGCCGCAGCGGGTGCAGGCGGTGTTTGCAAAGTAGATCAGCTGCCCGCAGGCACCGCAGTTGAAGATCTTCATCAGAGCCTCTCCGGCATCGGCCCGGAAGGGCCGTGTATCCATGGTAAGGTAACCGCAGGGCACCGGGGAGATGCCGGGCATGACCCGTCCCCCGCCCCTGTGGTATGAATCCGGTGATGCCCTGCATTGCCCAGTCGCCGCCGACCGGCCGAGGATGCCGCGCCCATGCTGTTGATGATCGATAATTATGACTCCTTTACCTACAACCTGGTGCAGTACCTGGGGGAACTGGGTGCGGAGGTGGAGGTGCATCGCAACGACGCCCTCAGCGTGGAGGCCGTGGAGGCCCTGCAGCCGGAGCGCATCGTCCTCTCCCCCGGCCCCTGCACCCCGGATCAGGCGGGCATCTCCATGGAGGTAATCCGCCGCTTCGCCGGGCGCGTGCCGCTGCTGGGGGTCTGCCTGGGCCACCAGTGCATCGGCCAGGTCTTCGGCGGGCGCATCGTCCACGCCCGGGAGATCATGCATGGCAAGACCTCGCCGGTGCACCACCGGGATCTCGGCGTCTTCCGGGGCCTGGAGAACCCCCTGGAGGCCACCCGCTATCACTCCCTGGTGATCGACCGGGCCAGCCTGCCGGACTGCCTGGAGGTGACCGCCTGGACCGAGACCCCGGAGGGGGAACTGGACGAGATCATGGGGGTGCGCCACCGGGAATGGGCGGTGGAGGGGGTGCAGTTCCACCCCGAGTCCATCCTCACCCGTCAGGGCCACGAGTTGTTGCAGAACTTCCTGCGCATCCCCGCGGTGGTTGACCGCCCGCACGGGGCCGCTGACAATCCCGGAAACGATCACGAAAGAGGCCGGCCCCGCCCATGAACATGCAGGAAGCCCTCCGCGCGGTCACCGAGCACCGGGACCTCAGCGGCCCGGAGATGACCCAGGTCATGCGCCAGATCATGACCGGGGAGGCCACCCCGGCGCAGATGGGGGCCTTCCTGGTGGGCCTGCGCATGAAGGGGGAGACGGTGGACGAGGTGGCTGCCGCCGCCGCGGTCATGCGCGAGCTGGCCACGAAGGTGGAGGTCTCCCCCGAGCACCTGGTGGACACCTGCGGCACCGGCGGGGACGCCTCCGGCACCTTCAACATCTCCACCGCCGCCGCCTTCGTGGTGGCCGCCGCCGGCGGGCGCGTGGCCAAGCACGGCAACCGCTCCGTCTCCAGCCGTTCCGGCAGCGCCGATGTGCTGGAGAGTGCCGGGGTGAACCTGGAGCTGGATCCCGAGGCGGTGGCCCGGTGCATCGACCGGGTGGGGGTGGGGTTCCTGTTTGCCCCGCACCACCACGGCGCCATGAAGTATGCCGTCGGCCCCCGCCGGGAGATGGGCGTGCGCACCCTGTTCAATGTCCTGGGGCCGCTGACCAACCCGGCGGGGGCCCCCAACCAGGTCCTCGGTGTCTTCAGCACCCACTGGCTGGAACCCCTGGCCCAGGTGCTGGGACGCCTGGGCAGCCGCCACGTGATGGTGGTCCATGCCGAGGACGGCCTGGACGAGATCAGCATCGGCGCCCCCACGCGGGTGGCGGAACTGCGCGACGGCCGGGTGAGCAGCCGCATCATCGCCCCCGAGGACTTCGGCCTGGCGCGCACCCCCCTGGACGCGGTGCGGGTGGACAGCGCCGACGAGAGCCTGGCCCTGATCCGGGGCGTGTTCGCGGGCCAGCCGGGGCCGGCGCGGGACATCGTCCTGCTCAACGCCGGCGCCGCCATCCACGTCACCGGGCTGGCCGACTCCATGGAGGCGGGTGTGCGCCGGGCGGCGCAGGTGATCGACGACGGCACCGCCGCCGCCCGGATGGATGAACTGGCCCGCTTCTCCCAGACCTTCAGGTCGTGATCCCCCGGCGACCCTGCAACCCGGACTTCCCCCAGCCATGACCGACACCCCCGACATCCTCAAGAAGATCCTGGCCCGCAAGCGGGAGGAGGTGGCCGAGCGCCGCCGCCGCACCCCCCTGGAGGAGCTCACCCGTTTCGTCGACGCCGCCCCGGCGGTGCGCCCCTTCCTTCAGGCCCTGCGGGACCGCATCCATGGCGGCGGGGCGGCGGTCATCGCCGAGATCAAGAAGGCCAGCCCCAGCAAGGGGGTGCTGCGCCCGGACTTCGACCCGGCGGCCATCGCCCGCGCCTACGAGGGGGCGGGGGCCACCTGCCTGTCGGTGCTCACCGATCACGACTTCTTCCAGGGGCACGAGGCCCATCTGGAGGACGCCCGCGCCGCCTGCGGCCTGCCGGTGCTGCGCAAGGACTTCATCATCGACCCCTACCAGGTCTACGAGGCCCGGGTGATGGGGGCCGACTGCATCCTGCTCATCGTCTCCGCCCTGGGGGACGTGAACCTGAAGGACCTGCTCATGCTGGCCCACGAACTGGGCATGAATGTCCTGGTGGAGACCCATGACGCCGCCGAACTGGAACGGGCCCTGGCCCTGGATACCGAACTCATCGGCATCAATAACCGGGACCTGCGCAGCTTCGAGACGCGCCTGGAGACGACGCTGGACCTGGTGGACCGGGTGCCTGCGGACCGGCTCCTGGTGACCGAGAGCGGCATCCATACCCCGCAGGACGTGCAGCGCATGCGCCGGGCCGGCGTGCACGCCTTCCTGGTGGGGGAGGCCCTGGTGAAGGCCCCGGATCCCGGCGCGGCCCTGGCGCGGCTCATGGGCCGCGGGGCCTGAGGGGAGACCTGTGGCCCCACGGGCCGTATATCGTTGCGAAGGAGGCTTGCCATGACCGCGCGCTATGAATCCATCCCGTCCCATCCCGTCTCCGACGATGTCCTCGTCCACCGTTACCGCCAGGGCCTGCCATTAAGGGTGACCCTGGAGGACCCGGCCACGGACGTCATGACCGACCTGCGCCGCGTGGAGGCCATGACCGTTACCCCCGGGATCCCCATGGAGACCGCCCTGCAGAAGATGATCCACGCCGGGGTACGCCTGCTCATCGTCGTCACCCCGGAGGACCGGGTGCAGGGGGTGGTGACGGCACGGGATATCCTGGGGGAGAAGCCGGTGCAGGTGGTCTCCGGCGAGCGCATCACCCATGGGGAGCTTCAGGTGCAGCATGTCATGACCCCCCGGGCCGAGCTCACGGTGCTGGATCACTTCGACGTGGTGGTGGCCCGGGTGGGGGATGTGGTGGCCACCCTGCGGGCGTCGCGGCGGCAGCATGCCCTGGTGGTGGAGCACGACGAGGACCGGCACGAGGTCCTGCGCGGGTTGTTCTCCCTCACCCAGATCGGGCGCCAGTTGGGGGTGGAGATCTCCGCCGAGGGCCCGGTGCAGAGCTTCGCCGAGATCGAGAAGCTGCTCACCGCCTCCTGAGGCGTGGGGTCTGGAAAAAGAAAACCCCGCCGATGGCGGGGTTTGCTTCCACTCAAATTCGGTCGGACCCGGGGGTCGGGGTCAGATGGCCTTGACGTTGGCCGCCGCCATGCCCTTCGGGGTGCTCTGGGTGTCGAACGACACCTTCTGCCCCTCGGCCAGGGTGCGGAAGCCGCCGCCGTCGATGGCGGAGAAATGGACGAATACGTCCTTGCCCCCATCATCCGGCGTAATGAACCCAAATCCCTTGCTTTCGTTGAACCACTTCACGGTACCGGTCAGCACTGCGTATTACCTCGATGAAAAAGACACACTATGCGCAGGCGCCCGGATGTCAGGTCGCACACGGAGGTTTTTCTCCCCGGCTGCGGGATACCCGCGACCCCTGCAGGACCGACTATACGCCGCCCCCGGTGCAGAAGCCATAACCCGTTCACATTTTTTGTCCCGGAGACGGCGAATCCGTGGATTTCCGACAAGCGGTCGATGGCACCGGCCCGACGCGCCGGATATCCCTTGACCTGCACCCCGGGATCGGAACCGCCCCATGCCATCTGAAAAGATCCGCGTCCTCCCCGCCGGGCATCCGGAGCACCGCCGCCTGGTCTGGCTGCACGGCCCGGCGGAGGCGGCCCGGGCCCGGGCGGCGGCCTGGTGCCAGCGGCTGGCGCATCCGCAGCAGGCCGCCTGGGTGGGGATGGCCCCGCCCGCGGACCTGGACCTGCCCGTGTCCGTATGCCCGCCGCCCCAGGCGGACACCCTGCTGGGGCGCAGCCTGGAGGCCCTGGTGTTCGACGCCGCAGACGGCCTTGCCCCCGATGCCCTCGGGGCCGCCGCCGGGTCCCTGCGCGGTGGCGGGGTGCTGCTGCTGATCCTGCCCGCTGCCTGCCTGCAGTCCCCCTTCGGCCGGCGCATGGCCCGCATCCTCGAGGCGGCGCTGGTTCCGGCCCCTGCGGATGCCCCCCTGCCGTTGCCCCAAACCCCGCCGGAGCTTGCCCATCCCGACCGGGACGGCTGTCTCACGCCGGATCAGCGCCGGGCGGTGGCGGCCCTGGAGCGCCTCTCCCGGGGGCGCAGTGGACGCCCCCTGGTGCTTACCGCCGACCGGGGGCGGGGCAAGTCGGCGGCCCTGGGGATCGCCGCCGGACGCTGGCTGGCCCGCGGCCGCCCCGCGGCAAGCCCCCCCCTGCGCATGGTGCTCACCGCGCCGCGCCTGGCGGCTGTGGCTCCGGTGCTGGAACGGGCGCGGGCGGCGCTGCCGCCGGGGCAGGGCCGCCGGGAGGCGGCGATCCTCACCGGTCCCGGCGGATGCCTGGAGTACCTGCCCCCAAAGGCCGCCTGCGCCGCCGATGCGGACCTGGTGCTGGTGGACGAGGCGGGGGGCATCCCGGTGCAGTGGCTCCGGCGCCTGCTGGACGCCCATGGACGCATCGCCTTCACCACCACGTTGCACGGCTACGAGGGCACGGGCCAGGGCTTCGCCGCCCGCTTCTCCCCCCTGTTGTGCCGGCGGTTCCCCGCAACCCGTTTCCTTCACCTGGAGCGGCCGGTGCGCTGGGCACCGGGGGATCCCCTGGAAGGGCTGCTGGAGCACCTGCTGCTGCTGGGGGCGCGGATCGGGGCCGGGGCAAGGGTGTCCCCGGTGGACGGGGACCGGGTGGAGACCCTGTCCCCGGCGCGCCTGGCCGGGGATGAGGCCCTGCTGGCGGCGGTGTACGGCCTCCTGGCCCTGGCCCACTACCGCACCCGCCCCTCGGATCTGCAGCGCCTGCTGGACGATCCGGCCATGGAGACCATGGTCCTGTGGCGTGGGGGCAGGGTGGCGGCCGTGGCCCTGGTGGCCCGGCCCATGCTGTTCACCGCCCTGAC
>NZ_NRSK01000011.1 GCF_016584115.1 Ectothiorhodospira mobilis
AGTCCTTGGGTCTTGAGCATGAGGATCATCCTCCGATGATCCCAAACCCCGACCGCCTTCAGGCTCACTTCACGCTGGAATCACGTCCCTCCTTCAGGCTCATGTGTCGTTGGACAAGGCTCCTGCTGGCGCCGGGGGGTATCCTGCTGTATGCCACCTGCTCCCTGCTGCCGGAAGAGAACGACGTGACCGTGCTGCGATTTCTGGAAGACGAGCCGTCGGCATCGGAGGACCCCATCCAGGCCCCCTGGGGCGTGCCCCGGCAGGCGGGGCGGCAGGTACCGGCGGGGTCTGGTGGCATGGACGGCTTCTACTACGCCCGGCTGATCAAGCGTTGAGGGGGAAGGTCTTCCAAGGGGGACTGCGCTGCGGGGCGCTGGTGCTGCTGGCCTGCCTGCTGCTTTTCCCCCCTATGGCCGCTGTGGCCGACGAGGTCCCGCCCTTTCGCGTTCTCTGGGCGGACACCCAGCGCGCCGAGGGGATCTACCTGCTGGATGCGCGTATCGATTACCGCCTGGCACCGAACCTGCGCGAGGCCCTGCACAACGGGGTGCGCCTGACCTTCGAGATGCGTGTGGAGATCACCCGCGGGCGGGACTGGCTGTGGGACGAGACCGTGGCCGGGCTCACCCAGGGCTACCGCCTGCGCTACCATGCCCTCAGCCGCCTCTACCTGCTCACCTCCCTCAACACGGGGGTGCAGCGCAGCTTCCACCGCCTGGAATCGGCCCTGGCCCGGATGGGACAGGTGGATGGGCTGCCGCTGCTGGATGCCGCCCTCCTGGAGGCGGACACGGACTACCGCGTGCGGTTGCGCACCGAGCTGCAGGTGGACGCCCTGCCGCTGCCGCTGCGTCTGCGGGGCTACCTGCTGCCCGACTGGAAACCCGAAAGCGACTGGTACACATGGCCGCTGGACTGAGACGCCTGCCCCTGGGGCTGCTGTCCATGGGGTTCATCTTCCTGGCGTTGCTGGCCTCCCTCTGGGTCATGAGCGACGCCGCCCAGAACTCGGAGCGCTTCGAGCGCCTCTACATCTGGCTGCTGCTGTTCAACTCCCTGGCCCTGGTGCTGCTGGCCGGGGTCATCGGCCACCACCTTCTGCGGGTGACCCGGCGCGCCCTGCGCATGGAACCCGGCTCGCGCCTCACCCTCAAGCTGGTGGTGCTGTTCGTGGGGCTCTCCCTGGTGCCGGTGATCGTCGTCTACTACTTCTCCATCACCTTCCTGGAGCAGGGGATCGACAGCTGGTTCGACGTGCGCGTGGAGAAGGCCCTGGAGGACGCCCTGGAGCTGTCGCGCATCTCCCTGGATCTGCGGGTGCGGCAGTACACCCGGGAGACCCGCTCCATGGCGCGGCAGCTGGAGGAAGTCTCCGAGACCCTGGCGGCGCTGCGGTTGCAGGACCTGCGCGAGGACAGCGACGCCATGGAACTGACCCTGTTCGGCGCCAACAACCGCATCATCGCCTTCTCCGGCGGGGAGGCGGTGCGGCAGTTGCCCCTGCTGCCGGAGGGGGAGGTGCTCATGACCCTGTCCCAGGGCAACGACTACGCCGCCCTGGAGCCGGTCCACGGCAGCGGCCTGCACATCCGCGTGGTGACCTCCGTGCCCAGCCGCACCCCAGCAGGGGACGGGCGCATCCTCCAGGCCCTGTATCCGGTGGCGCCGCGCATGGGCACCTTGGCCGACAGCGTCCAGGACGCCTTCTCCGAGTACAAGGCCTTCGCCTACCTGCGGGCGCCGCTGAAGCAGAGCTTCTCCATCACCCTCTCCCTGGCCCTGCTGGTGTCGGTGCTCACCGCCATCTGGGCCGCCATCCTCGCCGCCGGCCGCCTGGTGGCCCCCATCCAGGAGCTGGCCCAGGGCACCCGCGCCGTGGCGGCGGGGGAATACCACAAGAAGCTGCCGGTGAGCCGCAACGACGAACTGGGCTTCCTGGTGCGTTCCTTCAACGCCATGACCGCCACCCTGGCGGCCACCCGGGACGAGGTGGAGCGCAGCCGTCGCCTGGCGGAAAGTCAGCGCATGTATCTGGAGACGGTGCTGCAGAACCTCTCCTCCGGGGTCATCGCCCTGGATCGCCGCCTGGCCCTGCGCACCGTCAACGCCGCCGCCTCGCGCATCCTGGAGGTGGATCTGGAACGCCACCTGGGGCACGCCCTGGAACAGATCGCCGCCGAGTCCCCCGTGGCCGCCCGCTTCCGCGAGGCCCTGGCACCCCACTTCGAGGAGCGCCCGGAACCCTGGAGCGAGCAGGTGACCGCCTTTGGCGCCAACGGCCGCAAGGTGCTCATGTGCCGCGGGGTCTGGCTCACCCATGGCGGCGGCCTGCGCGGCGGCCCGGTGGTGGTCTTCGACGACATCACCGCCCTGCTGCAGGCGCAGCGGGACGCCGCCTGGGCGGAGGTGGCCCGGCGGCTGGCCCACGAGATCAAGAACCCCCTCACCCCCATCCAGCTCTCCGCCGAGCGCCTGGACCGCAAGCTGCGCCCCCACCTGGGCCCGGAGGAATGCCATGTGCTGGAACGGGCCACGCGCACCATCGTGCAGCAGGTGGAGGCCCTCAAGACCATGGTGAACGCCTTCAGCCACTACGCCCGCCCGCCGGCCCTGAACCCGGAGCGCCTGGACCTGAACCAGCTGGTGGAGGAGGTGGCCGGTCTCTATGACCAGCCCGGACAGGCGGCCGTCCTGGAGCTGGATCTGGGGGCGGACCTGCCGCCCCTGCGGGCCGATGCCGGGCGCCTGCGCCAGGTGCTGCACAACCTGATCAAGAACGCCCTGGAGGCCCTGGAGGGACGCGGGGACGCCCACCTCACCCTCGTCACCCGCCGCCTGGAGGAGGCCGCCCGGCAGATGCTGGAGATCCGGGTGATGGACAACGGCCGTGGCCTGGACGAGGAGATGATGGCGCGCATGTTCGAGCCCTATGTGACCGGCAAGCACAAGGGCACCGGCCTGGGTCTGGCCATCGTCAAGAAGATCATCGAGGAACACAATGGCAGGGTCTGGGCCGGCAACCGGCCGGAGGGCGGGGCCGTCATCGGCATCCATCTTCCGCTGTGCGGCGGTGACCGGGAGGCGACATGAAAGACAGTGACATCCTGGTGGTGGACGACGAGCCCGACATCCGCAGCCTGGTGCGGGACATCCTGGAGGATGAGGGCTACCGCGTCTCGGTGGCGGGCACCGTGGAGGAGGCCCGCATCCAGCGCCGGCGGCGGCGCTTCGATCTGGTGCTGCTGGACATCTGGATGCCCGACGGCGACGGCATCGGCCTGCTCAAGGAATGGCTCGAGGCCGGGGGGCAACCCAGCCCGGTGATCATGATGTCCGGCCACGGCACCGTGGAGAGCGCCGTGGAGGCCACCCGCCTGGGGGCCTACGACTTCCTGGAGAAGCCCCTGTCCCTGGCCAAACTCACCCTCACCGTGGAGCGGGCCCTGGAGGCGGACCGCCTGGCGCGGGAGAACCGGGGCCTGCGCCGGCGCCTGAACCCGGACGCCCCGCCGGTGGGGGACAGCGCCGCCATGGTGGACCTGCGCGCCCGGGTGGAGCGCATCGCCCGCCACGACACCGGCGTGCTCCTCAGCGGCGAACCGGGGGTGGGCAAGCGCACCCTGGCCCGCTACCTGCATGCCTGCAGCCCCCGGGCCGGCCGGCCCTTTGTGGAGGTCCCCCTGGGGGCCATGGATGCGGAGGAGGCGGCGCTGGAACTCTTCGGCCACGAACAGGGCCACCGCGTGCGCTACGGCCTGCTGGAACAGGCGGGCGGGGGCACGCTGTTCCTGGACGAGGTGGCGGAGATGGATCCCCACACCCAGGGGCGGCTGCTCACCGCCCTGGAGACGGGGCGCATGACCCGCGCCGGGGGCACCGATGCCATCGCCGTGGATGTGCGCGTGGTGGCGGCCACCCGGGAGGACCTGGCGCAGCGCGTGGCGGCGGGCCGCTTCCGCCAGGACCTGTACTACCGGCTCAACGGCGTGCCCCTGCACGTGCCCCCGCTGCGGGCGCGCATCGATGACCTGCCCGCGCTGCTGGCCCACCACGTGGAGGCCCTGCACCAACAGGAGGGACTGCCCCGGCGCCACTTCGGCCCCGGGGCCTGCGCGCGCCTGGCGCGCCACCCCTGGCCGGGGAACGTGCGCGAGCTGCGCAACCTGGTGCAGCGGCTGCTGATCCTGGGCAACGACGGGCAGGTGGAGGCCGCGGAGGTGGACGCCGCCCTGGCCAGCCACCCGGTGGTGCAGGGGGAGGCGGCCCCCCCTGCGCCGGCGGAGGCCACGGATCTGTCCCTGCCCCTGCGCGAGGCCCGGGAGCGTTTCGAACGGGACTACCTGCTGCGCCAGATGGCGGCGGTGGACGGCCACATGACGCAGCTGTCCGCCCGCGTGGGACTTGAACGCACCCATCTGTATCGTAAACTGCGCGCCCTGGGCATCGAGCCGAAAAGGTCCCGGGAACGATGAAGATCCTGATACTGGGGGCAGGGCAGGTGGGCAGCACCGTGGCCCACAACCTGGCCAACGAGGCCAACGACATCACGGTGGTGGACACCCGCAGCGAGATCCTGCGCGCCCTGCAGGATCGCCTGGACCTGCGCACCGTCTCCGGCTTCGCCTCCCACCCGGACGTGCTCATCGCCGCCGGGGCCCGGGACGCGGACATGATCATCGCCGTCACCAACTCCGACGAGACCAACATGGTGGCCTGCCAGGTGGCCTACACCCTGTTCCACACCCCCACCAAGATCGCCCGGGTGCGGGGCCTGGAGTACCTGGGCTATCCCGCCCTGTTCGCCCCCGAGTCCCTGCCCATCGATGTGCTCATCAGCCCCGAGGAGGTGGTCACCAACTACATCCAGCGGCTCATCGAGCACCCCGGGGCCCTGCAGGTGCTGGATTTCGCCGACGGCCGGGTCTCCCTGGTGGCGGTGCGCGCGTATCACGGCGGTCCCCTGGTGGGCAAGGCCCTGCGCCACCTGTCCACCCACATGCCCGGGGTGCCGACCCGGGTGGCGGCCATCTTCCGCCGCGACAAGCCCATCTTCCCCGAGGGGGACACGGTCATCGAGGTGGACGACGAGGTCTTCTTCATCGCCGCCCGCAAGAACATCCGCGCCGTCACCAGCGAGCTGCGCCGCCTGGACAAGCCCTACCGGCGGCTGATGATCGCCGGCGGCGGCAACATCGGCAAGCGCCTGGCCCAGTCCCTGGGACGGCATTTCTCCGTCAAGCTCATCGAGCAGAACCCGGTGCGTGCCCAGTCCCTGGCGGAGGACCTGGACAAGGTGGTGGTGCTGAGCGGGGACGCCGCCGACAAGGAACTGCTCATCGAGGAGAACATCGAGAACACGGATGTCTATGTGGCCGTCACCAACGACGACGAGGCCAACATCCTCTCCGCCATGCTGGCCAAGCGCCTGGGGGCGCGCACGGTGATGTCCCTCATCAACCGCCCCAGCTACGTGGAGCTGGTGCAGAGCGGTGTCATCGACATCGCCATCTCGCCGCAGCAGGTGACCATCGGGGCCCTGCTCACCCACGTGCGCCGGGGCGACGTGGTGGCGGTGCACAGCCTGCGCCGCGGTGCCGCCGAGGCCATCGAGGCCGTGGCCCACGGCGACCGCAAGACCTCCCGGGTGGTGGGGCGCAAGGTGCGGGAGATCCATCTGCCCAAGGGCTGCACCATCGGCGCCCTGGTGCGCGGCGAGGAGGTGGTCATCGCCCACGGCGAGACCCTCATCGAGCCGGAGGACCATGTCATCCTGTTCCTCACCGACAAGCGCCGCGTGCCCGAGGTGGAGCGCCTGTTCCAGGTGAGCGTCACCTTCCTCTGACCCCGTGCAATTCACCGCCGTCCAACACCTGCTGGGCCTGCTGGTGATGCTCTTCTCCGGGGCCATGCTGCCCCCCGTGGGCGTGGCCTGGATGTACGGCGAGGCGGGCAGCCTGTACGCCTTCCTGGAGGCCTTCGGCCTGCTCTGGCTCACCGGTTTCGCCATCTGGCTGCCGGTATGCCGTGTGCAGCGGGATCTGCGGCTGCGGGACGGATTCCTGGTGGTGCTCCTGTTCTGGCTGGTGCTGGGGGTCTTCGGGGCCACGCCCCTGTACCTGGATCCGGCCCTGGAGATCCCGGCCACCGATGCCGTGTTCGAGTCCATGTCGGCCCTGACCACCACCGGGGCCACGGTGCTCACGGGCCTGGATGACCTGCCCCGGGCGCTGCTGTTCTACCGCCAGCAGCTGCAGTGGCTGGGGGGCATGGGCATCATCGTCCTGGCCGTGGCCATCCTGCCCATGCTGGGGGTGGGGGGCATGCAGCTCTACCGCGCCGAGATGCCCGGTCCGGTGAAGGATAACAAGCTCACCCCGCGCCTCACCGAGACCGCCAAGGCCCTGTGGTACCTCTACCTGGGGTTCACCGTGGCCTGTGCCGGGGGTTACTGGCTGGCGGGCATGACCCCCTTCGACGCCGTGGCCCACAGCTTCTCCACCGTCTCCCTGGGGGGGTTCTCCACCCACGACGCCAGCCTGGGGCATTTCGACAGCCCCTGGGTGGAGGCGGTGGCGGTGGTCTTCATCCTCGCCGGCGGGGTCAACTTCGGCCTGCACTTCCTCGCCTGGCGCAGCCTGGGCCTGGCCCACTACTGGCGGGATGCGGAGTTGCGCACCTATGTGAAGATCCTGGCCATGCTCGCCACGGTGAGCGTGGCCTACCTGCTCACCCATCCCCACACCGGGGGCTGGATGGATGCCCTGCGCCAGGGGATCTTCCACGCCGTCTCCATCGCCACCACCACCGGCTTCACCACCGCCGATTTCCATCTGTGGACGGGATTTTTGCCGGTGATGCTGCTGCTGGCCAGCTTCGTCGGCGCCTGCGCCGCCTCCACCGGCGGCGGCATCAAGGTGATCCGCTTCCTGCTGCTGCTCAAACAGGGACAGCGGGAGGTGGTGCGCCTGGTGCACCCCAGCGCCCGCATCGCGGTGAAGGTGGACGGCAAGCCCGTGCCCGATCGTATCCTGGACGCGGTCTGGGGGTTTTTCGCCGCCTACGTGGCCGTGTTCACCGTCCTTCTCCTGGCCCTCATGGGCACGGGGCTGGATCAGGTGAGCGCCTTCTCCGCCGTGGCCGCCTGCATGAACAACCTGGGACCGGGCCTGGGCGAGGTGGGCGCCCATTACGGTGCACTCAGCGATCCCGCCAAGTGGCTGCTCAGCCTGGCCATGATCATGGGCCGGCTGGAGATCTTCACCGTCCTGGTCCTGCTCAGTCCGGCCTTCTGGCGGCAGTAGCCTCCCCGGGCCAAATCCAGCCGTCCCCCTCGGGTATTGGGTGCCATGGGGTATACTCGGGACACATTCTGGAAAGCGGACGAGTGATGATCACCAATATCGAACGCTTCGAGGCGATGCTGGCCGATGGCGAGGACAACCAGCTGCTTCGTTTCTCCCTGGGCAACGCCTATCTCAACGACGGGCGGCCCGGGGAGGCCTCCATCCACCTGCGCGCCGCCGTGGGACACGATCCCGGCTATTCCGCCGCCTGGAAGCTCCTGGGCCGTGCCCTGGCGGAGAGCGGGGCCCTGCACGAGGCCATGGAGGCCTACAACGAGGGCATCGCGGTGGCGGAGGAGCGGGGGGACATCCAGGCCGCCAAGGAGATGCGCGTCTTCCGCAAGCGGGTGCAGGCCGAGCTGGACCGGGCCGAGGACGGCCATGACTGAGGCGTTTGCCGGCGCCGCCGGCCACCGCCGGACCCCTCCCTTCGATCCCGCCCTGCTGCATCCCCGCCACTGGGGGACCTGGCTCGGTGTCGGTGGCCTGTGGCTGCTGGCGTGGTTGCCGCGCCCCGCCGCCCGCCTCCTGGGCCGCCTGGCCGGAAGGCTGGCCTGGCACACCTCGGCGCGGCGGCGGCATCTGGCCCGGGTGAACCTGCGCCTGTGCTTCCCGCAATGGGACGAGGCACGGCGGGAGGCGGTGCTGCGGGAGCATTTCCGCATCGCCGGTCAGTGCCTGGTGGACTATCCGCTGCTCTGGTTCGGCGGCCGCAGGCGTCACCGGCACCTGATCCGGCTGCGCGACCGGGGCGGGGTGCTGCAACGCCAGCGCCGGGGCGAGCCGGTCATCGTCTGCGCCGCCCATGCCCCGGCCCTGGATTTCGGCGGCCTGCGCCTGAGCCTGGAGGTGGGCGGGGTCTCCTTCGCCAAGCCCCTGAAGAACCCCGTGGTGGAATGGATCAACACCCGCAGCCGCTGTCAGCACGGGGCCATCGTGTTCGCCCGCCACGAGGGCCTGCGCCCCGCCATCCGCCACCTGCGCCGGGGGCGGCTGTTCTACTACCTGGGGGATGAGGACCTGGGCCCCGCGCACACGGTCTTCGCCCCCTTCTTCGGCGTGCCCAAGGCCACGGTGCCGGCCCTGGGACGCCTGGCCCGCCTGGGGGGCGCCCCCGTCATTCCGGCCATGGCCCTCTACCATCCCGGGGAGGACCGCTATGAACTGGTTCTGGAGACCCCGCTGCAGGGGTATCCCAGCGGCGATGCGGTGGCGGACGCGACGCGCATGAACGCCGCCCTGGAGGCGCTGATCCGGGCGCATCCGGCCCAGTATCTCTGGACCCTGCGCTTCTTCAAGACCCGCCCCCCGGGGGAGGCGAAGGTCTACTGACGGCCTCGCGTGGGGGCCTCAGGCGTCCCCGTGGCCCAGCACCGGGGTCTGCCGGCCCTGGGCGAAGTCCAGCATGCGCTGGGTGGAGCGCAGGGCCCCGAGGCGCACCGATTCCTCCACCTGGACCTCGTTACCCCCGTGCTCCAGCACTTCCAGCAGGTTACCCAGACCGTTCATGGCCATCCACGGGCAGTGGGCGCAGCTGTGGCAGGTGGCGCTGCGCCCGCCGGTGGGGGCCGCCAGCAGGGTCTTGTGGGGGACCTCCTGGTGCATCCTGTAGAAGATGCCGCTGTCGGTGGCCACGATCAGGGTCTCGTGGGGCAGCTCCCGCGCCGCCTGGATGAGCTGGGAGGTGGAGCCCACCGCATCCGCCTGGGCGATGACCCGGGCCGGGGATTCCGGGTGCACCAGCACCGCCGCCTCCGGGTGTTCCCGGCGCAGGTCCTCCAGGGCCCGGGCACGGAACTCGTCGTGCACCACGCAGGTGGTGTCCCAGAGCACCATGTCGGCCCCGGTGGTCTCGCGGATGTAGTGCCCCAGGTGCCGGTCCGGGGCCCAGAGGATCTTCTCCCCCCGGGCGGCCAGGTGGGCCACCAGCTTCTGGGCGATGCTGGAGGTGACCACATAGTCCGCCCGCGCCTTCACCTCGGCGGAGGTGTTGGAGTAGACCACCACGGTGCGCTCCGGATGGGCGTCGCAGAAGGCGGCGAAGGCCTCCGCCGGGCAGCCCAGATCCAGGGAGCATTCCGCCTCCAGGGTGGGCATGAGCACCCGTTTCTCGGGGCTGAGGATCTTCGCCGTCTCCCCCATGAAGCGCACCCCGGCCACCACCAGGGTGGAGGCGGGGTGCTCCTTGCCGAAGCGGGCCATCTCCAGGGAGTCGGACACGCAGCCGCCGGTCTCCTCGGCCAGCCGCTGCAGGTCCTCATGGACGTAGTAATGGGCCACCAGCACCGCGTCCCGCTCCCGGAGCAGGGCCTTGATGCGCTCAAGGATCGCCTCGCGTTCGGCCCCGGTGAACCGGGGCATCTGTCGTTCCACCCACGCCGTCTCCGGCACATGGAAACCGTGCATGGGCTTTGGGTTCGCTGTGGTCATGGATCTTGTCTTTCCCGTCGTCATTGCGGGCCGTCTTGGGCCTCCTGGTGCTTGGACCATGCCCCATGACGGCTGTTCATCGAGATCTCATTCCATGAGCATGGGAGGGGATCCCCCAGGCCGGTACCGGACCGGGCACCACCGGAGGGCGTCCCGGGTGGGAAAATATGTCATATTCAGGCAAAAATAGGGGGTTTCGCACCGCCAGGCAATAGCGGCGGCGCGGGGCAACAAACGCAAAAAACGGGCACAAGGGGCCGCAGAGCCCCAGTAGAGGAGACGACATGGGCGAGCCCAACGACGTCATCACGCCGGCGGAGGCGGGAACGCTGGCGGGGTTGTTGCGGGAGCGGATCGCACGCACGCCGGAACGGGTGGCATACCGGCAGTACGATCCCGAGGGGGAGGCCTGGGTGCCGCGCACCTGGGCGCAGGTGGGCCGGGAGGTGGCCCGCTGGCAGGCGGCCCTGCTGCGGGAGGGGCTGTCCCCGGGGGACCGGGTGGCGGTGATGCTGCGCAACTGCCAGGAGTGGGTGATCTTCGACCAGGCCTGCCTGGGGCTGGGCCTGATCACCGTGCCCCTGTACACCGACGACCGCCCCGACAACATCGCCTATGTCCTTGGCGATGCCGGCGCCCGGCTGCTGGTCCTGGGCGGGCGCATGCAGTGGCGGCGCCTGCAGGAGGTGCGCGAGCGCCTGGACACGGTGCAGCGGGTGGTCTCCGTGCAGCGCATCGAGCCCGGCGAGTTCCCTGAGGATCCCCGCCTGATGGCCCTGGAGGACTGGGCGCCGCCGGACGGGGGCGGCGAACTCACCATCCGGGATGTGGAACCGGATGCCCTGGCCACCATCGTCTACACCTCGGGCACCACCGGCCGTTCCAAGGGGGTGATGCTCACCCACCAGAACATCCTGCAGAACGCCTACGCCGCCCAGCAGTGTGCCCCCATGGGGCCGGAGGACCTGTTCCTCTCCTTCCTGCCCCTGTCCCACACCCTGGAGCGCACCGGCGGCTGCTACATGCCCATGATGGTGGGGGCGCAGGTGGCCTTCGCCCGTTCCGTGCAGGGGCTTTCCGAGGACCTGCAGAACCTGCGGCCCACGGTGCTCATCTCCGTGCCCCGCATCTACGAACTCATCTATGGCCGCGTCACCACCGGGCTGGAGTCCCGCTCCGCCCTGGAGCGCCTGTTGTTCCGTCTCACCGTGGACGTGGGCTGGCGCCGCTTCCAGCACCAGCAGGGGCGGGGGGGCTGGCATCCGGGCCTGCTGCTGTGGCCGCTGCTCAAGCGCCTGGTGGCGGACAAGGTCACCGCCCGCCTGGGAGGACGTCTGCGCTACGCCGTCTGCGGCGGGGCGCCGCTGCCGCCCCCCATCGCCCGCTTCTTCATCGGCCTGGGGCTGCCCGTCTACCACGGCTTTGGCATGACCGAGGCCAGTCCGGTGGTGAGCGTGAACCGCCCCGACGACAACCTGCCCGCCAGCGTGGGCCGGCCCCTGCCGGGGGTGGAGGTGCGCATCGGGCCCCATGAGGAGCTGCTGATCCGGGGGCCCTCGGTGATGCAGGGCTACTGGAACAATCCGGAGGCCACCGCCGAGACCCTGGACGCGGAGGGCTGGCTGCACAGCGGCGACAAGGCCCGCTTCGACGAGCAGGGCCATATCTTCATCATCGGCCGCATCAAGGACATCCTCGTGCTGGGCAACGGCGAGAAGGTGCCCCCGGCGGACATGGAGATGGCCATCACCCTGGACCCCCTGTTCGAGCAGGCCATGGTGCTGGGGGAGGGGCGCCCCTTCCTCAGCGCCCTGGTGGTGCTCAACCGCGAGGAATGGCGCCGCCTGGCCCAGGAACTGGAGCTGGACCCGGAGGATGCCGGGGCCCTGCAGGGGCGCAAGGTGGAGAAGGCCCTGCTGGCCCGGGTGGCCGAACAGCTCAAGGAATTCCACGCCTATGCCCAGATCCGCCGCCTGACTCCGGTGCTGGAGTCCTGGGAGGTGGATAACGGCCTGCTCACGCCCACCATGAAGCTCAAGCGTCGGCTCATCCTGGACCGCTACGCGCCGCAGATCGAGGCCATGTACGCGGCCCACAACAACCACCGCAGGTAATGGCGGGGGCGCCGCTCCCGGCGGCCGCGGGCGGGGGCCCGCGGCCGCCATGCAGCCTGCACACCCAGAAGACATCACAACAGCAACGCAGCACCAAGGGGGAATCCATGCCGAATATCCATGCGCGCAACACCCTGTCCGGGGCCGTGGCCTGCAGTATCCTGGCCGCCGGCGGGATGCTCGCCGCCGAACCGGTGCGGGCCGCCGGTTTCTATATCCAGGAGCAGAGCGTCAGCGGCCTGGGGCGGGCCTTCGCCGGGGAGGCGGCGGTGGCCCGGGACGCCAGTACCGTCTTCTTCAACCCGGCGGGCATGACCAGCCTTTCCGGACCGGAACTGCAGCTGGCCTCCCACCTGCTCATGCCCAAGGCGGAGGTGGAGAACGACGGCTCCACGGTCACCACGCCGGGCACCGGCGGTGCCCCCGTCCCGGTGTCCGGGGGGTCCGGCGGCAACCCCTACGACCCCACGCCGGTGCCCAACCTGTTCTACGCCCGGCCCCTCAGCGCCGACACCTGGATCGGCTTCGGCATCACCGCCCCCTTCGGCCTGGTGAACGACTACGACGAGGACTTCTTCGCCCGCTACGATTCCACCGAGACCGACCTCAAGGTGCTCAACCTGCAGCCCAGCCTGGCCTACCGGGTGAGTGACCGCCTCTCCATCGGCGGCGGCCTGGACATCCAGCGGGCCAAGGCCACCCTCAAGAGCGCCATCCCCGATCCCACCGTGCCCGGTGGCCCCACCGTGGCCACCGACGGCGAGCAGCGCCTGGACGCCGACAGCTGGGACTTCGGTTTCAACCTGGGCATGACCTGGCAGGCCACCCCGGCCACCCGCCTGGGGGCCCACTACCGCCAGGGCATCGAACACGAGCTGGACGGGGAGGCCAGTGTGCGTTATCCCACGGGACTGGCCGCCATGCAGGGCACCCCCGGGTACAGCAAGGACGGCAAGGCCACGCTGCACCTGCCGGACATGCTGGCCCTGGGGGCGAGTCATGAACTGAACGACCGCTGGACCCTCATGGCCCAGTACAAGTGGTTCAACTGGTCCAATTTCGACGAGATCCGCATCCGTTTCGACGACGGCAGCCCGGACAGCACCACGGTACAGAACTACGGCGACAGCTGGGCCCTGGCCCTGGGGGCCGAGTACATGCTCAACGGCCAGTGGACCCTGCGCGGCGGCCTGCAGTTCGACCGCACCCCCACCCGGGACGGCTACCGCACCACCCGCACCCCCGACGGCGACCGCCTGTGGTACTCCCTGGGGGCCAGCTACGCCACCGGGGACCGCTGGGCCCTGGACCTGGCCTACACCTACATCGACATCGCCAGCGAGCCCCTGGACCTGACCCGGGATTTCTTTGCAAGCAACCCGGCCTTGGCCAGCAGCGCCGGGATCGACGGGGAGATCCAGGGCCATGTGCACATCCTGGCGGCGGCGGTGCGCTATCATTTCTAGGTGATGGACGCCGCCTTCCCAGCCCTGATGATCCGCGACGAGGTGGCGGGCAGCCGCCGCGTCCAGCTCACCCGCCTGGCGGCGGACGAGCTGGGGGAGGGGGCCGTGGAGGTGGCGGTGCACTATTCCGCCCTCAACTACAAGGACGCCCTGGGCATCACCGGCAGCGGCCGGGTGCTGCAGGACTCCCCCCTGGTGGGGGGCATCGACGCCGCCGGGGAGGTGGTCACCGCCCCGGCGGCGTCGGGCCTGAAGCCGGGGGACGCCGTGCTGGTCACCGGCTGCGGCCTGGGGGAGCGGCATCATGGCGGCTTCGCCACGCGCATCCGCGTCCCCGCCGGCTGGGTGGTGCCCCTGCCCGCGGGCATGGACCCCCGCAGCGCCATGATCCTGGGCACGGCGGGGTTCACCGCCGCCCTGGCCCTGCAGCGGCTGCGGGACAATCACCAGACCCCGCAGATGGGCCCCGTGGTGGTCACCGGCGCCAGCGGCGGCGTGGGCAGCCTCACCGTCCGCCTGCTGTCGGCCCAGGGCTTCGAGGTGGTGGCGGTCTCCGGCAAGCCCGCCCTGCATGACTGGATCCGCTCCCTGGGGGCGGTGAAGGTGCTGGAGCGGCGGGGGCTGCCCCTGGGCTGGCGGCCCCTGGAGTCGGCCCGCTGGGCCGGGGCCGTGGACACCCTGGGGGGTGAGATCCTGGCCTGGTTGACCCGCACCGTGGCCGAGGGGGGCAACATCGTCGCCGTGGGGCTGGCCGGCGGGGCCGATCTGCGCACCACGGTGATGCCCTTCATCCTGCGGGGGGTGGCGCTCCTGGGCGTGAGCGCCGACCACCACCCGGAGGCGGATCGGGCCGCCGTCTGGACGCGTCTCGGAGGGGACTGGGCCGTCCCCGGGCTGGATCGTTTCGTCAGCGAGGAAATCGCCCTGGGGGAGGTCCCCGCCGCCAGCCGCCGCATGCTGGCGGGGCAGACCCACGGGCGCATCCTGGTGGATGTGAACCGCTAAGGGGTCGTGCCCCGGCTGGGGTCAGGGCTTGCCGGTGCCGGAGAGGATGGAGTCGGGGGTGATCACCTCGCGCATCACCCGGGTGTCCTTGGCGCGGCCGCCGCAGACCTCCAGGGTGCGCCCGTCGGGCATGGGCACCCGCACGGTATAGCCCAGTCCCGGTTCGTGGTTGAGGGTGACCGTGCGGGTCTCCCCAGGGCGCAGCTGCAGGATGTTGGTCTCCTGCTGGGTGTTCACGTTGGCGTAGTGCAGGTTCACCTTGGGCAGGGTCTCCGAGGTGCGGTTCTGCACGTGCACCACCAGGGCCCGGTCCGGCAGGGGCAGCTCCGGCTCCAGGGTCATGCGTGTGCCCACCACCCCGGCCACCAGGGCCAGGGGGACCAGAATCCAGGCCAGCATCGAGTTCGAGTCATTCATGGGGGCAGATTAGCGCCCGCTGCCGGGGCTGTCAGTGAGTAAAATCATTTTCCCCGGGGCGGGGGCAGGGTAAGTTCGGGACCGTTTCAGGGGCCCTGTGCCACCGGTGTCCGGGGCCCAGCCACCGGGCCGTGTCCGCCATCGCCCCCAGGATCATGGAGCCAAGACCCATCGACCGCCAATTCCCCCTGCCTTGGGTGCCCGGGGTGATCCCGCTCCGGGCCCACGACCGCCCCCATGGCGGGCGCGCCCGCCGGTGCGTCCCGGTGCTGTGCCTCCTGCTGCTGCTGGCCACGGGCTGCGGCCCCGCGCCGGATGCCCCTGCGCCGATGGAAGACATCCCCCCACGGCCGGTGCTCACCACCCCCCTGGTGCCTGTCTCCGAGCCGGTGGTGCGCCGTTTCAGCGCCCGTGCCCGGGCGGCGGAGCATACGGCCCTGGCCTTCCAGGTGGCCGGACGGGTGACCTCCATGTCCGCCCACGCGGGGGATGCGGTGACCCGGGGCCAGGTGCTGGCGCGTCTGGACGATGAGGACTACCGCCTGAAGGTGGCGGAACTGGAGGCGCGCCTGGAGGCCGCCGAGGCGCGTCTGCAGGAGGCCCGGCGCAATCACCGCCGCGGCCGCGCCCTGGTGGCGGACGGCACCATGAGCCAGGCGGAGTTCGACGCCCTGGACTCGGCCCTGCGCCAGGCCCGGGGACAGCGGGACGCCACCCGCGAGGCCCTGTCCCAGGCCCGCGCCGCCCTGGCCGACACCGTGCTCCGGGCCCCCTTCGATGCCCGCGTGGTGGCCCGCCGGGCGGAGCCCTTCGAGCAGGTGGGGCCGCAGCGTGCCGTCTTCCTCCTGGAGCGCCTGGACCCCATCGAGCTGGTGGTGGGGCTGCCGGAGGCCCTGGCCGCCCAGCGTCCCCTGCCGCGCAGCCTCCAGGTGCGCTTCCCGGCGGCGGGGGTGGAGACCGAGGCCCGGGTGCGGGCCCTGGTGATGGATGTCCGGGACACCCAGGTCTATCCCCTGCGGCTGCATGTGGATAACCCCGAGGGCCGCATCCTGCCGGGGATGACGGCGCAGGTGGCGTGGGCGGTCCCGCCGGCGCAGGGGGAGGACGGTTTCCGTGTCCCGGTCACGGCCCTGTTTGATCACCGGGGCCGGCCCCATGTCTGGGTGCTGGCCGCCGGGGAGGACCGGGTGCAGCGCCGGGCGGTGCAGACCGGGCCCGTGGAGCGGGACGGGGTGCGCATCCGCGGGGACCTGCGGGCCGGGGAGCGGGTGGTGACCGCCGGGGTGAGCCACCTGCAGGCGGGGCAGCGGGTGACGCCGGTGACCCGGGAGGCGCTCGTGGAGGGCCGCCCGTGAATCCGGCGGCCTGGGCCATCCGCAACGGCCGCCTGCTGGGGTTCGTGGTGCTGCTGCTGGTGGTGGTGGGCCTGGTGGCCTACACCCGTCTGGGGCAGCTGGAGGACCCGGATTTCACCGTGCGCACGGCCCTGGTGTACGCCCAATACCCCGGCGCCGATGCCCTGCGGGTGGAACAGGAGGTGATCGAACCGCTGGAGCTGCGCATCCAGCAGATGGGGTCGCTGCAGCAGGTGCAGTCGGTGAGCCGGGACGGCCGCGCCCTGATCTTTGTGGACATCCAGGAGGGCCGTCCGCCAGAGGCCATGGAGCAGATCTGGGACGAACTGCGCCAGAAGGTGGAAGCGGCCGTGCCGGACCTGCCGCCGCAGGTGCGCGGCCCGTTCGTGAACGACGAGTACGGGGATGTCTACGCCCTGCTGCTGGCCCTCACCGGCGAGGGCTACGACCACGCCGTGCTGGATGAGGTGGCCGACGACGTGCGCCGGGCCCTGTTGCGGGTGCCCGGCGTGGCCAAGGTGGAGCTTTTCGGTGCCCGCGGGGAGCGGATCTTCGTGGAGACCTCCCGGGACCGGATCGCCGAGCTGGGCCTGCACCCCGGCCAGGTGATCCAGGCCCTGCAGGAGCAGAACGGGGTGGAGCCCTCGGGGTTCGTGGAGATGGGGCCCCGGCGACTGCGTATCGACGCCACCGGGGCCTTCGATTCCCTGGAGGCCCTGCGCAATCTGGTCATCCGCAGCCCCGAAAGCGGGGCACTGGTGTACCTGCGGGATTTCGCCCAGGTGCGCCGCGGCTTCGCCGATCCCCCCGAGGCCCTGCTGCGCTTCCAGGGCCGGCCGGCCCTGGCCCTGGGCATCGTGCCCGTGGAAGGGGTCAACGTGGTGGACCTGGGGGCGCGGGTGAAGACCCGCCTGCAGGATCTGGAGGCCACCCTGCCGGCGGGCATGGCATTCGGTGTGATCGCCGACCAGCCGCAGCAGGTGCAGGCGGCGCTGGGGGACTTCATGGTGAACCTGGTCACCGCCGTGGTCATCGTCATCGCCGTGCTGCTGCTGTTCCTGGGACTGCGCACGGGGCTTGTCGTCGGCGTCGGGGTACCTCTCACCATCCTGGCCACCTTCATCGCCATGGGGATCACGGGCATCGACCTGCACCGGGTCTCCCTGGGGGCGCTGGTGATCGTCCTGGGCATGATGGTGGACAACGCCATCGTCGTGGCGGAGATGATCGTGGTGCGCATACAGCAGGGCATGGATCGCCTGCAGGCGGCGGCACAGACGGTGGCCGAAACCGCCTGGCCCCTGCTGGCGGCCACCCTCATCGCCGTGCTGGCGTTCTCGCCCATCGCCCTCACCCAGACCGCCACCGGGGAGTTCACCCGCTCCCTGTTCTGGGTGGTGGGATTCAGCCTGCTCATCAGCTGGGTGCTGGCCATCACCGTCACCCCCCTGATGTGCCACCACGGCATCAAGGCCCCGGCGCACGCAGGAGGGGACCCCTACGGCGGCCGCGGCTTCGCCCTCTTCCGCCGTCTGCTGGAGGCCGTGCTGCGCCACCGCCGCTGGGCCCTGGCGGGGATGTTGGGGCTCATGATCCTGGCCGTGGCCGGTATGGCGCTGGTGCCGCAGATCTTCTTCCCCCCGGCACAGCGGGCCCAGTTCCTGGTGGACTATTGGCTGCCGGAGGGCAGCCGCATCCAGCAGACGGCCGAGGACATGGCCGAGATCGAGGACTGGCTCGCCCGCCGCGACGGGGTGGAGTCGGTCACCGCCTTCATCGGCGAGGGGGCGCCCCGGTTCTACCTGCCCATGCTGCCGGAGAACCCCAATCCCGCCTTCGGCCAGATCCTGGTGAACCTGTCGGACGTAAAGGCCCTGGACCGGGTCATGGCCGAGACCGGCGCCTTCGTGCGCGGGCGGTTCCCGGATGCCGAGCCCCGCATCCGCCCCATGCAGCTGGGGGAACCGGTGCGTTATCCCATCCAATTGCGCCTCATCGGCCCGGACCGGGAGGTGCTGCGGGCCCAGGGGGAGCGGCTCATGGGGCGCATCGACGGCATGCCCGGCCTGCAGCACGTGCGCCTGGATTGGCGCAACCGCACCCCGCATCTGCGGGTGGAGGTGGATCAGGAGCGGGCGCGCCGGGCTGGGGTCACCAGCCGGGACATCGCCCGGGCCCTGGATACCGGCTTCTCTGGACGGGCCATTGGCGTCTACCGTGAGGGGGACGAGCGCATCCCCATCGTCTGGCGCTTCCCCCTGGCGGAGCGCACCGATCCGGCGCGGGTGGAGACGATGCCCGTGTGGCCCGCCTCCGGGGGGCCGGCGGTCCCCCTGATGCAGGTGGCGGAGGTCTCCCTGGCCATGGACGATGCCGTGATCTGGCGCATGGACCGGGAACGGGCCCTGAGCCTGCAGATGGACCTGGTCCCCGGGGCCACCGCCCACCGCGTCCTGCAGGATCTGAAGGCGCATCTGGCGGACGTGGAGCTGCCCGCCGGCTACCGCCTGCAATGGGACGGCGAGCCGGTGGAGGCCATGGAGGCCCAGGCCGGGGTGCTCCAGCCGGCGCCGGTGGTGCTCGGGCTCATGGCCTTGGTGCTCATGGCCCAGTTCAACAGCTACCGCCGCAGCCTCATCATCCTGCTCACCGTGCCCCTGGGGATCGTGGGCGTGGCCCTGGGGCTGCTGCTGTTCCGCCAGCCCTTCGGCTTCATGGCCCTGCTGGGGGTGATGAGCCTGTCGGGGATGATCATCAAGAACGCCATCGTCCTGGTGGAGCAGATCGACCTGGAGGCGGGGCGCAACGGCGATGCCTACAGCGCCCTGGTGGACGCCGCCGTGAGCCGCGTGCGCCCCGTGCTGCTGGCGGCCGCCACCACGGTGCTGGGCATGCTCCCCCTGGCCCTGTCCGGTCCCTTCTGGGCCCCCATGGCCATCGCCATCATGTTCGGCCTGGCCCTGGCCTCCCTGCTCACCCTGGTGGCCGTGCCGTTGTTCTACGCCGTGCTGTTCCGGGTGCGGCCGGTATCCTGAGCCGCTGGGACGCGGGGCCTAGAGGCGCTTGGTCACCAGTTTGATGCCCTCGTCCTCGGGGCTGTTGCGGGCGCTGAAGCCCAGGCGGTGCATGAGGGCCATCATGTTGGTGTTCTGTGCAAGCACCTCGCCCTCCATGGTGCGCAGGCCGCGGGAGCGGGCCACCTCCATGAGTTCGTTCATCAGGTGTGAGCCGATGCCCCGGCCCTGCCACTCGTCCGCCACGGTGAGGGCGAATTCGCAGCTCTGCTGGTCCGGATTGGCGGTGTAGCGGGCCACGGCCACCTGCACTTCCGAGCCGTCCGCCTGTTCGTGCACGGCGATCAGGGCCATCTCCCGGTCGTAGTCGATCTGGGTGAAGCGCACCAGCATCTGCGGGGTGAGCTCGTGCACCGCCTGCATGAAGCGGAAGTAACGGGATTCCGGCGAGAGGTGGCGCACGAATTCCTGCTCGATGCGGGCATCCTCCGGGCGGATGGGGCGTACGGTGAGGTTGATGCCGTCGGGCAGCTGCCACTGGCTCACCAGATGGGCCGGGTAGGGATGGATGGCCATATGGGCGTAGCGGTCCGGCATGGCTGGCAGATAGGCCACGCTGATGCGGGCGTCCACCGCCGCCAGGCCGCGTTCGTCCACGATGAGGGGGTTGATGTCCATCTCCTGGATCTCCGGCAGCTCGCACACCATCTCCGAGACCCGCAGCAGCACCTGTTCCAGCCCCTCCTCGTCCACGGCGGGCATGTTGCGGAACTGCTTGAGCAGCTTGGCCACCTTGGTGCGGGCGATCATGCCCTCGATGATCACCTCGTTCAGCGGCGGCAGGGCCACCGCCCGGTCCTTGATCACCTCCACGGAGGTGCCGCCGGAGCCGAAGCTGATCACCGGTCCGAACACCGGGTCCCGCAGCACCCCCACCATGAGCTCGCGGCCGTGGGTGCTCTTGTGCATGCGCTCCAGGGTGACGCCGTCGATGCGGGCGTCGGGCTGCAGGCGCCGGGCATCCTCCACCATGGTCAGGAAGGCGCTGCGCACCGACTCGGCGCTGCTGATGTTCAGGCGCACCCCCTGCACATCGGACTTGTGGGTGATGTCCGGGGAGTCGATCTTCATGGCCACCGGGTAGCCCACGGTGCCGGCGGCCACCAGGGCCTCGCTGGCGCTGGTGGCGCGCATGGTCTGGGTGACCGGGATGCGGAAGGCCGAGAGCACCGCCTTGGATTCCATGGTGCTGAGCACCTTGCGCCCCTCCGCCAGGGCCCCCTCGATGATGAGCCGCGCCCCCTGCACGTCGGTGCGGCCGCGGTCGGTGAGGGGACTGGGCACCTGCAGCAGCAGGCGCTGGTTGCGTTTGTAGGTCGCCAGGTAGGCGAATCCCTCCACCGAGGCCTCCGGGGTGGTGAAATGGGGCAGGCGCTCGTGGGTCAGGTGTTCGCGCGCCTCGCGCACCTGGTTGTCCCCCATCCAGCAGCCCAGCACCGGCTTTTTCACCTTCTTCGCCACCTGGCTGGTGACCCGGGCCACCTCCAGGGGCTCGGTCATGGCCTGGGGGGTGAGCATGACGATGGCGGCGTCCACGCCGGGGTCCTCCAGGCAGGCGGTGGTGGCATCCTGGAAACGCTGGGTGCCGGCATCCCCCAGGATGTCCACGGGATTGCCGTGGGACCACTGCTCCGGCAGGGCCTGGTTGAGCCGCTCCATGGTGGTGGTCTGGAACTGGGCCATGGTCACGTCCAGCTCCACGGCCCGGTCGGTGGCCATCACCCCGGGGCCGCCGGCGTTGGTGACGATGGCCAGGCGGTTGCCCTCCACGCGGTAGCCGCTGGAGAGGATGCGCGCGGCGGAGAAGAGCTGCTGGATGGTCATGGCCCGCACGGCCCCGGCCCGCTCCAGGGCGGCGTCGAAGACATCGTCCGCCCCCACCATGGAGCCGGTGTGGGACATGGCCGCCCGGGAGCCCTCGGCGTGGCGCCCGGCCTTGATGACGATCACCGGCTTCATGCGTGCCGCCGCCCGCAGCCCGCTCATGAAGTGGCGCGCGTTGTGTACCCCCTCCACGTAGAGCAGGATGCTGCGGGTCTCCCGGTCCAGGGCCAGGTAGTCCAGTACATCGCCGAAGTCCACATCCGAGGCATCCCCCATGGAGGCCACGGCGGAGAAGCCGATCTCCTGGCTGTGGGCCCAGTCCAGGATGGCGGTGCAGATGGCCCCGGACTGGGATACCAGGGCCAGATTGCCGGGCAGGGCCTGGTTCTGGCTGAAGGTGGCGTTGAGTCCGCGGCTGGGGCGCATCACCCCCAGGCAGTTGGGGCCGATGAGGCGCAGGTCATGTTCCCGCGCCGCCTCCATCATCGCCTCCTCCAGGCGCTTGCCGGCGCGTCCGGATTCGGCGAAGCCGGCGGAGAGGACCACCGCCGCGCGCACCCCGTGCTCACCGCAGTGGCGCAGGATGCCCGGCACGGTGCGCGCCGGGGTGGCCACCACCACCAGGTCCACCGGCTTGCCGATGGCCTCCACGTCCGCATAGGCCTTGTGGCCGCGGACCTGCTTGTGCTTGGGGTTCACCGGGTAGAGTTCCCCCTTGAACCCGGAGGCCATGAGGTTGGAGTACACCACGTTGCCCAGGGCGTTCCTGCGCTCGGTGGCCCCGATCACGGCGATGCTGCGGGGGGAGAAGACGCGGTTGAGGAAATGCGGTCCCATGGTCTGGCTGGAGGTCCACCTCGGTTGGGGGCGACAGGTGCAAGTATAGTATGGGCCATGCTGCAGTGCAGCGAAACCGGTGCCCCGGGGTACGGTTTTCCCCAAGCATAGCCGCCTGCGGGGCACCCGCGGGGGCGCGCCCGCGCCGATGGCCTAACGCGGCCCCCATGGGTACCATGGGATCGAGCCAGAGGAGTCCGCCCATGACCGCCATCGCCTTCATCACGCATCACGACTGCACCCTGCACCGGGTGGCCGCCCATCATCCCGAGGTGCCGGAGCGCCTGTCCGCCATCGATGACCGCCTGCTGGCCTCCGGCATCGGCATCCTGCTCAGCCATTACGATGCCCCGCTGGTGACCCGGGAACAACTCCTGCGGGTGCACGACGCCGGCTATGTGGACTGGGTGGAGTCCTCCGCGCCGCCGGAGGACAGCGACACCATGATCTGCCTGGATGAGGGGGATACGGTGATGACCGGGCACACCCTCACCGCCGCCCGCCGGGCCGCCGGGGCCGCCGTGCTGGGGGTGGATCTGGTGATGTCCGGCGAGGCCTCCAGCGCCTTCTGCAGCGTGCGCCCGCCGGGGCACCACGCGGAACGCGCCCGCGCCATGGGGTTCTGCATCTTCAACAACGTGGCCGTGGGCACGGCCCACGCCCTGGCCCATCACGGCCTGGAGCGGGTGGCGGTGGTGGACTTCGATGTGCACCACGGTAACGGCACCGAGGAGATCTTCCGCCAGGAGCCGCGGGTGCTGTTCTGCTCCACCTTCCAGCATCCCTTCTTCCCCTTCACCGGTACGGAGAAGGAGACCCCCAATTTGGTGGACTGCCCGTTGCCGCGGGGTGGCACCGGGGCGGATTTCCGCGAGGCGGTGCAGGCGCACTGGCTGCCGGCCCTGGAGGATTTCCGCCCGCAACTGGTGATGATCTCCGCCGGCTTCGATGCCCACCGGGAGGAGGACATGGCGGACCTGCGCCTGGTGGAGGACGACTATGCCTGGGTGACACGCCAGCTCAAGGATCTGGCCGACCGCCATGCCGGGGGCCGCCTGGTGTCCTGCCTGGAGGGGGGGTACGACCTGTCCAGCCTGGGCCGCTCCGTGGCGGTGCATCTGGATGCCCTGATCGGGTACTGAGCCCCCCCTTCAGGAACGCACCCCGGGTTCACGGGAGCCGCCGCGCACCCGGTTCTTGCCCGACTGCTTGGCCTCGTAGAGGGCCTTGTCCGCCCGCAGGAAGAGGCCGTTCGGGGTGTCATCCGGTTCCAGGGTGGCCAGGCCGATGCTCACCGTCTGGGGCGGTTCGTGGGGCTGCAGCGGCGTGGGGGTGCGGGATACGGCCCGGAGCATGCGCCGGGCCACCGCCCCGGCCGTGCGGGCGTCGGCCCCCGGCAGCAGGGCGACGAACTCCTCACCACCGTAGCGGCACAGGGTGTCGCCCCGGCGCACGCTGTCCGCCAGGGCCTGGCCCAGGCGGATGAGCACCTGATCCCCCACCGGGTGGCCATGGGTGTCGTTGATGCGCTTGAAGTCGTCGGCGTCGATGAGGAGCACCGACAGGGGATCGCCGCGGCGGCGGGCCCCGGCCACCATCTCCGGCAGGCGGCGCTCCAGATGGCGGCGGTTGAACAGGCCCGTGAGTTCATCCGTGAGGGTGATGCGCTCCAGCTGGTCGCCGCGGCGGGCCAGGGCCTCGCGCTCGGCCCGCAGGGCCCGGATGCGGTCCGCCAGGGCCAGGGAGAGCAGCACCGTCTCCAGGGCCGAACCCACCTGCGCGCCGTAGTAGGTGAGGCCGTTGTTGGGCAGCCATCCCAGGGCGGCAAGGATGAACACCACCATGCCCAGGATGAGCACGGACCAGGCCCCCAGGAGATAGGCCGCGGGGGTGAAACGGTGCAGCCACAGGGCCCGCGCCGCCGCGGTAAGGATGAGGACGATGGCCGCCAGCCCCGCCAGGGAGAAGAACAGCACGCCGGCGGCCGGGCCGGCCCACAGGCTCAGGGCCACCCCCAGCAGGGGGGCCGGCAGCAGCAGGCGCAGCAGGCGGTCCAGGGCCGGATCCCGGCGCCGGGTGATGAGAAACCGCCGGGTGAACTGGAGGCCGAACACCGACATCAGGGCCAGGGCGGTGAACATGAGTTCGTGGGTGACCGGGATGGGCACTTGGGGCAGGAATTCCAGATGCAGCCCCCGCTGGAAGAGGAAGTACGCCGCCGTGGAGAGCACGAAGGCGATGTACCAGGCGTAGCTGGTGTCCCGCAGGGTGAGAAACAGAAACAGGTTGTACAGCGCCAGGGCCAGGATCACCCCGTGGTAGAAGCCCTGGGCCAGCCAGAAATGATTGCTCTGGGCCCGATGCCCGGCGGGGGTCTGGATCTCGGCGTGGAAACGCAGGGCCTGGCCGCTGTCGATGCGCAGCAGGTGCCGGCTCACGCCTTCCATCGCCGCGATGCGGAAGCTGTGCCGCCAGGCGGGCCGAAGCTCCCCGGAAGGGCCCACGCTGGGGTTGCGACCGGCCTCGTGCCAGTGCCCCCCCGGGCCACGGGTGAACAGGGTGACGTGCTCGAAGAGGGGATTGTCCAGATTGAGGATGCGCGCCCCCGGGGCCCCGCCGGGGTCCAGCTGGAAGGCCACCCAGAGCACCCCCGGGGCCATGCCCAGGTTGAAGGCGTGTGTCCCCAGGGGGCGGAAGCGGGTGTCCGGGTCCGCCAGCAGGGCCTGTGGATCGCTGTGCCCCTGGGGGTCCAGGTAGACCGCGGCATGGGGGCCCAGGGGGATGCGTTCACCCGCTTCCAGGGGCAGGGGGGCGGGCCAGGCCGGGTCGGCAAAGGCCGGTACCGTCAGGGCCAGGAGCAGGCACAGCGTGGCGATGGGCGGCAGGCGTGGCATACGTTCGGACAGGGCGGCGTTCCTGGTTACGGGCGGTCTGCGCGGGCCGACTCCCGTCGTGCAGGTGCTGGTGCACCGTGTCCAGCACCTCCTGGAGGTTCAGCGGCAGGGTGAGGTAGCCGTCGAAGCCCGCCTCCTGACCCCGGTGGATCTGGTCCCGGGAGGCGCAGGCCGTCAGGGCCACCACGGGGGTGTCCTGCAGCGTGGGGATGTCCCTCAGGGTACGGAGGGCCTCAAAGCCGTTGATCCCGGGCATGTGGATGTCCATCAGGATCAGATCGGGATGATAGGCCACCGCCAGGTCGATGCCCAGGGAGGGGGTGGCCGCCACGATGAGTTCCACCTCCCCCAGGCGGGCCGCCAGGCGCTGCATGAGCCGCAGATTGCCCGGGTTGTCGTCGATATGCAGCACCCTGCCCCGGGCCCGGGGCGCCTCCCGGGTGGGCGCCGTGGCGATGCCCATGTCCTCCCTTGCCGCCTGTTCCGGCCGGGCCCGGGGCAGGCGCACACAAAAGCGGCTGCCCCGGCCGGGCTCGCTCTGGACCGAGATCGTACCCCCCATGGCCTCCACCAGGCGCTTGCAGATCACCAGCCCGATGCCCGTGCCCTCCACCTCGGTGCGGTCCAGGCGGTTGAAGGGCTGGAAGAGTTCCTCCAAGCGCCCCGGGGGGATGCCGTGGCCGGTGTCGGAGACCTCCATGTGCACCCACTCCCCCTGGGGGCGGACATGGAGATCGACCCGGCCTTCGGGGTGGTTGTACTTGATGCCGTTGGAGAGCAGGTTCACCAGTACCTGCTTGAGCCGCAGGCCGTCCCCCAGGGCATGGGGGGTCTCTTCCACGCGGCATTCCAGGCGGATGCCCCGGGGCTCGGCCAGGGGGCGGGCCAGGGTGATGCACTCCTGGGCCAGGATTTCGCAATCCACGGTGACGGCGGCCAGTTCCATCCTTCCCGATTCCACCCGGGACAGGTCCAGGATCTCGTTCATCAGTTCCAGCAGGTGGTCCCCGGCCTTGAGGATCTCCTGCACGTTCTCCCGCTGATCCGCATTCAGTTCCGGGTCGGCGTCCAGCAGCTGGGCAAACCCCAGGATGGCGTTCATGGGGGTGCGCAGTTCATGGCTCATCCCCAGGATGAAATCCGATTTCAATTGGTTGGCCCGGTCGGAGACGCTCTTGGAGGCCCGCAGATCCTCCTCCACGCGCTTGTGGGCGGTGATGTCCTGTATGGTGCCAAAGATGCGCTTGGTCCGCCCCCTGCCTTTGTGCCTTCGTTGGATGCGGGTCTCGGTATGCACCCAGGCCACCGTGCCGTCCGGTTTCACGATGCGGTGTTCGCTGGTCTGCACATCGTCGATGTCGCCGCGGATGGCCTGTTTGAGCACGGCCCTGATGCGGTCCCGGTCCTCGGGGTGCACCAACCTGGAGTAGCGCCGGAGGCTGGGACGGAAGGTGCCGGGGGTGTGGCCGTGGATGAGGAAGGCCAGATCCGACAGCCACACCTCGCCCCGGTCCAGATGGATCTCAAAGTGGCCGAGCCGGGCCAGGTGTCCCGCCTCCTGCAGCTTGGCGCGGCTTTCCGACAGCTCCGCCTGCAGGCGCTTGTGTTCGGTGATATCCAGCTTGTAGCCACTCCACAGGATGCTGCCGTCAGGCAGGCGTTCGGGCAGGGCATGGGCCTGCACCCAGATCTCCCCCTTATGGGGATGGAGGATGCGGTATTCGGCCTGCCAGGGGGTCATCTGCTCGGCGGAGCGGGTGATGCTGTCCTGGAAGCCCTGGCGGTCCTCCGGGTGGATGCGCTCGAACAGGCAGTTGATATCCCCGGTCGCCTCCTCCGGGGACAGGCCGTAGAGCGCATGGACCGCGTTGCTGGCATAGGGGAGGGCGGCGGTGCCGTCGGGATGCAGTCGGTACTGGTAGATGAGGGCGGGCAGGTGGGCGGCGATGCGTTCCAGTGGGTGGGGGCGCTCGGCCATGATGACATTCTCCTTAATGATCCGGGCGGTGCCGTTGTGGGGGAACACCGCCTTTCCCGGCATCGTGCGCGGCACGACTGCGGTTTCCCGCAGCCGGGTCCCGCCCGGTGGCTCGCCCCTGTGCCGCGTCACGAGAATATAGACCTTATGCGCGGGCATACAAGTCGCGCTCCGGGGCATCCATCGCCCCGGAGCCGCCGCCCATTGCCCCGCCCGCCGGGACTCGCTATGCTCTTGCCCCCTTCCGTGACGCCGCCGGCCGCGCCCCGAGTCCGTTCCCCATGGCCCAGAGCTACGACTACATCAAGGATGGCGCCGCCATCTATGCCCAGTCCTTCGCCACCATCCGCGCCGAGGCGGATCTGGCGCGCTTCAGCCCCGGGGAGGCCCGGGTGGCCGTGCGGGTGATCCATGCCTGCGGCATGGTAGGGGTGGTGGATGACATGGTCTTTACCCCCGGTGCCGCCCGGGCCGGGCAGGAGGCCCTGGAGGCGGGCCGGCCCATCCTCTGCGACAGCCAGATGGTGGCCCACGGCATCACCCGCGCCCGCCTGCCGGCGGACAATGACATCCTCTGCACCCTGGGGGATCCGCGGGTGCCGGATCTGGCCCGGCGCATCGGCAACACCCGTTCCGCCGCCGCCCTGGATCTGTGGGGCGAGCGCATGGACGGGGCCGTGGTGGCCATCGGCAACGCCCCCACGGCCCTGTTCCATCTGCTGGAGCTCATCGACGCCGGTGCCCCGCGCCCGGCCCTGGTCATCGGCATGGCCGTGGGCTTTGTCGGCGCCGCCGAGTCCAAGGAGGCCCTGGCGCAGCGCCCGGATCTGGAGTCGGTCATCGTGCGCGGCCGCCTGGGGGGCAGCGCCATGGCCGTGGCGGCTGTCAACGCCCTGGCCTGCGAGCGGGAATGATGGCCAGCGGCACCCTGTTCGGCATCGGTCTGGGTCCCGGGGATCCGGAGCTGATCACCCTCAAGGGGCTGCGGCGGCTGCAGGCCGCCCCGGTGGTGGCCGCCTTTGCCAAGGCCGGGCGCACCGGCAATGCCTGGACCATCGCCGAGCCCCATCTGCTGGCGCAGCAGACCCGGCTGCGCCTGGACTATCCCTTCACCCTGGAGGTGGCGGTGACCGATCCCCGCTATCACCAGGAGATGGGCGCCTTCTACGACGACTGCGCCCGGCAGCTGGCGGCGCACCTGGAGGCGGGCCGGGATGTGGCGGTGATCTGCGAGGGGGACCCCTTCTTCTACGGTTCCTACATGTATCTGCACGACCGCCTGGCGGGGCGCTTCCCCGCGGAGGTGGTGCCGGGCATCACCGGCATGAGCGCCTGCTGGACCCGGGCCGATGCCCCCATCACCCATGGCGATGATGTGCTCACCGTGCTCCCGGGCACCCTTTCGGAGGAGGCCCTGGTGCAGCGCCTCGGCGGGACGGATGCCGCCGTGTTCATGAAGGTGGGGCGCAACCTGCCGCGCATCCGCACCGCCCTAGAGCGGGCCGGGATGCTGCAGCGGGCCATCCTGGTGGAGCGGGGCAGCATGGAGGGGGAGCGGGTGACGCCCCTGGCGGATTGGCCCGCCGATGGGGCGGTGCCCTATTTCACCATCGTGCTGGTACCCGGAAGACAGGGGGTGAGATGAGCGGACGGGTGGACATCATTGGCCTGGGGCCCGGTGCCGAGGATCTGCGTTGCCCCCGGGCGGCCGGGGCCCTGGCCCAGGCCACGGACCTGGTGGGTTACGTGCCCTACCTGGAGCGGGTGGCGGAGGGCAGCGGGCAGCGCATCCACGGTTCGGACAACCGCGAGGAGATCCAGCGCGCCCGCCTGGCCCTGGAGCTGGCGCAACAGGGCCGGCGGGTGGCCGTGGTCTCCTCCGGGGACGGCGGGGTCTTTGGCATGGCGGCGGCGGTGTTCGAGGCCATGGAGCAGGGTGATCCCCGCTGGCGGGGGCTGGAGGTGGCGGTACACCCCGGGGTCTCCGCGGTCCTGGCCGCCGCCGCCCGCCTAGGGGCCCCCTTTGGCAACGATTTCTGCGTCCTTTCCCTGTCGGATAACCTCAAGCCCTGGGGGGTGATCCTCAACCGCCTGGAGGCGGCGGCCTGCGCCGGCTTTGCCATGGCCTTCTACAACCCCATCTCCAAGGCCCGGCCCTGGCAGTTGGGGGAGGCCCTGGCGCGCCTGCGCCGGCACCTTCCCGGCAGCGTGCCGGTGATCTTTGCCCGGGCGGTGAGCCGGCCCGAGGAGCATGTGGAGATCACCACCCTGGCCGGGGCGCGGCCGGAGCAGGCGGATATGCGCACCCTGGTGATGGTGGGCAATGCCGAGACCCGCCTGATCCCGCGGGAGGGGGCCGATCCGTGGGTCTACACCCCCCGCCGCGTGGGGGGTACGGTCTAGCCGCAGGGCGCACCGGCCCGCTGCCGCAGCCAGTCCAGGGCCGCCTCCGGACCGGGTACGGTCTGTGCGACGTCCGGTACCGGCGGACGCTGCACCATGACCACCGCCACGCCGCAGCGGCGCGCCGCCTCCAGTTTGGGCCGGGTGGCCTCGCCGCCGGAGTTCTTGGTCACCAGGGTGTCGATGCGCTGGGTGCGCATCAGCTCCAGTTCGTCCTCCAGCTGGAAGGGTCCGCGCAGGGTGAGGCATTCGCACCGGGGCGGGCGGATCTCGGGCAGTTCCACGCTGCGCACCAGGTAGTGGTGTTGCGGGGCCCGGCAGAAGGCCGCCAGTTCCAGCTGGCCGATGGTGAGCAGTACCCGCCTCGGGGCCTCCCCCAGGGCCCGGGCGGCGGCGTCCATGTCCGCCACCATGCGCCACTCCTCCCCGGGGCCCGGGGTCCACAGGGGGCGGCGCAGGGCCAGCAGGGACACGCCGGTGGCCCGTGCGGCGGCGGCGGCATTGGCGGAGATGCGGGCGGCGAAGGGATGGGTGGCGTCCAGCAGCACCTGCACGCCCTGTTCCCGCAGGTAGGCGGCCAGACCCTCCGGGCCGCCGAAACCGCCCACCCGGGAGGGCAGATCCGGTAGCCGGGGGTTGCGGGTGCGGCCCGCCACGGAGTACACGGGGGCGAAGCGCCCGTCGCCCTGCAGGGCCCGGGCCACCGCCATGGCCTCGCCGGTGCCGCCGAGGATCAGGAGCCGGAGGGGGGAGGTCGCTGCCGTCATGGAATGCCCTGTGGGAGGTGGAGCCTTGGGGGTCTGTCGAATCCATTGTCCGGTACATTGAGATCCATGCCGAATCCCGTGTCCCATCCCGAAAAGAAAGACCCGCACACACCCTGGCTGAGCATCATAGGCCTGGGGGAGGAGGGCGTCGAGGGGCTGCAGCCGGCGGCGCGGGCGCTGGTGGAGCAGGCGGAGCTGGTGGTGGGGGGGCGGCGTCATCTGGCCCTGGCCGATCCCCTGATCCGGGGTCGCCGTCTGGCCTGGGCCTCGCCCCTGGCGGACACCCTGCCGGAGCTCCTGGCCCATCGGGGGCGGCCGGTGGTGGTGCTGGCCTCCGGCGATCCCTTCTTCTTCGGGGTGGGCAGTACCCTGCGTGCGCATCTGGCCCCGGGGGAATGGCGTGGCCTGCCCCAGGCCTCCAGTGTCGCCCTGGCGGCGGCGCGGCTCGGCTGGGCGCAGCAGGACTGCCCCGTGGTCTCCCTCACGGGCCGTCCCCTGGCGGGGTTGCGGCCGTTCCTGCAGCCGGGGCGGGGTGTCTTCGTGCTCTGCGCCGATGGGCAGACCCCCGCGCGGGTGGCGCGGGCCCTGTCGGACTGGGGCCTGGGGGAGACGGCCATGACGGTGCTGGAGGCCCTGGGGGGTCCCCGGGAGCGGGTGCGCACCACCACCGCCGGGGGCTTCGATCTGGTGGATGTGGATCCGCTGAATCTCCTGGCCCTGGAGGTGGGGTCTGGGGCGGGTGCCCGCATCCTGCCCCGGGCCCCGGGGCTGCCGGATGACTGGTTCGAGCACGATGGGCAGATCACCAAGCGGGAGGTGCGGGCGGTGACCCTGTCCAGTCTGAGCCCCCGGGCCGGGGAGTTGCTCTGGGACGTGGGTTGCGGGTCCGGGTCGGTGTCCATCGAGTGGTTGCTGGCCCATCCGGCCAACCGGGCCATCGCCCTGGAGAGCCATCCGGAGCGGGCTGCCCGGGCGGTGCGCAATGCCGCCGATCTGGGGGTGCCCCGGCTGGAGGTGCGCACGGGCCGGGCCCCGGAGGGGCTGGAGGATCTGCCGGCGCCGGATGCGGTGTTCCTGGGGGGAGGGGCCCGGGATGCGGTGGTGATCGATCGCTGCTGGGCGGCCCTGCGGCCGGGGGGGCGGCTGGTGGCCAATGTGGTGGTGGTGGAGACGCAGCAGGTGGTGCAGGAGGCCTGGCAACGTTTGGGGGGGAGTCTGACGCGGCTGTCGGTGGAGCGGCTGGACCGGGTGGGGGGGCTGCATGCCTTCCGGCCCGCCATGCCGGTGCTGCAGTGGGTGGTGGAGAAGGGATGATGCCGTTTTCTGGAACGGTGGGCCGGGTTTCCGGTCCGGGCCCGGGGGGATCCCCTGCGGCGGGACGCCGTGCATACCTCCCTGTAGGTTTGCGCGCCGCCTCCCTGCGGCGCACACCCGCCTCCGGGGATCCCCTCGGGCCCGGACCTGCCTCTGGGGGGTGGTCCCCTGCGGCGGGCCGGCGTGGATCCCTGCCTGTAGGCTTGCGCGCCGCCTCCCTGGGGCGCATACCCGGCTCCGGGGATCCCCCCGGGCCCGGGTCTGCCTTCGGAAATGATTCATCTGGATTGCAACGGGTTCGATCATGACGGTTCATTTCATCGGTGCCGGTCCCGGCGCGGCGGATCTGATGACCCTGCGGGGGGTGCGCCTGCTGGCGGCCTGTCCCGTGTGTCTCTACGCCGGTTCCATCGTGCCCCGGGAGGTGCTGGACCACTGTCCCCCCGGGGCGCGCAAGGTGGATACCGCCCCCCTGGACCTGGACGCCATCGAGGCCGAATACCTGCGGGCCTTCGCGGCGGGGGAGGATGTGGCGCGGCTGCACTCGGGGGATCTGTCGGTGTACAGCGCCGTGGCGGAGCAGATCCGCCGCCTGGAGCGCCACGGCATCCCCTACACCCTCACGCCGGGGGTGCCGGCCTTCGGTGCCGCAGCGGCGGCGCTGGGGCGGGAGCTGACGGTGCCGGAGGTGAGCCAGAGCCTGGTCCTCACCCGGGTGTCGGGGCGGGCCTCGAAGATGCCCCCCGGGGAGGATCTGGAGCACTTCGCCCGCACCGGGGCGACCCTGGCCATCCATCTGGCCGTGCATCGTCTGGAGGATGTGGTGACGCGGCTGGTGCCGTTCTACGGGGAGGACTGCCCCGCCGCCGTGGTGGCCCGGGCCACCTGGCCGGATCAGGTGGTGGTGCGGGGCACCCTGGGGACCCTGGTGGAGCAGATGCGGGCCTCGCCGGTGGAGCGCACCGCCCTGATCCTGGTGGGGCCCGCCCTGGGCAGCCGGGATTTCCGCGAGAGCGCCCTGTACGATCCGGAGTACCGGCGGCGGTATCGGGGCGGTGGACCGGAGGGGCCCGCCGGGGCGGATTGAAGGAGGCCGGGGGCTTTCAGTCCCCGGCCCGGCCCACCAGTTGGCCGGCGCGGTCGAAGACCAGGATCTCCAGACGGCTGTGTTGCGGGTCGATGAGCCCCAGGGCAAACGCGTGGGCCGCCCGGGCCACGGCGTCCCCCAGGGGGACGCCGGCCTCCTGGGCATGGCCGAAGGCCTCGGCCACCGTGTTGGAGGCGGCGATGCGGGCCTGGCAGTCCGGGTCGGCGCCGGCGGTGGCCGCGAGCCGGGCCAGTTGGCCCAGGTCCGCCTGGCCGCGGCGGGAATGCACGTCCATGAAGCCCTGGGAGAGCTTGGTGATCTTGGCCATGCCCCCGGCCACGGTGATGCGCGGCACCGGGTGGGTGCGCAGGTACTTGAGCATGCCGCCGATGAAGTCCCCCATGTCGATGAGGGCCGCGTCGGGCAGGGGGTGATGGGCCTGCACCGCCTTCTCGGAGGTGCGCCCCGTGGAACCGGCCACGTGTTCCAGGCCGGCGGCCCGGGCCACGTCGATGCCCCGCTGGATGGCGTGGATCCAGGCGGAGCAGGAGAAGGGCACCACCACGCCGGTGGTGCCGAGGATGGACAGCCCCCCGAGGATGCCCAGGCGGGGGTTGAGGGTGTCCGCGGCGATCCCTTCCCCCCCGGGGATGGAAATTTCCACGAGAACATCGCCGGACACGTTACACTGTGCGGCTACCTCTTCCACGGCCTGGCGGATCATGGCCCGGGGCGAGGGGTTGATGGCGGGTTCGCCGATGGCCACGGGCAGGCCCGCCCGGGTCACCCGGCCCACCCCCTCGCCGGCGCAGAACCGTACCCCGCTGCCCGGCGGCCCCCGACGCACGGTGGCCCGCACCAGGGCGCCGTGGGTGACATCCGGGTCATCCCCGGCGTCCTTGACGACACCGGCCAGGGCCCAGTCCTCGCCCCGCTCCTGCACGGCCAGGGAAAAGGCGGGGGTGAGCCCCTTGGGCAGGGTGATGCGCACCGGATCGGGAAAGCCACCGCCCGCCAGGGCCGAGAAGGCGGCCTTGGTGGCGGCGGTGGCACAGGCCCCGGTGGTCCAGCCCCGCCGCAGGGCGGTCCCCCGGGGTTGATGCGAAGGGGTCTGATCAGACATGGCATGGAGTATACCGAAGCGATGAATCCACTGTCCCCATCATCGAATCCCGCCCCCGGGGCGACGCTGGAGGCCCTGGAGACCCTGATCCCGGGGATGCCGCGCATGCAGCCCGGCGAGGTGTGGATCGTGGGGGCCGGTCCCGGCGATCCGGGGCTGCTCACCCTGCACGCCCTGTCGGCCCTGCTGCAGGCGGATGTCCTGGTGCATGACGCCCTCATCGACGCCCGTACCCTGGCCCTGGCGCCGCCCCAGGCGGTGCGCATCTTCGCCGGCAAGCGCGGCGGCCGGCCCTCCACCCATCAGGACGAGATCACCGCCACCCTGGTGGATCAGGCCCGGCGCGGTTTCCGCGTGGTGCGCCTCAAGGGGGGCGACCCCTTCATCTTCGGCCGCGGCGGCGAGGAGGTGGCGGCGCTGGTGGAGGCGGGCATCCGCAACCGGGTGATCCCGGGGCTCACCTCGGGCCTGGCGGGCCTGAGCGCCGTGGGCATCCCCGCCACCTGCCGGGGGGTGAACCAGGCCCTGTTCCTGGCCACCGGCCACGGCGCCGGGCGCAGGCCCACCCCCGAGGGTATCGACTGGTCCCTGGTGGCCCGCCTGGGCCAGCCGGTGGTGCTCTACATGGCCCTGAAGAACCTGCCGTTCATCCTGGAGGGGCTGGGGCAGGGGGGGATGGCCCCCGAGACCCCGGCGGCGGTGGTGGCCTGGGCCACCACGGCCCAGGAGCGGGTGGTGGTGGCCACCCTGGAGACCCTGCTGGACACCCTGCGCCGGGAGGGTCTGGATGCCCCGGCCATCATCGTCCTGGGGGAGATCGTCAACTGCCGCAACACCCTGCAGCGGGTGGTGACCCAGGCCATGGGGGAGGTGTCCTCCCCCTAGGCCGGTGCTACGAAACCCGCCGGGGGATCTGATAAGCTGCCGGCCATGTCCCGCTGGCGTCCCCCGTCCCCCCGTTCCTCCCCCTATATCACCGCCGAGGGCCACGCCGCCCTGGAGGCGGAACTGGACGGACTGTGGACCCGCAGGGCGGACGTGACCCGCCACCTGGCGGCCGCCGCCGCCGAAGGCGATCGCTCGGAGAACGCCGAGTACATCTACCGCAAGAAGGAACTGCGGGAGATCGACCGGCGCATCCGTTATCTTCAGAAGCGCATCCCCGATCTCAAGGTGGTGCGCGATGCGCCGGCGGACCGGGACCGGGTCTTCTTCGGGGCCCGGGTCACCCTGGCGGACGCGGACGGCAGGGAGGTGACCTACCGCATCGTCGGCGCCGACGAGTTCGACCCGGAGCGGGGCTGGATCAGCGTGGATTCCCCCGTGGCCCGCGCCCTGCTGGGGCGCCACCTGGATGACGAGGTGGAGGTGGACACGCCGGGGGGGATGGCACGTTACGAGGTGGTGGAGATCGCCTATCCCGGGGCCGGGGACTGACGCCCGTCACGGCACGCTATCCGCCGGGACGAGGGCATGGTCCGCCGCCGGCTGCGGCGGCGGTGTATTGCATTGATTCAGCGAGGTGTGCGCCATGCGTCCATGGGTTTCCCGTCGGTTGTGCATCGCCCTGGTGATGCTCCTGGGCTGCGCCAGCCTGCTGGCCGGCTGCGGCCAGCGGGGGGATCTGTATCTCCCCGGGGAAACGCCTCCGGGGGAGGCGGACCGCTAGGCCGCCCGTTTCATTTCGACCTTCAAGCAGGACAACGGATGGATCATTTCAACCTGGAAGACGGTGTCCTTCACGCCGAGGGGGTGAGCCTGGAGGCCCTGGCGGCGGAGCATGGCACACCGCTGTACGTCTATTCCCGGGCCACCCTGGAGCGCCACTGGCGGGCCTTCGACGAGGCCCTGTCGGGGCATCCCCATCTCGTCTGCTATGCGGTGAAGGCCAATGCCAGCCTGGCGGTGCTCAATGTCCTGGCACGCCTGGGTTCGGGTTTCGACATCGTCTCCGTGGGGGAGCTGGAGCGGGTGCTGCGGGCGGGGGGCGATCCCGGCCGGGTGGTCTTCTCCGGCGTGGGCAAGCAGCCCCACGAGATGCGCCGCGCCCTGGAGGTGGGCATCCGCTGCTTCAACGTGGAATCCGCCCCGGAACTGCAGCGCCTCAACGCCGAGGCCGCGGCCCTGGGCCGGACCGCCCCGGTCTCGGTGCGGGTGAATCCGGACGTGGATGCCCGCACCCATCCCTATATCTCCACGGGGCTGAAGGAGAACAAGTTCGGCGTGGACGTGGACACGGCCCTGGCCCTGTACCGTCAGGCGGCGGGGCTGTCCCATGTGCACGTCGCCGGCCTGGACTGTCACATCGGCTCGCAGCTCACCCACCTGGAGCCCTTCACCGCCGCCCTGGAGCGGATCCTTGCCCTGGCCCGCACCCTGGAGGCGGAGGGGATCCCCCTGCAACACCTGGACCTGGGGGGCGGCCTTGGGATCCGCTACCGGGACGAGACCCCGCCCTCACCCCGGGACTATGCCCGGGCCCTGATGGAGGCCCTGGGGGACAGCCGCTACGAGATCCTCATCGAGCCCGGCCGCGCCATCGCCGGCAACGCCGGGGTGCTGCTCACCCGGGTGAACTACCTCAAGCACAGCGGGCACAAGGACTTCGCCATTGTGGACGGGGCCATGAACGACCTCCTGCGCCCCGCCCTGTACGAGGCCTGGATGGAGATCGTGCCGGTGCGTCCCCGCCCCGGGGCGGGGCGGGCCTATGACGTGGTGGGGCCCGTGTGCGAGACGGGGGACTTCCTGGGCAAGGACCGCACCCTGGCCCTGGAGCCGGGGGATCTGCTGGCGGTGCGTTCCGCCGGGGCCTACGGTTACGTCATGAGCTCCAATTACAATACCCGTCCCCGCGCCGCGGAGGTGATGGTGGACGGGCACCGGGCCCATGGGGTGACGCGCCGCGAGACCCTGGAGGAACTCATGGCCCGGGAATCGCTGCTGCCCGAGGACTAGGGCCGGGACTGGGGCCGCGCAGCAAGGACCGGAAGAAGATAAAACCCAACCGACGAGGCATTTCCATGGCACGTGAGATCATCGCCACCCCCGACGCCCCCCGGGCCATCGGTCCCTATTCCCAGGCCGTGAAGGCCGGGGATACGGTCTATCTCTCCGGCCAGATCCCCCTGGTGCCCGAGACCATGGAGATGGTGGAGGGCCCCTTGGAGGCGCAGGTGCGACGGGTCTTCGACAACCTCGCGGCCGTGGCCGCGGCCGCCGGCGGGGGGCTCACGGACATCGTCAAGCTGAATATCTACCTCACGGACCTGGGGCATTTTGCCCTGGTGAACGAGATCATGACCGAGTACTTCGCCGAGCCCTACCCGGCCCGGGCCGCCATCGGTGTGGCCAGCCTGCCCAAGGGGGCTCCGGTGGAGATGGATGCGGTCATGGTCCTGGGCTGAGCCCCGCCGAGTGGCGATGCGGGTGGGGTGGACGCCATCTGCGCGCACGGGGCGCCATCCGGGCCGCCGGTCACCCGGTGCGGGGGGTGTCCCGGAAGCGGGTGTGCGCCGCAGGGAGGCGGCGCGCAAGCCTACAGGGAGGTATTCACGGCGGCCCGCTGCAGGGACACCCCCCGCACCGGGTGACCTCCAAGGAGCCCCCCGCAGGCTCCCCCCGCGATCCCCGACCCCGCCATGAACGAGCCCGTCACCGCGCTGCGGGGGGTGGGGCCGCGCATGGCCCAGAGGCTGGAGCGGCTGGGTATCCGCAGCGTCCAGGACCTGCTCTTCCACCTGCCCCTGCGCTACCAGGACCGCACCCGCATCGTGCCCGTCGCCACCCTGCGCCCCGGGGACGAGGGGGTGGTGGAGGGGGTGGTGGACCACACCGAGGTGGTGACCCGTGGCCGCCGCATGTGGCTGGTGCACCTGAGCGACGGCTCCGGCGGTCTGATCCTGCGTTTCTTCCACTTCTCCCCCGCCCAGCAGAAGACCCTGGTGCGCGGCACCCGGCTGCGCTGTTTCGGCGAGGCCCGCATGGGCCGCGCCGGCATGGAGCTGGTGCATCCGGAGTACCGTGTCCTGCGGTCCGCCCATGAGCCGGTGGAGGACTGTCTGACCCCCGTCTATCCCACCACCGAGGGGCTGCACCAGGCCACCCTGCGACGGCTCACCGATGAGGCCCTGGCGCGGGTGGACCAGTTGACGGAATGCCTGCCCCCGGCGGTGCTGGACGGGACGGGCCTGCCGGATCTGGCCACGGCCCTGCGCACGGTGCACCGCCCGCCACCGGACGTGGCCGTCTCCCAGCTGCTGGAGGGGCGACACCCGGCGCAGCGCCGCCTGGCCTTCGAGGAGCTGGTGGCCCATCAGTTGAGCCTGGGCCGCCTGCGGGCCCGGGCCACGGCCCGGGCGGCCCCCGCCGTGGGCGTTCCCGGCCGTCTGCTGGAGCGGCTGCGCTGCGCATTGCCCTTCGCCCTCACCGGGGCCCAGGAGCGGGTCATCGCCGAGATCCTGGCGGACATGGCCCGGCCCCATCCCATGCTGCGCCTGGTGCAGGGGGACGTGGGATCGGGCAAGACCCTGGTGGCGGTGGCCGCCTGCCTGCAGGCGGTGGAGGCGGGGTATCAGGCGGCGGTGATGGCCCCCACGGAGATCCTGGCGGAGCAGCACCTGCGCAACTTCCGTGCCCTGCTGGCCCCCCTGGGGGTGGAGACGGTCTGGTTCTCCGGCAAGCAGGGGGCCCGGGCCCGGCGGGAGGCGGCCGCGGCCCTGGTAGAGGGCACGGCGGCGGTGGCGGTGGGCACCCATGCCCTGTTCCAGGGGGAGGTGACCTTCCGGGATCTGGCCCTGGTGGTGGTGGACGAGCAGCATCGCTTCGGGGTGCACCAGCGCATGGCCCTGCGGGAGAAGGGGGCGGGGGAGGGCCGTCTGCCCCACCAGCTCATCATGACCGCCACCCCCATCCCCCGCACCCTGGCCATGACCGCCTACGCCGACCTGGACGCCTCCGTCATTGACGAACTGCCGCCGGGGCGGACCCCGGTGACCACCGTGGCGGTGTGCGACAGCCGCCGCGACGAGGTGGTGCAGCGCATCCGCCACGCCCTGGCCGGGGGCCGCCAGGCCTACTGGGTCTGTACCCTGGTGGAGGAATCGGATGTGCTTCAGGCCCAGGCGGCGGAGCAGACCCGGGACCTGCTGGCGGAGGCCCTGCCGGGGGCCACCGTGGGCCTGGTGCACGGGCGCATGCGGCCCCGGGAGAAGGAGGCGGTGATGGCCCGCTTTCAGGCGGGGGAGGTGCAGTTGCTGGTGGCCACCACCGTCATCGAGGTGGGGGTGGACGTGCCCAATGCCTCGCTCATGATCATCGAGAACGCCGAGCGCCTGGGGCTGGCGCAGCTGCACCAGTTGCGGGGCCGGGTGGGGCGGGGGCGCGAGGCCAGTGCCTGCGTGCTGCTGTATCATCCCCCCCTGTCGGACACGGCCCGGCGGCGGCTGGAGGCTCTGCGCTCCAGCACCGACGGCTTCGAGATCGCGCGCATCGACCTGGAACTGCGGGGCCCCGGGGAGGTGCTGGGCACGCGGCAGACGGGGATGATGCAGTTGCGCATCGCCGACCTGGTGCGTGACCAGGACCTGCTGGAGGATGTGCAGACGGCGGCGGCCCGGCTCCTGGCGGATCACCCCCAGCGGGTGGATCCCCTGATCCAGCGCTGGCTCGGGGCGGTGGAGGAATATGGACGCATCGCATGAGGATCTGCGCCACCCCTGGGACCTGTCCCCGGAGGCGGCCCGGGCGCTGCAGACGCGGCTGGCGCCGCGGGTGGAACGGGCGGACCGCTTTGGTCCCCTGGAGCGGGTGGCCGGGGTGGACGTGGGCTTCGAGCAGGGGGGCGGGATCACCCGGGCGGTGGTGTCGGTCTTCTCCTGGCCGCATCTGGAGCCCCTGGAGGATGCCGTCGCCCGCCTGCCCACCGCCTTTCCCTATGTGCCCGGCCTGCTGTCCTTTCGCGAGATCCCGGCGGTGCTCCGGGCCCTGGAGGGGCTGCAGGCCCCGCCGGACCTGCTGCTGTGCGACGGGCAGGGCATCGCCCATCCCCGCCGCCTGGGCATCGCCGCCCACCTGGGTCTGATCACCGGTCTGCCGGCGGTGGGGGTGGGCAAGTCCCGCCTGGTGGGGCGTCATGGGGAGGTGGGGGTGCTGCGCGGCTCAGCCGTGCCCCTGGCGGACCGGGGGGAGGTGATCGGCCGCGTGCTGCGCACCCGCACCGGGGTGCGCCCCGTGTATGTCTCCACGGGCCATCGCGTGTCCCTGGATGCGGCCTGCGAGCTGGTGCTGCAGGCCGCCCCCCGCTACCGCCTGCCGGAGCCCATCCGGCGGGCGGACCGCATCGCCTCCCGCCGGGACGGGCCCCGGCGGGAGGGGGCGGCTCAGAAGCGGTAGGCCAGCCCCAGGCTGAGGACGGGGTAGTACTTGATGTCCTCCACGTCGTCCTCCAGCTGGGCCTCCTCCCGGCGCAGGTCGTCCTCGAACTGGGCCTGCAGGGCCGCATTGTTCACCTGGCCGTCCAGGTCCACGCTGGGCGAGCCGGTGAACATCACCCCCAGATCGAAGGCGAAGGACCAGCCGCCGCTGCCCACGGCGTTGCCGTAGCCCACCCCCAGATAGGGGGCGAAGCCGTCCCAGTCCACGGTGGCGTCCAGGCGGGCGTCATAGGTGTCGTTGCCGATGTCCAGGCTGCCCTCGGCGGAGCCGCCGAACTCGTTGCCGTTGTAGTAGCCGCCGGCGCTCACCCGAAATCCCCCGCCGAAGGGATGCCAGTCGGCCAGCAGGGCGGCGCTGCGCAGTTCCAGATCGCCGTCGTACTCGATGCCGTCCTCTTCCAGTTCCCGGCTGTAGTCCAGGCCGTAGAACCCGCCGCGCAGGTTCAGATTGTCCCGCAGCCCCAGGGTCCCCTCCAGGCCGAGACCGGTGGTGCCCAGCTTGGCCCCCAGGGCAAAGCCCTCCGCCTGGGTGGTGGAGGCGGCGGCATAAAGGCCAAGACCCAGCAGGGTGGCGGCGAAGAGGGGACGTGTCGTCCATTGCATGGCATGATCTCCTTGGGTTCTCAAGGGTGGAGGATACGGAACCCGGGCGCCTGTGTTGGGCCCAAACTCATGGATCGTCCGTGACGGTCCCGTGGGGTTCCGCAGGGTTCCGGTGCGTTCAGTGATCCGGTTCACATTTGCGGCAACAGTGTACGACCCCACGCCGATGCCTCCCCTGACGCCCGTCAGCGAATCGGGGCCGCTGGGTGGGGCGCAGGGTTCATCCCGCAACGAACACCGAGAAGGAGGCCGACCCATGCGTTTCGATCCCCATCACCTGCTCTTTGGCGGTGCCGCACCGGGGGCGCCCCTGGCCGACGCCGGTCTGGCGGTGGCGCGCGTCTCGGCGGGGCTGATGATGGCCCTGGGACACGGTCTGGGCAAACTGCCTCCCTCCCCCGGGTTCGTGGGGTTTGTGGAGGGGATGGGGTTCCCCTCGCCCCTGCTGTTCGCCTGGCTGGCGGCCCTGGCGGAGGCGGCGGGGGGCCTGCTCCTGGCGGCAGGGCTGTTCACCCGGCCGGCCGCCGCCGCCATCCTGGGGGCCATGGCCGTGGCGGCCTTCATCGCCCATGGCGGGGATCCGGTGTTCGCCACCAGCGGCCCCAGCAAGGAACTGCCGTTGCTCTATGGCGCGGTGATGCTGACCTTCCTCCTGGCGGGCTGCGGACGCTACGGTGTGGATGCCCTCTTCCGCCGGGATTGAGGTTCGCTCCGGCATCCCCCGTGGCCGGGGGCGCCGGCATTCATCATCCTGTCATCGGGCTGCGCGTTAATGGCGGCGCGAACGTTCATTGTCTTTGGTGATCCATGAAGGAAGCACTGGCTGCACAGCCCGCACCCCGCGTGGTGCGGGCCCTGTCCAAGACCTATCTGACCCGGGCCCGGGAGGCCTGCGCCCGCCTGGAGGATCCCTCCGACGAGGAGGCCCTGCACGATTTCCGTGTGGCCCTGCGGCGGCTGCGCAGTCTGCTGCGGGCCCACAAGGGCTATGCCCGGCGCTGGCTCTCCAAGAAGCTGATCCGCCGCATCAAGGACCTGGCCGCCATCACCGGCCCCGCCCGGGATGCGGAGGTGCAGCTGGCCTGGCTGCGTCAGCGCAGGGACCGCATCAAGCCCCACCAGCGTCCCGGTTATGTGTGGATGCTGCAGCGCCTGGAGCGGCGTCTGGAGGAGGAATACACCGATCTGCGCCAGGAGCTGCCACGGGGCTTCAAGCGCCTGGACAAGCGCCTGCAGGCCCGCATGGAGGTGGATACGGACGAGGACGAGGCCCCCACCTTCGGCGAGGTCACCGCCCTGCGCCTGGGGGAGGCGGCCGAAGAGTTCGGGGAACACCTGGCGCGGATCCACGGCGAGTCGGCCGAGGCGGAGATCCACCGCGCCCGCATCGCCGGCAAGCGTCTGCGCTACCTGCTGGAGCCGGTGGCGGATGAACTGGAGGGCGGCGGCGCGCTGGTGAAGGAGCTCAAGGAGATGCAGGATCTGATGGGGGAGATCCACGACCTGCAGGTCCTTTCCGAGGAACTGGGGCAGGCCTCGGAGGAGGCCGGCGCCGAGCGCATGCGCCGGCTCATCGACCTGACGCTGCAACTCGGTCCCGAGGATCCGGCGGTGGAGACGGCGCGGCGCCAGGATGAACGGGCGGGGCTGATGAGCCTGGCCCGGGAGGTGCGGGACCGCAACGAGCACCTCATGTCCCGCCTGGCGGCCAAGTGGGATGATGGCGATGTGCACCGCTTCCTGGAGCAGCTGGCGCAGGCCCGGGGGCAGCTTGCGGCTGCGGGGGGCGCTGCGGCCATGCCCTGAAGGAGGGTCGCCCTCTCCGATTCGATTGCAATCGAATCCCTCAATCCGTCCTATTCACGGTCCGGTCTGTGCTATCTTCCCGTTCGGGATCGATCGGCAGGGACAGGGCCGTCTGTCCGGACGATCCGCAGCATCCATCCATGAAGAACCCGGGCGTGCCCCATGGCAACGCCCAGGCTCCCGAAGGAGTTCCGTTATGTTGAAAACCTATATCCGTTGGGCTGGCGCGGCCGCCCTGGGCTGCGCCCTGGCCGTGGGCACCGCCACCGCGGCCGATCACAACGACTGGCCGGAGTCGGCCAAGGTGGGCACCGCCTCCCAGGGGGGGACGTATTTCATCTATGGCGCCGGCTGGGCCGGACTGGTGCAGGAGACCACGGGCGTGAATATGTCCGCCGAGGTGACCGGCGGCCCCGCCCAGAACATGGTGCTGGTGCACCGCGGCGACCTGGAGTTCGGCATGACCACCATGGGACCGGCCTACGAGGGCTGGCATGGTGAACTGCAGGTGGCCCCGGGTATGGAGACCCGCGACGTGCGTGCCATGTTCCCCATGTACCGCACCCCCATGCAGGTGGTGGCCCTGAAGCGTTCCGGCATCGACAGCGTCTCCGATCTGGACGGCAAGACCGTGGGCGTCGGCCCCCGGGGGGGTACGGCGAGCATGTTCTGGCCGCGGTTCTTCGATGACCTGGGCCTGGACGTGAACGTGCGCTACGGTGGTGCCGCCGACCTGGCCGGTCAGGTGCAGGACGGCCTCATCGACGCCTTCGCCTTCGCTGCCGGCGTGCCCATCTCCGCCTTCAGCCAGCTGGAGGCCCAGCAGCCGGTGAACATCTTCTCCCTCAATGAGGCGCAGATCGGGGAGATGGTGGAGCAGCACCCGGTGAGCCCCATCACCATCCCCGCGGACACCTACAGCACCGTGGATGAGGACCAGCCCGCCGTGGCCCTGTGGAACTTCGCCATCGCCAGCAAGGACATGCCGGCGGACTTCGTCTACGAGATCATGAAGACGGTGCTGGACCACAATGACCGCATGATGGAGGTCCACCGGGCGGCCAAGGAGACCCTGCCGGAGAACATGAAGTACAACGACTTCATGTGGTTCCATCCCGGCGCGGTGCGCTACTACCAGGAGAAGGGCATCGAGGTGCCCGAGGACCTGATCCCGCCCGAATACGAGGGCTGAGCCGGAACAGGGAAGATGTGTGACAGGGACCGGGCCGCAACTGCGGCCCGGTGTCGTTTCCGCCGCGCTCACCGCCCTGCATCCCATCCCAACCGTATCCCCAGAAGATCCTGTCCATGACGCGCTCCGAGAACACGGGCTCCATCGATGCCGCCGCGGCCGCGGCCGCTGAAGAGGGAACTTCGTCCCAACGCAAGCTGACCCGCTGGCAGTACGGGCTGCTGTTTGCCCTGGGTCTGACCTATACCGCTTTCCACCTCCTGGTCCTCAACGTCTTTCCCATCGAGACCTGGAGTTTCCGTATCCTGCACGTGGCCGGTGCCCTGGTCATCGGTTTTGCCATCGTCGCCGCCTGCGCGCCGCCCTCGGAACAGCGGCGCCGACGATGGGCCCTGGAACTGGTCCCCATGGTGCTCACGGGGGGGCTGGCCCTCTATGCCCTGGGGGCGGTGGCCGCCGCCCATGCCCTGCGCATCTTCCAGGGACTGGATGCCCAGTCCATGCCCCCGTGGCTCTTCCCCAGCCTGGCCTGGGCCCTGGTGGCCGCCACGGTCCTGGGTATCCTGTTCGCCTGGGTCTTCAAACCCCGCTCCGACCGCATCGGCTGGTATGACTGGTCCCTCATGGCGGCCAGCCTCTCCGTGGCGGGTTATCTGCTGTTCCACCTGGCGGCGCTGCAGTTCCGCGCCGGGGTGATCCCCACGCAGCCGGACTTCTGGGTCTCCGTGGCGGGCATCCTGCTGATCCTGGAGCTCACCCGCCGTGTCGCCGGCATGGCCCTGGTGGTGATCGCCGCCGTGTTCATCCTCTACGGCTTCATCGGCCCCTGGCTGCCCGGGGTGCTGGAGCACAGCGGCTATGCCGCCGACCGCTTCATCACCTATCTCTATACGGACAACGGCATCCTGGGGCCCACCACGGCGGTCTCCTCCACCTATATCGTATTGTTCATCGCCTTCGCCGCCTTCCTGCAGGCCTCCAAGGTGGGGGACTACTTCGTCAACTTCGCCTTCGCCGCCGCCGGCCGCGCCCGCGGCGGTCCCGCCAAGGTGGCCATCTTCGCCAGCGGTCTCATGGGCATGATCAACGGCACCTCCGCGGGCAACGTGGTGGCCACCGGGTCCCTCACCATCCCGTTGATGAAGCGGGTGGGCTACAAGCCCCAGAGCGCCGCGGCCATCGAGGCGGCCGCCTCCACCGGCGGGCAGATCATGCCCCCGGTGATGGGGGCGGGGGCCTTCATCATGGCCGAGGTCACCGGCATCCCCTACACCGAGCTGATCATTGCCGCCCTGATCCCGGCGGTGCTCTACTTCGCCTCGGTCTATTTCATGGTGGACATGGAGGCCTCGAAACTGGGCATGAAGGGCCTGCCCTCCAAGGACCTGCCCCGGCTGGGGGCCCTGCTGCGCCAGGTGTACCTGTTCGCCCCCATCCTGATCCTCATCGGGGCCCTGTTCCTGGGGTATTCGGTGATCCGCGCCGGTACCGTGGCCCTGATGAGCGCTGTGGTGGTGAGCTGGCTCACCCCCTTCCGCCTGGGCCCCCTGGGCGCGGCCCGGGCCCTGGAGCTGGCGGCGCGCATGTCCATCCAGCTCATCGCCGTGTGCGCCTGCGCGGGGATCATCGTCGGTGTCATCGGGCTCACCGGCGTGGGGCTGCGCTTCTCCTCCATGCTCCTGTCGGTGGCCGAGAACAGCCAGCTGCTGGCCCTGGTCTTCGCCATGGGCATCTCCGTGCTCCTGGGCATGGGCATGCCCACCACCGCCGCCTATGCCGTGGCCGCCTCCGTGGTGGCCCCGGGATTGGTGCAGATGGGGGTGCAGCCGCTGGTGGCCCATTTCTTTGTCTTCTACTTCTCGGTGATCTCCGCCATCACCCCGCCGGTGGCCCTGGCGGCCTATGCGGGGGCGGCCATCTCCGGCTCCGAGCCCATGCGCACCTCCGTCACCGCCTTCAAGGTGGGCCTGGCGGCCTTCATCGTGCCCTTCATCTTCTTCTATCACCCGACCCTGCTCATGGAAGGGGAGTGGTGGCAGATCGCCCAGAGTCTGGTGACCTCGCTGGTGGGGGTCTACCTGCTGGCGGCGGCGGCCCAGGGCTGGTTCTTCGGCCGTGCCCCCTGGCTCGCCCGGGGGCTGCTCTTCGCCGGGGCCCTGTCCCTCATCTCCGGCGGGCTGATCACCGATGCCCTGGGGCTGTCTATCGGGGGCGGGCTCCTGCTCTGGCAACTGCGCTTCGCCCGGGGGCGGGGGGAGGAGGCCCCGGCGGCCTCCTCCGAGGCCTCTTAAGGGTACGGGCATCCCCAGGACACACCCGGGAGGGAAGAGATGGAGACAGATCGCTATCAGGTGATCCTCACGGGGGATACGGTCGCCGGGGCGGACCCGTCCGGGGTCCGTACCCGCCTGGCGGCCCTCTTTCACATCCCGGAGGAGAAGGCCGGGGCCCTGCTGAGCGGCCGGCCGGTGGTGGTGAAGAAGGGCCTGGATGCGGCCACGGCCGAACGCTACCGCACCCGGCTGGAGCAGGCCGGGGCGGTGGCGCAGGTGCTGGATGCAGCCCCCCAGGAGACCGCTGCCACTTCGGGGGAGGCCCCCGGGCAGGGGGCGGACCGGGCCGCTTCGGGGGACACGGCGGGCGAGGGGCTGACCCTGGCCCCGCCGGGGGCCCATCTGAGCGACCCGGAGCCACCGCCGCCCTTGCAGGTGGATCTCTCCGGCCTGACCCTGGGGGAACCCGGTGCCCGCATCGGCGAGCCCCGGGAGGTGCCCCCGCTGCAGGTGGATACCGGCGGGCTGGGGCTGGAGCCCCCCGCATCCGCGCAAGAGGGAGACCGGGATTGAGCCCTGCCGGGATGCGCCGGAGCAGGGCCCCGCAGGGCAAACTTTCCCCCGCGCCTGGACTCCAAGGGGATGAGCCCCTCCATGGAACCCCCGCGCCATGTTCGCCTTCCGCCACAAGACCGCCATGCCCAGCCCCGATCAGGCCCCCGCCGGGCGGGATACCCCTCTGGCGATCCCCCGCCGCCACGCCGTCCTGGACACCCCCCTGGCGCCCCCCTATCCCCGGGGCATGGCCCAGGCCGTGTTCGGCATGGGTTGCTTCTGGGGGGCCGAGCGGGCCTTCTGGGAGATCCCCGGGGTGTATACCACCGCCGTGGGCTATGCCGGGGGGTATACCCCGAATCCCACCTATCCCGAGGTGTGCAGCGGGCTCACCGGACATGCCGAGGTGGTGCGGGTGGTCTTCGACCCCGGGGTGGTTGCCTATGAAGACCTGCTGAAGGTCTTCTGGACCCGCCACGACCCCACCCAGGGGATGCGCCAGGGCAATGACGTGGGCACCCAGTACCGTTCCTTGGTCCACACCCGGGATGCGGCCCAGGCCGAAGCGGCCGCCGCCAGCCGCGATGCCTATCAGCGGGCCCTGGAGGCCCACGGCCGGGGACGCATCACCACGCAGATCCGGCCCGATCCCGGCTTTTACTTCGCCGAGGCGGATCACCAGCAGTACCTGGCCAAGAACCCCGGTGGCTATTGCGGCCTGGGGGGCACGGGCGTGCCCTGGCCCTGAGGTCGCTGTAGGGGCCTGTCAATGAAAATGCCCCCGCCGCATCCCTGCGACGGGGGCCGTGTCGCGTCGGCCGCGTCCTTTCCCTGGCGATCCTCCACTGATCCCGGATTCGTCCATGATGGCCTTCAATGGCGACACCCTCAGATTGGTCTATGGATATGCAAATTGCAAATAAAAGGGCGCCGTGAACCTGATCCAGGTCATGAATTTTCCGGGTGGGATTCATGGTCGGATCCCACCCGGGATCATTTCAGTTCCAGGTCCTGCAGCAGGAGGGACAATAGCTGTTCCTCGTGCAGGGCATCGCCGCGGGCGGTCAGGATCGGACCCAGTTCCGGATCCCAGCGGGCCTGCGTGGGGCGTCCCTCCAGCGGGGGGCCCGGTAAGTGGGCATGGAACCGAAGGGTGGCGGTGTCCATGTGCCAGGAACGGGCCGGGAATCGTGCCATGAGACCGTTGACGATGGACAGCCCCGTCCAGTCGAAGTCCGCTCGGATCCGGAGCCGGGCACCGGCCTGGGCCAGTTGTTCCAGCACGGCCCAGACTGCAGCCCCGGGTCGGCCTCCGGTGCATACCAGGGGGGCACATTGGCTGCCTAGCTGTTCGGCGGCCTCGGCCACCACGGTGGGGTTTTCGCAGACGAAGAGGGTTTGATCCCGGACGGCCCACCGGGGCGGATGGCGTAGCAACTGGCGCAGGGTGAGGTGGAGGGGTTCACCGGTGGCCCGCTGGGTTCTCAGCAATGCGTCGGTGGGGCCGTCCCCTCGGGCCGGCAGGCCGAGGATCAGGACGGTGCTGGTGATGTCCCCCCCCACGAGGATCCCGGCGTGGGCCCACAGGGTGCGCTCATCCGGGCGGTCGTCGCCCGTGCCACCCCGCCAGTGTCGCGCCAGGGCCCGGCGCACCAGGGCGGCCTCGGGACGCCCGCTGTCCAGGCCGTGGGCATCCCCCAGAGACCGGGCCGCCAGGGTGCTGCGGTTCAGGCCGCCGCCAGGCAGCTGCTCCAGCACCCTGAGGCTCCTGTCCAGAAGTCCGGCGGCCTGTTGTGGGGTGTTGCGCGATAGGCGTCGGAGCAGTCCACGGTTCCCCAGTTCCTCCAGCCAGGCCTCCAGCCCCAGGGATCGGGCCCGGTCCCGGGCCGCGTCCACCACCTCGGCCCAGCGCGCCTGCTGTGCCTCCCGCCTTTCCCGGGGGTCGACGATGGGGCCATCCAGGGCCTCCAGGGCGCTTCGCAGATCCGGTGCGATACCGGCATGGCGCAGGACCCCTTCCAGTTCCACAAGGGAGATGCGCAGGGTCTCCCCTTTGCGCGGCGGGCGTCCCAGCAGCCGTTCAATCCGTTCACGTTCCTCCGGCGTGCTGCGAGTGAGGGTGATCCGATCCCCACCACCCCGGACCAGGCGTGTCCGCAGCCGGCTGCGCAGGCGTTCGCAGTCGGGACCGCCCAGAAGACGTTGCAGACGGGCAGCGTCCGTTCTCAAAACAACTGTCCGTTTTCCGTGGGCTCCGGGTCATCGGTCGTGGGGGCGGTCCCGGCCTCCAGGGGGGTATCCGGGGCGGCCTCGCGGATGCGATGGCGTCCGTCCCAGCGCCAGTGGATCACATACACCGCGTCCAGCCCCTCGCGACGGTTCAATTGGGCGATGGCCAGGCCGGGGACATCCGGGTAGCAGCCCCATTCCCGTTCCGAGGTCATCAGGGCATCCAGATCGAACTGGGCCAGCAGGCCCATGCTCTTGGCCCGGGCATCATCGTCCACCCCGGCGAAGACCTCGTCCAGCATGATCATCCTGGGGGCCGAGGAATGGGCGCTGCCGTAGTGACTGGCCGCGGCGGCGAACAGGGGCAGGGTGATCACCAGGGCCCTTTCCCCTCCGGAGGCGGGGCCGTAGGCGGGGCGCCAGCGGCCGTTCTGCCAGCGCTCCACGGTAAAGCGATGCCAGTAACGGTAATCCAGGGCGCGCTCCAAGATATCCTGCAGGGCGCCTCCTTCCTCGCTCTCACGGGCCTCGCGGATGCGGGCCTGGATGAACTCCCCCACCGCCCGGCGATCCTCCGCGGACCAGGCATCCATGTTCTGGCGCAGCAGCCGTTCCCGGGTGACCTCCAGGCCCGCCGGCGTGGCGAGACCGGCCTGGGTTTCCCCCTCGGCCAGGGGACGCCACCGCAGGCGCAGCCGCATGCCAGTGCTGGTGGGCCGCTGTGCCAGTTCCTCATTGATGTGCTGCACCTGTCGTTCCGTTTCCATGAGGCGTATCTGGATGTGACTGGCCACTTCATCGATCAGGTAGTTCTCCACCAGTTCCCGTTCCCGGGCGGTGAGCAGTTCCCTGCGTCGCCGGATCTCCTGCTCCAGGTCCCCGGCCAGGCGGTCTGGCCCCTGATGCCTGCCCTGGAAGACGATCCCCACCAGGAGCAGGTCCCCCTGCTGTTCGGCGTGGGCATCGTGGCCGTGACGGCCCAGGGCCGCCTGCAGGGTGACGAAGTGTTGGTGCAGACCCTTCTGGTGACGTTGCCAGGCGCCTTCTCCGTCATCCACATCGGACAGGATCTGTTCCAGCCGGCGGCTCAACTGGACCGCCGCTTCCGGGGCCCAGGAGGCCCCGTCTTCCACGGACACCCGATCCCCCGTGGCCAGGGGGATCATGCCGGTCCGGGCCAGGGTGCGGAGCGCACCGATGGCCTCTTCCCGTTGCGCTTTCCTCTCCTGGAGCCGCTGTTCGCCATGTTCAATGTCCTTTCCCAGTCCGCCGATCTGCCCGAGGATCCGATTGATCTCCTGCTGTAGCCGCTGTCGTTCGCTTTCGATCTTCCGGGCACGGGCATCCACCTCGGTCAGGCGCTGCTGTAACCCCTCCACATCGGCACCGACGGTTTCGCGCAGGGTGTCGCGGCGTGTCTCGGCGTCCCGGGCCTGTCGCAGTGCTTCGTGGGCCTGTTCCGTCGCCTGGAGGGTCTCCCGGCGGGCCTCCTCCCGTTCCTCCTGCAGTTCCTGGAGGTGTTCCCGCTCCCGTTGCCGGGTCTGCAGGGCGGAGGGCAGACGATCACACTGCCGGGTATAGTTCGCCAGGGCCTGCCGGATGGTGGACAGGGCCTCCTCGGAGGTGGGCAGGGACAGATCGGCCGCCACCTCGTCCCGTTGCTGACGACACTGCGCCTCCTCCTGACGTCGTTGCTCCAGGGCCTTTCGGGCGGTCTCGGTGCGTTCCTCCTGGTCCTCCAGGACCTTCAGGGCCGAGGCCTCCCGGGCATGGGCCTCCCGCAATGGGGTGTCATCGGGTCGGTCGCGCCATTCGGCGTGGATGCGGTGACGGCGGGCCTCCAGGGCTTCCAGGGACTGGGTGATGTCTTCCAGGGCGTCCCGGCAGGCCTGGAGTTCTGCGTCGATCTCCGTCAGGCGAGCGCGGCGTGCGGCCTCCCGGGTGGCGTGGCCGATGTAGCGCGAGGCGGGCTTGGTCCAGGCGCCCCGGGCCGGACCCAGCTGCCAGTGTCCGGTCTCGCTCACCCGGCAGGCCGTCTCCTCGGAGGCAGGCGGGCCCAGCCCGATACGCTCCAGGATGCCGCACACCACCTCTGGGGATACCGGAGGGTGGCCGTCCCAGGGGCCTTCCATCGCCGGCAGGAGTACGGAGCCCAGATGGCGATGCGGGATGGGGGCCTCTGGCGTGAGCAGGGTGTCGTGGGTGTCCGCGTCCAGGATCTCCCCCCCGGGCATCACCCAGCCGTCCAGCAGGCCCGCCGCCTCCAGGGCGGCCTCCAGCCCGGCGCGGTCGGGCTCCGGGACAGGGTCCCGGAAGTCCACCAGCTGCCAAAGGGGGGCCCCGGCACGGCCCTCGCGGGATGCGACATCCCGGGTATGGGGGGCCGGCGGCGCGATTTCCCGGCCGCTTTGCAAGGCCTCTCGTTCCTCCTGCAGCAGGCCAAGCTGTTCCTCCAGGATCTGTTGCCTGGAGTGCCGGTCGGCGACCTCTGCGGCGATGTGGTTCAGCTGCAGGCTGCGCCGTTCCTCCAGGGCGGCTTCCGCCGGATGGGGGCCCTGCATGTGTTCCATCCAGTCCTCCAGCCGGGCCAGGAGGGCTTCGGGATCATCCGGCTGCAGTTCGCCAAGCCCGTACAGGTGATCCCGCCAGCGGGCCAGCAGGTCCTTCGCCGACGTTTCGGTACGCTTCCGGGCCGCCTGCATCTCCCGGTCCAGGCGGTCTCGGTCTTCCTGCTGCTGCTGCCAGTACTGCCTGGCCCAGACCACCTGCCTTTCCGCCTCGTCCAGGGCCTGGTTGTGGGTCGTCAGCAGTTGCACCCCTTCCAGGCGCCGGTTCAAGTGGCTCCGGAGCCGGTCTGGGAGAGTGGCCGCAGCCCCGGTCTCTTCCAGGTGCTGCACCTCCTGGGTGTGCAGATCCTGGAAACCGGCCTGGGATGCGTTCTGGGCCATGTCGTCCAGGAGCTGGCGCAACTCCTTTTCAGCGGTTTCGGCTCTGCCGGCCTGCCTTTCCTGCCGTTGCTCCAGGTCTATCTGACGTTGCTCCGAACGCTTGCGGTATGCCTCCCGGGAGTCCGCGTGTTCGCGACGTTGCCTGGCGTCGTCCTCGGCCTGTTGCAGGTCCCGTGCGGAGCGCATGGCCGGGCTGTCCCGCAGGGTCTGGCGCTGTTGCTCCAGGGCCTGCAGTTCCTCTTCCAGTTGTTCCCGCCGCTGCTCCTGGGTTTCTTCCTGGGCCCGTACCTCGGTCAGTTCCTTGCGCTGGCGCCCCAGGGTTGCCCGGATTTCCTCATAACGGCTGTGGGCGGTGCGGACCCCGGCCGCGCGGCGCCGGGTGGCGATGGCCGCGTACTGGCGGTAATGACGCAGGAACTCGGTGACCGCCTGATGGGCCTCCTCCAGACCACGGGTCTCGTCGGCCTCGGCATCCAGGTTGCGGTAGGCCTCGGCCACATCGGCGACGATGTCCGCATCCAGGGGAGGGAGGGCCCGGGTCAGGGCCATGGAGAGCCGGGATTCGTCCGGACGCTTGGAGAGTTGGGGCTGGCGTAATTGCAGCAGCAGGTCCAGCAGGGCCTCGTAACGTCCGGTGCCCAAATGGAACAACTGTTCGTCCACCGCCCGCCGGTACTGTCCCGACTGATCGTGAAGCTGTCCCCGTTCGCCCAGGGCATGGAGGAGGCGGTCGCGGGTGAGGGTGCGGCCGTCCTCCACCAGGAACAGGTCCTCGCCCACCCGTTGCGGGGTGATGAAGAACCAGGATTGCAGGCGTTTCTGGGCAACGGCCTTGAGGCCGCAACCCAGGGTGCGGTATTCGGGGCTGCCCTCCCTCAGGCGACCGAATTCGATCCAGGTGTATCCCAGGCGTTCGCCGGCCTCTCCCATGAGCAGATTCCATTCCATGCGCTTGTTGGGATCCCCGTCCGGCTCCACCCGGCTGGGGGTGACATGGCCATCCAGGAGGAAGGGCAGGGTCAGGGCCATGACCTTGGATTTGCCCGTGCCGTTGTTGCCTCTCAGCAGGAGACGGCCGTCGTGGAAACGGAATTCCTCGTGATCGTAATGGAACAGGTCCACCAGCCCGATGCGCAGGGGTTGCCAGCGGTCCTTTGCGGGGATCGGGAGGGAGGTCATGGGGATTCGTGCTCCATATCCAGGCCGGCGGATCCCCCACCGGAGGGGGCGCCGTCCACGGCGAACCGGGCCAGGGCCGGCCGGGGTTCGATGCGGCCATCGGCATGCATGCGTACCAGGCGCAGGCCGCTCAACTGCTCCACGGCCTGTCGGGCCAGGGCATGTTCCGTCCCCGGCTCCGTGGCGGAGCGTCGCCAGTGGCGACCGTGGACCCGGCGCCACTGGACGATCCAGCCGGAGACCTGCTCCAGGGTCAAGCGCTGATCCCCGGGCGAGGTGGCCAGCCGCTCCGCCACCAGCAGGGTGACATGGCCCTCGGTGCCTTCGTGGGGCATGTGCCGGTCGCTGAGGCTGCGCTGAGGGTCCACCATGGCCACACCCTCGGCGCGGATCTCGGGGATCAGATCGGTGGCCTCGGCGATGCGTCGGGTGATGGCGACCCGCTGGTTGGCCAGGTACTGGCGGGCATCCTCGTCCAGGTCGTCCCAATAGACCACCGGATCATCCAGCAGGCGTGCGGTCAGTCCCTGGCGCAGGGCGCGGCGCCGTCCGTCCTCCGTATCGGGGATGAACCCCTCGCTGATGGCCTCAAGGCGTGTCCCGAGCCCTTCGCAATCCCCCTCCAGCGCCACCAGCGAGGGCCCCCGCACGGTGACCAGCAGGGCGGCCAGCATGCGGTGATCGATGTCATAGAGAACGTCGTTCTCCAGGCCGTGTTGCACGAAGGCCTCCTCGTCACCGGCTACCCGCTGGAGCACGCCCCGCTCCAGCAGCAGGCGGACGATGGCCACCAGATCCCGGCGTTGCTCCCGCCCCTCCAGGCTGAAACGCAGGCCGGCGGCCTCCAGGGACGGATCCGCCGCGGCCTGGATGAGTCGTTCGCCGAGGCGCCCCAGGGTGATTTGCTGTTCACTCTGTTCCAGGTCGGCCAGCAGCAGGCAGAGCAGGGCGTAGCGCGACCGGGAGAAAGGGGTGCCCTGGGCACCGCTACCGGAGACGGCGGGGCGCGTGGCATCGGATCGATCGGCGGGCCGTTTGTGCAGGCGCGCGAACCCGGATTCCACCTGCAGATACCACCCGGTTTCGTTACCCAGCCAGTCCCGAAGGGCCTTCTGATGCCGCCGCACCAGGGGAAACGCCGGATGCCGGGCGTTCATCAGCGGATCCATGAGCAGGGCGCGCAGGGCCCGCCGGCGTTCCTCGGCCCGGGTGCGCTCCAGGACGTCGGTGAGGGGGGCGTGGGGGGTGGTCATCAGGGTGCGGATTCCAGTTCGGTGACCCGCAGGCGGTAGTCGTGGCCGGTGAGGATGCCGTCGGGGGTGTGGATGGAGGCCTGTGTCCCGGGCCCCAGGGGCAGGAGTTCGATGCGCAGGCTGCCATCCCCCGTGGTGGTGGTGATGGGGGCATCGGGCTGTTCGGCACTGGACAGGGCGTCCGCCAGCAGGCGCAGCAGCAGGTGGAAGGCCTGTCGGTCCAGCTGACCCAGCGTGGAGAGTTGCAGGGTTTCGCCCGTGGCCAGGGTGGCCCGGGCCTGGCGGAGTTGTTCGGCCTCCTGAGCCACCTGGGCTGCCAGCAGATCCTTCTCCCGCCCGCGTCGGCGCAACCGTGGCAGGGCCCCTCGTTTGCCGTAGCGGCCCGTGGTCCTGAGGCGGGGGCTGATGCGAAGGGGGGGTGCCTCCCGCCAGGGCGTCTGCGGGGGGATCGGCGCCTCTTCCCAGCGGGCAAGGGTATCCGGGTCCACGCCCAGGTGTCGGGCGGAGTGCAGGCCGAAGGCGGCACGCCACAGGCGATGGGCCTGACCGTCGTCCCCGCATTCAAGGAACCATCGGGCGAGGGTGCGAAAGTCCGCGCTCCGGTCACTGCGCCCCAGGCGGCGGGCGTTGAGGCGCTGTATTGCTTCGAGCAGCTGCGAGATGGCGCGCCGTGCCTGGGCGCGGAGCAGGGCCGCCTGGGCCCGGCCATGGGGCTGATCCAGGAACCAGCGCTTGAGTCCCTCCCAGTGGCCTTCCCAATGGGCCCGGGCCTCCCGGTGGTGTTCGGCACGGATGGTTTGCGGATCACGGACATCGTCCACGTCCGGGGCCCGATCCTCCAGATCCCGTTCCGAGGCCAGGTCCAGCAGGGGATCGATGGGACGGCCGTGCTCCCCGGGGGTGTCCAGGGACCGGATGATGCCGGTGATCTCTGCGGTGGAGGTGGTCAGGTCCCCGATGAAGCGCTCGATATAGCCGATGAGTCGCTCCTTGTAGGCGATCAGGGCCTCTTCTTCCTGGCCGCGCAGTTCCAGGGTACGGGAGAGACCGCTCATGAAGGCGCGGGCGTTCTCCGCCAGGTCCGTGAACACATGGGCGAGGTCGCGGAGCAGGAGCTGGACCTGCATGGGATCGGGGCGTTCCTGGCGGGAGAGTTGCAGCAGGGAACGCAACCTCAGGCGGATGTCATCCAGGGCGACGGTCTGCAGGGCGCCGCGACGGCCCAGTTCGCGGTCGAACACCTGGAGGGCCTGTTCGGCGGCCTCTCCGGCCCGGGTTAACTGATAGAGGTGGCTTGCACGGTAGAACTCCTCCACGGTGCTGACCCGGGCGGTATCGGGGTCCGCCTCCAGGTTTCCCCAATGCACCAGCTGGTTCAGGGCCGCCTGGATCGTTTCCAGGGGCTCCGTCCCGAGCCGTTGCCCCACATCCTCGGGACGCAGATGCACGGTGAAATGGGCCTTGGCCTCGACGAAGATCCCCATGATGGACCGGTACAGGCCGGCCTTCTCGGCCACTACATGGTTAAAGACGGAATGGGTCAAGGCGGGAGGAGACCTTACGGGATCGGTGATCAGACCTCATGGTAGACGGATCCCGTGGGGAGGATCCATGCCTGTGAAGGTCCCATCCCGGGCCACCGGCGGCCCGCACCAGGCCGCGGAACAGCCGCTGGTGGCGCATCTTCTGGGGCAGGTATTCCGGGTGCCACTGCACCCCCAGCACGAAGCGGGGTCCGCTGGCCTCGATGGCCTGGACCAGGCCGCTGGGTTCCCGGGCCACGGCCCGCAGGCCCCGGCCCAGGCGGTCCACGGCCTGGTGGTGCAGGGCGTTCACCGCCAGGGGGGCGGGGCCGGTGAGGGCCTCCAGGCGGGAGCCGGGGGTCAGGGTCACGCTCTTGCGCGGCAGGACGCTGCGCACCCGGGGGACTTCCCGGTAGAAGCCCTCCAGGTCCTGATGCAGGGTGCCGCCGTGGACCACGTTGAGCAGTTGCATGCCCCGGCAGATGCCCAGCACGGGCAGTCCGTCCGCCAGGGCCCGGCGGATGAGGGTCTCCTCCAGGCGGTCCCGGGCCCGGTCGCCGCCGTGGTGCCTGGTGCGCAGCAGGCGGCGCAGCAGCCAGAGCAGGGGGTAGAGCAGGAAGGCCAGCAGGCGCTGCCCGGAGGCGGGTTCGCTGGCGTCGATCTCCCGCATCAGGTGCAGCGGGTCTTGGCCGTACAGTCCCGGGTCCACATCGGCACCGCCGCCGATCACCAGGCCGTCCAGGCGGCCACGGGGCGGATGCCGCGCCGGGGTGATGCGCAGCGGCCGGCCGCCGGCGCGGCGGATGGCCCGTGCGGTCATGACCCAGGCGGCCAGACCGCCCCGGTCGGGGCCGGTGACGCCGATGCGGGGACGGGGGTGCGCCCTCACGGGGTCATGTCCCCGGTCCGAAAAGGCCTGCCATCCAGTCCTTGAAGCGGGTGGCAAGGCCGTCCCGCTCCGCCCCCGGGTGATTCTCCGCCAGGCGCCGCAGCCGCTCCGGCCGGGCCGCCAGGCGTTCCACCGCCACCCAGCCGGCCCAGGGCAGGCTCAGGTCCCATTGGGGTTCGTCGATGCGACAGTCCGGCAGGCGGTAATGGAAGGTGGGCCGCGCATGGATCAGATGGTGTTCCACAGGCGCCGCCCCGATCTGCTCCGGGGCCAGGTGGGCGAACAGGGGCAGCAGGTCCAGGGGGCGGTTGCGGGTGGGGTTGTGGACCAGGTAGTCGGCGATCAGCCCCTCCAGGTCCGGGGCGTAGTCCGGCTGCAGCACGTGCCGGGCATAGGCCGACGGAAACGGGTCCACGAAGGGGGTCAACCGTCGCGAGAGATCCGTCTGCGAGTGCTCCAGCAGCCAGTCGTAGAGGACCAGGAAGGCCTGCAGGTGGCGCAGGATGGAGGCCGCGTCCAGATGCGCCAGTTCCAGATTGATCTGCAGGCCGAAGGCATAGAGCAGGGAGTCGTGGGTGCCCTTGGCCCCGGCCTCCTGCAGACCCCGGCGCAGCCGGTCCAGTTCCGGCAGGGCATCGTGGGGGATCGGCGGGGCCACCACCTCGTGGGGCACCACCAGGCCCGCCATCTGCGAGAGGGCCGTCTCCAGGGCGTGGGGTTCCCCGTCCCGGTCCACTTCCACCCCCATCTTCTCCAGGTAGTCCAGATATTCCCGGCGCTTGAGCAGGTCGCTGTCCAGCTCCAGGCCGAAGTCCCCGAAGCGGGTGCCGGTGACCCGCTGCTTGAACGGGGAGTCGGCGCGGTGTTCGCCACCGAACAGGCGCGTGATGGCCGCGGCGATGGCCTCCAGGGAGAGTCCCGCCATCTCCAGCTCGATGCCGACGCGGCGCGGCTCCCCCTCGGGGTTGAGGGGCTCGGGAAGGGGCTGGAATGCGGTCATGCAGGATCCTTGTGCGGCAGGTATCGCGCACCCCCACTATAGCAACGAAAGCGTGCACGGTGCCCCCGGGGTTTTCTCCCGCGCCGCAAAACCTTAGGCTCTCGTCCATGGAACTGCACTTCACCAAGATGCACGGGCTCGGCAACGATTTCGTGGTGATCGACGCCGTGCGCCAGCGCGTGTCCCTGACCCCGGAGCGGGTGCGTTTCCTCGCCCATCGGCGCACCGGTGTGGGCTGCGATCAGGTGCTGCTGGTGGAACCCCCGGCGGACCCCGGGCAGGCCGCCTTCCGCTACCGTATCTTCAACGCCGACGGCAACGAGGTGGAGCAATGCGGCAACGGCGCCCGCTGCTTTGCCGTGTTCGTGCGCGAGGCGGGGCTGACCGAGGCCACGGTGATCCCGGTGGAGACGGCAGCCGGGATCATCAGCCTGCAGGTGCAGCGAGACGGTCAGGTGACGGTGGACATGGGTCCGCCCCGTCTGGAGCCCTGGGCGATCCCCTTCGAGGCCGGGGCCGCCGCCCCCACCCATACCCTGCAGGTGGGGGGCGAGACCCTGGAGATCGGCGCCGTGTCCATGGGCAATCCCCACGCGGTGGTGGTGGTGGAGGACGTGCGCACGGCCCCGGTGGAGCGCCTGGGGCCCCTCATCGAGCGTCATCCCCGCTTCCCCCGCGGGGCCAACGCGGGCTTCATGGAGGTGGTGTCCCGGGACCAGGTGCGCCTGCGGGTGTTCGAGCGCGGGGCGGGGGAGACCCTGGCCTGTGGTACCGGTGCCTGCGCCGCCGTGGTCAGCGGACAGTTGCAGGGTCTTCTGGACCGGCAGGTGGCGGTGGATCTGCCCGGCGGGCGGCTTGTGATAGAGTGGGCCGGTCGCGAGGATGCGCCGGTCATGATGACCGGCCCGGCACAGTCGGTCTTTACGGGTCGGATTGAACTATGAGTACACCAGGCAAGAGCGCGCTCGCCGAGGAGGCGGTCACCGAGGCATCGGTGGAGGCCTATCTGCGCGCCCATCCGGACTTTTTCGAACGCCATCTGCCGCTGCTGGAGGTCCTGCGCCTGCCCCATCCCTGCGGCGGGGCGGTCTCCCTCATCGAGCGCCAGATCACAGTGCTGCGGGAGAAGAACCACACCCTGGAGCGCAAGCTCATGGAACTGGTGAAGCTGGCCCGGGAGAACGAGCGCCTGAGCCAGCGCATGCACCACCTGGCCCTCGGTCTGATGGAGGCGGAGGATCTGGACGCCGTCCTGGCCACCACCCAGGAACACCTGCGCAGCGAATTCCGCGCCGATGTCGTGGTCATCCGCGTCTGCGGGGATCCCGCCCGGGGGATGCACTTCGTGCGCGGGGACGACCCGGCCATCGAGGGCTTCTCCCATCTCTTCGAGGACCGGCGTCCCCTCTGCGGCCGCCTCTCCCAGACCCAGCTGGAGGCCCTGTTCCCGGCACAGACGGCGGCGGAGACCCGCTCGGCGGTGGTGGTGCCCCTGCTGGAGGGTTCCAGCCCCCTGGGCCTTCTCGCCCTGGGCAGTCAGGAGGCCTCCCGCTTCCATCCCGGCATGGGCACCCTGTTTCTGGGCTATCTGGGGGAGATCGTCTCCCATGCCGTGTCCAGGCGGCTGGTACCGGCATGAACGAGCCGGGGGAGGACCGGGCGGGCGACCCCCGGATCCGGGCCTACCTGGAGCATCTGACCCGGGAGCGGGCCGCCTCGGGGCACACCGTTGCCGGCTACCGGCGGGACCTGTCCCGCCTGCGGGCCCACGTGCAGCGTGGCGACGGGGCCGTGGACTGGTCCCGGGTCACGGTGCACGATGTCCGCGCGCTGCTGGCCGCCCGCCACCGCGCCGGGGCCTCCGGCCCCAGTCTGCAGCGCCTGCTCTCGGCCATCCGCGGCTTCTTCAATTACCTTATCCGCGAGGGGGTGGCGGGGAGCAATCCCGCCCAGGGGGTGCGGGCGCCGCGCAGCCACCGTCCCCTGCCGGAGGTGCTGGAGGCGGAGCAGGTGGCCCGCCTGGTGGAACTGCCCGGACAGGATCTGCTGCAGGTGCGTGACCGGGCCATCATGGAGCTGTTCTATTCCTCGGGGCTGCGCCTGGCGGAACTGACGGACCTGGACGTGACCGGCCTGGACCTAGCCGACGCCACCGTGCGGGTCACCGGCAAGGGTCGCAAGATGCGCACCGTGCCCGTGGGCCGCAAGGCCCGGGAGGCCCTGGAGGCCTGGCTCGCCCGCCGCGGGGAATGGGCCTCCCCCCAGGAGCCCGCCCTGTTCGTCAGCCGCCGCGGGCGGCGTCTCTCCCCCCGGGCGGTACAGCGGCGCCTGGCCCATCATGCCAAGGCCCGGGGGCTGGACCGCCACGTGCATCCCCACCTGCTGCGCCATACCTTCGCCAGCCATATCCTGGAGTCCTCCCAGGACCTGCGTGCGGTGCAGGAACTGCTGGGCCATTCCGACATCGGCACCACGCAGATCTACACCCACCTGGACTACCAGCACCTGGCCCGGGTCTACGACGGGGCCCACCCGCGGGCGCGGCGCCGTCCCAAGGGCGGCTGAGCCCTGCCGCCGCCGCGGCCGATTCCGTTACAATTTTTCTTTTGAACCGGTACGGGGGAGCGACCCTTGGAACAGTTTCGTGGCACCACCATCGTCAGCATCCGCCGCAACGGCCAGGTGGCCCTGGCCGGGGACGGCCAGGTCTCTTTGGGCAACACCGTGATGAAGGGCAATGCCCGCAAGGTGCGGCGCCTGTACCATGACAAGGTCCTGGCGGGTTTTGCCGGCGGCACGGCGGATGCCTTCACCCTCTTCGAGCGTTTCGAGGGCAAGCTGGAGAAATACAGCGGCAACCTGGTGCGTGCCGCCGTGGAACTGGCCAAGGACTGGCGTACCGAACGCAGCCTGCGCCGCCTGGAGGCCCTGCTGGCGGTGGCGGACAAGGAGGCCTCGCTGATCATCTCCGGCAACGGCGATGTCATCGAGCCGGAGGAGGGCCTGATCGCCATCGGCTCCGGCGGCCCCTACGCCCAGGCCGCGGCCCGCGCCCTGTGCGAGAACACCGAGCTCCCCGCCCGCGAGATCGCCGAGAAGGCCTTGAATATCGCGGCGGACATCTGCATCTATACCAATCACAACCTGAGCATCGAGGAACTCTGAGATGCCCGGGCTGCCTCATTCCCGTTCCATTCCCGTCCTGCAAGGGCCGCGCCATGTCTGAGATGACCCCCAGAGAGATCGTCCAGGAGCTGGACCGTTTCATCGTCGGGCAGAACCCGGCCAAGCGCGCGGTGGCCATCGCCCTGCGCAACCGCTGGCGCCGCCAGCAGCTGTCCCCGGACCTGGCGCGGGAGGTGACGCCGAAGAACATCCTCATGATCGGTCCCACCGGCGTGGGCAAGACGGAGATCGCCCGGCGTCTGGCGCGCCTGGCCAATGCCCCCTTCATCAAGGTGGAGGCCACCAAGTTCACCGAGGTGGGCTACGTGGGCCGGGACGTGGAGTCCATCATCCGCGACCTGGTGGACGCCGCCGTGAAGATGCTGCGGGAACAGGAGATGGAGAAGATGCGCCCCCGGGCCGAGGAGGCGGCCGAGGAGCGCATCCTGGACGCCCTCCTGCCCCCGGCCCGGGGCAGTGGCGGCGGCTTCATGGCGGAGTCCTCCGAGCCCGAGCGCCAGGAGACGGAGACCCGGCAGAAGTTTCGCAAGCGCCTGCGGGAGGGCCAGCTGGATGACAAGGAGATCGAGATCCAGGTGCAGGCCATCCCCGCCGGGGTGGAGATCATGTCCCCCCCCGGCATGGAGGACATGGCCAGCCAGCTCCAGGGGCTGTTCCAGAACCTGGGCGGCCAGCGCACCCGCACCCGCAAGCTCAAGATCAAGGAGGCCTTCAAGCTCCTCACCGACGAGGAGGCCGCACGCCTGGTGAACGAGGAGGACATCAAGCTGCGGGCCGTCTCCCATGTGGAGCAGAACGGCATCGTCTTCCTGGATGAGATCGACAAGGTGGTGCGCAAGGGGGAATACAGCGGCGGCGACGTCTCCCGCGAGGGGGTGCAGCGGGACCTGCTGCCCCTGGTGGAGGGCTGCACCGTGAGCACCAAGGTGGGCTCGGTGCGCACCGATCATATCCTGTTCATCGCCTCCGGGGCCTTCCACCTGTCCAAGCCCTCGGACCTGATCCCCGAGCTGCAGGGCCGTCTCCCCATCCGTGTGGAACTGGAGCCCCTCACCGCCGAGGACTTCGTGCGCATCCTCACCGAGCCCCGCGCCTCCCTCACGGAGCAGTACGCGGCCCTGCTGGGCACCGAGGGCATCACTGTGGAGTTCACCGAGGACGGCGTGCGCCGCCTGGCGGAGATCGCCTCCCAGGTGAACGAGCGCACCGAGAACATCGGCGCCCGCCGCCTGCACACGGTGCTGGAGCGGGTGGTGGAGACGGTCTCCTACGAGGCCCCGGACTGCGACAGCCCGGTGCGGATCGACGCCAGCTACGTGGACGCCCGGCTGGAGGACCTGGTGCAGGACGAGGACCTGAGCCGGTACATCCTCTGAGGCGCACGCCGGACCATGGCCGCAAGACAGCGACCCACCGATATCCGGCTGCACCGCCAGTCCCGGGAGCTGGAACTGGTCTATGCCGACGGCCGGCACCACCGCCTGGGCTGCGAGTTCCTGCGCGTGCACTCCCCCTCGGCGGAGGTGCGCGGGCACGGACCCGGCCAGGAGGTCTTGCAGGTGGGCAAGGAGGGGGTCAACATCACCGCCATCGAGCCGGTGGGTCACTACGGCATCCGGCTGGTGTTCTCCGACGGTCACGACACCGGCATCTACGACTGGGACTATCTCCACCACCTGGGGGCCCACCGGGACCGGCTGTGGCATGAATACCTGGAGCGCCTGGAGGCCGCGGGCCACCGGCGCGGGGACTGACGACGGGAGCGGACATGTCCGACGACAAGACCACCGATTTCGGCTACGAACGGGTGCCGGTGAAGGAAAAGGCCCGGCGGGTGGGGCAGGTGTTCCACTCCGTGGCCGGCCGCTATGATCTCATGAACGATCTCATGTCCATGGGCATCCACCGCGCCTGGAAGCGCTTCACCGTGGAGGTGGCCGGGGCCCGTCCGGGCTGGAAGGTGCTGGACCTGGCGGGGGGCACGGGGGACCTGGCGGCCAAGTTCGCCCGCATCACCGGGCCCCGGGGCCGGGTGGTACTCAGTGACATCAACGCCTCCATGCTCACCCAGGGGCGCGCCCGGCTGGTGGACGAGGGACTGGTGGAGAACCTGGACTTCGTGCAGGCCGATGCCGAGCACCTGCCCTTCGCCGACGATCAATTCGATCTGATCACCATCGCCTTCGGCCTGCGCAACGTCACCGACAAGAACGCCGCCCTGGCCTCCATGCACCGGGTACTCAAGCCCGGCGGCAAGCTGCTGGTGCTGGAGTTCTCCCATCCCGTATCCCGCACCTTCGGCAAGGTGTACGACCTGTACAGCTTCAAGGCGCTGCCGCTCATGGGGCAGCTGGTGGCCGGTGATGCCGACAGCTACCGCTACCTGGCGGAGAGCATCCGCATGCACCCCGACCAGGAGACCCTCAAGGGCATGATGGAGAGCGCGGGTTTCGAGCGCTGCGATTACTTCAACCTCACCGGCGGGGTGGTGGCCCTGCACCGGGGCTACAAGCTCTGAATCCGCCCCGCCATCCCCGCCAGGAGCAGACGGTCATGAAGACACCCCCCGCCCCCGTCACCGCCCTGCTGGAGGCGGCCATCCGCCGCTACCTGGCCCTGGACCCGGACAGCCGTGCCCGGCTCGAGGCCCTGGGCACGGGGGTGGTGGCCCTGCACATCACCGGCATCGACCTGACCCTCCACTTCATCCCCGGCGACGGTTTCCTGCAGGTCTCGGGGCGGTACGATGGCGAGCCGGATGCCCATATCGCCGCCTCACCCCTGTCCCTGGCGCGGCTGTGGTCGGATGACCCCGGCGCCCCGCTGCCGGAGACGGTGACCCTGGTGGGGGACGTGGAGCTGGCGCGGCGGCTCAACGATCTGCTGCGGGGTGTGGACCTGCACTGGGAGGATCTCCTGGCCCGTCTGGTGGGGGAGGCGGGGGCGCAGCGCGTGCGCCGGGGGTTCTGCGGCCTGCGGGAGCGCTGGCACCGCGCCCGCGACGGGGTGCAGGGACGCGTGGGTGAGCAACTGCGCGGCGGCCCCCTGGCCGGCCGCGCCGAGGTGGAGGCCTATATGGACGCGGTGGACCGGCTGCGCAGCGACGCGGACCGCCTGGAGGCGCGCATCCGCCGCCTGGAAGGGAGCCGCCCCGGCGGCGGGGGTTGAGCGCGTCCATGCTGCAGCACCTGCATCCCTCCCAGATCCTGCGCCTGCTCACCATCAACCGGGTGCTCATCCGCCACGGCCTGGACGACGTGGTGCTCACCCTGCGCCTGTTCCGGCCGGTGCGTTTCGTGCGCTACATGGCCCCGTGGAACTGGTTCCGCAAGGTCCCCTATGGCCGCGGCGAGCGCATCCGCCGGGCCCTGGAGGACCTGGGGCCCATCTTCATCAAGTTCGGGCAGATGGTCTCCACCCGGCGCGACCTGCTGCCGGACGACATCGCCGCGGAGCTGGCCCGGCTGCAGGACCGGGTGCCCCCCTTCCCCAACGAGCAGGCCCGGGCCATCGTCGAACGTGCCCTGGGCCGGCCCGTGGAATCCCTCTTCGCCCGTTTCGAGGCCACCCCCATGGCCTCCGCCTCCATCGCCCAGGTGCACGGCGCGGTGCTCCATGACGGCCGCCAGGTGGTGGTGAAGGTGGTGCGCCCCGGCATCGAGAAGGCCATCCGCCGGGACGTGGAACTCATGTACGTCATCGCCGAGCTGGCGGAGCGCTACTGGCCGGAGGGCCGGCGCCTGCGCCCGGTGGAGGTGGTGGCGGAATACGAGCAGACCCTGCTGGACGAGCTGGATCTCATGCGCGAGGCGGCCAACGCCTCCCAGATCCGCCGCAACTTCGAGGGTTCCCCCCTGTTGTATATGCCCGAGGTCCACTGGGACTACTGCCGTCAGGACGTGATGGTGATGGAGCGCATCCATGGGATCCCGGTGTCCGACGTGGCCGCCCTGCGCGCCCGGGGGGTGGACCTGCGGCTTTTGGCGGAGCGGGGGGTGGAGATCTTCTTCACCCAGGTCTTCCGCCACAACTTCTTCCATGCCGACATGCACCCGGGCAACATCTTCATCGATGTCACCGATCCGGCGGATCCCAGCTACATCGCCGTGGATTTTGGCATCGTCGGCACCCTCTCGCCGGCGGACCAGCGCTACCTGGCGGAGAACTTCTACGCCTTCTTCAACCGTGACTACGCCCGGGTGGCGGAGCTGCACGTGGAATCCGGCTGGGTACCCCCGGACGTGCGCGTGGCCGAGCTGGAGGGGGCCATCCGCACCGTGTGCGAGCCCATCTTCGAGAAGCCCCTCAAGGACATCTCCTTCGGCCACGTGCTGGTGCGCCTGTTCCAGACCGCCCGGCGCTTCAACATGGAGGTGCAGCCGCAGCTGGTGCTCCTGGAGAAGACCCTGCTCAACATCGAGGGGATGGGGCGGGATCTCTACCCGGACCTGGACCTGTGGAAGACGGCCCGCCCCTTCATCCAGCGCTGGATGGACGAGCAGGTGGGGGCGCGGGCCCTGGTGCGGGGGCTACGGCGCAATCTGCCCTTCATCCTGGAAAAGGCCCCGGACGTCCCCGGTCTGCTGCACGAGGCCCTGCGTCAGCAGACCCTGGCGGATGAGCGCCAGGCCCTGCAGCAGGCCCAGCTGCGGCGGCTCCAGGGGGAGATCCGCGATGCCAACCGCCGCACCGTCTTTGCGGTGCTGGGCAGTGCCCTGATGATCGCTGCGGTGCTGCTGGTGTCCCGGGTTCCGGGCATGCCCGGTCTGCTGGGCATGCCCTGGCCCGCCTGGGGGCTGGGCGGCCTGGGCCTGGCGCTGCTGCTGGCGGCCCTGTGGCGGCGCGCGCCCCTGGAGAAGGCCTAGGGACGGATGCCCCGCCCGCGGCGGATCAGCAGGGGCTGTGCCACGGGCGGGACCCGGATGCGCATGGCTTATCCGCGCTTGCCCTTGGGCGGGATGTGCAGGGGGTGCCCCAGGGTCGCCAGGGCGGCCTCGTGCACCGCCTCGGAGAGGGTGGGGTGGGCGAAGACGGTGCGGGCCAGGTCCTCGCTGGAGGCACCGAACTCGATGGCGATGGCGCATTCGGCGATGAGCTCCGAGGCCCGGGAGCTGATGATATGGGCCCCCAGGAGCCGGTCCGTCTCGGCATGGGCCAGCAGCTTCACGAAACCCGTGGTGTCCTCCATGGCCCGGGCCCGGCCGGAGGCCACAAAGGGGAAGACCCCCGTGGCGTAGGGGATGCCCTGCCGCTTCAGATCCTGCTCCGTGTGCCCCACCCAGGCGATCTCCGGCAGGGTGTAGATCACGTTGGGGATGGTGTCGTAGTTCACCGTGGTCTCCATGCCGGCGATGCGTTCGGCCACCATGACCCCCTCCTCGGAGCCCTTGTGGGCCAGCATGGGGCCGCGCACCGCATCCCCCACGGCATAGACCCCGGGCACGGTGGTCTGGCAGTACTCGTCCACATGGATGGCGCCGCGTTCGTCCATGGCCAGTTCCACCGGGCCGTTCACCAGGCCGTCGGTGCAGGGGCGGCGGCCGACGCAGACCACCAGCCGGTCGAAGCGCTCCTCGTGCTCCCCCTCGCCGTCCTCGTAGACCACGCTCACGTTACCCGCGTCCCGGTCCACCCGGGCCGAGGTCACCCGGGTGGAGAGGCGGATGTCCAGTCCCTGCTTGCCGAAGATCTTGAGGGATTCCCCGGCCACCTGTTCGTCGCAGAAGGAGAGGAAACGGTCCTGGGCCTCCAGCATCACCACCTCGGACCCCAGCCGCCGCCAGACACTGCCCAGCTCCAGGCCGATGACCCCGGCGCCGATGATCCCCAGGCGTGCGGGCACCTGATCGAAGGACAGGGCCCCGGTGGAGTCCACGATGGACTCGCCGTCGAAGGGGGCACTGCCCAGTTCCACCGGGGCGGAGCCGGGGGCCAGGATGATGTGTTGTGCGCCGAGGGTCTCCTCCTGGCCGTCGTGGGCCGTGAAGCCCACCTGGCGCTCCCCCTTGAGCTGGCCGTGGCCCTTGAGCCAGGTGACCTGGTTGGCCTTGAACAGGCCCTGGATGCCCTGGGTGAGGTGGTTCACCAGCCGGTCCTTGCGGGCCATCATGTCCCCCAGGTCCAGTTCCACGCCGCCGCAGCGCACGCCGTGGGTCTGCAGGTGCTTGCTGGCGTGCTCGTAGAGTTCCGAGGACTCCAGCAGGGCCTTGGAGGGGATGCAGCCCACGTTGAGGCAGGTGCCACCCAGGCGCTCCTTGCCGGCGGGGTCGCGCCAGCGGTCGATGCAGGCCGTCTTCAGGCCCAGTTGGGCGCAGCGGATGGCGGCCACGTAGCCCGCCGGTCCGGCGCCGATGACGATGACATCAAATGACTGCTCCGCCATGGTGTGGCTCCAGGCAATGATTCGGAAAAGGGTTGCCGCCGGCCCGGGGCCGGCGCCGTACGGGGGATCTCAGACCTCCAGCAGCAGGCGCGTGGGATCCTCCAGCATGTCCTTGATGGTGACCAGGAACTGCACCGCCTCGCGGCCGTCCACCAGGCGGTGGTCGTAGGACACCGCCAGGTACATCATGGGCCGGATCACCACCTCGCCGTTCTCCGCCACCGGCCGCTCCTGGATGCGGTGCATCCCCAGGATGGCGCTCTGCGGGGGATTGATGATGGGGGTGGAGAGCAGCGACCCGAAAACCCCGCCGTTGGAGATGGTGAAGGTGCCGCCGGTGAGGTCCTCGATGCCCAGGCTGCCCTCCTCGGCCTGGCGGCCGAAGTCGGCGATGGCGCGTTCGATGTCGGGCATGGTGAGGGCGTCCGTATCCCGCAGGATGGGCACCACCAGGCCCCGCGGGGAGGAGACGGCGATGCCGATGTCGAAGTAGCCATGGTAGACGACGTCGCGCCCGTCGATGGAGGCGTTCACCTCGGGGAAGCGCTTGAGGGCCTCGGTGGCCGCCTTGACGAAGAAGGACATGAACCCCAGGCGCACGCCGTGGCGCTTCTCGAAGCGGTCCTTGTACTGGGCGCGCAGGTCCATCACCGGCTTCATGTTCACCTCGTTGAAGGTGGTGAGCATGGCCGCGGTCTGCTGGGCCTCCACCAGGCGCTCGGCGACCCGGGCCCGCAGCCGGGTCATGGGCACGCGCTTCTCGGGGCGGGCCTCGGGGGTGCCCGGCTCGGGCCGGGGTTCCGGCGCGGACTGCGTCGCCCCGGCCCCGGACTCGCCGGAGGCGGCCTCGGGGGCGGATGCGGATTCTGCGGGGGCCTGCGCCTGCAGATGGCGCAGCACGTCCTCCTTGAGGATGCGCCCGCCCTTGCCGCTGCCCTCGATGCGGGCGGGATCCAGGTCATGCTCCGCCACCAGCTTGCGCACCGCCGGGCTCAGGGAGGGGGCCTGGTCCCCGGAGGGGGTGGCCGGGGCCTTGTCGTCTCCCTTGCCTTGCCCCTGGTCCTCTCCGTTCCTGTTCTTCTCCGCGTCCTTGTCCTTGTCCTTGTCTTTGCCCCCGTCCTGGTCCGCGGCACCGGCGGCCGGCTTCTTGCCCTTCCTGCCTTCCCCCTGTTCCACGTGGCCGATCACCTGTCCGGCGGTGACCACCGATCCCTCGTCCTCGACGATGTCCCCGAGGACGCCATCCTCCGGGGCGGGCACCTCCAGGACCACCTTGTCCGTCTCGATATCCACCAGGGTCTCGTCGCGCTGCACGGCGTCGCCGGGGCGCTTGTGCCAGGAGACGATGGTGGCGTCGGCCACGGATTCGGGGAGTTGCGGGATCTTCACCTCGATACTCATTGCGTGTAAGTCCTTGTGGGTTCCGGCATGTGAAGGGATGGGGGATGGTGGGTTGCGGCCCGGTTCAGGTCAGGCGCAGGGCCCGTTCAACAAGGGCCTCCTGCTGCTTCACGTGCACGTCCAGGTGGCCCACCGCGGGGGAGGCGGAGGCGGGCCGGGTGACGTGCTGCAGATAGCGGCCCTCGCCCAGCAGGGCGCGGATGTGGTGCTGCGTGGCGTACCAGGCCCCCTGGTTCAGGGGCTCCTCCTGCACCCAGTAGAACTCGGTGGCATTGGTATAGGCCGCCAGGATCTCGGCCAGCTCCTCGTCCGGGAAGGGATACAGCTGCTCCAGGCGCACCAGGGCGATGCGGTGCTTCTCCTCGCTGCGGCGCCGTTCCAGGAGATCGTAATAGACCTTGCCGGCGCAGAGGATGACCCGGGTGACCCCGGCCGGGTCCAGGTCGTCCACCTCGTCGAGGACGGGCCGGAAGCGGCCGCTGGTGAGGTCCTCCAGGGCGTTCACCGCCAGCTTGTGGCGCAGCAGGCTCTTGGGGGTCATGACGATCAGCGGCTTGCGGTAGGGCCGGATCATCTGCCGGCGCAGCAGGTGGAACATCTGCGCCGGGGTGGAGGGTACGCACACCTGCATGTTGTGCTGGGCGCAGAGTTGCAGGTAGCGCTCCAGGCGGGCCGAGGAGTGCTCCGGCCCCTGGCCCTCATAGCCATGGGGCAGGAGCATCACCAGGCCGCAGAGGCGGCCCCATTTCTGCTCGCCGGAGCTGATGAATTGGTCGATGAGCACCTGCGCCCCGTTGGCGAAGTCGCCGAACTGGGCCTCCCAGAGGGTGAGGGTGTCGGGGGCGGCGGTGGCATAGCCGTACTCGAAGCCCAGCACCCCTTCCTCCGAGAGCAGGGAATCCACCACGAGAAAGTCCGCCTGGTCCTCCGTCAGGTGACGCAGGGGGATCCAGCGGTCCCCGTCCTGCTGGTTGTAGAGCACGGCGTGACGATGGAAGAAGGTGCCGCGGCCGCTGTCCTGACCGGACAGGCGCACGGGGTAGCCCTCGGCGAGCAGGGTGGCGTAGGCGCTGGTCTCGGCGAACCCCCAGTCCAGGGGCAGGGAGCCGGCGGCCATCTTGCGCCGGTCGTCCAGGATGCGGGCGACCCGGGACTGCAACTGGAACCCCTCGGGGACCTCCACCAGCCGCCGCCAGAGATCGCGCAGGGTCTCCTTGGGTACCGCCGTGGCGGCGGGTTCGCGCCAGTCCCGGTCCAGGTAGGGCTTCCAGTCCACGGGCTGGTCGTAGCTGTCGCCGCCCCCGATGAGATCGGGCATCATGCCTTCCCCGGAATCCAGGCGTTCGCGCACCCGGGATTCCATCCCCCGGGCCTCGTCCGTATCCAGGATGCCCGCCTCCTCCAGGCGGCTGGCATAGCGGGCCCGGGTGGTGGGCAGTTCCTTGATGCGCTTGTACATGGCCGGCTGGGTGACGGAGGGTTCATCCGCCTCGTTGTGCCCCTGACGGCGGTAGCAGACCAGGTCGATGACCACGTCCTTCTTGAAGGTCATGCGGTAGTCCAGGGCCACCTGGGCGGCGAACAGGGCCATCTCCGGGTCGTCCCCGTTCACGTGCAGGATGGGGGCGTCCACCATCTTGGCCACGTCGGTGCAGTAGGGGGTGGAACGGGCATCCCGCAGGGTGCTGGTGGTGAAGCCGATCTGGTTGTTCACCACGATGTGCACCGTGCCCTTGGTGGAGAACCCGCGGGTCTGGGACATGTTCAGGGTCTCCATGATCACCCCCTGTCCGGCGAAGGAGGCATCGCCGTGGATCAGCAGGGGCAGGACCTGGTCCCCCTCGCGGTCGCCGCGGCGGGTCTGGCGGGCGCGGGCCGAGCCCTCCACCACGGGATTGACGATCTCCAGGTGGGAGGGGTTGAAGGCCAGGGCCAGGTGCATGGGGCCACCGGGGGTCTGCACGTCGGAGGAGAAGCCCATATGGTACTTCACGTCCCCCGTGCCCGGATGGCGCCGGCCCTTGCCCTCGAATTCCTGGAACAGCTCCGCCGGAGACTTGCCCAGGGTGTTCACCAGCACGTTCAACCGGCCGCGGTGGGCCATGCCCATCACCGTCTCGCGCACGCCCAGTTCGCCGGCGCGGCGGATGCATTCGTCCAGCAGGGGGATGAGGGTCTCGCCGCCCTCCAGGGAGAAGCGCTTCTGCCCCACGTAGCGGCTGTGCAGGTAGCGCTCTAGGCCTTCGGCCGCCGTCAGCCGGTCCAGGATGGAGCGCCGGCGCTCGTCGCTGAAGCGGGGCTCGCCACGCACCGATTCCAGCCGTTGCTGCAGCCAGCGTTTCTCGGCGGTCTCCCGCAGGTGCATGTATTCCGCCCCCAGGGTCTTGCAGTAGGTGCCCTTGAGGATGCGCACGATCTCCCGCAGGGGGGCCTCGTCGGGGCCCACCAGGGAGCCGGTGTTGTAGGTGCTGGCCAGATCCGCCTCGGAGAGCTGGTGGTGTTCCAGGGTCAGTTCCGGCAGGGGTTCCGGGCGGGTCAGTTCCAGCGGGTCCAGGTCCGCCTGCAGGTGGCCCAGGAAACGGTGGGCGTTGATGTATTGCAGCACGCGCACCTGCTTGCGTTCGTGTTCCAGGCTGCCCATGGGCAGGCCCCGGGCCGTGCCGTTCTCCGCCAGGCGGCGGAACTCCTCCCGCACCCGGCTGTGCAGCAGTTCACCGCCCTGCGCGGGGTGTCCCATGGCCTCGAAATGCCGTCGCCAGCGCTCCGGCACATTCTCCGGGGACTGCAGATAGGCCTCGAAGAGTTGGTCCAGGTAGGCGGCATTGCCCGCGTCCAGGTAGGAGGTCTCCCATTGGCTCTGCATGTCGCGGGCGGGGTTGTGTCGGGTCATGGCGTCTGGGTCTGCGTGGGCTGTGCGGATGTCATCGGGGCGGGTTTTGCTGCTCAGCATCAAGTCTTGATCGTTCTCGGTCCGCTGACAACCCCCCCTGTATGGGAAGGGGATTCCGGGAAGGGGGTCTCAGATGCGCGGCGGGAGGCTTGAAGTGGCCCCTGTGCCCGGCAAAACTGGCCATCCACGGCCCGGATGTGGATGGATCCAGCCATTTTTTGGCCTTGGGGGCTGCCGGGGGTTTCCCTGTAACGGCCGTGGCGGGTGCCGGGGGTCTCCCTGCGGCGGGACGCGGTGAATACATCCCTGTACGCTTGACGACCGCATCCCTGCGGTCGACACCCGCCGCAGGGAGACCCCCGGCACCTGCTCCGACCCCCGGCACCCGGCCCCGGATCCCGGGGTCGCCGGCCCTTCTGGTACACTTCCGTCATGGATCACTCCCCCCTGTTCGACTCCCTCAACGAGGCCCAGCGCGAGGCGGTGGGCAGCCCTCCGGGGCCGGTGCTGGTGCTGGCGGGCGCCGGCAGCGGCAAGACCCGCGTGCTGGTGCACCGGGTGGCCTGGCTCATCCGCGCCGAGGGGGGCTCGCCCCACGCCATCCTGGCGGTGACCTTCACCAACAAGGCGGCCAACGAGATGCGCGGCCGCCTGGAGGGCCTGCTGGGCATGCCGCCCCGGGGCCTGTGGGTGGGCACCTTCCACGGCCTGGCCCACCGCCTGCTGCGGGCCCACTGGCGCGAGGCCGGCCTGCCCGAGGCCTTCCAGATCCTGGACGCCGACGACCAGTACCGCCTGGTGAAGCGGGTGCTCAAGTCCCTGGACCTGGACGAGGCCCGCTGGCCGCCGCGGCAGATGCAGTGGTTCATCAACGCGCGCAAGGACGAGGGCGTGCGCCCGCAGCACATGCAGGACACCGGCGATCCCGTACACCGGCAGATGATCCGTGTCTACACCGCCTATGAGGCCGCCTGCCGGCGGGGTGGCATGGTGGACTTCGCCGAACTCATGCTGCGCAGCCTGGAACTGCTGCGGGACCACCCGGACCTGCTGGAGCATTACCGCAGCCGCTTCCGTCACCTGCTGGTGGACGAGTTCCAGGACACCAACGACATCCAGTACGCCTGGCTGCGCCTGCTGGCCGGGGAGGACATCCCCGTGTTCGCCGTGGGGGACGACGACCAGTCCATCTACGGCTGGCGCGGCGCCCGCATCGAACACATCCAGCGCTTCGCCCGGGACTTCCCCGGCACGCGCACCGTGCGCCTGGAGCAGAACTACCGCTCCACCGCCACCATCCTGGGGGCGGCCAACGCCCTCATCCGTCACAACGGCGGCCGCCTGGGCAAGGATCTGTGGACCGACGGGCTTTCCGGGGAGCCCATCACCCTCTACGGGGCCTTCAACGAATACGACGAGGCCCGCTTCGTGGCCGAGCAACTGCGCCGCTGGCAGGCCGACGGCGGGGCCTGGCGGGAGGCGGCCATCCTCTACCGCTCCAACGCCCAGTCCCGCGTCCTGGAGGAGACCCTCATCCAGGCGGGCATCCCCTACCGGGTGTACGGGGGGCTGCGTTTCTTCGAGCGGGCCGAGATCAAGGACGCCCTGGCCTACCTGCGCCTGGTGTCCTGCCGGGAGGACGATGCCGCCTTCGAGCGGGTGGTCAACCAGCCCGCCCGCGGTCTGGGGGAGCGCACCCTGGCCACGTTGCGGGAACAGGCCCGGGAACACGGCCTCTCCCTGTGGGCCGCCGGCGCCCGTCTGCTGGAACAGGGCGCCCTGGGGGCCCGCCCGGCCCGGGCCCTGCAGGCCTTCCAGGCCCTGGTGGAGGGCATGGCCCGGGATTGCCGGGGACTGGAACTGCATGAGCAGGTGGAGCACGTGCTGGAGCACTCCGGCCTGCGCGCCCACTATGGCGCGGAGAAGGGGGAGAAGGCCGAGGCCCGGGTGGAGAACCTGAACGAACTGGTGAGCGCCGCCCGGGGGTTCGTCCCGGACCCGGAGCGCCACGGGGAGATGACCCCGCTCACCGCCTTCCTCGCCCACGCGGCCCTGGAGGCGGGGGAGGGGGAGGCGGACGCCTGGGAGGACAGCGTGCAGCTCATGACCCTGCACGCGGCCAAGGGGCTGGAGTTTCCCCTGGTCTTCCTCACCGGGCTGGAGGAGGGGCTGTTCCCCCATCGCATGTCCCTGGAGGAACCGGGGCGGCTGGAGGAGGAGCGCCGGCTGGCCTACGTGGGCATCACCCGGGCCTGCCGCCGCCTGGTGCTCACCCACGCCGAGAGCCGGCGTCTGCATGGCCGGGACAGCTACAACGCCCCCTCCCGCTTCATCGGCGAACTGCCGCCGGAGCTGCTGGAGGACGTGCGCCCCCGGGCTAGCCTGCGCCGCCCCGCCACCGAGGCCCCGGAGACCGCCCGGCCGGTGCGGGGCGCCGAGCCGCCGGCGGAGGGCCTTTCCCTGGGGGCGCGGGTGATGCACGCCAAGTTCGGTGAGGGGGTGATCACCGACTGCGAGGGGCAGGGCCGCAACGCCCGCATACAGGTGCGATTCAACGACCACGGCAGCAAGTGGCTGGTGGTGGGCTACGCCAAGCTGCAGCCCCTTTGACGGCGCGTCAGGTCAGGCCGCTCGGGTCGCCCGGTCCGCGGCATCCCGCTAGAAACGGAAGATCACCCAGCTGGGCACGAGGATGCGCGGGTCCAGTTCGTTCATGTGGCTCTCCAGGCGGCCGTCGCCATCGGCGTCCACCAGGTAATAGGCGGGGGCCCCGTCCGGTTCCACCCGCAGCATGTACAACTCCCCCTGGATGCGGTATTCCGAGACCCGGGCCCCGCCCCGGCGGGTGATGGTCACCCGGGGCTCCAGCAGTTCCCGGTTCACCTGGTCCGAGTCGTCCAGCAGCGGCGGGGGCGGGGGCACGTCGGTATCCTGCGCCGGTAGCGGGCCGGCCAGAAGGGCCAGGACGAGGAGCAAAAGGCATAAGGGTCGGTGCGTCTTCACAGGTCCATCAACCTCTCGCGTTCCTCGGAGGTGGGTTCCAGACCGCCGTACTGGTAGAAGTTGAACACGGCATCCACCACACCCTGGGCATCGTCCACCACGGTGTACAGTTCCAGGTCCTGGGGGTCGATGGTGCCCCGCGCCACCAGGGCCTCCCGGAACCAGTCCAGCAGGCCCCGCCAGAAGGCGGAATCCACCAGGATGATGGGGATGCGCCGGGTCTTGTTGGTCTGCACCAGGGTGAGGATCTCCGCCAGTTCGTCCAGGGTGCCGAATCCCCCCGGCAGCACCACATAGGCCGAGGCGTACTTCACGAACATCACCTTGCGGGAGAAGAAGTGCCGGAACCCCAGGGAGACATCCTGGTAGGCGTTGGCGGTCTGCTCGTGGGGCAGGTCGATGTTCAGGCCGATGCTGGGGGACTTGCCGGCGAAGGCCCCCTTGTTGGCCGCCTCCATGATCCCCGGCCCGCCGCCACTGACCACGGCGAACCCCGAGTCCGAGAGGTCCCGGGCGATGCGCTCGGCCAGTTCATAGGTGGGATGGTCCGGGGGGATGCGGGCGGAGCCGAAGATGCTCACCGAGGGCTTGATGCGCGCCAGGCGCTCGAAGCCCTCCACGAATTCGCCCATGATCTGGAAGATCTTCCAGCTCTCCCGGGTGAGCATGCTGTCGTCCATGGGCTGCAGGCCCGGATGGGTCGCCCGTTCGTCGCGCTTCATGATGGCCTCGATCCCGTCCTGGCGTGGTGTTTGTCCCCAGCATATCGCGTTCGCCCGGCGGGGCAAACACGGGGATTTGGCCTGGCCCCGGCGCTGGGGGACAATGGAGGCGAATTCCCCCGGGACCGATACACGTGAACGCAAAGACCCCCCTGGTGCTGGTGGACGGCTCGTCCTATCTCTACCGTGCCTTCCACGCCCTGCCCCCCCTGAGCAACCGCCGCGGCGAGCCCACCGGCGCCGTGCTGGGCGTGGCCAACATGCTGCGCCGGCTGCTCAAGGACTACCCCACGGCCCACATGGCCGTGGTCTTCGACGCCAAGGGCCCCACCTTCCGGGACGCCCTGTACGACCGCTACAAGGCCAACCGCCCGCCCATGCCGGATGATCTGGCGGCCCAGGTGGAACCGCTGCATGCCCTGGTGCGGGCCCTGGGCATGCCGCTGCTGTGTGTGCCCGGCGTGGAGGCGGACGACGTCATCGGCACCCTGGTGCACCGGGCGCGGGAACGGGGCATGGAGGTGGTGGTCTCCACCGGCGACAAGGACCTGGCCCAGCTGGTGATGCCGGGGGTGACCCTGGTGAACACCATGACCGGCACCACCCTGGATGAGGCCGGCGTGGAGTCCCGCTTCGGTGTCCCCCCGGCCCTGATCGTGGACTACCTGGCCCTGGTGGGGGACACCTCCGACAACATCCCCGGCGTGGACAAGGTGGGCCCCAAGACTGCCGCCAAGTGGCTCAAGGCCCACGGCAATCTGGACGGCGTGATGGCCAACGCCCAGGACATCAAGGGCAAGGTGGGGGAGAACCTGCGCGCCAGCCTGGACACCCTGCCCCTGTCCCGGGAGCTGGCCACGGTGCGCTGCGACCTGGAGCTGGACACCACCCCGGAGGCCCTCACCCTGGGGGAACCGGACCGGGAGACCCTGCGGGAATGGCTGGAGCGCCTGGAGTTCCGCAGCTGGCTGCGGGAACTGGAGGCGGAGCAGGGCGATTCCACGGGGGATTGCCCGGGGGAGGGGCAGGGGGACGACGGGCCCGCCCCCCGCTACGAGACCCTTCTGGACCGCGAGGCCCTGGACCGCTGGCTGCAGCGCCTGGAGGCGGCGGACCTGTTCGCCCTGGACACCGAGACCACCAGCCTGGACTACATGCAGGCCCGCATCGTGGGGGTCTCCTTCGCCGTGGAGCCCCGCGAGGCCGCCTACCTGCCCCTGGCCCATGAGTACGCCGATGCCCCGGACCAGCTCCCCCTGGAGGAGACCCTGGAACGGCTGCGCCCCCTGCTGGAAGACCCGCAGCGACCCAAGGTGGGGCACCACCTCAAATACGACCGCAACGTGCTGGCCAACCACGGCATCCAGCTCCAGGGCATCGCCCACGACACCATGCTCTCCTCCTACGTGCTCAACAGCACCGCCAGCCGCCACGACATGGACACCCTGGCCGAGCGCCACCTGGGGGTGAAGACCCGCAGCTACGAGGACGTGGCGGGCAAGGGTGCCCGCCAGATCCCCTTCAGCCAGGTGCGCCTGGAGGAGGCCGCCCCCTACGCCGCCGAGGACGCCGACATCACCCTGCGTCTGCACCGCCATCTCTGGCCGCAACTGGAGGCCAACCCGGGGCAGCGGGCCATCTACGAGGACCTGGAGATCCCCCTGGTGCCCGTGCTCTCGCGCATGGAGCGGGCCGGGGTGAAGGTGGACCCGGATCTGCTCTTCACCCAGAGCCGGGAGCTCAGCGAACGCATGGGGGAGATCGAGCGCCGCGCCCATGAGGCGGCGGGACAGGCCTTCAACCTGGCCTCCCCCAAGCAGATCCAGGAGATCCTCTTCGAGCGCCAGAAGCTGCCGGTGGTGCGCAAGACCCCCAAGGGCCAGCCCTCCACCGCCGAGGATGTGCTGGAACAGCTGGCCGCCGACTACCCCCTGCCCCGGCTCATCCTGGAGCACCGGGGCCTGTCCAAGCTCAGGTCCACCTACACCGACCGCCTGCCCGAGCGCATCCACCCCGGCACCGGCCGGGTGCACACCTCCTACCACCAGGCCGTCACCTCCACCGGCCGCCTGTCCTCCTCCGAGCCCAACCTGCAGAACATCCCCGTGCGCACCCCCGAGGGCCGGCGCATCCGCCAGGCCTTCGTCGCCCCTGGGGGCCGGGTGCTCATGGCCGCCGACTACTCCCAGATCGAGCTGCGCATCATGGCCCATCTCTCCGGCGACCCGGGGCTGCTGCAGGCCTTCGCCCAGGGCCTGGACATCCACCGCGCCACCGCCGCCGAGGTCTGGGGCGTGGACCTGGAGCGGGTCACCCCCGAACAGCGCCGCGCCGCCAAGACCATCAACTTCGGCCTCATCTACGGTATGTCCGCCTTCGGCCTGGCGCGCCAGCTGGGGATCGAGCGCGGCGACGCCCAGGACTACGTGGACCGCTACTTCGAGCGTTATCCCGGTGTACGCCGCTATATGGACGACACCAAGGAACGCGCCCGGGACCAGGGCTACGTGGAGACCCTCTTCGGCCGCCGCCTCTACCTGCCGGACATCCGCTCCCGCAACAGCGCCGCCCGCGGCCAGGCCGAGCGTCTGGCCATCAATGCCCCCATGCAGGGCACCGCCGCCGACATCATCAAGCGCGCCATGCTGCGGGTGGACGCCTGGCTGCAGGAGCAAGGCGAGCCGGCGCTGCTCATCATGCAGGTGCACGACGAACTCGTCTTCGAGGTGGACCAGGACGCCGCCGAGCGCGTCGGAAAACGCGTCTCAAAACTCATGGCCGACGCCGCGCAACTGGACGTGCCCCTGGAGGTGGACGTGGGGGTGGGCCCCAACTGGGACGCGGCCCACTGATGCGAATCATGGGTTGTGTCGGTGGGATCTTCAAGAAAAGGGTATGTGAAAGCTGCTTCTGCTCATACTGGTAGATCCGTTTGACTCATGACCAAGCCCCTCCCCAACCCCCACGACACCCTGTTCAAGGCCCTGCTGGAGGATCCCGGACGGGCTGCGGTGCTGCTGCGGGAGAGTCTTCCGGCGGCGCTCACCAAGCGGATGGCGGAAGACCCCGTACCGGTGGAGGGCTCCTTCGTGGACGAGGCCCTGCGGGACACCCACAGCGACCGCCTGTTCCAGGTCCGGCTCCGGGATGGCCGCACGGCCTTTGTGTACACCCTGATCGAACACAAATCCT
>NZ_NRSK01000012.1 GCF_016584115.1 Ectothiorhodospira mobilis
TGTTGGGTCTCGCTTGATTGTATACCGCATGATAAGGCCCCCCTGTTTCATGCGCGGGAGTGGTTGAGTATTGTGGCCGATGATCCAACGCAGGACTGACCTCATGGCGAGTACCATTCATTCCAACGCGCGAACGACCCCCCAGATCCGGCGTGAGCTCCAGGAGGCACCGTCCAGCGTCAGCGACCCTGAACTGGCGCGGCGGTACGGCATCACCCGTGCAACGGTGCGCAAGTGGCGCCGCCGGCGTACGGAAGTGGAAGACCGCTCGCACTGTCCCCAGACCCTGCACACGACCCTGACGCCGGAGCAGGAGGCGATCGTTGTGCAGGTGCGGGAAGTGGCCCTGCTGTCGCTGGATGATCTGCTGATCGTCGCCCGGGAATTCCTGAACCCGGATCTCACGCGGGCATCGCTGGACCGCTGCCTGCGTCGGCACGGGGTGGGCAACCTTCAGGCGCTCAAGCGTGAGCAGGCCACAGAGCCCGTGGAGCCGGGGCACAAGCCGTTTCGGGAGTACGTCCCAGGCTTTGTCCATGTGGATGTCAAGTACCTGCCGCAGATGGCCGACCAGCCTTCGCGCGGCTACCTGCTCGTGGCCATCGACCGCGCGTCGCGCTGGGTCTATCTCGAGGTGCGGCGCTCGAAGACCGCCGAGGCAGCGTGGGGCTTTCTGAAGGGAACCTCGATCAATGACTTTTCCGTCCGCCAATCCATCATACCCATGGGGGACCATGGAATCGCCTCCTGTGATCCAGCGTGTTGATCGGAACCCGACGGGTACAAGGTCACCCAATAGGGGTGATTCTGAAGTGGTTTTCTCCTCTCCATGACCCTGGATAGTCCATCCACCTCATGCGGCCACCCCTTGCAGGTAGGGCCACCGCCGGAGGTTGTACACGATGTTGTTCAGGCCGATCTTCAATCGCGCCCGGGCCAGACCGATGGTCCGCACCAGTTGTCCCCCCATGGCCGCCTGACTGGCAAACACGTGCTCCACCCGCGCCCGCACCTTGGAGCGTTTGTGATTGGCCTTCTGCTGCCGCTCATTCAGCGGCCGGTTCTTTCGGCCCCGGGCGTGGATATGGCTACGGTACCCCTGGCGGGCCAGTTGCTCTTCCCGTTCCCGGGATCGGTAGGTCGAGTCGGCCCATACGTCCGCGCTGGTGTTGTGCTCGTCCAGGAGGAAGTCGACCATCTGGCTGTCGTGGACACTGGCATCGGTCACCTCGAAGTGCCGGACCAGCTTGTGCCTGCGGTCGATGCCCACGTGGTTCTTGTAGCCGTAGAAGGTCTTGCCGTGCTTCTGGGTCCAGCGGGCGTCGCGATCCTTCTGCCGCAGCTTGTTGGGCTGGTCTTCCCAGCCTTCGGGCATCCCGCCCTGCTTGATCGCCTCGTTTTCCTTGCGGCGGTTGCGCTGGCGGGGGGCCTGAACCATGCTCGCATCCGCGATCTGCCCTTGCCTGGGGATGAAGCCGGCGGCCTCGATCTCCCGCATCAGCGCGGCAAACAGCTCGTCCACCAGGTCCAGTTCCTTCAGCCGCTCCCGGAACAGCCACACCGTCTTCCCGTCTGGTACTCGTCCCTCCGGGGTCAGGCCCAGGAAGCGGCAGAAGGAGTAGCGGTCCCGGATCTGGAACTCCACCTGGTCATCCGACAGGTTGTACAGGTGCTGGATCACCAGGACCTTGAACATCAGCACCACGTCATACGGCTTGCGGCCGGCCTTGCTCTTGCGGGGCTTGTCGTACACCTTGGCCAGCGTCGGCCTAAAGGCCTCCCAGTCCACCACGCGGTTGAGCTGGGGCAACGGGTCGCCCAGCTTCTCCAGCAGGGCGTACCGGTCTTCCAGGTCAAAGAATCCAGGCTGCATGGCGAGGGTTCATCCGTTCAGCAGGCTTTGGGGGTATAGGGAACTTCGATCAATGAGTTCCCTTTCCTCAAATCAGTCATGCCCGTTCAGGTTCATGGATTCATAGCCCATGACCTTGCGTGATGATCGGAACCGGGCGGTTATGCGGGCAACCAGGAGAGGTAATCGCGAGGCGGTTGCACCCCTCATCATAGCTCCGGATAGCTCATCCTCCTCATGCGGCCACCCCTTGCAGGTAGGGCCACCGCCGGAGGTTGTACACGATGTTGTTCAGGCCGATCTTCAATCGCGCCCGGGCCAGACCGATGGTCCGCACCAGTTGTCCCCCCATGGCCGCCTGACTGGCAAACACGTGCTCCACCCGCGCCCGCACCTTGGAGCGTTTGTGATTGGCCTTCTGCTGCCGCTCATTCAGCGGCCGGTTCTTTCGGCCCCGGGCGTGGATATGGCTACGGTACCCCTGGCGGGCCAGTTGCTCTTCCCGTTCCCGGGATCGGTAGGCCGAGTCGGCCCATACGTCCGCGCTGGTGTTGTGCTCGTCCAGGAGGAAGTCGATCATCTGGCTGTCGTGGACACTGGCATCGGTCACCTCGAAGTGCCGAACCAGCTTGTGCCTGCGGTCGATGCCCACGTGGTTCTTGTAGCCGTAGAAGGTCTTGCCGTGCTTCTTGGTCCAGCGGGCGTCGCGATCCTTCTGCCGCAGCTTGTTGGGCTGGTCTTCCCAGCCTTCGGGCATCTCGCCCTGCTTGATCGCCTCGTTCTCCTTGCGGCGGTTGCGCTGGCGGGGGGGCTGCACCAGGCTCGCGTCCACGATCTGCCCTTGCCTGGGGATGAAGCCGGCGGCCTCGATCTCCCGCATCAGCGCGGCAAACAGCTCGTCCACCAGCTCCAGTTCCTTCAGCCGCTCCCGGAACAGCCATACCGTCTTCCCGTCCGGTACTCGCCCCTCCGGGGTCAGGCCCAGGAAGCGGCAGAAGGAGTAGCGGTCCCGGATCTGGAACTCCACCTGGTCATCCGACAAGTTGTACAGGTGCTGGATCACCAGGACCTTGAACATCAGCACCACGTCATAGGGCTTGCGGCCGGCCTTGCTCTTGCGGGGCTTGTCGTACACCTTGGCCAGCGTTGGCCTAAAGGCCTCCCAGGCCACCACGCGGTTGAGCTGGGGCAACGGGTCGCCCAGCTTCTCCAGCAGGGCGTACCGGTCTTCCAGGTCAAAGAATCCAGGCTGCATGGCGAGGGTTCATCCGTTCAGCAGGCTTTGGGGGTATAGTGCACGGGATGGGGCGATTTTTCGAGGTGCCCTGTTGTATACTTGCGGGCCTACCCTCGTTTAATCATGCACGAACCCTCATCTCCCTGCTCCGGATTTCTCATGCTCAACGACAAGGTTAAACCCCCGGGCGCCCAAAGCCTGTCTTCACAAGTCTGCTTTTTCATTCCTAGCTTTGGGGACGGCGGTGTCGAAAGGATGCTCGTCAACACTGCCCGAGGCATGATCTCTCTCGGAGCCCGGGTCGACTTTATCGTCAACCAGACACATGCCCCTTATCTCGAACAACTCCCCGAAAGCCTCAGGCTGATTGAGCTTAAGGAAGACTCAAAAAGGAGCATCATCCGAAAGTTTCGCGAGTACTTAAAAACATATAAACCGGATGCAGTGATCTCGGCAAAAGGCAGAGATCACCGCATAGCAATAGCCGCCAAAAAGGTGGGTCCGCCTGAAACCCGGTTCTACTTTCGGCTCGGAACTGCGGTGTCCGCAAGAATCGATAACCGACGGATCCACCCCCTGAGACGTTGGTGGAAGCTTCGTGGTATCCGACGCCTCTACGCACAGGCAGACGGGATCATTGCCGTGTCCGAAGGCGTAGCGGAAGACATTGCACAAAGCGCATGTATCCCTCGATCAGAAATCACCGTCATCCGCAATCCGAACATCACACCGGAATTCTTCCAGATGGGAGCAGAACCACCGGAACATCCGTGGTTCGAAAACTCATCGATTCCCGTCATCGTCGGCATGGGAGGCCTTCGTCGGCAAAAGGACTTCCCAACACTGCTCCGCGCCTTTGCAAAGCTGCGGACCCATCGACCCGCACGACTGGTGATCTTTGGGGAGGGCCGCCAGCACGAGAGGCTGGAATCACTGGCGCGGGGACTTGGTATCGCCGAAGACGTCGACTTGCCCGGCTTCACTCGCAACCCCTATTCACACCTGAGTTGCTCAGCGATGTTTGTCCTCTCATCGCTTTGGGAGGGGTCGCCGAATGTACTGACCGAAGCCATGGCTTTGGGCACCCCGGTTGTCGCGACTGATTGTCACAGCGGCCCCAGAGAAATCCTGGACGGAGGTCGGCTGGGCAAACTGGTCCCCGTTGGCGACCCTGAAGCCCTGGCCCGGGCAATGCAGGAGACACTGGACCGGCCGTGGTCGACTAACGACCTTAAGGCAGCCACAGCAGAATACACGATGGAAAAAAGCGCCGGGCGATATCTGGATACCATGGGAATCGATATCCGAAACGCCAACAGCCACATTCAGAGATAAGAAAATTGTATCATGTGCGGTATTGCCGGAATCCTGATGCGCTCAAACGTGCCAGACCGAAACACACTCGAAACCACGGCACAAATGCTCCGCCACCGGGGTCCAGACGATTTCGGCATTCACGTGGAAGGGCCGCTGGGGCTCGTCCATACGCGACTGTCTATCGTGGACCTGAAAGGCGGTCATCAGCCCCTAGAAGGCCCGGACGGCCAACAGGTGCTAGTGGCCAACGGGGAGATCTACAACGACCCCGAACTGCGCGAAGTCCATGCTCACCGCGGCATCCAACCGCGAACCAGGTCAGACTCGGAAAGCATCCTGCATGCCTATGCCTTGAAAGGCATCGACGGTGTGGCAGACCTTCATGGCATGTTTGCCTTCGCCCTCTTCGACCGCAGGGACGGCAGTCTTTTGCTTGGCCGAGACCGTATAGGCATCAAGCCTCTGTTCGTCGCGCGCCTGCAGGATCGCATCGCATTCGCATCGGAGATCAAGGCCCTCCTGCCCCTGCTGCCCCGACAGCCGGACCTTGAACCGGGCGCCATTGCCCAGTTCCTCGAAAACCAGTTTAGCACCGGGCCTCACACAGTATTCCGGGGCATCGAACGCCTGGAGCCAGGGACCTGCCTGCGCATCAGCCCGGATCTGGACTGCCAATCGGTCCGTTACTGGTCCGCACTCAACGTGAAGACCCAGGATATTGGCCTCGAAGAGGCGACTGAAACATTCGAGTCGCTTTTCAATAAGGTGATCCGAGAACACATGCGCGCCGACGTGCCGTTCGGGCTGTTCCTGTCCGGGGGCCTGGATTCCAGCATTCTGGCCAGTGAACTCACCCGACGTATGAATACGCCCCTCCAAACCTTTTCCGTAGGGTTCAAGGGGGCCAGGATGGATGACGAACTGGATGCTGCCACAGCGCTTGCCAAACGGCTCGGCACTCACCACACCCCTATGGAACTGACCCGCGATCAAGTCTTTGGCCGGCTGGTGCACAGTATCTGGGCAGCGGATGAGCTGATGCGGGACTACGCCAATCTCCCCACCTCGCTGCTCTCGGAAACCGCGGCCCGAGACCTGAAGGTGGTGTTTTCTGGCGAGGGTGGGGACGAAGCCTTTGCCGGCTACCGCCGGTACCGCCCCTCCATGGAAAGGCGGCTCAAAGCCCTCCTGCGTCCCGGATCCGGCGGTTTTCGCACTCGTGGCCAGTGGAGTGGCCGCCAGGCTTCCCGAACCTTCGGTCCAGCCCTGCACCGCGCCATAAAAGAGACCAGACAGCCCTTCATCAATGCCTGGCAGGGCACGCCCGGGTACTGGTCGGACATCCAGCGTTCCCAGTACACCGACCTGACCACCGCACTCCCCGACAACCTACTGGTCAAGACCGATCGCATGACGATGGGATTCGGGCTCGAGGGGCGGGTGCCGTTCTGCGACCATCGCATCATTGAGTTCGGGCTCTCACTGCCAGACGAACTCAAGATCCGGGGTCGAGAAGGCAAGCATTTCCTCAAACACTGGGCCGAAAGCCGCCTACCCGCCACGCATCTAAGACAGCCCAAGCGCGGTTTCCATGTTCCAATCGGTGAATGGCTCCAGGGGGAATTCCTGGACCGCTTGGGCAAACGACTGACTAACAACCGGGCGGTGAACGAGTGGTTCCGCCCCGAGGGCATCAGTGCGCTGATCGAGAATCAGCGCCGCTTTGGTACGGCCAGCCGGGAGCTTTGGTGCGTGATGCAGTTTGCCATCTGGCACCGGCTGTTCGTGGAAGGCCCTATCCAGGTGCCTCGGACATTCGAAGACCCACTGGACTGGATCATATGACCGTCGCTAAAATCAGCTGTTTCTTTTCCACCTCCGGCCACAGCGGCGTGGACCGCATCATGCAGCGGCTGCTGCCGGCCATGGCCGCACGCGGTCACGAAATCACTCTCCTCAAGCTCCAGGACCACGGACCGCATCTCGAGTCAAGCAAAAACCTCTCCGTCGTCGAGTTACGGGCCAGCCATGTCTCTACCTCGCTGGGGGAACTGGTAAACCATCTGAAGGAATGGCAACCGAATGTCCTGTTCACCGACAAGGACAAAGTCAATCGTATGGCCCGCCGAGCGCGGAACCGTGCCGGTACGGATACCCGGCTCATTATGCGAAACGGCACCACGGTGAGCGTGGACCTGGCCCAGAGAAAGCCCTTCGACCGCTGGCTGCAACGCCGCTCCATGCGACTTACGTATGCCGATTCCGACGCTGCCCTCATGCCTTCCAGGGGCGCGGCCGATGACTTTATCTCCGTCACCGGCCTCCAGCCCGAACGGGTACAGGTCGTACCCAGCCCGGTGGTCTGCGACGAGCTCTTCGAGCTGGCCAGGCAGCCTGTGGAGCATCACTGGCTAAAGGACAAGCAGTACCCAGTGATTCTGGGGGTCGGCGAGCTCTGCGTGAGAAAGGATTTCGAAACCCTGATCCGGGCCTTTGCCTACACCCGGACCCACCGGCCAGCCCGGCTGATTATCCTGGGGCGCGGAAAACGACGGGAACGCCTGATGGCGCTCGCCGACGAACTTGGTGTGGCCGAAGACGTCGATCTCCCCGGCTTCGATCCCAACCCCTACCGCTACATGCGCCGGGCCGACGCCTTTGCCCTTTCTTCCCGCTGGGAGGGCCTAGGCCTGGTGCTGGTCGAAGCCTTGGCCCTTGGTCTTCCGGTGGTGGCAACGGATTGCCCCAGCGGACCACAGGAAATTCTACAAGGCGGACGCATCGGACCTCTGGTACCCGTTGGTGACGATCGGGCCCTGGCAACGGGGCTTGCATCCTTACTGGATAACCCACCTGACAAAAAGCTCATGCAGGCAGCCGTGGCTCCATACCACGTGCGGGCGAGCACCTCTGCCTATTTGGAGGCCATGGGCCTGGATACTTTCCCGCAATAGGCGGTTTGCTCGGACCTCGTGCATCTTCAAGACCGATACCATAAAATCCCCGCAACTGGAGCATGGGTCTACCAAGGGAGCGTCCTGTACCCACCAACTCTCGCTTCAATCCCAATCGAAACCAGGAGACATAATCACCCGTGATGCGCCGATTCTTCGTTGTTGGATGCTCCAGGTCCGGCACGTCTCTCGTCCAACATCGCCTCGCGATGCACCCAGACATTTTCTCACTCCCGGAAACTGACTTCTTCGGCCGCCTGCTCGGCAATCGGATCTGGACATTACTGGGCACAGCCGGTCTGGTTCGTAGGAAGGCGGCCAAACGCGCACTGACCCACCTTGGCCACGTCATGGAACGCCCCATTGAGAAGCCTGACTGGAAGCCTCTGATGTCCACCGCAGAAAATGTCACCCTTTTTATCGAATCGATGGACCGCCTCGCGAGCGAACAAGAATGTTCGGCATGGATCGAGAAGACGCCAAAACACTTCCGCTACATCCCCCAGATCGCCTCTTACATCCCGGATGCTCAATTTCTACATGTTGTACGGGAAGGACGTGCCGTAGTCGCATCAATCCGTGATCGCGCCCAAAAATACCCAGCTGCCTTTGGCCATCAGATGGATCCGCGTTACGGGATCCGCTTGTGGAATGCCGCCGTGCGCCGTGCCGCTAACCGATGTGCGCGGGGAAAGGACCATTTCATTTTCTACGAGGATTTCTGCAAGGACCCTGAGCGGGCCTTGCGCCAGGCCTGCATGTTGTGGGGCCTAGCATATGATGCCCGGATGCTGAGTGATCAAGGTGCCACCCATTCTATCGCGCGCCCGGAGGAAACCTGGAAATCCAACGTTGCCCACAACATCAAGCCAGCCACCTCGAAATTCGAGGAGGTATTCTCCGAATCCGAGAAAGCCTTCGTGGAAAAACACCTGGACTGGGCTGCCTATGAATCGCTCCGCCACTGCGTGGAAGCCAGAGAAACCCGGCATGCCTCGCCCTGACTCACAACATTTACCCATCCTCCTCTCCCTCTCCGGTGAAGGTGGCGTGGAACGCATGGTCCTGAACCTGGTTCGCCAACTGGCTTTGGAGGGTTACGGGATCGATCTGCTGGTGATCCGGGAGGAGAGCCGTCACCTGGCGGATCTGCCCGCGAACGTGCGCATCATCCGCCTGGGGACGCGGCACGCCGGCCTGGCGGTACAACCCCTGACCCGGTATCTGCGCGCCCACCGCCCTTCGGTGCTGCTGGCGGCCAAGGACCGGGCCGGGCGGGCGGCCCTGAAGGCGGTGCGACGGGCGGGAACGGGTACCCGGGTGTTCATCCGCCTGGGCACCACCCTGTCCCAGGCCCTGGAGGGGCGTTCGTGGGTGCGTCGCTGGTTGCGCTACCGGCCCATGCGGCGCTGGTATCCCCATGCCGCCGGGATCATCGCCGTCTCCCGGGGCGTGGCCGACGACGTGCGCCAGATCACGAACCTGCCCCGGGAACGGCTGCACGTAGTGCGTAACCCGGTGATCACCGCGGACCTGGACTCCCGGGCCATGGCCCCGGCCCCGCACCCCTGGCTGGAGGACAAGGGCGATCCGGTCCTCCTCGCCATGGGCCGACTGACACGGCAGAAGGACTTCCCCACCCTGCTGCGGGCCTTCGCCCGGCTGCAACAGGCACGCCCCACACGGCTGATCCTCCTGGGGGAAGGCGGGGACCGGGAGGCCCTGGAGGCCCTGGCAAAGACACTGGAGATTTCCGAGCGGGTGCACATGCCTGGGTTCGCCGCCAATCCCTACCCCTGGCTGGCCCGGGCCCGGCTGTTCGTCCTCTCCTCCGCCTGGGAGGGCTCCCCCAACGCCCTCACCGAGGCCATGGCACTGGGGGTGCCCGTGGTCTCCACGGACTGCCGCAGCGGCCCCCGGGAGATCCTGCAGGGGGGACGCTACGGCCCCCTGGTTCCGGTGGGGGATGATGCAGCCCTGGCAGAGGCCATGGACCGGGTCCTCGGCAACCCGCCGGATCCACGGCAGATCCGTGAGGCCGTGGCGGAATACCGCGCCGAGACCAGCGCCCGGCGCTACCTGGAGGTCATGGGTCTCGAAGCCCCGCAATGAACGCCTCCACCTGCTCCACATAGCGCTTGTAGTCCCGCAGACAGCTGCCGATGGAGCGATGCAGGATGCGTCGGTCCACGTCGTTGTAGTCATGCACCAGGATGTTCCTAAGCCCGGCGCTGGCGGCGATCTCCCGGGCGAATTCCGGGGTACAGAGCCCGACATCCGCCAGGGCGAGAAAGGTGTCCCGGTAGGGTGCGTCGGGCGGGAGTCGTTCCGCCAGCAGGTGTTCGTTCACGCCCACGGCCCGCATGACGATCCGCTCGATGATGCGCTCCACGGCGGCAAGGCGGATATCATCGGCCAGCAGTTGGTCCAGGGTCAGGTCCTTGAAGCGCAGCAGATGCCCCAGGTCTTCGCCGATCAGCTGCAGTTTGCGGCGGATGAAGTCCTCACGAATCATGCAACTGCTGCTCCAGCCAGCGCAGGTCCGCGGAATCCACGTAGTCCCGGAAGGCATAGGCCCGGTACTCGCAAAAGAGATCCGGGTCCCCCAGAGACAAAGGCCCCGGGACAGCACCTCGTAACGCAGCAGGGGATCGGCCGCCTCCAGGCGGATCTATCCCCGGTGGACACCCGCAGCCCTGGGCTGGATACTTGGCCCCCGCTTCACCGTCCCGATGATCCGCCATGCTGCTCTCCCTGAAACACAACTTCCTCTTCGTGCACATCGCCAAGACCGGCGGCACCAGCGTGCGCGCGGCCCTGTCCCGCTACCGCTACCGGGGGCGCCACGGCCTGCCCCTGTTCCTGGCCGACAAGCTGGACCAGATGACGGGACACCGCATCGGCGCCAAGTTCCCGCGCCATGCCAAGGCCATCGCCGCCCGGGAGATGCTGCCGGCCGAGGTGTACGACCGGCTGTTCAAGTTCGTCTTCGTGCGCAACCCCTGGGACCTGCAGGTGAGTTCCTACTTCCACATCCGCCGGGAGCGGCCCCGGGTCCTGGAGGGGGTGGCGGACTTCGAGGCCTTCATGCGCCTGAAGTTCGACCCGGATCGCCCCTGGAATTACCTGCTGGACACCGCCCTGGAACTGCAGCGGGACTACGTGGTGGACCTGCACGGGCGCACCATCGTGGACTTCATCGGCCACTACGAGAGCCTGCAGGCGGACTTCGACCAGGTATGCCGGCGCATCGGCCTGCCCGGGATCCCCCTGCCCCACCGCCGCCGGGCCGAGGGCCGGGACGACTACCGCCGCTACTACAGCGACGAGACCGCCGCCCTGGTGGCGGAGCACTACCGCCCGGACATCGAGCTGTTCGGTTACCGCTTCGATCCGCCCCAGAACCCGGAAGGGGGGGATCTCACCCCGAGCGCACCCGGCGCGCGTTCAGGGCCATGAGCCGCCGGTAGAAGCCGGCCACGTCCTCGCTCACCCGGAGCACGTCGTAGTCCCGGGCGAAGGCCCGGGCGCGGGCCGCCAGGTCCTTGCGCCCCTGCTCGTCCTCCAGCAGACGGATCACGCGTGTGCCCCACTCGGCCACGTCCTCCGGGGTCTTGTAACCGTTGACCCCGTCCTGCACCACATCGTCGATGCCGCTGGCGCGCACCGCCACCACGGGCAGCCCCGCGGCCATGGCCTCCAGGATCACCATGCCCTGGGTCTCGGACTTGGAGGCGAAGACGAAGGCATCGCAGATCTGGTAGTAGGCCGGGATGTCGGCGGGTGCCACGGAGCCCACCAGCTCCACGCAGTCCTGCAGCCCCAGCTCAGCAATGCGCCGCTCCAGCCGCGTCCGCTCCGGGCCATCCCCCACCATGAGCAGGCGGAACGGCGCGCTGCTGTGGCGGCGCACCCAGGCCAGCCCCTCCAGCATGAAGTCGATGTTCTTCTCCCGGCCCAGGCGGGACACGCTCACCAGCAGGGTTCCGCCGCTCCCCCCGTGCTCGCGCCGCAGCCGTTCCAGGGTGCCGGGATCCGCCTGCTGCATGGCCTCGCAGTCCACCCCGGTGGGACGCACCAGGATCTGCGAGCGCACGCCGATCACGTGCAGGTACTCCTCGGCGGAATAGGTGGGCACCACCACCCCGTCGCACTTGTTGGCAAAGTGCTCCACCAGGTAATGGGCGATGAAATTACGGAACAGCAGCCCCGGCAGGGGCACGTAGTGGGCATACTGCTCCAGCCGGGTGTGATAGGTGAACACCACGGGGATCCTCAGGCGGCGGCCGATGAACAGCCCCAGGGAGCCGAGCCAGAAGGGATGATGCACATGGATCACGTTGGGGCGGAAGGCGCGGGTGGCCACAGCGATGCGCGTGGAGAGGACATTGGCCAGGCGGAAGTCGCCGTTTCGCCCCCAGTTCAGCAACGAGGGCACCCGCAGGACATGCTCCTCCTCGTCCGACTCGGTGCCGTATTCCGGGGCCACCACCAGCACCCGGCCCCCCTGGCGCTGCAGCCCGTGGGCCAGACGCTGGATGGAGATGGGCACCCCGCCGATGAAGGGCAGATAATTGTTGGTGAACATCATCACCCGCAGGGGCTGGGGCGTGTCCTCGGCGGAGGGATGGCTGAAGTCCCGGTAGTAGTTCTTCTCCATGAACACGGCCTTGTACAGCCGGATGGCCACCAGGGCCACCACGCACACCACCAGCAGGAAGTTGAGATAGCCCACATAGAACAGGGAATAGATGAGGAACCACAGCCCCTCCAGCATGCGCAGCAGGCGGCCCGGGGCCTGCTCCATCTTCACCGGGGAGACGGTCACCCCCTGGGGATCCACCTCCACCCGGACAAAATGGTAGAAGCTGTCCTCCCCGCTCAGGAGCTGACCGCCGCCCCCGCCCGTGGTCACGAACGCCGTCTCCCCCACCCTGCGACGGTCCAGTACCCGTTGCGACGGGGAGAAGACCGCCGCCACCGGGTGCTTCGCCACCAGGGCAAGGAAATCCCCGAGGAAATCCGGATGCCGCGCCAGTCCGGAGGCGCGGGCCTCCCCCTGGCGCTGGACGGGCAGGACCGGTTCCCCGAGGAAGACGAAGGCCCGTTCCCCCCGCGCCCGGACCGCCTCCAGTTCGTCCTCGAACCAGCGCAACTGCCAGGCCAGGGGGGTCTTGCCCGTCACATCCAGGAAGATAAAGCGCGCACCGCCCGCCGAGAAGGAGTAGAAATACGGCCCGAACATGTCGTAGAAGCGGAAGCTGCCGAACTCGCTCTCCTCCTCCCCGGCGAAGGTGAGCACATAGGGGATCTGCAGACGCTGCATGGAGCCGTAGAGGGCCTGGTAGTTGTCCTCCCCGCCCCCGCTGACCACATTGCCGGCGGAAACCAGGAAATCCACACCGGAGCGGTTCAGTGCGGGGATCATCCGCCGCTCGAAGACCCCGATGGAGTTGCGCACATTCCCCACCACGGCAAAGCTGAAGTCCTCCCGCCCCTGCAGATCGGCCTCGATGTGCTCGATCTGGCGGGCGTGCAGGGCCTCGAAGGTGTCCTTGAAGAAGCTCAGGTAGAGCTTGTACCCCAGCAGGCCCAGCAGGGTCAGGAGGACGACAAAGAAGGCGAGGCTGAGGAGGCTGCTGCGCCTAAACATCCCGTCCCGACCGCCAGGCCAGCACCTGGATGGCATCCCGCTTGAGGATCAAAAAGCCGATGAACATGCCCAGATAGATGGTAAGCAGGCGCCAGCAGAAGGTGACCAGCAGGACATGGCCCGGGGCCACCAGATTGGAGAAGAAATGGGCAAAGGCCCCCTCGGCGATCCCCGAGGCCCCCGGTGTGGGGGCGAAATACATGACGAAGGTGGTCACCGTCTGGATCCCGATCACCTGCAGATAGTCCAGATCATAGCCCAGGGCATGGAGCAGCACCGCCGGGAAGGAGAACAGGCTCAAAAGGAAGATCAGGGTGAAGAGCACGGCCAGCAGGCGCGCCCCGCCCCGCCCCGAGAGGAAATCCAGGAAACCGCGATGCAACAGCACCAGCTCCCGGCAGAGGCGAAAGCGCAGGCGCCGCGCCCGGGGTTCACGCATCAGATGCAGGCGCGCGGCCAGTTGCAGCAGCCGGGAAACGGGCACCAACAGCCAGCGGCTGCGGAAGATGGCCACCGCCAGCACCCCCAGGTAGGCGGCGATGAAGGTCACCAGGTACAGGGTCAGGCGCGTGGACCAGTTCAGCGCCTGGGTGAGGAAGTCCATGGAGAGCAGAAACACCGGGGTCAGGGAGAAGATCACCAGCACCGCCAGGGTGGTGCGGATGGTGGTGGCCGCCGCCGCCGTCCCCAGGGGGACGCCGGCATGGCGCAGATACCACACCTGCACCACCCCGCCACCGGTGGCCATGGGGGTGATGTTGGAGACGAAGATATTGACAAAGACCAGGCGCACCAGCATGGGCAGGGGCACGCGGTGGCCCAGGGCGCGCACCGTGTAGTACAGGCGCAGGCCGTCGGCGGCAAAGTAGACCAGCAGCAGGGCCGCGCACAGGACCAGGTTCTGCGGCGCCAGCAGACGGGGATCGAGGTGCAGGGGGCCCGCGTCGAAACGGTGGTAGACCAGGGCCCCGCCCAGCAGGGTGAAGGCCACGAACAGGGTGGAGAAGATCAGGAACCGGTTGTTGCGAAAGAGCAGCCGGATCTGGGCCTTGCCCGGAACGTTCATGGGGCGGATCCCCTGGAGGAGATGGATTCGATGGCGGGGGCACCAAGGCGGTGGCCAGGCCGTGGACCGGGCACGGGGCGCCCCTGGGACCGTCGTCCCATGCCTTCCGTCACGGCGCTGCATGGCGGGTTCGCCGGGGCTCACGCGCCGTGCCCGCCCCCCTCTTCGAGGATGAACTCGGTGCTGCAGTAGGGGCAGAGGATGCGCCCGTCCGGGGCATCCTCGATGGGCAGGTAGACCCGGGGATGGGCATTCCACACGGCCTCGTCCGGCCGCGGGCAGCACAGGGGCAGGTCGGCGGCGGTCACGCGTACGCGCCGGTGCCGGCAGGCCGGCGAGTAGCGGCCCGGCTCCAGGGCCGTCTGCGGGTTGGGCATCGTCACACCCTCCTGAGTCGTCTTCCAGCGTGAAGGCGCCGCAGATCCTGCCGCGGCATCAGAGGTAGGCCAGCCAGTCCTCATGCTTGGGATGGCGGCCCTGGACCACATCGAAGTAGAGCCCCTGCAGGCGCTCGGTGATGGGGCCGCGGCCCCCGTTGCCGATGCTGCGCCCGTCCAGTTCGCGGATGGGGGTCACCTCGGCGGCGGTGCCGGTGAAGAAGGCCTCGTCGGCCGCATAGACCTCGTCGCGGGTGATGCGTTTCTCCCGCACGGGGATCCCCACCTCCTCCGCCAGGGTCATGATGGTGCGGCGGGTGATGCCGTCCAGGGCGGAGGTGAGTTCCGGGGTGTAGATCACCCCGTCGTACACCATGAAGAAGTTCTCGCCGCTGCCTTCGGCCACATAACCCTCGGTATCCAGCAGCAGGGCCTCGTCGCAGCCGCAGCCCAGGGCCTCGTGCAGAGCCATCATGGAGTTCATGTAGTTGCCGTTGGCCTTGGCCTTGCACATGGTCACGTTGACGTGGTGGCGGCTGTAGGAGGAGGTCTTCACCCGGATGCCCCGCTCCAGGTTCTCCGCCCCCAGGTAGGCCCCCCATTCCCAGGCGGCCACGATCACGTGCACCTGGAGGTTGTCCGCGCGCAGCCCCATACCCTCGGAGCCGAGGAAGCACATGGGACGCAGATAGGCACTGGCCAGGCCGTTCTCGCGCACCGCCGCCCGTTGCGCCGCGTTGAGCTCGTCCGGGGTGTAGGGGATGCTCATGCCGAGGATATGGGCCGAGCGGAACAGCCGCCGGGTATGATCCTCCAGGCGGAAGATGGCCGGTCCGCGTTCGGTGGGATAGGCACGGACCCCCTCGAACACCCCCATGCCGTAGTGCAGGGTGTGGGTGAGCACGTGCGTCTGGGCCTCGCGCCAGGGCACCATCCTGCCGTCATACCAGATCACACCGTCGCGGTCGGCCATGGTGGACATGAACTCGTTTCCTCTTGCTTGTCAGGTCATCGGGGCCCCGGTGGGGGTCGGATGGACGGCGTCCCGGGCGTGCAGGGCGCCGCCCGCATCAGTGCATCAGTGTCTTCCAGATCTGCCGGACCCGGTCGCGCTCCTGGCGCCAATCCTCGCCACCGACCCGTGCCGGCTGATCCTGCAGGGTGAGCTCGTGGATGCGGTCCCGGAAGGCCCGGTAGGTATCCATGAGGAACAGGGCGTCCTCCCGGGGGATCAGGCCCGTCTCCATGAGGGTCTCGAGGATGCGGACATTGTCCGGATAGGTGGTCAGCCCCGGGTGGCGATCCGCATGGGCCAGGACCAGATATTGCACCATAAATTCGATATCCGCGATACCGCCGGGGTCCTTCTTGAGATCGAAAAGGCCGGGATCGCGGCTGGCATGTTCCTTCCACATCTTCTCGCGCATCTCCCGCACCTGGCGCCGCAGTTCCTCCGCATCCCGCTGGCGGGACAGCACGCGGGCGCGCATGGCCTGGAAGGCCTCGGCGATGCGCCGGTCCCCGGCCACGGGGCGGGCCCGAACCAGGGCCTGGTGCTCCCAGGTCCAGGCGGAGTGCAGCTGATAGTCCTCGAAGGCGTCCAGGCTCACCACCAGCAGCCCCGCGGCGCCGCTGGGGCGCAGGCGGGTGTCCACCTCATAGAGGCGGCCGGCGCCGGTGAAGGCCCCGAGAAAGTGCAGCACCCGCTGCGCCAGGCGGGCGAAGAACTCGCTGTTGTCCAGGCTGCGCCCGCCATCGGTGCAGGCCTGTTCGCCCCGGCTGTCATGGAGAAAGACCAGGTCCAGGTCCGAACCATAACCCAGCTCCAGCCCCCCCAGCTTGCCGTATCCCACCACGGCGAAACCGGGGGTGTGGGTCTCCCCGTCCACGACACAGCGGGGCCGGCCGTAGCGGGCCACCATCTGCTGCGTCACCAGGGTCACCACCTTCTCCAGGATCACCTCGGCGATCCAGGTGAGATGGTCGCTCACCTGCATCACCGGCAGCACGTCCATGATGTCCGCCGCCGCCACCTTGAGCACCTGCACCTGCTTGAACAGGCGCAGCCGGTCCATCACCTGCTCCAGGTCGTCCAGGGGCACCTGGACCAGCTCCTCCTCCATGGCCGCCGCCAGGCCATGGCGGTCGGGCGGATCGTAGAGGCTGCGGGGATCCAGGAGCTCGTCCAGCAGCAGCGGGTGCCGGGTGAGATGTTCAGCGATCCAGGGGCTGGCCTGGCACAGCCGCGCCAGCTGGGACAGGGCCAGGGGGTTCTCCACCAGCAGGGAGAGATAGACCGAGCGCCGGGCAATGGTCTGAACCAGGCGCAACAGCCGGTCCAGGGTCACGTCCGGGGCCTCCAGCCCCGACAGCAGTCCCAGGATCAGGGGCATGAGCCGGTCCAGGCGACCCCGGCCGGTGGCGGTGAGGGCACGGCAGGTGCTGCTTTCGCGCAGCTGGTCCAGATGCTCCAGGGCCCGGGCAGGTTCCTCCAGGCCCAGTTCCTGCAACACCCCCAGGGCCCGTTCCCGGCCCAGGCCGCCCCCCCAGAGGGCGGCCAGCTCCCGATGGGTCTCGGTCTGGGAGGAGGCCTCGTCCTCCTCGTCCACCCGCTGCGGCGCGGCGAAGACCTGCTCGAACTGCTCATGCACCCACTGCATGTGCCGCTCCAGGGTCTGGTGGAAGGCCGGCCAGTCGTCGAATCCCATGGACCGGGCCAGACGCAGGCGGGCGGCCGGCTCCGTGGGCAGGCAGTGGGTCTGCTGGTCCGCCACCATCTGCAGGTGGTTCTCCGTGCGCCGCAGGAAGGCATAGGCCTCCAGCAGCTGTTCGACGGCATAGGCCGGGATCAGGTCCTGCTCCGCCAGGCGCCGCAGTACGGGGACGATGCCCCGCAGCTGCAGGGAGGGATCGCGGCCGGCGCGGATGAGCTGGAAGGCCTGGCCCACGAACTCCACCTCGCGGATGCCCCCCGCCCCCAGCTTGATGTCCGCCTCCTTGCCCTTGCGCGCCGCCTCCCGGTTGATCAGGGCCTTCATCTCCCGCAGGGAGGCGAAGGCGCCGTAGTCCAGATAACGACGATAGACAAAGGGGCGCAGCAGGGCCTGCAGGTGATCGGCGCTGTCCCGGTCACCGGCCACGGCCCGGGCCTTGATGAGGGCGTAACGCTCCCATTCCCGGCCATGGCTCTCGTAGTAGTCCTCCAGGGCGTCGAAGCTCATCACCAGGGGACCGGCATCGCCGAAGGGGCGCAGGCGCATGTCCACGCGGAAGACGAAGCCGTCGGCGGTCTGCTCGTGCAGGACCTTGATCAGGCGCTGCCCCAGGCGGATGAAGAACTGCTGGTTCTCCAGGGGCCGTGCCCCGTCGGTCTCCCCGGGCTGGGGATAGGCGAAGATGAGGTCGATGTCGGAGGAGAAGTTGAGTTCGCCCCCACCCAGCTTGCCCATGCCCAGCACCACCAGGCGCTGGGGGATGCCGCCGGCATCCCGGGGCTCGCCGTGCCGGCGCACCAGGTCCGCGTGCAGCCAGTCCAGGGCGGCATCGATGAGCCCCTCCGCCAGGTGGGTGAGATCCGCCAGGGTCTCCTCCAGGGGGGCGGCCCCAAGGAGATCACGCCAGGCGATGCGGCACATCTCCCGGTGGCGCAGCCGGCGCAGGGCGCGCATCAGGTCCGTCTCGTCGCTGACCGTCTCCAGGGCGTGCCGGATGCGCTCCCGCAGCCCCTGACCCGACGGGTCGGCCTGGTCCAGGTCGCCGGAGTGCAGCAGCTCCAGGAACAACGCGGGGCGGCGCACGGCGGTGCGGGCCACGAAATCGCTGTGGTACCAGAGGGACCCCAACCCTTCCGGCCAGGGCCCCGGTTCCAGCCCCTGGGCCCTGCAGGCCTCCAGGAAATCCGCCGCCAGGTGGCGCACCCCCTCGCGGGCCGCTTCGGGGACCCCTTCCAGGGGCAGTTGTTCGGGGGACGGCAGGGTCATCCCCTCAGCTTACCCGCAACGCCGCGCCCAAGACCATACCTGCCGGAGTCCCTGTTGAACTCAGGGGGCGGGTGCACCGCGCTGGCGCACGGCCTCAAACTCGGCCTTGTCCAGGGCCTGGTGATAGGCCTCGGCCCCGGTGATGACCCCCGCGTCCAGGAGCCGGCGCAGGGCGGCGTCCCGGGTCTGCATCCCCACCAGGGCACCGGCCTGCATGGTGCCCAGGAGCTGATCGGTGCGCCCCTCGCGGATGAGATTGGACACCGCCGGGGTGTTCACCAGCACCTCCACGGCGGCCACACGCCCGCGGCCATCGGCACGCCGCGCCAGCTGCTGCGAGATGACCCCCCGCAGGGAGGTGGAGAGCATGGCCCGGATCTGGGACTGCTTTACCGACGGGAAGGTGTTGATGATGCGGTCCATGGCGGCGGCGGCGCCGTTGGTGTGCAGCGTGCCCAGCACCAGGATGCCGGTCTCGGCCGCGGTCACCGCCAGGGAGATGGTCTCCAGGTCGCGCATCTCCCCCACCAGGATCACGTCCGGGTCCTCCCGCAGGGCCGAATGCAGGGCCTCGGCGAATCCGGGGGTGTGCAGCCCCACCTGGCGCTGACTGATGAGGCAGCGCCGGCGTTCGTGGAGGAACTCGATGGGGTCCTCGATGGTGAGGATGTGGCCGCGGCGGTTGCGGTTGATGGCATCGATCATGGCGGCCAGGGTGGTGGATTTGCCCGATCCGGTCTTGCCCGCCACCAGGATCAGGCCGTTGCGCTGCATGGCCAGATGGCCGACCACCGGCGGCATTTCCAGTTCCTCCAGGGACAGGGTGCGATCCGGGATGGCACGGAACACCACGGCCAGGCCGTTGAGTTGGCGCAGCAGGTTGACGCGAAAACGGGCCAGGCCCTCGATGGCGTGGGCGAAGTCCGCGCCGTCCTCCCGCTCAAAGACCTCCCGGGCAGTGTCGGGCAGGATCTCCGCCACCACGGCGTCCAGTTCGGCGGCGGTCAGCGGCTGGGTATCCAGTTGCACCAGTTCGCCGTTCAGCCGGATGCGCGGCGGGCTCCCCGCCACCAGGTGCAGGTCCGATCCACCGCGCTCCACCAGGGTGCGCAACAGGCTCTCCGACTGACGCATCGGCTTCATCCTCCGGCCAGGTCGATGCGCGGCAGCAGACCCGCATCGGTGACGTATCGCTGGAAGGCCTGCTTGTCGCTGGCGTAACGGTAGGCATCGTCCGGATCCACCTCGCCCCGCTGGATGGCCTCCAGCAGGGCCTGGTCCAGCAGCTGCATGCCCTGATCCCGCCCCGTCTGCATCTGCGAGGGGATCTGATGCACCTTGTCGGTCATGATCATGCGGGCGATGGCCCGGTTCACCCGCATACACTCCGCCACGGCGCGGCGGCCCCGACCGTCCGCGGTCTTCACCAGGGTCTGGGTGACCACGCCGTGCAGATTCTGGGCGAGGAAGGTCTTGCCCTGCTCCCGCTGCTGCGGCGGCAGGGCGTCCAGGATGCGGTCGATGGTCTTCACCGCCGAGGTGGTGTGCAGCGTGGACAGGACCAGATGCCCCGTCTCGGCGGCGATCATGGACATGATCACCGAGTCCGTGTCCCGCAGCTCCCCCACCAGGATCACGTCCGGATCCTGGCGCAGGGCCGCGCGCAGGCCGGCGGCGTAACCGGGTACGTGGGTCCCCACCTCCCGCTGGATCACCTGGGCGCGGCGGTTGCGGTGGACGAACTCCACCGGGTCCTCCAGGCTGACGATATTCACCGCGCGTTCGGCGTTGATGTGGTCGATGAGGGCCGCCAGGGTGGTGGACTTGCCCGTGCCGGTGGAGCCGGTCACCAGCACCATGCCCTGGGTGTGGTCCACCAGCTCCCCCAGCACCGGCGGCAGACCCAGGGTCTCCAGGGCGGGGACCTGGGCGGGGATGTGACGGAAGGTGGCGCCCACCCCCGTGGCCTTGCGGAAGAGGTTGGCGCGAAAACGCCCTTCGTGGGCATCCACATAGGCGAAATCCAGGTCCTCCCCCCCCTGGAAGCGCTGGCGCTGGGCCGGGGTCAGGATCTCCAGGACGTAGGCCTCCAGTTCCCGGTCCCCCAGATCCCGGAAGCGGATGGGCATGAGCTCACCGTTCATGCGCAGCATGGGGGGCACCCCCACCGCCAGGTGCAGGTCGGAACAGCCCTGTTCCCGGGCCAGCTTGAGAAAGGCATCGATTCTCGGCATCAGTCGGTCTCCCCGGGGGCCGCCCCCCGGTGCGCATCCCCGCCGGCGGGCGGGCACCCCCCCTGGAGGAACTCTAGCAGAGCCGCGCGCACCGCCCCCATGGAGGCGGGCCGGTCGGCGGGTTCCACGGCCATCATCCCCTGGACCAGGGCATTGAGCCGGGGATCGATGGCCGGATTCAATTCCACGGGGGGCGTGGCCCGGCCCTGCACGTGCTGGTAGACCAGGGCGATCTGATCCTCGCCCTCGAAGGGGGGGCGGCCGGTGAGCATCTCATAGAGCACCACCCCCAGGGCATAGATGTCGGCACTGGCGGTCACACGGCCGCCGGTGGCCTGTTCGGGGGCCATGTACCGGGGCGTGCCCACCAGGATACCGGTGCGGGTGAGGCGGGTGTCGCCCCCCCCGGTGACCGCGGCGATACCAAAGTCCACGATCTTCACCAGACCGTGCTCATTGATGAGTACGTTGCCGGGTTTCAGGTCGCGGTGGATGACCCCCACCTCGTGGGCCGCCGCCATGCCGGCGGCCACGGCGGCGGCATGGCGCACAGCCTGCTCCTGGGGCAGCGGGGCCTGTTGGCGCAGCAGGGCGGCCAGGGTCTGCGACGGGAAGTACTCCATGGAGATGGCCAGGGCCCCGCCCACGGAGAGGAAATCGAAGATGCGGATGACATTCTCGTGGGTGATGCGGCGCGACAACCGCAACTCCTGCACGAACCGCCGGATCATCTCCTCGTCCGTGGCCAGCCGGGAATTCATCACCTTGAGGATGATGCGCTCGGCGATCATCACGTCCTCCATGAGCAGGACGCTGCCGAAGGCCCCGCGGCCGACGCGGCGCACGAAGCGGTAGCGTTCCCCCAAGAGGTCCCCGGGGGCGAGGGCATCCACTTCCAGCCCCGGTCCGCGCACGACACGCCCCGCCAGGGCCCGGCCCTCGGTATCATCGCCGGCGAGGGCGGTGACCGTGGACCCGTCCGCCCCACCGGCGCGGGATGCAGATACGGCGAAACGCGCCTCCAGGTGGTCCGCCGTATCCCGGGCGAGATCGCCCCATTCCCCACCGCTCCTCTGCGCGTCGCGGCGCAGGGCCGTGAGGATCGCCCCCACACTGCCGGCATCGGCCAGCTCCTCCAGGGCATGCACGGCCTCGGTGCGCACCCCCTCCTCGTCGTCCTGCAGGCGTTGCAGCAGGACGGGCACGGCGCGTTCATCCCCCAGGCGGGCCAGGGCACGGATCACCAGCGGGGCCGCCTCCCGGTCCCGCTGCAGCATGCCCAGCAGGGCCGGCACCGCGGCGCGGTTGCCGATGGCCGCCAGGGCGTCCACCGCCCGCTCCCGCACCCACCAGTCGGCATCCTCCAGGGCGGCGACGAGATGGGTCAGGGCGGTCTCATCCTGGGTGGCGTTGAGGATCTCCACCGCCGCGCGGCGCACGAACTCGTCCTCGTCCCGCAGCAACTGCACCACCGCCTGCACCACCCGCGGGCCGCCGATGCGGGCCAGGGCATCGGCGGAACGGGCCCGGACCCACCAGTCCTCGTCCCGGATGGAGACCAGCAGCTGCTTGATGTTGGTGCTGTTGCCGATACCGTTGAGCACCTCCACGGCGGCCCGGCGGACGTACTCCGAGGCATCCCCCAGAAGCGGCAGCAGATGCGCCGGGGTTTCGGGATCGTTGCGCCGCACCACGGCATCCACCGCCTTCTGCTGCACCGTGAGATCCCCGTCCCGCAGCAGGGTGCACAGGGCCCCCAGGGGCAGATCCCGGGCCCCCTGCGCCAGCAGGGCCTGCAGGGCGGCGCGGCGCACGCCGGGATCGTCATCCTGCAGGGCCTCCTGCAGGACGCTGCGCGCCCGGGGCTCCGGGAAGCGCCCCAGCACCTCCATCACCAGGCGACGGATGGCCGGGTCCTTGCCCGAGGCGCGGTTGATGAGATCGGGCAGCACACGCGCATCGGCCACCTCCCGGATCAGCCGGAACAGGGCGCCCCGGGAGGCGGCATCCAGCTCCGGGGCCAGGCGCAGGAGGGTGTCGGCATCGAGCCGCTCCCGCTGCCCCTCCAGCACCTCCAGCAGGGCCGCGCGGGGTAGCTCCGGGTCCCGCAGGGCACGGGCCACGCGATGGGGATCGACCCCCCGGGCGCGGGCCAGTACCTGTGTGATGCGGGCAAGCTGGGGGGCGGGGGCACCCTGCAGCTGGTGCAGGAACAGGGGCAGGGTGTCATCGTCCGCCAGCCTCTGCAGCAGTTCCATGGCGCGCACCCCCCAGGCATCGGTGGCGGGGCCTTCCAGGGTCTGCAGCAGCCGCGGCACGGCGGCCCCGGCAACGCTGGCCAGCCGGGACAGGAGCGCACGGGCCTCGGGTCCGTCCAGATCCTCCAGCCGGGACAGGCGGCGGATGAGACGCTCGGCCCGGAAATCGGCAAATACGCTCATGAGCGGGGCAACCCCTCCCGAGCGCGCGCGGGCCGATGCCGTGACGGCACCCCGGAAGGGTCAGTCCCGGGGGCCCGGTTCATCGGGCGTGACGCGCACGATGTAGGCCTTGTTGACCAGCGCCGCCTCCGTGTCCGAGAGGAACAGGCGCACGAAACGGTGTTCGTGGATGTTGATGTAATCGAACAGGCGCGCCTTCTGCGGATCCAGCATCTCGCGGATCACCCCCTCCAGATTGGAGCCGTCCATGAGATGCAGCCGCGCCGGGAGGTATACGGCATAGTCACCGGGGGGGCCCTCGTCCAGGGTATATTCCATGCGCACCACGGAGTGCTTGTTGTAGAAGCGGAGCTCCCGGGCGCTGCCGCACTCCATGACGAAAAAGGGTTCCGGTCCGTTGAGGACCTCGGCGGGCTCCTCCTCCCCCGGGCGGTGGGCACTTTGCAGATGGACAAAGAGGGAGCCCAGCACCAGGCCATCGGGATGGACCCAGACCTTCACCGGCTTGCGTCTCTTGGGAATCTTCAGCGCGTCTGTATCCACCATACCCCCCCTGCGGCCAGGCCGTGCTGCGGGTTTCACCTCAGTGGACGCCAGTATGCCGGAAAAGGAGAGGGACTGGGGAGCCGTGTCCCCTTCCCGGCTCCGGAAGCGCCCTGCGGGCGATGCCCCGAAAAGGACCTCCCACGGGCTTTAAAAATGCCCCGTGAAGGGGTATCTTTGCGCCCGTTCCCGCAGTCGCCCCAGGCCCCCGGGGCCGGGCGCGCGGGGACACTTCCGAGGCCACAGAGGATCAACCTTCGTATGGACGGCTGTAGTTCAGCACGCGCGCACGTGATGCCCCGGAAGGGGTGCACGCGGGCGGTGCGGGACGTGCGCCGCTAGGAGCCTCCCGGAACGGTCATGGGACCGCCCCAGGGCTCCGCGCAGCACGCGCCACACCCCCGGATCACACGGCAGACCCCATGACCGGCCCCCGCCAGGGGGTTCAAGGGCCCCGCCCCGAGGCGGCAGGCCCTTCGTCATCTTCCTGTCGTGCCCCCCTTCCCACGGTCTTCACGCCCGCCGTGCCGGCGGCCCTGCCGCACCACCGGTATCCGAAATGTTCATCCCCGGGCGGGGAGGAGGAATCAACGACATGACTGAAACGATGCACAACCCACACACCGGCTTCCAGGGCATCGAGGCCCAGGGCATCCATTGGATCGACGAACGCCAGGATCCCGCGCTGCAGACCGTGGACCGGGCGGTGCGCCAGGGGCAGTACCACACGGCGCGCACCCGCTTTCTGCGCCTGGCGGAGGACTCCCAGATCCGGATCCTGCAGCACATCCCCCAGGCGGATGCGGTGCGCCTGGCCGGTGGACTGCCCACCTATACCGTGGCGCGCCTGTTCGAACAACTGCCCCGCCCCCTGGGCCGCGCCATCGTCCAGTCCCTGCCCGAGGGCAAGCGTGAAGGGGTGGTGGTGATCCTCAATCACCGGCGTCGCACGCCCCAGCGCTTTCACCACAGCTGATCCTCCTCCCCTCGCGGGCGCAAGGGATGCCCCGGGACAAACGCCGTGCGAAATCGGCCGCGGGTCCATACCCGCGGCCTCCCGTCGGCTGCGGCGATTCATTAGAATATCCTGGCCACGCCCCGCATCCGCCACCGCCGCCATCCCCCGGCACCGGCCAGAGGAACCGTCACCCCGCCATGAGAACCGCCCGCGCCATCCTCCCCCCCGCCGCGGGCGGTCCCGGCCGGCGGCGGACATGGGGCCAGGCCATGGGCCTGCTCGGACTCTGCCTGCTCCTGGCCCCGCCCCTGACGGCCCAGACACGGCCCACCCTGGAGATCCGTGGCGTGGAAGGGGCCCCGGCGGAGAACATCCGCGCCCACCTGAACCTGGAGCGGGCGGACTGCAACCTGCCCGCCTGGCAGGAGGCTCCGTTGCTGGAGGATGCCGAGGCGGACATCCGCCGCGCCCTGAGGGCCCTGGGCTTCTATACCCCCAGCGTCGACCTGGACCTGCGGCGCACCGGGGACTGCTGGCAACTGGAGGCACACGTGGCGCCCGGTGCGGCGGTGCGGGTACAGCGCGTGGAGATCCGTCTGCAGGGAGAGGCGGCGGAGGACCCGGCCTTCAGCGCCCTGCTGGAGGCCCCCCCCATCCGCGAGGGCCAGGTCCTGCGCCATGACGACTACGCCCGGCTGAAATCCGAACTGGGCCGCCTGGCCTCCGCCCGGGGCTATTTCGACAACCGCTTCACGCGCACAGAGCTGCGGGTGGACCCCAAGGCCCGGAGCGCCCAGGTCCTCGTCCACATGGACAGCGGCCCCCGCTACCGCCTGGGTGCGGTCACCCTGGAACAGGACGCCTTCCACGAGCCCCTGCTGCGGCGCTTCGTGCCCTTTGCGGAGGGGGAACCCTACGCCACGGAGCCGCTGATCCGCATGCAGCAGGCCTTCATCGACAGCGGCTACTTCAGCCAGGTGCGGGTGGAGCCGCAACCCGGCGCCGCCGGCGACCGGTCGGTCCCCATCCATGTGCGCCTGACCCCGCGCAACCGCTGGTCCTACCTGGCGGGGATCGGTGCCAGCACCGACACCGGACCGCGCCTGCGCCTGGGGGTGGAGAACCACCGCGCCAACCGCGCGGGCCACCGCTACGATGCCCGGCTGGAACTCTCCCCGGTACGTTCCAGTGCCAACCTGGACTACGAGATCCCCCGGGGGGACCCCGCCCGGGAACGCATCCAGCTCAGCGCCGGCTGGCAGACCGAGGACACCGACAGCAGCGACAGCGACCTCTATGGCCTGGGCATCGCCCATGTGCGGCAGATGCCCTCCGGCTGGATGCGGACCCGCGCCCTGCGCTACGAACGGGAGACCTACCGCATCTCCGGCGAGGAGGACACCAGCCATCTGCTCATCCCCAGCCTGGAACTGAGCCGCACCCGGGCCGACGACCCCGTCTTCCCGCGGCGGGGCTGGCACCTGAGGGGCACCCTGCGGGGGGCCGCCGAACCCATCCTCTCCTCCACCAGCTTCCTCCAGGCCCACGGCAGCGCCAAGTACATCCGTCCCCTGGGACAGGGCCGTCTGCTGCTGCGGGCCGAACTGGGCGCCACCAGCGTGGACCACCTGGAACAACTGCCCAGCTCCCTGCGCTTCTTCGCCGGCGGGGACGCCAGCGTGCGGGGCTACGCCTACCAGGCCCTGGGCCCGCGGGATGCCGACGGCGAGGTCATCGGCGGACGCCATCTCATCGCCGCCAGCCTGGAGGTGGACCATCCCGTGAAGGGCCCCTGGGGCGTGGCCGCCTTCATCGATGGCGGCAATACCTTCAACCGTCTGGGGGACTACAGCCCCCGCTACGGCGCCGGCGTGGGCCTGCGCTGGCGCTCCCCCATCGGCCCCGTGCGGGTGGACCTGGCCCACCCCCTGGACGGGGACGATCTCGTGCGCCTGCATCTGAGCATGGGGATGGACCTGTGACGGGCCGGGTGCGCCGTCTCACCCGGACCCTGGCCATCACCCTGGCCCTGGTGCCGCTGCTGCTGGCCGCCCTGCTCCTGCTGGCGGTGACCACCCAGCCCGGCGCCCGCCTGCTGCTGCACCAGGGGGCAGGCTTCCTCCCCGGGGAACTGCAGATCGGCGGGATCCAGGGCAGTCTGGCCGGGGGTCTGCAGCTGCGGGACCTGACCTACACCCATCCCGCCCTGCGGGCCCGGGCAGAGCAACTGGACCTGGATCTGGACCTGACCGCCCTGGTGCAGCGGACCGTGCAGGTGGACCACCTGGCAACCCGGGGCCTGGAGGTCATCCTCACCCCCGGCGAGGAGGCCCCCGACCCGGCCCGGGCCCCCTTCACCCTGCCCGACGCCATCCCCATGCCCGTCACCGTAGACCTGCGCCAGGGGGTGCTCCAGGACAGCCGCATCCACCCCACCGCAGACGGCGATCCCATTGTCGTGGACCGGCTCGCCCTGGGCCTGCACCTGGACGCCCGCCGCCTGCAGCTGCGCCACCTGGACCTGCAGGCCCCCCAGGGACGCATCCAGGCCCTGGGACGGGTGACCCTGGCGCGGCCCTACGCCCTGGGCCTGGCCGCCGACTGGTCCCTGACCCTGCCCCCGGCAGCCGCCCGGCCCCTGCCGGCGGACCGGGCGCAGGGCCGCCTGGTGCTGGACGGGGATCTCACCGACCTGGCCCTGCAACACCACCTGCGTTCCCCCCTGCAGGCCCACACCGCAGGCCGCATCCGTCATCCCCTCACCGCCCCCGTCTGGGATCTGAACCATCGGTGGGAGGCCCTGACCCTGGCCCTGCCGGAGGATCGTCGGCTGCAGCTGGATGGCGGCACCCTGGTGACCCGGGGGGATCCCGGCGACTACCGCCTGGGCCTGCACACCACCCTGACCGCCGCCCCCCTGCCCCGCCAGGACCTGGCCCTCTCCGCCCGGGGGGATACCCAAGGCCTGCAACTGGCCCCCCTGAGCCTCTCCGGGGAGGCCGGGCAACTGCAGGTGGCGGGGCGGGTCGGCTGGGCCCGGGGCCTGGACTGGATGCTGGAGCTGAATGGCCGGGACCTGGTCCCATCCGTCCTCGCCCCCCAGCTGCCGGGCCGGCTGCAGCTGCGGGCCGACACCCGGGGCCGCCTGGCTCCCGATGCCCCCCTGGAGGTCCGGGTGAACCTGGCGCAGCTCTCCGGCACCCTGCGCGACCGCCCCATCCAGGGCCATGGCGAGGTCCGGGTGAGCGGCCGCCGGCTGGAGATCCCCGGGCTGCACCTGGCCGCGGGGGACAACCGCCTGGAGGCCCGGGGCCGCCTGGCGGACACCCTGGATCTGGATTTTCGCCTCCAGGCCCCGACCCTGGAGACCCTGTGGCCCGGACTCCTGGGCCGACTCGAGGCCGAAGGCCAGGTTCAGGGCCCCTCGGAGGCGCCGGTGCTCACCGCCCGGGCCCGGGGCGAAGGCCTGGAACTGGGGGGCCTGGGCCTGACTCAACTCAATCTGGACCTGCAGGCCGGTGCCGCAGCGAATGCCCCCCTGGGGCTGGACCTGCGCCTGGGGAATCTGCGCACCACCGCCGGCACCGTACTGGAAGAACTGACCCTGGAGGGGCGGGGCACCGCGGCCGACCACCATCTGACCCTGGCCCTGGCAGGCCGCGACACCCGGGGGCAACTGGCCCTGGAGGGGAGCCTGCCCGGCGGCCTGCTGTCCGGCCCACCCCGCTGGAGCGGCGTCCTCACCACCCTGGACATCCGCCCCCCCATGGGGGGTCCCTGGGCCCTTCAGGAACCCGTGGCCCTGCACGCCGCTGCCAACGCCGCCGGCGCCGATCCCCTCTGCCTGCAACAGGGCGGGGCCCGCCTCTGCCTGCAGGGGGACTGGTCCGACGAGACCGGCGTCACCCGGGCCGAGGCCCGGCTCACGCAGCTGCCCCTGGACCTGCTAGAGGCCTGGCTGCCCCCCAATCTGGGCCTGGAGGGACAACTGGACGGCGGGGCCCGCCTGCGCCTGGACCCGGAGCGGACCCCAGCGTGGACCCTGGAGGCCCACCTGACCCCGGGGGCCGGCCACCTGCGGATCCTGGATGAGGAAGGTACCCGGCAGACAGTCCCCTTCCGCAATGCCCGGGCCGATCTGCAGTTGCAGGGGCGGGACCTGGAAGCGAGCCTGGCATTGGACATCGCCAGCCAGGGCCGCATCCGGGGCCAACTGCAGGGCCTGGGCCGGGAGGACGGGGACCTGGCCCTGGACGGCCGGGCGGAGCTGACCCTGGAGGATCTCACCTGGCTGGATCCCCTGATCCCCCAGATGCGGGACCTGAAAGGACGTGTACAGGGGGACCTGGATATCGGCGGCCGCCTGCAGGCCCCCCGGCTGGACGGCCACCTGGCCCTGTCCGGGGGAACGGTCACCCTGCCCGAGGCGGGCATCACCCTGGAGGAGATCCACCTGGACCTGCACAACGAAGGCCGGGAGCGCCTGCAACTCACCGGACGGATGCGTTCCGGGGAAGGCAACCTGACTCTGGAAGGCGAGGTGCAGCGGGGCGGGGACGGTCCGCCCCCGGTGCGCCTGCAGGTCCGGGGGGAGGACTTCCTGGCCCTGCGCCGCCCGGATGTGCAGGTGGTGATCTCCCCGGATCTGGACGTCACCACCATCGGCCGGCGCGTCATTGTCACCGGTGACGTGGCCGTGCCCCGGGCCCGGGTGGAACTGGTGGAGCTACCCCCCCAGGCCGTGGCCGTCTCGGGGGACGAGATCATCGTGCAGGAGGCGGGGGAGGAACCCGGGGAACCGCTGGTGGTGGTGGCCCGGTTGGGGGTCACCCTGGGGGAGGATGTGCGCATCCGCGGCTACGGCCTGGATGCCCGCCTCGGGGGGACGCTCAAGGTGCAGCAATCCCCGGGGCTGCCCACGCGGCTACTGGGGCAGATCCGCATCCCCGAGGGCCGCTACAAGGCCTACGGCCAGGACCTCACCGTGGAGCGGGGGCTGCTGCTGTTCCAGGGCCCGCCGGAGAACCCGGGGCTGGACCTGCGGGCCGTGCGCCGCATCCCTGCCCATGAGGTGACGGTGGGCCTGGAGATGGGTGGCACCCTGGAACAGCCCCGCTCCCGGGTGTTCTCCGAGCCGCCCATGGAGGAGACCGAGGCCCTGGCCTTCCTGGTCACCGGCCGCCCCCTGTCCGGGGCCGGCGAGGGGGACGGCAATGCCATCGCCTCCGCCATCGCCCTCTACGGCATCGAGCGCGGGGCCTTCATCACCGACCGCCTGGGCAGCGAACTGGGCCTGGACGAATTCACCGTGGACACGGAGACGGGCCTGGACGAGGCCGCCCTGATGATGGGCAAGCAGCTCTCCTCCCGGCTGTTCCTGCGCTACAGCGTCGGCCTGTTCGACCGGGTGAACACCCTCATGCTGCGCTACAGCCTGTCCCCCCACCTGAGCCTGGAGACCCAGTCCAGTTCGGAGGCCCAGAGCATGGACCTGATCTACCGCCTGGAGCGCTGAGCGCCGGGGTCAGCCCCCGGCGCCGGAGGCCCCTTCCGCCAGCCCGTCCTCATCCCGGGGCACCGCCCGCAGGCAGCGCTCGGGGGCCTCGATGGCGGTGGCATTGGGGAACATGCTCATGAACGGGATGCGCCAGCCGTAGCCGTGCACGATCACGGCCTCCTCCGGGCAGCGTTCCTTGACGCGCCGGGCAACGGACTGCAGATCCGCCGAGTCGAACTTGAAGTACGGAGGGAAGAAACCGGCATCCTCGTTGCGGAAGATGAGGGTCCTGGAGGTGCCGGCGTACACCGTTTCGATACGATACTGGATATCCCGTCCATCACCGGTGGTGCCGGTGATCTGCACCTCCCAGGAATCGGGTCCCCAGCGCAGCCAGGTGAAGACCAGAAGCAGCACCAGGAGGGTGATGAGGAAGGTGAGCAGTTTCTTCTTCATGATGGCCAACGTCCTCGCAATGGGGGCCTCGGGATCCTCTGCAGGACAAGGATCCCGTGGTGATGGGATGCCCGGGGGCCCGGGCAGGGCCACCCCCGGGCGGTCTCCCGGGAAGACTAGCGCCTCGGGGTCACCTGGGAGAGGTCACGCACGGCCCCCTGGGAGGCGGAACTGGCCAGGAGGGCGTAGGCCTGGAGGGCTCGGCTCACCACCCGCTGCCGGTTTGCGGGCTTCCAGGCCCGGTCCTCGCCCCGGGCCTCCATGGCGGCCCGGCGCCGGGACAGGGTCTCTTCGTCCACGGCGATGCGGATACTGCGCCCGGGGATGTCGATCTCGATGGTATCCCCTTCCTCCACCAGGGCGATGTTGCCCCCCTCGGCCGCCTCGGGGGAGACATGGCCGATGGACAGCCCCGAGGTGCCGCCGGAGAAGCGCCCGTCGGTGATCAGGGCGCAGGCCTTGCCCAGCCCCCTGGATTTCAGGTAGCTGGTGGGATAGAGCATCTCCTGCATGCCGGGGCCGCCCTTGGGACCCTCGTAGCGGATGATCACCACATCCCCCGCCTGCACCCGGTCCCCCAGGATCGCCTCCACGGCGGATTCCTGGCTCTCGAAGACCCGGGCCGGACCGGAGAACACCAGGATGCTCTCGTCCACGCCGGCGGTCTTGACGATGCAGCCGTCACTGGCCAGGTTGCCATGGAGCACCGCCAGGCCGCCGTCGCTGGAATAGGCATGGGCGATGTCGCGGATGCAGCCACCGCTGCGGTCCAGGTCCGGGCTGTCCCAGGTCTGGGACTGGGAGAAGGCCTCCTGGCTCGGCACGCCGCCGGGGGCCGCCAGGTAGCGCTGGCGGGCCGCGTCGGTGCAGGTGTCCCGCATCAGGTCCCAGGCATCCAGGGCCTCGCCCAGGGTGGGGGCGTGCACGGTATGGGCATCCCGGTGCAACAGCCCGCCCCGGTCCAGTTCCCCCAGGATCCCCAGCACGCCGCCAGCACGGTGCACGTCCTCCATGTGATACTGCTGCGTCGCCGGGGCCACCTTGCAGATGTTGGGCACCCGCCGGGAGAGGCGGTCGATGTCGGTCATGTCGAAGGCCACCTCCCCTTCCCGGGCCGCCGCCAGCAGGTGCAGCACGGTGTTGGTGGAACCGCCCATGGCGATGTCCAGGCTCATGGCGTTCTCGAAGGCCTCCCGGGTGGCGATGGACCGGGGCAGTACCGAGGCGTCATCCCCCTCGTAGTAGCGCCTGGCCAGATCGACGATGCGCCGGCCCGCCTCCAGGAACAGCTCCTTGCGGGCGGCATGGGTGGCCAGCAGGGAGCCGTTGCCCGGCAGGGAGAGCCCCAGGGCCTCGGTGAGGCAGTTCATGGAATTGGCGGTGAACATGCCCGAACAGGAGCCGCAGGTGGGGCAGGCGGAGCGTTCCAGACTCATCACGTCCTCGTCGCTCTCGCCGGGGGTGGCGGCGGCCACCATGGCGTCCACCAGGTCCAGATGGATCACCTGCTCCCCCCGCTGCACCTTGCCCGCCTCCATGGGACCGCCGGAGACGAAGATCACGGGGATGTTCAGGCGCATGGCGGCATTGAGCATCCCGGGGGTGATCTTGTCGCAGTTGGAGATGCACACCAGGGCATCGGCGCAATGGGCGTTGACCATGTATTCCACGGCGTCGGCGATCACCTCCCGGGAAGGCAGGGAGTAGAGCATGCCGCCGTGGCCCATGGCGATGCCGTCGTCCACGGCGATGGTGTTGAATTCCTTGGCCACGCCGCCGGCCTTCTCGATCTCCCGGGCCACCAGCTGGCCCAGGTCCTTCAGGTGCACGTGTCCGGGCACGAACTGGGTGAAGGAGTTGGCGATGGCGATGATGGGTTTGTCGAAGTCCCCGTCCTTCATGCCGGTGGCGCGCCACAGGGCGCGGGCCCCGGCCATGTTGCGTCCGTGGGTGGTGGTGCGGGATCTGTACTCGGGCATGGCGCGATCCAGGGTGTTTGAACGATAGGCCTCATTTTACACCCTGGGTCAACGTCCGGGGCAGCGGGATGGCATCTGTCGTCCCGGTTTACAGAAAGGGTCGAGGGGGCTACCCCTTCCTCATCCAAGCCACTGATCCGGGAGATGAACCCGATTTAGGCATCATTCCTGCTTACAACCTCGTGCCGCCCCCTGTGCCGGCGGCATCCCCTCCCCGGGCAAAAGCGCATGCCCCCGTCCCGGGATGCACACCGCACCCGCCCCACCGGCACAGGTCCATGGAGGCCCATACCCAGATGGATTCCGGTTCCCGCTCCGCCCAGCGACTGCTCTGGCTCGCCCCCATGGACGTGGACACGGCACCCTGTCCGCAAGGCCCATGGGAATGGCAGCGGGCCGACTCCCTGCGCCGGGGGGAACAGATCCTGGAGGAGCAGCGGATCCTGGTGGGCATCTTCCTGCTGGCGCGCAAGGGCCTGGACAACCTGCCGCATCTGGAGGCCTTCCTGCGGCGGCACTGCCAGGTGGAGTGGGTGGCGCTGGTGGATCCGGAGCTGCTCTGGGAACCCCGGGTACGGGATCTCCTGGGTCACTGGTGCTATGACTTCCACTCCACGCCCGTGGACCCCAACCGCCTGCGGGTGATCCTGGGCCACGCCCTGGGCATGGCCCGGTTGCTCACCTGCGGGGAACCCGGCCCCCTGCCGGGACAGGCCGGGGGCCTGCTGGTGGGCGAGAGCCCCGCCATGCGCCAGGTCCTGCGCACCATCACCAAGGTGGGACGGGTGGACGCCCCCGTGCTGATCACCGGCGAGAGCGGCACCGGCAAGGAACTGGCGGCCCGGGCCGTGCACGATGCCTCCCCCCGGGCCAGTGGCCCCTTCGAGGCCATCAACTGCGCCGCCGTGCCCGCCGCCCTGGTGCAGTCCGAGCTCTTCGGCCACGAGCGCGGGGCGTTCACCGGCGCCCACCGGGCCCGCCAGGGGCACGTGTGCCGGGCCGATGGCGGCACCCTGTTCCTGGACGAGATCGGCGATCTGCCCCTGGAGGTGCAGTCCACCCTGCTGCGCTTTCTGCAGAACCAGACCGTGCAACGCATCGGCAGCGACCGGGAGGAGAAGGTGGACGTGCGCGTGGTGGCGGCCACCCACGTGGACCTGGAGGCGGCCGTGCGGGAGGGCCGCTTCCGCGAAGACCTCTTCTACCGGCTGGATGTCCTGCGCTTTCATCTGCCACCGTTGCGGGACCGGGATGCGGATGCCGTGCTCCTGGCACGGCACTTCTACCAGACCTTCAGCCGGGAACGGGGGCATCGGGTCAAGGGTTTCAGCGCCGCCGCCCTGGAGGCGATCCGCCTGCACCGCTGGCCCGGGAACGTACGCGAACTCATCAACCGGGTACGCCGGGCCATGGTGCTGTGTGAGAGCCGCTATATTCAGCCCTGGGACCTGGGACTGGAGGCCGTGCTGGAGACCCCCGCCAGCCTCCGTCCCCTGGAGGAGGTGCGCGCCGACGCGGAACGGGAGGCCATCACCCGGGCCCTGGCCCTGCACCAGGGCAACGTCTCCGCCGCCGCGCGGCACCTGGAGGTCTCCCGCATCACCCTCTACCGCATGGCGCGCCGCTACGGCATCCCCCTCCCCGGGTCCCGCGGCGGCGAAAGTGAAGGGCCATGAGCTCGCATTCAGCCGCCCTCTGAACATCCGGGGCATCCACCATCCAACACGAGGGACCTGTGCATGTTTCATCTCAGCAAGTATCTGACCGCCACGACCATCCCTTTGCTGCTCCTGGCCGTCCCCGCCGCCCGGGCACAGGCCCCGCAGGAACCGGTGGGCGAACGCCCCGCCGAGGAACGCACCCAGCCGGATGTGGCGGCGGTGTTCGAGGAGCGCGGTCTGCTCACCCCGCCGGGGGCGTGGGTGGTGGAACCGGCCCTGCAGTACGTGCACAGTTCCTCCACCACGGTGGCCATCGACGGGTTCACCATCCTGCCCGCCATCGCCATCGGGCTGATCGACATCAGCGAGGTGCAGCGGGACACCCTCACCGCCTCCCTGGCCCTGCGCTATGGGCTGACCGAGCGTCTGGAGGTGGGGCTGCGCCTGCCCTACGTGTGGCGGGATGAATCCCTGCGCCGCCGCGAGGTCCTGCAGGGCAGCGACACCCCTCAGGTGGCCGACTCCTCGGGCCAGGACCTGGGGGACGTGGAACTGGGACTGCATCTGCAGTTCAACCGGGCGGTCACCGGAAAACCGTTCTTCATCGGCAACCTGCGGGTGAAGTCCACCACCGGAACCTCCCCCTTCGACGTGGATCGCGTCCCGGCAAAAAATCCGGATGGCTCCGACTCGGGCGTGGATATCCTCCTGGAGCAACCCACCGGCTCCGGTTTCTGGGCCTTCCAGCCCAGCCTGACCATGATCTACCCCACCGACCCGGCGGTGATCTACGGCAACATCAGCTATCTGTGGAACGTGGAACGGGACCAGGGGGAGGACTACGGGCGCATCGATCCCGGGGATGCCCTGGGCCTGAGCCTGGGGACCGGCATCTCCCTGAACAACCGCACCTCCATCAGCCTGGGCTATGACCACAGCATGGTCTTCAAGACCGAGCGGGAAGGCGTGACCCTCGATCCCGCCTTCGAGCGCATCCAGGTGGGCAGCTTCATCTGGGGCCTGTCGCAACGTCTCTCTCCTCACACCAGCCTGAATCTCTCGGTGGCCGTGGGCGCCACCTCCGCCGCACCCGATGCCCAGGTCGCCCTGCGGCTGCCCATGCGGTTCTGAAGGGCCCAACCGGCGGGGACGGACTAATACCCCCGCAGCCCCTGGATGATCTCCGCATCCAGGAGCCGGCCCAGGTCCGTCCCCGACAGGTCCACCCCCCGCAGGCCCACATCCATGAGGGTGTGACTGGTGATGATCTGACGGTCCAGGGCATTCTGGACGACGGTGACCCCGGGAAGATCCTCCAGGGAGGCGATGCGCAGGCCCTCCAGGGTGCTGCGCACCTGCACCCCGGCGAGGGAGGTGGCATCCACGGCCTGCCCCGCCGGATCCCTGAGTACCGTGCGGGCCACCACTTCGCCGTTGATGGCGGTGAGCCGCTGGATACCCAGGGTGAGTTCGAAACCGTCCCCCCGGATCAGGCCACCCCGGAGCTGTGCCAGCTCGGCCTCCGGCACCACCGCCCAGGCCAGCCCCTGCAGGGGGTCCTGGGCCGGCGCCGGAACGGGCGATGCTCCGGCCAGGAGCCCCAGGGCCAGGATCACGACCCGGGCCAGGGCCCCGTCCATCCTGCCTGTGTGCCTACGGCCCATGGGGATCACCTCGCTCACCAGTCGGAGGGGCGCGGCAGGGCGAGGAGGAACGTGCCCAGTCCCTCCCGTGCCAACGCCGTGCCATAGGGTGGCGCGGCCAGGGCCTGCCAGCTCACCGGATCGTTGAAATGGGCGCGCGCCGTCTGCAGGCGGTCGCGGATCAGGAAGAGAATGTCATTGCTCCAGATGCGGTGGAATCCGTCACGGCTGTAGGCCTTCACCCCCAGGGCCGGGTCCCCCACCAGCACGCCGTCCTCACGGATGCCCTTGATCACCACAAAGTGGCGGTAACCCTCGATCTCCACCAGGGCGATGGCCGGGACCCCCAGTTCCTCCAGCTTCTTCAGGGGCAGACGAAAACCGTCCGAGCGCAGTCCCACCTCCGCCAGGTAACGCTTCATGTCCAGCATGGAGAACCCCTGGGCCCGGATCTGTTCCTGGTCACCCCGGGCATACATGACATCGAAGGCCTCGCGCTCCGTGGTGGGGCGCTCGTAGTGATGGGTCAGCAGTGTGGCCAGGGCCGCCGAACCGCAACTGAAATCATATTGTTGCGGGATCACGGTCTTGAAACGCATATCCCGCAGGCTGGTCACCGCCACGGCATGGCTGCCCAGGATACCGGGAACCGGCACCAGGCCCGATGCCTGCACCGGATTCCCCGCCAGGGTCGCCAGCAACGCCAGCGGGGCGGCCAGCGTCAGCAACCGGAAGGACCGGCGGAATGGGGGTTCAGGGGGCCACATGGACGTTCAGCATCAGGGATTCCTGGATCACCACGTTATGACCCGAGTTCTGGATCACCGTGGTCATGCCCTGGGCATTCTCCAGGGCCCCATGCTCCAGGATATTGTCGCCGCTGGTAAAAGATCCCTCCATGAGGGTCTCCGCCACCTGGGCATTGGATGTAATCTGCCCCAGCTGCATCGCCGGGATCTTGTACATGGCGCGCTGGTCCTCCAGCGTCGCGGTATCCACCGCGCCGGGAAGGGCCATGGTCTCTGCGCCCAGAACGGTGCCGGGCAGGCATGCCGCAGCGGTCAGCAGCAGCCAGGGCACCGCCGCGGATGAGGATCCGAATCCGAACATCGCCCTTCTCCTACGGGAATGTGGAACCGAACCGGAGACCGGGGCGGCGGACCGCAATCCGCCGCCGCCCCGAAATCATCCGGCATCCATCGGCGGGGCTTACTCAGCCGCGCCCAGACCCAGATGGGCCTGCACGGACACCTGCTGCTGCGTGAGGCTGTTGGCACCGCTGTTCTGGGACACCTGGGTGATGCCCGCGGAATTGCTCAGGGCTTCCTCGCCCACCATGTTGTAGGAGGTGTAGGACGATTCCCCTTCCACCATCAGCGAGGTATTGCTCACCGTGCCGCTCAGGGCATTCTCGCTCACCACCATGGTGTTATAGGAGTCATTGATACTGCTGTTATTGAACGAATCGTTGGTGCTGTTATCGGAGCTATCGTTGTAGGAATCGGCGATGTTCGTATTGCCGGAGTCGTTGGTGCTGTTATCGGAATTATTGGTGTTGTCGGTCTTGTAGGCATCCGAGAACGTGGTATTGCCCGAATCATTCGTGCTGTTGTCCGCATTGAACGAATCATTCGTACTGTTATCGGAATTATTGCTGTTATCCGTGTTCTGGGAATCCGTCAGGTTGGTATTCCCGGAGTCATTGGTGCTGTTATCCGCATTGAACGAATCGTTGGTGCTGTTATTCGCATTGAACGAATCGTTGGTGCTGTTATCGGAGTTATTGGTGTTGTCGGTCTTGTAGGCATCCGAGAACGTGGTATTGCCCGAATCGTTGGTGCTGTTATCTGAGTTATTGCTGTTGTCCGTATTCTGGGAATCCGTCAGGTTGGTATTCCCGGAGTCATTGGTGCTGTTGTCCGCATTGTTGGTATTGTCGGTGTTCAGCGAATCCGTCCAGGCGGTGCTGTTGTCCGAGTTGTTGCTGTTGTCCGCATTCTGGGAATCCGCCAGGCTGGTGTTCCCGGAATCATTGGTGCTGTTGTCGGGGTTCTGGGAATCCGCCCAGCTGTTGTTACCCGAATCATTGGTACTGTTGTCGGGGTTCTGGGAATCCGCCCAGCTGTTGTTACCCGAATCATTGGTGCTGTTGTTGGGGTTCTGGGAGTCCGCCCAGGACATGCTGTTATCCGAGCTGTCGTTGGCGGAATCGGTGTAGTTGCCGGAGTCCGTGTTCTGGATGGCGCTCTGGTCCCCGAACTCGCCTTCGCCGGTGTTGCCCGAATCGGCCCAGCCGGGTGCGGCGATGCCAAAGGTCATGGCGATGGCGGCGGAGATGGCGGTCTTCTTGAAGTTCAACATGGGGATGCTCCTTGTACTTTCCAGGGGTGTCGTCCGGCTGGCTGGGCATCGCCCCCGCCGGTCCGTGCCATGGTTAAAGCAATCCTCAGACCAACCTGCAAAAAAGCCCGCAGAACCACCCATCTGGAACCACCCCACACGAAAAGTGTGGGTGAATGCCCGAATTTGAAACCCTGAACCGTTTCCCCGAAGCAACACCCCCGCGGCACGAAGGCCCGAAGCATCCTCCCTGACCCCCGGATGGACTGGGTTTCGGGCGTTTCCCATGGCTGTAACACCAGTGATACATCTCCCCCATCATTGCGACACTCCGCATACCGTGACGGTTTGTCCCGCCGCCTCCAGGGGGCGTATGTTGAAGGTGCGCACCCTGGGACGGCGCATGGGCCGCCCCCCGGTGCCACAGGAATCCCCTCAATCCGCCCACGGAACCGCGCACATGCCCCGACCTTCCCTGCAGTACATGCTGGAGCGGCTCATCGCCCTCCCCTCCGTCAGCAGCGTCTCGCCGCAATGGGACATGGGCAACCGCGGTCTCATCGACGAAATGGCCCAGTGGTGCGCCGATGCCGGATTCCGGGTGGAGGTGCTGCCCTTGCCGGGGGAACCCGCCCGGGCCAACCTGGTGGCCACCCTGGGAAGCGGCCCCGGGGGATTGGTGCTGGCGGGCCACACGGACACGGTGCCCTGCGATGCCGAACGCTGGAGCCAGGCCCCCTTCCGCGCCGTGGTCCGGGACGGACGCCTCTACGGGCTGGGCAGTTGTGACATGAAGAGCTTCCTTGCCCTGGCCCTGGAGGCCGCCGCCGACCTGGACCCCAAAACGCTGCGCCAGCCCCTGGTGATCCTGGCCACCGCCGATGAGGAGAGTTCCATGGACGGCGCCCGGGCCCTGGCGGAGGCGGGGCAGCCCCTGGGGCGGCAGGCCGTCATCGGCGAGCCCACCGGACTGCGCCCGATACGCATGCACAAGGGGATGCTCATGGAGGGGGTGCACATCACCGGCCGCGCCGGTCATTCCAGCGATCCCCGTCTGGGCAATAGCGCCCTGGAGGGGATGCACCGGGTGATGGCGGCGCTCCTGGACTGGCGCGAGGCACTGCAGGCGAGGCACCGCAACGAGGCCTTCGAAATCCCCATCCCCACCCTGAACCTGGGGGCCATCCGCGGCGGTGATAATCCCAACCGCATCTGCGGTGAATGCGAACTGCACCTGGATCTGCGGCCCCTGCCGGGCATGGACCCGGCACAGCTGCGGGCAGCGCTGGAGGCACGGGTGGCGTCGGCCCTGGACGCATCGGGCCTGGAGTACCGGGTCTTTCGGCTGATCCCCGGGGTGCCGCCCCTGGAGACCCCGGCGGATGCCCCCGTGGTGCGGGCGGCCGAGGCCCTCACCGGAGTCCCGGCCGGGGCCGTGGCCTTCGGTACCGAGGCCCCTTTCCTGCAGCGACTGGGCATGGATGTGTTGATCCTGGGGCCCGGCGATATCGCCCAGGCCCACCAGCCCGATGAATTCCTGGCCCTGGACCGCATCCCGCCGACCCTGGAGATCCTGCGGGGTCTGATCCGGCGCTTCTGCCTGACGGAGGAGAGCGCCGGAGATTGAACCTGTGTCCGGGAAGCAGTGGCCCCGACAACCCGGAGTTGAGTACCATCCTGGCCTGCGTTCAGAGCGTCCCCGCAGGGACTTCCACGCTTGCCTCCGCCGCCCGTTCTTGCGTCCAGCCCATGAATTCAAAGAAACGCCCCATCTCCCCCCACGTCGCCTGGTTCCGGGAGGCGGCCCCGTACATCAATGCCCACCGGGAACGCACCTTCGTCGTCTGCATCGGCGGCGAGATGGCCCTGCAGGAGGGTTTTGCCGCTCTGCTGCACGACATCGCCATCCTGCAGACCCTGGGGGTGCGTCTGGTGCTGGTGCACGGCGCCCGGCCGCAGATCGAGCAGCGTCTGCGGGAGCGGGGGGCGGACATGCAGTACGTCCACGGCCTGCGCCTGACGGACGCGGTGGCCCTGCAGGCGGTGAAGGAGGCGGCGGGGGCCCTGCGCGCCGAGATCGAGGCCCTGCTGTCCATGGGTCTGCCCAATACCCCCATGTCGGGGGTGCGTCTGCGGGTCTCCTCGGGCAACTACGTGACGGCGCGGCCCCTGGGGGTGCGCGACGGCGTGGACTACCAGCACACGGGGGAGGTGCGGCGCGTGGACACCGACGGCCTGCGGCGACCCCTGCAGGCGGGGAACCTGGTGCTGCTGCCGCCCCTGGGGTACTCCCCCACCGGCGAGATCTTCAACCTGAGCGCCGAGGAGGTGGCCACGGAGGTGGCCATCGCCCTGCAGGCGGACAAGCTGGTCTTCTTCAGCCACACCGACGCCCTGCGGGACGGCCACCGACGCCCCCTGATGCAGCTCACCGCCGATCAGGCCGGGGACCTGCTGCAGGGCCAACGCCCCCTGCCGGAGGACCTGGCCGCCCAGCTGCTCTGCGCCACCCGCGCCTCCCGCGCCGGGGTGCCCCGCATCCACCTGGTGGACCGAGACCGGGACGGGGCCCTGCTCATGGAGCTCTACACCCGCGAGGGCGCGGGCACCCTGGTCACCGGCGAGCGTTACGAGCGCCTGCGCCAGGCCCACATCGAAGACGTGGGGGGATTGCTGGAACTGATCCAGCCCCTGGAGGCGGAGGGGATCCTGGTGCGCCGCTCCCGGGAACAACTGGAGCTGGAGATCGGGCGCTTCTCGGTGATCGAGCGGGACGGGATGATCCTGGCCTGCGCCGCCCTCTATCCCTTCCCCGAGGAGGGGCTGGCGGAACTGGCCTGCGTGGCGGTGCACCCGGACTACCGGGGTGCCGGACGGGCGGAGACCCTGGTGGCCCACCAGGAACAGCAGGCGGCCCGCCTGGGCATCGGACGGGTCTTCGTGCTCACCACCCGTACCGCCCACTGGTTCCGGGAGCGGGGCTACGAGCCGGGGGACATGGACGCCCTGCCCATCGAGCGCCGCCGCATGTACAACTTCCAGCGCAACTCCAAGATCTTCATCAAGCGCCTCGACCCCCGCGGGAAACCCGGCCGCGACGCCCCGCCGCCGCGGCCCTGAGCCACGACAGCGGGGCTCAGCGCCGCCGCGCCAGGGTGAGCCCGTCCCCCAGGGGCAACAGGCTCAGGCTCACCGCGGGGTCCTCGTGGGCCAGGGCGTTGAAGGCGCGCAGGGCCTCAGTGTCCGACGCGTGATTGTCGGGATCCGCCACGCGGCCGCCCCAGAGGGTGTTGTCCAGGCAGACCACGCCGCCACGGCGCACCAGGCGCAGGCAGCGGCGGTAGTAGTTCACGTAGTTGCCCTTGTCGGCATCGATGAAGGCCAGGTCGAAACCGCCGGCCCCGCCCTCCGAGAGCAGGGTGTCCAGGGTGTCCAGGGCGGGGGCCAGGCGCAATTCGATGCGGTCGCTCAGGCCGGCCTCGTTCCAGTAACGGGCGGCGATGTCCGTCCACTCGCGGCTGATATCGCAGCAGACGAGACGGCCGTCCTCCGGCAGGGCACCGGCCATCCACAGGGCGCTGTAGCCGGTGAAGGTACCGATCTCCAGGATGCGCCGCGCCCCCAGGAGTTCCACCAGCAGGGCCAGGAACTGCCCCTGCTCCGGGGCCAGTTGCATCTGGTGCTCCGGCAGGTGGGAGGTCTCCTCGCGCAGACGACGGTAGAGGGGCGGCTCGCGCACGGAAACCGACTGCAGATAGGCCCGCAGGCGGGGCTCCAGGGGGGTCTTGGTATCGGGCATGCATTTCTCCATGCGGGTGCGACAATGCGCATCCTGTCAAGGCACTGTCAATCGGCCCCGCTATACTGCCACAATAGCACCGGGACGTCGGCGTGTGCCCCAGGGCATGCCAACCGGTGCACATCCCCATCGCTCAAGGAGGGTCGACGAATCATGAGCCTGACGGGACTTACGGCGCGCCCCCTGCGCGTGCTCCAGATCAGCGACCTGCACCTCTGTCCCGACCCCGGAGACGTCATGGGCTCCGGGGTCGACACCGACGACAGCCTGGCGCAGGTCCTGGACCGGGTGCAGCAGCGGGAACACCCACTGGACCTGATGATGGTCAGCGGCGACCTGGCCCATACCCCGGAGGCCGGCGCCTACCGGCGCCTGCGGCGCACCTTCAACCGCCTGCCCTGGCCCGTGCACTGCCTGCCGGGCAATCACGACGACCCGGACCTCATGGAGGACACCCTGGCCGGGGACAACATCGACTGCCGCAAGGTGCTCATCCGCGGGGACTGGCTCATCCTCCTGCTGGACAGCGTCGTGCCCGGGGAATCCGCCGGCCGCCTGGACGATCACGAACTGGCCCTGCTGGAGGAGACCCTCTCCCGTCACCCGGCACGCAACGCCCTCATCTGCCTGCACCATCCGGTGATCCCCCTGGGCAGCGCCTGGATGGACCGCATCGGCCTGGCCAATGCCCAGGACCTCTTCCAGGTGATCGATGCCCACCCCAAGGTGCGCGGGATCCTCTTCGGCCACGCCCACCGGGAGGTGGACGAGATGCGCCACGGGGTGCGCCTCCTGGGGGCCCCGTCCACCGGCGTGCAGTTCGCCCCCCACACCCCCGAACCCCGGGTGGATGACCTGCCCCCGGGCTACCGCCATCTGGAACTCCATGGCGACGGCCGCATCCAGACCCGGGTGGAATACCTGCCCCAGCAGGCCGGTCTGCGGCGCCAGGCCTCCTGAAGGCCCTCAGTCGATGCCGTTGCCGGTTGGCGGCGCGGGGCGGCTGGCATTCACCAGCAGCACCATAGAGCGCCCCTGCAGGGGGTAGAGTTCGTGGCTGTGGAATTTGCGCTGGTCCGGCCGCGGCCCGCGGGGATAGACCGTATCCACCAGCACCTCCCAGCGGGTGCGCTCCGGCTTCGCCGGCAGGCGGAAGGAGATGGGGTCGTGATCCGCATTCAAAAGCAGGATCATGTCCGTATCCCGCACCCGGCGGCCGCGCTCGTCGTATTCCTCGAACAGGTCCCCGGCGATGAACATCCCCAGGCTGCGGGCAAACCCCTGGCCCCAGTCCTCCTCGGCCATCTCCTCGCCGTCGGGCCGCAGCCAGGCCAGATCCTTCACCCCGGCCCCCATGATGGGGCGCCCCTGGAAGAAATGCCGCCGCCGCAGGGCCGCATGCTGGCGGCGCAGACCGATGAGATACTGGGTGAAGGGCAGCAGGTCCCGGCCGTAGGCATCCAGGTCCCAGTCCAGCCAGGAGAGCTCGTTGTCCTGGCAGTAGGCGTTGTTGTTGCCCTGCTGGGTGCGGCCGCGCTCATCCCCTGCCAGCAGCATGGGGATCCCCTGGGAAAGAAACAGGGTGGCCAGAAGGTTGCGTTTCTGGCGGGCCCGCAGATCCATGATGTGCTTGCTGCGGGTGGGCCCCTCCTCGCCACAGTTCCAGGACAGGTTGTGGCTCTCCCCGTCGCGGTTGTCCTCGCCGTTGGCCTCGTTGTGCTTTTCGTTGTAGCTGACCAGGTCCTCCAGGGTGAAGCCGTCGTGACAGGTGACGAAATTGATGCTGGCATAGGGGCGCCGGCCGCTGGACTCGTACAGGTCCGATGAGCCGGTGAGGCGATAGGCCATGTCCCCCACCAGACCGGGCTCCCCCTTCCAGTAGGCCCGCACCGTGTCCCGGTAGCGGCCGTTCCATTCCGTCCAGCCCACGGGGAAGTTGCCCACCTGATAGCCCCCCTCCCCCAGGTCCCAGGGCTCGGCGATGAGCTTCACCTGGGAGAGCACCGGATCCTGGTGGATGATGTCGAAAAACGCCCCCAGGCGGTCCACCTCATGCAGCTCCCGTGCCAGGGCCGAGGCCAGATCGAAGCGGAAGCCGTCCACGTGCATCTCCTGCACCCAGTAGCGCAGGGACTCCATGATCAGCTGCAGCACCCGGGGATGCTGCATGTTCAGGGTATTGCCGCAACCGGTGTAGTCCATGTAATAGCGCCGGTCGTCGTGCACCAGGCGATAGTAGGCGTTGTTATCGATGCCCCGGAAGGAGAGGGTGGGCCCCAGGTGATTGCCCTCGGCGGTGTGGTTGTAGACCACGTCCAGGATCACCTCGATGCCCGCCGAGTGTAGGGTCTTGACCATGGTCTTGAACTCATTCACATGGCCCGAGGCGCAGTAGCGCATGTCCGGGGCGAAAAAGCCCATGGAGTTGTAGCCCCAGTAGTTGCGCAGCCCCTTCTCCACCAGATGGCGGTCATCCAGAAAGGCGTGCACGGGCATCAACTCCACCGCCGTCACCCCAAGGCGCTGCAGGTAGGCGATGACCGGGGCGGTGGCCAGCCCGGCATAGGTGCCCCGCAGGGCGGGATGGACCTGGGGATGGCGGGCGGTGAAGCCCTTCACGTGCAGTTCGTAGATGACGGTCTCATGCCAGGGGGTGCGCGGCGGGGCGTCATTGCCCCAGGTGAAGGCGGTGTCGATCACCTGGCTCTTGGGCATCCCGGGGGCCGAATCCCGCCCGTCGGGCTCCAGATCCTCCTGCTCGGCGCCGATGGGGTAGCCGAACAGGGCGTCGCTCCACTTCACCTGGCCATGGAAGGCCTTGGCATAGGGGTCCAGCAGCAGCTTGTGGGGATTGAAGCGGTGTCCGGCGGCGGGATCGTAGGGGCCATGGACCCGGTACCCGTAGAGCAGCCCGGGCCGGGCCTCCGGCAGGTAGCAGTGGAACACCTGATCCGTCTGCCAGCGCATCCCGATGCGCTCCAGTTCCCGCCGCCCGGTGGCGCTGAAGATGCACAACTCCACCTTCTCTGCGTGTTCGGAAAACAGGGCGAAATTCACCCCCTCCCCGTCCCAGGTGGCACCCAGGGGATAGGGACTGCCGGGCCAGACCGCCCAGTTGGGATGGGTCATGCACACTTCCTTCCGCGCCCTTGGCGCATCTACGCATACGGGGACACCAACGGGAGGGCCCGGGGGCTATGGGCCGTGTCCGCGAGGAGCATGTATCATCACCCGGGTGCCCCCCCTGCGGTCAATGCCCGGGGGCATGCCGCTCTTGCAGTGCAACATACGCCCCATGCGGGGCCGGGAGACCAGGCATCCCCATGACAACCCCCACACTTGATCCCCGGCAACGTGAAGAGGCCATGCAGCGCTGGCTGCACGGCGTATTGGGGGAGCATATCCCGAAACCGACCCTGCTCTCCGCCGATGCCAGCTTCCGGCGCTATTTCCGCCTGCGGGATCACAACACCTGCCGGGTGATCATGGATGCCCCCCCCAGCCATGAGTCGGCCCAGGACTTCGTGCGCATCGGCCAGCTGCTGCAGGAGCTGGGACTGAGCGCCCCCCGCATCCATGCCTTCGAGCGTGCACAGGGCTTCCTGCTGCTGGAGGATCTGGGGGATCACACTTTCAGCCGCGCCCTGGGGGAGGGGGGGGACGAATTCGGGCTCTACCGCCTGGCCACGGATACCCTCATCGCCCTGCACCGGCGCTGGTCGCGCCATCATGCCGCGGACATCCCCCCCTACGACGCCACCACCCTGCTGGCCGAGGCGGCCCTGTTCCTGGACTGGTACTGGCCCGAGGCCTTCGGCGCCCCCTGCCCCGACCCTCTGCGTTCGGAGTTCCTGGCGGCCTGGGAGACGGCCCTGGAACCCGCCCTCATGCTACCCCCCACCCTGGTGCTGCGGGATTACCACGTGGACAACCTCATGGTCCTGGCGGGCCGTCAAGGAGTGAACGCCTGCGGCCTTTTGGACTTCCAGGATGCGCTTGTGGGGCCGCCCGCCTACGATCTGGTCTCCCTGCTGCGGGACGCCCGCCGGGACGTGGACCCCGGCGTCGCCGAGGCCATGACGGCCCGCTACCGGGATGCCTTCCCGGGCCTGGACGCCCGCCTGCTGGACGACAGCTTCTGGCTCCTGGGGGCGCAGCGCACCACCAAGATCATCGGCATCTTCACCCGCCTGTGGCGGCGGGACGACAAGCCCGGCTACCTGCGCCACCTGCCCCGTCTGTGGCGTCTGCTGGAACAGGAACTGGCCCACCCCGCCCTGGCACCGGTGCGCACCTGGTTCGACGCCCACCTGCCCCCCGGCCGCCGCCTGGCCCTCAAGGCGGGGATGGGGGCCGACGCCGAGGAAACGCCGCAACTGGCGTATGGGGCCGGGGTGCCGGCCCTCTCCACGCCCCCCACGGGAGAAGATCCGTGCACGCCATGATCCTGGCCGCCGGCCGGGGCGAGCGCATGCGCCCCCTGACGGACCACACCCCCAAACCCCTGCTGTCCGCCGGCGGACGCCCCCTCATCGTGCACCACCTGGAACGCCTGGCCGGGGCCGGCTACCGGGACGTGGTCATCAACCTGGCCTACCGGGGAGCCCAGATCCGGGACCACCTGGGGGATGGCAGCCCCTGGGGCCTGCGCATCCGCTATTCCCCCGAAGCCCGGGGTCTGGAGACCGGGGGCGGCATCCGCAATGCCCTGCCCCTGCTGCACAGCGACCCGTTTCTGGTGATCAACGGCGATGTCTGGAGCGATCATCCCCTGACCGCCCCCACCCTGGCCGCGGGGGACCTGGCCCACCTGGTGCTGGTGGACAACCCGCCGCACCATCCCGGGGGGGACTTCATCCTGTGCGGGGACCGTGTCCATGAAGAGGGGGCGGATGGCCCCCGCCTCACCTTCGCCGGCATCGGCTGGTACCGCCCGGCCCTGCTGGCGGACACGCCGCCGGGGGCCTTCCCCCTGGCACCGCTGCTGCGCGCGGCCATGGCCCGGGGGCGGATCGGCGGCAGCCATTACCGGGGCACCTGGATGGACGTGGGCACGGTGGAACGTCTGACCGCCCTGGAACGGCGACTGAGCCACGACCCGGGCCCCCTCGCAAGCGGGTAGCCCCCACAGCCGGGCCACCGCCTTGGGGCACGGACTCAGAACGGATAGAATTTTCCCATCGCTTTGGGATCACCCGACCCATACCACCCCATAGATCACAGGTGCATGCCATGCCGCTTCCCAAGCCCCCCGTCCTGCTGCCCCTGGGTGTCGCCCTGCGCCTGCTGCCCGATGCGGTGCACACCCGCGTCTTCACCGCCCTGGTGAACCACCTGCTGCGGGGCCAGCCCGCCGCCGAGGAGCTGGGCCCCCTGGAGGGCAAGCGCATCTGCCTGTCGGTCACCGACCATCGCGGCGGGGTGTGCTTCCTCGTGCGCGACCAGGGCATCACCCCCTGGCGGGCCCGCGGCACCGACGACTGGGACGTGCGCATCCGCGGCCGCCTGGAGGACTTCTGGCGCCTGGCCACCCGCTCCGAGGACCCGGACACCCTCTTCTTCAGCCGGCGCCTGGACCTGGAGGGGGAGACCGAGGCGGGCCTGTACCTGAAAAACCTCCTGGACACCGCCGAGCCGGACTGGGAGAGCCACATCCACGCCGTGCTGGGGGAACGGGCCGGGCGGCGCATGGTGTGCCTGCTCAACCGCCTGGGCCTGGGCCGTCACCTCCCCGGCGGCCTGCACGTCACCGACCCCTGAATCCGACTACAGGGTACGGGCGAAGAGGTCGTGGTCGGAGCAGTCCTCCACCACCACCTCGGCCCAATCCCCCGGCTGCAGCCGGGTCCCCCCTTCCACGAACACCAGGCCATCGATCTCCGGGGCATCGGCGCTGGAGCGGGCGATGGCCGTCCCCTCCTCATCGATGGCATCCACCAGCACGGTGAGACGGCGCCCCACCCGGGCCTGCAGACGCTCCCGGCTGATCTGGGCCTGCACCTCCATGAACCGGGCCATGCGCTCCTCTTTCACGGGCCCGGGCACCGCCCCGGGGAGCGCGTTGGCCGGCGCCCCCTCCACCGGTGAATAGGTAAAGCACCCCACCCGGTCCAGGCGGGCCTCCCGCAGGAACTCCAGCAGGGTCTCGAAGTCCGCCTCCGTCTCCCCCGGGAAGCCCACGATGAAGGTGCTGCGCAGGGTCAGGTCCGGACACAGGGCCCGCCACCGCTGGATGCGCTCCAGCACCCGCTCCGCCGCGGCGGGCCGGCGCATGGCCTTGAGGATGGGGCCACTGCCATGCTGCAGGGGGATATCCAGGTAGGGCAGGATCCGCCCCTCGGCCATGAGCGGCAGCAGGGCATCCACATGGGGATAGGGATAGACATAGTGCAGCCGCACCCACACCCCCAGCTCCCCCAGGGCCGAGGCCAGGGTATGGAGATCGGTACGCAGGGGACGACCGCCCCAGAACCCCGTGCGATGCTTCACGTCCAGGCCATAGGCCCCGGAATCCTGGGCGATCACCAAAAGCTCCCGGACACCGGCCTCCACCAGCCGCTGGGCCTCGTCCATCACCTCGCCGATGGGCCGGCTCACCAGGCGGCCGCGGAAACGGGGGATGACACAGAAGCTGCACTGGTGATTGCAGCCCTCGGAGATCTTCAGATAGGCGTAGTGGTCCGGCGTCAGGCGCACCCCCTGGGGCGGCACCAGGCGCTCGAAGGGGAGATGGGGCGCCGGCAGATACCGGTGCACCGCCGTCATCACCGCCTCCAGGGCATGGGGGCCGGTCACCGCCAGGACCCCGGGATGGACCCGGCGCACCCGTTCGGCCTCCGCCCCCAGGCAACCGGTGACGATCACCCGCCCGTTCTCGGCCAGGGCCTCGCCGATGGCCTCCAGGGACTCCTCCACCGCCGCATCGATGAAACCGCAGGTGTTCACCACCACCAGATCCGCGTCCCCGTAGGTGGAGGACACGGCATAGCCCTCGGCCCGCAGGCGGGTGAGGATGCGTTCCGAATCCGACAGGGCCTTGGGGCAACCCAGGCTCACGAACCCCACCCGGGGCGGCGTCATGGCGGTGCTCACCGTGCACCACCCGGCCCCGCGGGCCGCTTCTTATGCACAGATCCGCGGCAGCCCGGAAAACAGGCGATGGGGGCTGTCAAGGGCCTGGTGCCACTTGCGTAATCATCTTTTTTATGCATTAGAAACAATCACTTGGAAGGGTGAACAAAAAATGACCGATCTGTCTCCCGGCCCGCATTCATGCGGCCCGGAGAGGAAATCCCCCACTTCATCCACAAAGTTATCCACAGGTTTTGTGGAAAAGGGGAAAAAGCCCTTGGGGCGAAGGAGGTTGCCAGCGGAATCTCAACCGGTGCGTGGATTCCCCCGCGCAAGTGGCGTCCTCACCGGGAACCGCGCTTGCCAGCACAGCGGGTTTCCAGTATATTTCTCTCCCTTTTCCAGCGCTACAGGCTTTCGAGGGTGCTTGCATGAAGCCGGAGATCCATCCCGATTACCACGAAGTGACCGTGACCTGCAGTTGCGGAAACACGATCCAGACCCGCTCGACCCACAAGGGGTCCGAACTGCACGTGGAAGTCTGTTCCGCCTGCCATCCCTTCTATACCGGGAAGCAGAAGATCGTCGACACCGCCGGCCAGGTGGACAAGTTCCGCCGCCGCTACGGGATGTGATCCCGACCGGATCCATGGCGGTCCATCGTGGTTCCATGCAAAGGGCGCTGCTGAGCAGCGCCCTTTGTCTTTGCGTCCTCCTCGCCCCGGCGGCCCAGGGGCGGGATCTGCCCCCCGGGTGCAACGCCCCCGGGGGCCTCACCCGCACGGGGGTGGTGGATCATGTCAATGACGGGGACACCGTGCGTCTGGAGGACGGCACCCGGGTACGCCTCATCGGCCTGGACACCCCGGAGATCCACTGGGGGCGGGACGAGGCCGAACCCTATGCCCGGGAGGCGCGGCGCGCCCTGGAGGAGATCCTGGACACCCACGATGACCGGGTGATTCTGCAGCCGGATACCGAGGCCCGGGACCCCCACGGCCGCACCCTGGCCCACCTGTTCACCCCCGACGGCCACCCCATCGCCGCCCTTCTCCTGGACCGCGGCCTGGCCACCGCCCTCACCATCCCCCCCAACGATCGCCACCTGGAGTGCTACCGCACGGCCGAGGCCCGGGCCCGGGCCGCCCGGGAAGGGCTCTGGTCCCTGCCCCGCCACCAGGTGTTCCAGGCGGAGGAACTCCCCCGGGACGCCACGGGATTCCGCCGGGTGGAAGGGAAGGTCACCCGCATCGGGGAGAGCCGCCGCGCCCACTGGATCAATCTGGACGAGGGCGCCGTCGCCCTGCGCATCGACAAGGCCGATATGGGATATTTTCCGGGGCTCGACCCGGAGAGCCTGGAAGGGAAGCGGGTGCAGGGGCGGGGGTCTGTCTACACCCATCGCGGCCAGCCCAGGATGCGCATCCACCATCCCGCCGACCTGGAAATCCTGGAGGACGCCGGGGACTGACCCCGGTACGCGGGGCATCGCAGCGATGCCCCGCGCCCAGCGCCCGTGCCGCCGGGGCACGGGCCGCGGCCATCAGGGCAGCAGGTGGGCCACCCCGTCCCGCTCCTCACGCAACTCCTGTTCCGTGGCCTGCATGCGCCCGCGGCTGAAGTCGTCGATCTCCAGCCCCTGCACGATCCGGTAATCGCCGCCACTGCAGGTGACGGGGAAGGAGTAGATCAGGCCCTTTTCGATGCCGTAGCTGCCATCGGAGGGGATGGCCATGCTGGTCCAGTCCCCCTCCGGCGTGCCCAGCACCCAGTCGCGCACGTGATCCACGGCGGAACTGGCGGCGGAGGCGGCGCTGGAGGCCCCCCGGGCCTTGATGATGGCCGCGCCCCGCTGCTGCACCGTGGGGATGAAGGTGGACTCGTACCAGTCCCGGGGCACCAGGTCCGCGGCGGCCTCGCCGCGCACCGTGGCCTGACTGATGTCCGGATACTGGGTGGCGGAGTGGTTGCCCCAGACGATCATGCGCCGGATCTGGGTGGTGTCCGCCCCGGTCTTTTCCGACAACTGGGCCATGGCGCGGTTGTGGTCCAGACGGGTCATGGCGGTGAAGTTGCGGGCGTCCAGATCCGGGGCGTTGCGCTGGGCGATGAGGGCGTTGGTGTTGGCGGGATTGCCCACCACCAGGACCTTCACCTCGCGGCTGGCGGCGGCGTTCAGGGCCCGGCCCTGCTCGGAGAAGATGGCGGCATTGGCCTCCAGCAGGTCCTTGCGCTCCATGCCGGGGCCCCGGGGACGCGCCCCCACCAGCAGGGCCACGTCGGCCCCCTCGAAGGCCTCCTCGGCACGGTCGGAGGTGGTGATCCCCGCCAGCAGCGGGAAGGCACAATCCTCCAGCTCCATGACCACACCGCGCAGCGCGTCCATGGCCGGGGGGATTTCCAGCAACTGCAGGATGACGGGCTGATCCTTGCCCAGCATGTCGCCGGCGGCGATGCGGAACAACAGGCTGTAGGCGATCTGGCCAGCCGCGCCGGTCACGGCGACGCGCATGGGATTGTTCATGAAGCTACCTCCGGATGATCGTTCAGGGATGGATCGACGCGGCGGAACCCTCCGCCCCGTGGCCCGGCGGGCCCGGGGCCGATTCTACCAGAGCGGGGCCGCCCTCAGGTCCGGCCGGAAGCGGCGGTTACCCGCGGAATCAACCCTCCTTGTCCCTGCCGGAGGGCCGTTCCCCCTGTGGGTTGAAGGCCTGCCAGAACAGCTTCTGGAAGGCGTCCATGCCGGCGGCGCCGCTTTGCAGCATGGGCTGCATCAGGGTCAGGGCATCGTAGCCCTGCTGCCCCTCGCGCATGCGCCGGGCCAGTTCGTCCAGCATCTCCTGCTGCAGCGGCGCCACGTCCGGCAGGCCCAGGAAGGCCCGCATCTCCTGGGGCGTGGCTTCCACCTCCACGTTGAACTTCATCTCGCCTCCCGGCCCCAAGGGGCCCGATGCATTCGATCCAGGGCCCACCGTATCAAATGCCGCGAAGATGCGCAGCGGCCGCAGCCGGATCCCATCTGTTAGACTGCCCCCGTGACCGCACCCACCTATCTCGTCGACGCCAGCATCTTCATCTTCCGGGCCTGGTTCGCCCTGCCCGGGGACATCACCAGCCGCGACGGCCATCCCGCCAACGCGGCCCACGGCTTTGCGCGTTTTGTCCACGGACTGCTGCAGGCGGAACGCCCGCAACGCATCGCCTTCGCCTTCGACGAGGGCCAGAAGGGCTCCCACCGCCACACCCTATTCCCCGATTACAAGGCCAACCGCCCGCCGGCCCCGGAGGACCTCAAGCGCCAGTTCCCCTGGTGCCGGGCCCTGGTGGAGGCCCTGGGATTGACCACCCTCTCCAGCCCCCGCTTCGAGGCGGACGACCTCATCGGCACCCTGGCGGACCGGGAACGGGAACGCGGCCGCAGCGTGACCGTGGTCACCGGCGACAAGGACCTGACCCAGCTGATCACCGCGGGGGATCACTGGTGGGACCCGCGCCATCCCCGGCGGCTGGACCCGGCGGGCGTCGAGAAGCGCCTGGGGGTGCGCCCGGAACAGGTGGCCGACCAGCTGGCCCTGGCCGGGGACAAGGTGGACAACATCCCGGGCATCCCCGGGGTGGGCATGGCCACGGCCGCGCGCCTGCTGCGCCGCGCCGGCAGCCTGCCGGCCCTGCTGGAGGACATCCCCGCCATCGGCCGCATGCCCCTGCGCGGGGCACGGCGCCTCATGACCCTGGTGGAGACCCACCAGGACACCGTGCGCCTGGCCCGGCAGCTCACCGGCATCCACTGCGAGGCCGACCTGCCCCCGGGGCTGAGCCTGGAGCGCCGCCCCGCGGATGCGGCCCAGCTGGCCGCCCTGGCCGAACACCTGGACCTGCCCGTGCCCCTGCGCCATGGCCTCTAAGGGGCATCGGGGAGGCAAACAGCGCCCCCGGCGCGCCAGGGAGCGGAAGGCCATACCGGCGGGACCGCCCCGCATCCTGCTGTTCAACAAGCCCTACGACTTCCTCACCCAGTTCACCGACGCCGCCGGGCGGCGCACCCTGGCGGACTTCATCCCCGTGCCGGGGGTCTACCCCGCCGGGCGCCTGGACCGGGACAGCGAGGGCCTGGTGGTGCTCACCGACGACGGCCGCCTGCAGGCCCGCATCACCGACCCGGCCCACGCCATGAGCAAGACCTACTGGGCCCAGGTGGAGGGCATCCCCGACGCGGCCGCCCTGGAGGCCCTGCGCCACGGGGTGGTCCTCAAGGACGGCCCCACGCGCCCCGCCGGGGCCCGCCCCATGGACCCGCCGGCCGCCCTCTGGCCCCGGGATCCCCCCATCCGGCAGCGCCGCCACATCCCCACCACCTGGCTGGAGCTCACCCTGGCGGAAGGACGCAACCGCCAGGTGCGGCGCATGACCGCCGCCGTGGGGCATCCCACCCTGCGCCTCATCCGCTACCGCGTGGGCTCCTGGACCCTGGACGGCCTGCAACCGGGCCAGTGGTACCGGGTGGGGGGCCACCCCGTCGGCTGACGGCCCGCCGCCCCTTGCGGCCCCGGGGCAAGGCTCCTAGAGTCGTATATGGACTGCCCCCACGCCAGGGTGGCAGTGTGCGCGCCCATCCCGAACCCACGCCCCGGACCCCCGGAAGGAGTCTCGTCATGCCCATCCCGGCGCGCCTGGCCGGCCTGCTGCTGACGTTCATTGCCCTGAGTCTTCCGGCCCTGGCGGCCCCCACGGATCCCGCCCCCCTGCGCGGACATTTCCTCGAGGCCGAGGCCGCGCTGGAACGGGGGGACCGGGAGTCCTTCCGCCGGCATCTGGCGGCCCTGGAGGCCTATCCCCTGCGCCCCTACCTGCTGTATGACGACCTGAACGCCCGGCTGCAGCAGGCTGAGGACAGGGAGATCCGCCGTTTCCTGGAACGCTGGGGCGACACCCCCCCGGGCCGGCGGCTACGCGCCCGCTGGCTGGCCCATCTGGCGCAGGCAGGCCGCTGGACCGCCTTCCTGGAAGACTACCGCGACGGACTGGGCACCCCCCTGGCCTGCCACCGCCATACCGCCCTCCTGCGCACCGGGCAACGCCAGGCGGCCCTGGAGGGGGTCGAGGGCCTGTGGCTGGTGGGGCATTCCCAACCCGGGGCCTGCGATGAGGTGTTCGATGCCTGGCGCGCCGCCGGACGGCTCACCCCCGACCTGGCCTGGGAACGATTCGGGCTGGCCATGAAGGCGGGACAGACCGGACTGGCCCGCTATCTCACCCGTTACCTCGCCGCGGACGACGCCCCCTGGGCACAACGCTGGCTTAAACTGCACCAGGATCCCCAGGAAATCGCCCATGCGGACTGGCGGGCGGACCTTCATCCCCGTGCCGGGGAGGTCCTGGAGGACACCCTGCGCCGACTGGCCCGGCGCGAACCCCGCCAGGCCCTGGCGGCCTGGGAGGCGGCGGATGACCACTGGGGCCTGCCCCGGCAGGCCGCCCGGGAGATGCGCCGCTACATCGCCCTGCGCCTGACCCTGCGGGAGATGGCGGATGCCCTGCCCCACCTGGAGACCCTGCCCGCCGCCGTCTTCGATGATCAGCTGCGCGCCTGGCAGACCCGGGCCGCCCTCTCGGTACAGGACTGGCAGAGCGTGGCCGAGGGCATCACGCGCATGTCCCCCGAGGCCCGGGAGGAAGCCCCCTGGCGCTACTGGCACGCCCGGGCCCTGGAACGGCTGGGGGACCGGGACAGCGCCCGCCGGCTCTATGCCCAGGTGGCCCGGGAGCGCAATTTCTACGGCTTTCTGGCCGCGGACCGCATCCAGGCCCCCTACCGCATCGGCCACCGCCCCCTGCAGGTCTCCGCCGCCCGGCTGCAGGCGGTGGCCGAACACCCGACCCTGCAGCGGGCCCTGGAACTCCACGCCCTGGGGCGGATCATCGAGGCCCGCCGCGAGTGGTACCGGCTGCAACACGCACTGCAGGGCCGGGACCTGCTGGCGGCCGCGCAGCTGGCCCATGAGCAGGGCTGGCACGACCGGGCCATCTTCGCCGTCGCCCGCGCCGGCCACTACGACGACATCGACCTGCGCTTCCCCCTGGTGCACCCGGGGCTGTTCCGGGACAAGGCCGGTGCCCAGGGCATCGACCCCGCCTGGGCCATGGCCGTGGCGCGCCAGGAGAGCGCCTTCATGGCCGACGCCCGTTCCCACGCCGGCGCCCTGGGGCTGATGCAGATCATGCCCGCCACGGGACGGGCCATGGCCCCCCATGTGGGCCTGCAGCTGGGCCATCCCTTCCGGCTCCTGGAGCCGGAGGTGAACGTGAGCATCGGCACCTACTACCTGCGGCGCAACCTGGACCGCTTCGGCGGCCATCCCATGCTCTCCACCGCCGCCTACAACGCCGGCGCGGGGCGGGTGGACCGCTGGCTGCCCGGCGACCGCCCGCTGGCCGCCGACATCTGGGCCGAACTCATCCCCTACGCGGAGACCCGCAAGTACGTGCGCCGCGTGTTCACCTACCGGGTGCTCTACGAGGTGCGCATGGGGCAGACCCCCACCACCCTGAGCAGCCTGCTCCCCCCCGTCCCCCCGGCCGACCGGCTGATGCAGTCGGCCACGGCCCAGCAGACCCGCTGGCAGGGGGACGGCGCGGACCCGGCACGCACCCCCATCTGCGACGCCCCGGGGTACACGGACCGGTCCTGCCTCTGAGGGCCGGACCCCGAACCCATCCCCTGCTGCAGCGATATCCCGGCATGACCTTCTGGCAGACCCTGAGCGAAGAGATCACCCACGCCACCGGCAGCCCCTTCACCCCGGCGGACCAGCGCACCGCCGGGGGCGGCTGCATCAACGAGGCCACGGTCCTCCAGGGCACGGATGGCAGGCGCTTCTTCGTCAAACTCAACCGCCCGGAGCTGGCGGAGATGTTCGCCGCCGAGGCCGAGGGCCTGCATGCCCTGCGCGAGCCGGGGGCCATCCGTGTCCCCGAGCCCCTGTGCCACGGCACCGCCGGCGGCAGGGCCTACCTGGTGATGGAGCATATCCCCCTGGGGGGCCCCCGGGATGCCCGCCGCTTCGGGGAAGAGCTGGCGCGGCTGCATCAGTGCACCCGGGAGCGTTTCGGCTGGCACCGGGACAACACCATCGGCAGCACACCGCAGATCAACACCTGGGAACCGGACTGGATCGCCTTCTGGCGCCGGCACCGCCTGGGATACCAGCTGGAACGGGCACGCCGCCAGGGAGGGGGCCGGGGACTGCTGCAGGCGGTGGAGGCCCTCATGGAGGTCCTCCCCGCCTTCTTCGACGGCTATACGCCCCGCCCCTCCCTGCTCCACGGGGACCTGTGGGGCGGCAACCAGGATGCCGACGCCCAGGGCAACCCGGTGATCTTCGACCCGGCGGTCTACTTCGGCGACCGGGAGGCGGACGTGGCCATGACCGAACTCTTCGGCGGCTTCGGACCGGACTTCTACGCCGCCTACGATGCCGTCTGGCCCCGGGACCCCGGCTACCGGGTACGCCGCGACCTGTACAACCTCTACCACCTGCTCAACCACTTCAACCTCTTCGGCGGTGGCTACGCCGGCCAGTCGGAACGCCTGGCGCGGCGCCTGCTGGCCGCGGCCCGGGGCGACTGACCCGCAGGTGCCTCAGGCCGCGGCGTGATGCGGGGAAGGATCGCGGCGTTCACTCCCCGTCCACGGCCACCAGCAGACCTGCCACCGCGCCCGCGCCGGTGTGGCGCAGCACGGACCAGCCCTCCGGCAGCGCCGGCGGCGCGGCATCCCCGGCATGCTCCAGATAGATCCGGGCCCCGGGACGCAGGCACCCCGGCCGGGACAGCCGGGCGATGCACCCGGGCAGGAGATCCAGGCCATAGGGGGGATCGAGAAAGACCAGGTCGAAGGCCTCATCACACCGCGCCAGATAGGCCAGGCCGTCGCCGCTCTGCACCGCCACCGTATCCTCCGCCTCCAGCTCCCGGGTCTGCTGGCGCAGGTGCTGCGCCAGGCGGCGATCCCGTTCCACCATCACCACGCGCAGCGCCCCCCGGGAGGCGGCCTCCAGACCCAGGGCCCCGGACCCGGCGAACAGGTCCAGGCACACGGCCCCGGGCAGCACCGGCTGCAGCCAGTTGAACAGGGTCTCCCGCACCCGGTCCGGGGTGGGGCGCAATCCGGGCACGGCGGCCACCGGCAGGCGGCGACCCCGCCAGCGGCCGGAGATGATGCGCACCCGGCCGGGTGCACCGCGCCGGGCCCCCTTCACGTCCCGCCCCCCACGATCACCGTCACCATGCGCTCGGGATACACCCGCCGGGCGAAGGCCCCGTTCACCTGCTCCGGGGTCAGGGCCTCCACCCTGCGGGTGAAGGTCTCCAGATAATCCAGGGGCAGGCCGTAGAAGCCGATCATGGCCACGTGGTCCAGGATGCCGGCGTTGCTGTCCAGGCGCAGGGGGAATCCCCCCACGATATTGCGCTGACTGGCCTGCAGCTGCTCCTCGTCCAGGCCATCCGCCACGAAGGCCTCGAGGGTGCGGCGCATCACCGCCACCGCCTCCCCGGCCTGATCCCCGCGGGTCTGCAGCCCCATGAGGAAGGGACCTTCCGCCGCCATGGGGATGAAATGGCTATACACGCTGTAGGCCAGACCCCGCTCGCTGCGTACCGCCTGCATCAGCCGGGAGATGAAGCCGCCCCCCCCCAGGTGGTGATTGCCCACGTACAGGGGGAAGTAATCCGCATCCCCCCGCCGCATCCCCGGCTGCCCCATGAGCACATGGGCCTGGGCCGAGGGGAAGGGGATGCGCACCGTGCGCCCCGAGTCGATGACCGGCGCCGGCGGCAGCGGCGGCGCCGGGCGCCCCTCCGGCAGGGACCGGGCGATGCGTCCGGCCACGGACCGGGCCTGCTGCGGGGACAGATCCCCCACCATGGCCAGGATGCCGTTGCGGGCCACGTAATGGCGGGCATGGAAGGCCTGCAGGTCCGCCCGGGTGATGGCCTCCAGGGCCTCCCGGGTCCCCACGGGCATGTGGCCATAGGGATGCCCCGGATAGACCGCCCGGTAGAAGGCCCGCTGCGCCACCCCCCCGGGATCCTGCTCCAGATGATCCAGGGCCACCAGGGACTGGCGCCGGACCCGCTCCAGGGCCTCCGCCCCGAAACGCGGCTGCGCCGCCACGGCGATGAAGGTCTCCAGGGCCTGATCCAGCCACTCGGAGCGGGTCAGGCTGCGCAGGGAGACCATGGCCATGTCCCGCCGGGAATCGGTCCCCAGGCGGGCCCCCACCGCGTCCAGGCGCCGGGCCACGGCATCGGCGTCCCAGCCCCCCGCGCCTTCCGTGAGCATACGGTTGGTGAGCCGGGCCAGACCGGGCCGGTCCCCGTCCCGGGCGGCCCCGGCGTCGAACACCAGGCGCAGGTCCACCATGGGCAGGTCCGGCACGTGCACGTAGTACACCCGCAGCCCGTTCTCCGTGGACCAGTGGCGGATGTCCGGATGGGCCGGCTCCGCCGCGGCCTGGGCCGCCGTCGCCAGCAGGATCAGGAACCACAGGGCACGGGCCTTGCCCTGCATGCATCGTTGCAGTGCCCCCATCAGCGCACCCCCCCTTCTGCTTCATCCCCGGCTTCATCGCCCCCACCGGATTCCAAAGGGCCCGGTTGCAGCCAGGCCACGGTGCGCCGGGAGGGCAGCAGGTATTTGCGCGCCACCGCCTGCACCTGTTCCGCGGTCACCGCCTGCACCCGCTCGGCGAAGGCCTCCCCTTCCCGCCAGGAAAGCCCGATGGACTCCAGCAGGCCGATGCGCATGGCCTGGCCATGGATGGAATCCCGGCGGTACACATCCTCGGCGATCACCTGGGCCTTCACCCGTTCCAGTTCCTGCGGCGTCGGCGGCGACGCCCGCAACTGCTCCACCATCTCCGTCAGGGCCGCCTCCACCGCCGGATGCTCCTGACCGGGAGCGGGGGTGGCCCACAGGGTGAAGAGGGTGTCCAGACGGGAGAAGGGACCGTAGCCGGCCCCGGCGGAGGCTGCCAGCGCCCGGCCACGCACCAGTTCCCGGGGGATACGGGCACTCTCGCCACCGTCCAGGATGCCCGCCGCCACCAGCAGGGCATAGGCCTCCCAGGGTTCGGCGGCGGTGGGCAGGGCCGGCACCTTATAACCCATCACCAGGTAGGGAACCCGGGCCGGGGCCTGTACGCTGATGCGCCGCTCCCCCCGCTGGGGGGTCTCCTCCCGGGGTTTGATCGCGGGCACGGGCCGGGCGGGGATGTCACCGAAATGGTCCTGGGCCATGCGGTGCACCGCGTCCGGGTCCACGTCCCCGGCCACCACCAGCAGGGCGTTGGAGGGGGTGTACCAGCGCTCATACCAGCGCCGCAGATCCGCCACCGTATAGCCCTGGATATCCGTCATCCAGCCGATCACCGGCTGGCCGTAGGGACTGTTGAACCAGGCGGTGGCCCGGAAATGCTCCCAGGTGAGGGCGTTGGGATCATCCTCGGTGCGCAGACGCCGCTCCTCGCGGATCACCTGCATCTCGCGGCGAAACTCCGCCCCGGGCAGGGTGAGATGCTGCATGCGGTCCGCCTCCAGTTCCAGGGCCTGCTCCAGATGCTCCGACGCCAGTTGCTGGTAATAGGCGGTGTAGTCGCGCCCGGTGAAGGCGTTCTCCCGGCCGCCCAGCCCGGAGATGATGCGCGAAAACTCTCCCGCCGGATGGGCCTCGGTGCCCTTGAACATCATGTGTTCCAGGGCGTGGGAGATGCCGGTGATACCGCCGTGTTCGTAGCTGGAACCCACCCGGTACCAGACCATGGAGGACACCACCGGGGCACGGTCATCGGGCCGCACCAGGATGCGCATGCCATTGTCCAGCGTGTAGGTATGTACCGGCCCCTGATCCTGTGCCGGGGCGGCCACCGGGGACAGGCCCCAGCAGACCAGCAGGCAGGCCAGCAGGAGCCCACCGCCTCTACCCAAGCCGCGGGCAACCATCGCCGCTTGCCCCCCATGCCACCGCATCCATCCGTACAACCACCCGGGTTTCATTTCTGCCGCACCTTCTCAGTGATAGGATGTCGCAACCTGATCAGCGTAGACCTCATTCCATCATGTTCGGTTTCCGAAAGAAGAAAAAGCCGGCCGAATCGGCCCCCTCCTCCACCGGGGAGACGGTCGAGGCCCTGGAGATCATCGAGCCCCCGGAGGGTATCAGGTCCAGGGAGCGGGGCAAGAGTCCCCGGGAGGTCCCGCCCGAGGCGCCCCGCGAGGCCAGGCAGACCCATGGCACGGCCACCGCCGTGCCTCCCCGGGAGCAGCCCACCGAGGCCCGCCAGCAGGCTCTGCCGGACACCACCGACAAGGGCGTCCAGCGGGCCCCGGTCCCCCCTGAAACCAAGGCACCGGAGACCAAGGCTCCGGAGACCAAGGCCCCAGAGACCAAGGCACCGGAAACCAAGGCCCCGGAAACCAGGGCTCCGGAAACCAGGGCTCCGGAAACCAAGGCCCCGGAAACCAAGGCCCCAGAGACCAAGGCCCCGGAGACCAAGGCTCCGGAAACCAGGGCACCGGAGACCAAGGCACCGGAAACCAGGGCACCGGAAACCAGGGCACCGGAAACCAGGGCTCCGGAGACCAAGGCTCCGGAGACCAAGGCACCGGAAACCAAGGCACCGGAAACCAGGGCTCCGGAAACCAGGGCTCCGGAAACCAGGGCCCCGGAAACCAAGGCCCCGGAAACCAAGGCCCCGGAGACCAGGGCTCCGGAGACCAGGGCTCCGGAGACCAGGGCTCCGGAAACCAAGGCTCCGGAGACCAAGAAACCGGAGACCGGCAAGACCGGTCTCTTTTCCCGGCTGCGCCAGGGCCTGTCCAAGACCTCCTCCACCCTCACCGAGGGCATGGCGGGCCTGGTGCTGGGCAAGAAGGCCATCGACGACGAGCTCATGGAGGAGCTGGAGACCCGGCTGCTCATGGCCGACGTGGGCATCGAGGCCACGGAACGCATCCTGGACAACCTCACCCGCCGCGTGGCGCGCAAGGAACTCAACGATGCCGAGGCCCTGGTGAAGGCCCTGGAGGGGGCCATGGTGGATGTCCTCGAACCCGTACAGAAACCCCTGGCCGTCGACCGGGACAAGAAGCCCTACGTCATCCTGGTGCTGGGCATCAACGGCTCCGGCAAGACCACCACCATCGGCAAGCTCACCCACCACCTGCGGGCCGAGGGACACTCGGTGATGCTGGCCGCCGGCGACACCTTCCGCGCCGCCGCCGTGGAGCAGCTGCAGACCTGGGGGGAGCGTAACCAGGCCCCGGTGATCGCCCAGGGCCAGGGGGCGGATTCCGCCTCGGTGATCTACGATGCCCTGGAGGCGGCCCGGGCCCGGGGCACGGATGTGCTCATCGCCGACACCGCCGGACGTCTGCACACCCAGACCAACCTCATGGACGAGCTCAGGAAGGTGAAACGGGTCATCCAGCGCCAGGATGCCGGGGCCCCCCACGAGGTGCTGCTGGTGGTGGATGCGGGCACCGGCCAGAACGCCCTCAACCAGGCGCGGGACTTCCACGAGGCCATGGGGCTCACCGGGCTGGCGGTGACCAAACTGGACGGCACCGCCAAGGGCGGCATCCTCTTCGCCATCGCCGAGCGGGTGGGGGTGCCGGTACGCTTCATCGGCGTGGGCGAGGGCATCGAGGACCTGCGGGAGTTCAACGCCGCCGACTTCGCCCGCGCCCTGCTGGGGGAACGGGAATGACCCCGTTCCCCGGCTGCGTCCCCGTGCCGGTGTGACCCGTTCCACGCAACGGCGATCCGCCCCTGTCCAGCAGGCCCCGGAGACGGGATCATGCGCCACCGGGCGCCCCACCGCCCCGGATGCCTCCCTTTCAACGGGCGACCCCAACGGCCCATGATCCAGCTGCGCAAGGTCACCAAACGCTATCCCTCCGGCCAGGAGGCCCTCTCCGGCGTCAGCCTGCGGCTGGATGCCGGGGCCATGGCCTTCCTCACCGGGCATTCCGGCGCCGGCAAGAGCACCCTGCTGCGGCTCATCGCCCTGCTGGAGCGGCCCACCCGCGGACGCCTGGTGGTGAACGGTCATGAACTGGAGACCCTGCCCCGGCGCCGGGTACCCCACTTCCGGCGGCAGATCGGCCTGGTCTTCCAGGATCACCACCTGCTGGCGGACCGCAGCGTCTTCGATAACGTGGCCCTGCCCCTGGCCATCCAGGCCTACCGCCAGCCGGAGATCGCCCGCCGCGTGCGGGCCGCCCTGGACAAGGTGGGCCTGCTGCACAAGGAACGGGCCGCACCGGACACCCTCTCCAGCGGGGAGCAGCAGCGGGTGGGCATCGCCCGGGCCGTGGTGCACAAACCGGCCATCCTGCTGGCGGACGAACCCACCGGCAATCTGGACCCGGAACTCTCCCGCGAGATCATGGAACTGTTCGTGCAGTTCAACCAGGTGGGCACCACGGTGCTGGTGGCCAGCCACGATCTGGACCTGATCTCGCGCCTGGGCAAACCCCTGGTGCGCCTGCACGAGGGTCGCCTGCAGCGGGAAATGGCGGGATCGGCGGCATGAAATCCCTGCGCCGGCGCACCCCCCGGAACCCCACCATGCACGCCCGCCTGCAGGCCTTCGGCGTGCATCACGCCCGGGCCCTGCTCTTCAGCCTGGGCAAGCTCACCCAGGCCCCCTTCTCCACGCTGCTCACCCTCATGGTGATCGCCGTGGCCTTCACCCTGCCCGCCCTGCTCTACCTGATGCTGGCCAACCTGCAGCAGGCGGCCCCGGCCTGGGAACGGGAGACCCATCTCTCCGCCTTCGTGGCGGATGCGGTGGCCGACAGCCAGTTGCCGGATCTGGCGGCGCACCTGGCCCGTCGGGGGGACGTGGCCGCCACCGAACCCATCCCCCGGGAACAGGCCCTGGAGGAATTCCGGACCCATTCCGGGCTGGGGGATGCCCTGAGCCTGCTGGAGGAGAACCCCCTGCCGGCGGTGATCCTGGTGGAACCCGCCGCCGGCGCGCGGGACCCCGGGGCCCTGCGCACCCTGGCCGGCGCCCTGGAGGCGCACCCGTCCATCACCCGGGTGCAACTGGACATGGAATGGGTGCAACGCCTCGGGGCCCTGCTGCAGACCCTGGACCGCCTGGTGGATCTCCTGGCCCTGCTGCTGGGACTGGGGGTGGCACTGGTGGTGGGCAATACCGTGCGCCTGGACATCCACAACCGCCGCCGGGAGATCGAGGTGGCCAAGCTGGTGGGGGCCACGGACGCCTTCATCCGCCGCCCCTTCCTCTACGGCGGCATGTGGATGGGGCTCGGCGGCGGCCTGCTGGCCCTGCTCACCCTGGCCGTCCTGCGCTGGTCCCTGTCCGGCCCGGTGCAGGCCCTGGCCCGGACCTACGGCGGCGGCTTCGCCCTTCGGGGCCTGCAGCCCGCAGAGGCCCTCATCCTGCTGGGCAGCGCCGCCGTCCTGGGCCTGGCCGGGGCCTGGGTCAGTGTCTTTTTCCACATCCGGGAGATCGAGCCCCGCTGAGGGGGCCTTGCCGCATGCCGGAGGCCTCCCGGGAACCCATCCGGGGGCTTAGCACTCAAAGATGCAGACTGCTAAAATCGAGTCATTCCGATGGGATTTGGAGAGGAAACCGGACCATGACCCAGGCACTTGCCTTTGCACAAAGCCAACTCGCCGTCCCGGTGGGCGACCTGGACAGCTACATCCAGGGGGTGAACCGCCTGCCGGTGCTGGAGGCCGATGAGGAGAAGAGCCTGGCCCGCCGCCTGCGGGACCACAAGGACCTGGAGGCGGCCCGTATCCTGGTGATGCACAACCTGCGCTTCGTGGTGCACATCGCCCGTGGCTACACCGGCTACGGGCTGGGCCTGGGCGACCTCATCCAGGAGGGCAACATCGGCCTGATGAAGGCGGTGAAGCGCTTCGACCCGGAGATGAACGTGCGCCTGATCTCCTTCGCGGTGCACTGGATCCGCGCCGAGATCCACGAGTTCGTGCTGCGCAACTGGCGCATCGTCAAGGTGGCCACCACCAAGGCCCAGCGCAAGCTCTTCTTCAACCTGCGCAGCGCCAAGCAGCGCCTGGGCTGGTTCAGCCGCGAGGAGGTGGAACACGTGGCCGGGGACCTGGGGGTCAGCCCCCGGGAGGTGCTGGAGATGGAGTCCCGCCTGGCGGGGCAGGACATGTCCTTCGACCCGGACCCCCAGGACGAGGACACCCCGCAGCTGGCCCCCGCCGAGTCCCTGTCCGATCAGGAGGGGGATCCGGCCCGGGCCCTGGAGCAGGCGGACTGGGACCACTACCACCAGGAACGCCTGCAACACGCCCTGACGCAGCTGGACGCGCGCAGCCGCGACATCCTGGCGCGGCGCTGGCTGGCGGACGAAAAGGCCACCCTGCAGGAACTGGCCCGGGAGTACGGCGTCTCCGCGGAACGGGTGCGCCAGCTGGAGCGTAACGCCATCGGCAGGCTGCGCCAGGCCTTCGCCGACTGAACCCCGCCGGGGCCCCCTAGGGGGCCGGCTGGATGGGAATGACCCGCTGCGGCCGCCTGGGGGCGGGGGCCTGGGGCGCCCAGGCGTGGCCGTAGATCACCTCGTAGGTGGCGGGCAGCCGCCCCTCCCCGTCACGGAATGCCTCGTAGGCCATCTCCACCGCCCGCAGCCGCGCGGGTCCGGTGAGACCGCGGCCGCGCCCCTGGGCCGCGTTGGTGGCACCGATGGCCTTCAGATCCCCCATCAGGCCACGCACATCGCCATAGGTCAGGGTCATCCTTTCCATATCCATCACCGGATCGGCGAAACCGGCCCGCACCAGGGCATCGCCGATATCGTGCATGTCCACGAAATCGCTCACATGGGGCCGGCCGTCCACGGCGGACCAGGCCCGGCGCAGCTCCACCAGGGTGTCCGGCCCCAGGGTGGTGAACATCAACAGCCCCCCCGGGGCCAGCACGCGGCGGAACTCCGCCAGGGCACGCTCCAGGTCATTGCACCACTGCACCGCCAGGCTGGAGAACACCAGATCGAAGCGGGCGTCGGCGAAGGGCAGGGTCTCCACATCGCCGCACACCAGGGCGGGACGCCGCCACCAGCCCGCCGCCCGCGCCGCAGTGCGCAGCATGGCCGGGGAGAGATCCAGGGCCACCACCCGGGCCCCGCGGTAACGCCGGCGCAGATCCCGCACCCCCTGCCCCGTGCCCGCCCCGGCATCCAGCACCCGCGCGGGGGAGAGCCGGATCCAGGACAGACGCTCCAGCAGGCGACTGCACACCTCCCGCTGCAGCACCGCCGCCTGGTCATAGGAGGCGGCGGCCCGGTCGAAGGTACGGCGCACGCGGCGCTTGTCCAGGGGCTGGCGCGGGGTGTCAGGCATGCAAAAGACTCCTCAGTTCGGACACAAAGCGTTCACCATGGGACAGGAAGGGGGCATGACCCGCGCGCGGCATCACCCGCACCTCCATGCCCGGGCGCAAGGCCTCCAGATCCGCCCCCACGGCCGCCGGCACCAGGGTATCGTACCCCCCCAGGAGGGCATGCACCGGGCAGTCCAGTCCCGCCAGGGCCCCCCGCAGGTCGCTCTCCCGCAGCAGGGCCAGCCCCTCTTCCAGGGCCGCCGGGGCCGGCGGCGCGGCGGCCAGGCGCGCGCGCAGGGCGCGCACCGCCGCCGGTGCCCCCTCCACGCCGTGGAACTGCAGGGCCAGGAAGCGGTTCAGCGTGGCGCGAAAGTCCCGGGCCAGACCCTGGGCGAAGGCATCCAGCACCGGCCGGCGCATGGCATGGGGCCAGTCCGGGCCCTGCACGAACCGGGGCGTGGCCGCCACCAGGACCACCCGCCGCACCCGTCCGGGATGCCGCACGGCCGTCTGCAGGGCCACCAGCCCCCCCAGGGACCAGCCCACCAGGGCCGCCCCCTCCGGCGGCAGGGTGGCGGCCATGCGCCCGGCCAGGGTGTCCAGATCCCCCAGACGCCCCTCCCCGGCCGCGCGGCCATGACCGGGCAGATCCATGCAGTCCACGCGAAAGTCCCGGGCCAGGGCCGCGGCGGTCTCCTCCCAGACCCCGGCGCTCAGACCCCAGCCGTGGATCAGGGCCACGGCCGGCCCCGCACCGCGGGATACCGTCTCCAATGTTGTCGTCACACACACCTCACACATGCAGGGCCGCCGGGGGCGGGAAGAGGGCCCCCGACACGCCCGTTCTCGGGTATCATGCGCGGCGAAATCCAAACGCCCCCCCGGGGCCGCCAAGGATCCGCCGTCCCATGATGCTCTCCATCCTCCTGATCATCGCCGCCTACCTGATCGGCTCCGTCTCCGCCGCCATCCTCACCTGCCGGCTGCTGGGGCTGCCGGACCCCCGTACCCAGGGCTCCGGCAACCCCGGGGCCACCAACGTGCTGCGTTCCGGCGGCAAAAAGGCGGCCATCATCACCCTGGCGGGGGATCTGCTCAAGGGGTGGCTGCCGGTGCTGCTGGCCCGCCTGCTGGGCCTGGAGGGCCCGGCCCTGGCCCTGGTGGCCCTGGCGGCCTTCCTGGGGCACCTGTTCCCCGCCTACCACGGGTTCAAGGGGGGCAAGGGGGTGGCCACGGGCCTGGGCGTCCTGCTGGGCCTGCACTGGGGCGTGGGCCTGGCCTCGCTGCTCACCTGGCTGGCGGCGGCGGGCATCAGCCGCATGTCCTCGGTGGGGGCACTCACCGCCTCGCTGCTGGCCCCCCTGTGGATCGCCCTGATCCTGGGGGACATCTGGGTCACCCTGGCGGCCTGCGTCATGCTGGTGCTGCTTTACTGGCGCCACTGGGGCAACATCCGCCGCATCCTCGACGGCAGCGAACCCCGCATCGGCCAGAAGACGACCCCCCGGCACTGAGGCCTGAGTCCGAGACCCAACCCCGGCGCCGCCCCCCGGGAGCGCCGAGCCCCAGCTCGGCATCCTTTTCCAAGCCGAGCTGGGGCTCGGCGTTCCCGGCATGTCGCTGCATCCCTGAATCCGGGACCCACCTGCCGGTAGCCGCGATGCCCATAGCATCGGACAGCCGGTGAGGCTCAGACCGCCTCCAGGGACCAGCGGGCCCGGGCCTGGATCTCCAGGCCCGCCCGCTCCCCGGACTGCAGGCGCAGGGCCCCGGCCAGGGCGATCATGGCCCCGTTATCGGTGCAGAACTCGGCCCGGGGGAAGAAGACCGCCCCGCCCCGGTCCGCGACCATCCCCTCCAGCGCCGCCCGCAGACGCCGGTTGGCCCCCACGCCCCCCGCCACCACCAGGCGGCCGTGGCCGCTCTGCTCCAGGGCCCGGCGGCACTTGATGGCCAGGGTGTCCACCACGGCGTCCTCGAAGGCCCGGGCCACATCCGCGGCCAGGGTCGCATCCGGGGGGGTGTCACGGAAGGTGGTCAGGGCCCGGGTCTTGAGCCCGGAGAAGCTGAAGTCCAGGCCCGGGCGGTCCGTCATGGGCCGGGGGAAATGGAAACGCCCCGGATCCCCCCCGGCCGCCAGGCGCGCCAGGGCCGGCCCGCCGGGATACCCCAGCCCCAGGAGCTTGGCGGTCTTGTCGAAGGCCTCGCCAGCGGCATCGTCCAGGCTCTCCCCCAGGATGCGGTACTGCCCCACCCCCTGCACGTCCACCAGCAGGGTATGCCCGCCGGACACCAGCAGGGCCACGAAGGGGAACGCCGGGGCCGGGTCCTCCAGCAGCGGTGCCAGCAGATGCCCCTCCATATGGTGCACCCCCACCGCCGGCAGCCCCCAGCCCCAGGCCAGGCTGCGGGCCACAGAGGCCCCCACCAGCAGGGCCCCGAGCAGTCCCGGACCGGCGGTGTAGGCCACCCCGTCCGGGACCTCCCCCGCCATCCCCGCCTCGTCCAGGACCCGGCGCACCAGGGGCAGCACACGGCGCACATGGTCCCGGGAGGCCAGCTCCGGCACCACCCCGCCGTAGCCGGCATGGAGTTCCACCTGGCTGTGCAGGGCGTGGGCCAGCAGGCCGCGGCGGGTGTCGTAGAGGGCCACGCCGGTCTCATCGCAGGAGGTCTCGATACCCAGGACACACAGCGGCGGGTCGGTTTCGGCGGGAGGGACGGCGGTCATCTTTTTGCGTCTCGGGCTTTGGAATTTGGGCCGGGGGCAACTATAATGCGGGATTCTCCGCCAAAGGTGGAGGGTGCCTTGAACCCGATTCCGAAACAGCAAGCAACGGTAGAGCGTTTATGCCCCACGTCCGAGTGAAAGAGAACGAACCCTTCGAGGTGGCCCTGCGCCGCTTCAAGCGCACCTGCGAAAAGGCGGGCGTGCTCACGGAAGTCCGTCGCCGCGAGTTCTACGAAAAGCCCACCGAGGTGCGCAAGCGCAAGGCGGCCGCCGCGGTGAAGCGCCAGATGAAACGACTGGCCAAGGAGCAGGGGCGCCGCGAGCGCCTGTACTGATCCCATTCCACAGGGAACCCCAAGCCGGCATGACCACCCCCTCCCCCCTCCAGTCCCGCATCAGCGAGGACATGAAGACCGCCCTGCGCGGCGGTGACAAGGCCCGGCTGGGCACCCTGCGGCTGATCCTGGCCGGTCTCAAACAACTGGAGGTGGACACCCGCGAGGCCCTGGACGATGCCCGGGTGCTGGCGGCGCTGGACAAGATGGTCAAACAGCGCCGGGAATCCATCGCCCAGTACCGGGAAGCGGGCCGGGAGGAGCTGGCCCGGGCAGAGGAGGCGGAACTGGAGGTGATCCAGGCCTACCTGCCCCAGCCTCTCTCCGAGGCGGAGATCCGGCAGCAGGTGGAGGCGGCCGTGGCCGAGTCCGGCGCCGGGTCCATGAAGGACATGGGCCGGGTGATGGGGCTGCTCAAGCCCCGCCTCCAGGGCCGGGCCGACATGTCGGCGGTCAGCGCCCAGGTGAAGGCCCGCCTCTCCGGCTGACCCCTGCCGGGTTCCCCGCGACCCGCACTCCCCACGGCCCGGCCCTGCCGGGCCGTTTGCGTGTCTATCCCCCGGAAGCATTGATGCGGATCGCCAAACCGCCGCATCCATGTACCCACGCATACCCACCCTCGTATAATGGGGGCTTTTCACCCCATCGCGTCGAGACCCCATGAGCCAACTGAAAAACGACCGCTTCCTCCGCGCCCTGCTGCGCGAGCCCGTGGACACCACCCCCGTGTGGATCATGCGCCAGGCCGGGCGCTACCTGCCGGAGTACCGGGAGACCCGGGCCCGGGCGGGCAGCTTCATGAACCTGTGCCGCAGCCCCGAGATGGCCTGCGAGGTCACCCTGCAGCCCCTGGACCGCTTCCCCCTGGACGCCGCCATCCTGTTCTCGGATATCCTCACCATCCCCGACGCCATGGGGCTGGGGCTCTACTTCGCCGAGGGCGAGGGCCCGCGCTTCGAACGTCCGGTGCAGGACGCCGCCGCCATCCGCGCCCTGGGGGTGCCGGATCCGGAGGATGAACTGCGCTACGTGACGGACGCCGTGCGCCTCATCCGCCGGGAGCTGGACGGCCGCGTGCCCCTGATCGGCTTCTCCGGCAGCCCCTGGACCCTGGCCACCTACATGGTGGAGGGGGGCTCGTCCAAGGACTTCGCCCGCATCAAGGGCATGATGTACGACGACCCCGATACCCTGCACCACCTGCTGGACACCCTGGCGCAGACCGTCACCGCCTACCTCAATGCCCAGGTGGCCGCCGGCGCCCAGGCCGTGATGGTGTTCGACACCTGGGGTGGGGCCCTGAGCCCGGAGAACTACCGCGCCTTCTCCCTGAAATACATGCAAAAGATCGTGGACGGCCTCACCCGTGAGGCGGACGGCCGCCGGGTGCCGGTGGTGCTGTTCACCAAGGGCGGCGGCCAGTGGCTGGAGGCCATGGCGGACACCGGCTGCGACGCCCTGGGGCTGGACTGGACCGTGGACATCAAGGAGGCCCGCCTGCGGGTGGGCGAGCGCGTGGCCCTGCAGGGCAACATGGACCCGGCCGTGCTCTACGCCTCACCGGATCGGGTGCGGGAGGAGACGAAGAAGGTCCTGGCCGGCTTCGGCAAGGGCAGCGGCCACGTCTTCAACCTGGGTCACGGCATCCACCCCGCCATCAACCCCGATCACGTGGCGGCCATGGTGGAGACGGTGCACGAGGCCGGACGCCAGTACCACGAGTGAGGGCGCCTGTTGCCCCTCCCCCTCGGGGAGGGGCTTCACGGCAGTGCCAACCCAATCCGCCGCCTCTTGCCTTCCCGCCCCGAGGCGTGCAATGGTTTTCATAGTCCATACCCCCACCGCCCGCCCAATAAGCGTGGATTCACTGCCATGACCACTCTCCTCCCGAGAACAACGCGGGCCGCTGCAAAAAGGCGCTCCCTACCCCGCGCCATTGGATCCGTCATGGAGATCTGGCCCAGGGAGGATTATGCACACTACCTGCCCGCAGGTTCAGTTCAGAAACGTATGCATGGATACTGGTCCGCTGTAGGCAGACACCTGGCACAGGCCATCAGAGAACATGACCGATCCCAAGGACGATGAAGATCCTGCGGTGGGATCCGCCGAGGTATAAGGACGATGAAGATCCTGCGGTGGGATCCGCCGAGGTATCACGATCACTGACCCTCCAGCAACCGCTCCACCTCGCGCACATCGGCGCGGCGCATGGGGCGTCCGTCCACGGGGCTGGGGGGCGGCTGGCGGATGCCGTCCACGGGGAAGATCACCGCGTCCACATCCACACCGTCGGCCCCGAACTCCAGGCAGGGATAGGCCACATGCCCCTGGGCCCCCTTGTAGCGGCGCTCGTCGCTGCGCCAGGTGACCCCCCGGTCCTGCAGGTAGAAGATCACCTCCTCCGGACTGTCGGCGAAGAGGTGCAGGGTGAGTTCGTCACGGCCGTTGACGATCCCCGCCAGCACCGGCCCCACCAGGCGGGGATGGAACGGCTCCAGCAGCTGCATGGCCTGCACCGCCGCCCGGCGCAGATGGTGCAGACGCTGGCGGCTGGCATCGTCCTCGAACAGCCGCTGGCGCTCGAAGACCGCCGCCTCGATCTCGGTGTTGCGCGGCAGGTTGCGGGTCTGCCCCGCCCCCAGGCGCTCCGCGGCCTTGCGCTTGGCCAGGCGATAATCCACCACGCCCTCGTCCAGGATGATGCGCGCCGCCTCCGCGGCGATCATCTGCCGCACCCTCAGATCATTGATGGACATGGTGCCCCTCCGTTCGCGGATGAGTGGAACGCGCGCCCGCACGCACGATGGCCGGCGACGCATCCCCGGACCGCCACCGCGGTGGGGTCGCCGGCCGTGCCACGGCTCAGAAGATCTGCTCCGGCGTCACGCCCCGGGATGGCTCCGGCAGCGCCTGGCGCTCCAGGGCCTCCAGTTGCTGCGGCGTCAGGGTCTCGAACAGGCTGTCCTCGGTGTAGCGGGTGGCGCGGGCGCCGGTTTCGGCGTCGATGCGCACCGTCACCATGCCCTCGGGCGGCTCCAGGGTGCGCTCCGGCACCCCTGCCAGGGCCTCCTCCATGAAGTCGATCCAGATGGGCAGGGCCGCGGAAGATCCGGTCTCCCCCCGGCCCAGGGTGCCGTCATCATCGAAGCCCACCCAGGTGGTGACGGCCAGGTCCGGGTTGTAACCGCTGAACCAGGCATCCCGCAGGCCGTTGGTGGTGCCCGTCTTCCCGGCCAGATCGGACCGCCCCAGGGAGCGGGCCCGCCGGCCCGTGCCACGGCGGATCACGTCCTGCAGCATGCTGGTGATCTGGTAGGCGTTGCTGGCCGGCAGCACCCGCTCGGCGGGGATGAACCCCGGCGTATCCGCCTCCGGGGTCTGCGGCATCGCACCCGTCAGGGTCACCAGCGGCCGGTCCGGTTGGCGTGGCACCTGGCAGGGGGGCGGGCAGACCCGGCGGGGCACGGCCGCGTGCAGCACCTCGCCGTAGGGTCCCTCGATGCGCCGGATGAACCAGGGTTCCACGCGGTACCCCCCGTTGGCAAAGACCGTATAGCCCCGGGCCAGCTCCAGGGGGGTGACACTGCCGCTGCCCAGGGCCAGGGAAAGGCCCTTGGGATGCCGTGACAGATCGAAACCGAAACGCTCCAGGAAGGCCCGGGTCCCGGCGATGCCCACCCGGTCCAGCAGACGGATGGACACCAGATTGCGGGAATGCACCAGGGCCTCCCTCAGGCGGGTGGGGCCATAGAAACGGCCGCTGTAGTTCTTGGGCCGCCAGTCCCCGTCCAGGGAGAGATCCTCCAGCACCACCGGGGCGTCGTTGATGACGCTGGCAGGGGAGAACCCGTCGGCCAGGGCGGCGGAATAGATGAAGGGTTTGAAGGCGGAGCCGGGCTGACGCCGGGCATCCGTGGCGCGGTTGAACTTGCTCAGGAAGTAGTCATAACCGCCCGCCAGGGCCCGCACCGCCCCGTCCCTCGGATCCAGGGCCACCAGGGCCCCCTGCGCCCCGGGCACCTGGGACAATTCCCAGCCCGCATCCGGTTCCCGGCGCAGACGGATCACGTCGCCGGCGGTGAGCACATCCGACACCGCATCGGGCCGGGGACCCCGGCTGTAGGGGCTCAGGTGGGGGCGGGCCCAGGCCACGGCGTCCCGCTCCAGGGACACCCGCTCACCGCCTTTCAGATACACCGTGGCCGCATCCGCATCCACGGCGGTGACGATCCCCGGCAGCAAGCCACCGGCCACGGTGGAATAGCCCTCCAGGGCCCGTTCCAGGGCCGCGGCATCCCCCAGGATGGCCGCCTCCACATGCCCCTCGGGACCACGATAACCGTGGCGGCGGTCATAGGCCAAAAGCCCGCGGCGCAGGGCCGCCTCCGCCTGCCGCTGCAGATGGGCTTCCACGGTGGTGTATACGCGGTATCCCCCGGTATAGGCCTGTTCGCCATAGCGGGCCACCATCTCCTGGCGCACCATCTCCGCCAGGTATTCCGCCCCCGCCTCCACCTGCAGCCGGTGCAGCTCGGCCGTCACCGGGGCGGCCCGGGCCTGCTCATACTCCTGCGCGGAGATGAAGCCCAGGTCGTGCATCCGGCCCAGGACATAGTTGCGCCGCGCCCGCGCCCGCTGCGGGTCGGTGATGGGGTTGGCGGCGGAGGGGGCCTGGGGCAGCCCCGCGATCATGGCCACCTGGGGCAGGGTCAGTGCATCCAGGTCCACGCCATAGTAGATCCGCGCCGCGGCCTTCACCCCATAGGCCCGGTGACCCAGGTAGATCTTGTTGAGATAGAGTTCCAGGATCTCGTCCTTGCTCAGCACCTGCTCCATGCGCAGGGCCAGGAAGATCTCGATGATCTTGCGCTCATAGGTCTTCTCCCGTTCCAGGAAGAAGTTGCGCGCCACCTGCATGGTGATGGTACTGCCCCCCTGGCTCTTCTCACCGGTGAGCAGCAGGTTGAGGGCGGCCCGGGTCAGGCCCATGAAATCCACCCCCGGATGGTGTTCAAAACGGTCGTCCTCCGCCGCCAGGAAGGCCTGGCGCATCCGCTGCGGCACATCCCCGATGGCCACAGGGTCCCGCCGCTTGGTGCCGTACTCGGCCATCAGCGCCCCGTCCCGGCTGTACACCCGCAAGGGTACCTGCAGGCGGATCTCCCGCAGGGTGTCCACATCCGGCAGGCGCGGGGACACATAGAGATAGGCCCCGGCCACCCCCAGCACCCCCAGGAGCAAGGCCACCAGGGCGCCGGTGAGCAGGAGGCGGAGGATGCCGGCAATACGTTTCATCAGGAAGGCCCGTAGGATGGGAACGGTCGTCGGTCGGGGACGGCCACTGCTCGGAGCACCTGTGACAGGCGGGACAATTCTTCCGGGACCCAGGTAGTAATTCCCGGGGCTTGCGTCTAGTATCTGCTGAAAATAGTAAGCGACCCGCCCCACAGGCCGCAAACACATCAGGGGTCACCGTGCTCGGATTCAGCCGCAAGCGACCGCCGCTCATCGGGATCGACATCAGTTCCACCTCCGTCAAACTGGTCGAACTGGGCGGCAATGCCCCCCCGTACCGCGTCGAGGCCTACGCCGTGGAGCCCCTGCCCGGCAACGCCGTGGTGGAGAAGAACATCCAGGAGGTGGAGGCCGTGGGGGAGGCCATCAAGAAGGCCTACCGGCGCTGCGGATCCAAGAACCGCCACTGCGCCATGGCGGTGCCCTCCTCCGCCGTCATCACCAAGACCATCAACATGCCCGCCGGCCTCAAGCCGGACGAACTGGAGAGCCAGATCCAGGTGGAGGCGGACCAGTACATCCCCTACGCGCTGGAGGAGGTGAATCTGGACTTCGAGGTGATCGGCCCCAGCCCCAAGGGACCCGACACGGTGGAGGTGCTGCTCTCGGCCTCCCGCAGCGAGAACGTGGAGATGCGCGTGGCCGCCGCCGAACTGGCGGGCCTCACCCCCCGGGTGATGGACGTGGAGGCCTATGCCATCGAACACAGCTTCGCCCTGGTGGCGCAGCAGATCCCGGAACTGGAGGAGGACCCCCTGCCGGTGGCGGTGGTGGACGTGGGGGCCACCATGACCTCCATCAACATCCTCCACGAGGGCCGGCTCATCTATACCCGGGAGCAGGCCTTCGGCGGCAAGCAGCTCACCGAGGAGATCATGCGCAAGTACGGCCTCTCCTACGAGGAGGCGGGCATGGCCAAGAAGGAGGGCGGCCTCCCCGACGACTACCTCCCCGAGGTGCTGGAACCCTTCAAGGAGACCATGGCCCAGCAGGTGAACCGCTTCCTCCAGTTCTTCTTCGCCGCCAGCCCCCACGACCGGGTGGCGCAGCTGATCCTGGCCGGTGGCTGTGCCGCCATCCCCGGCGTGGACGAGCAGATCGAGGCACGGGTGGGCACCCCCACCCGCATCGCCAACCCCTTCGGCCTCATGGGGCTGCACTCGCGCATCAACCCGCAGCGCCTGAGCAACGACGCCCCCGCCCTGATGATCGCCTGCGGCCTGGCCCTGAGGAGCTTCGACTGATGTCCCACATCAACCTGCTCCCCTGGCGGGAACAGCAGCGCAAGGAGCAGCAGAAGGAATTCACCGTGCTGGCGGTGCTGGTGGGCCTGGCCTGCCTGGTGGGGATCTTCCTCACCCACATCACCATCAACGCCCAGATCGGCTACCAGGAACGCCGCAACACCTACCTGGAGAACGAGATCCGCATCCTGGACCGTCAGATCCGCGAGATCCGCGACCTGGAGGCCACCCGCCAGGCCCTGCTGGACCGCATGACCATCATCCAGGAGCTGCAGGCCAGACGGCCCCTGGCGGTGCGCCTGTTCGACGAGATCGTCAACACCCTGCCCGACGGCACCTACCTCACCCGCCTCACCCAGCGGGGCATGAACCTGGAGCTGGCGGGACGGGCCGAATCCAACGCCCGCGTCTCCGCCTTCATGCGTAATCTGGAGGCATCGCCCTGGTTCGGCGAGCCCACGCTGCAGGTGATCGAGACCCGGGAGGCGGACGGCGTCCGGCTCAGCGATTTCCGGCTGACCGTACCCCAGGCCGCCCCCGCCGAGGACAACGGGGAGGCCGCGCAATGAACCTGGGCAGCCTGGATCTCAACGACCTGAACAACATCGACCTCAAGACCATCGGCAGCGCCCCCCTGCCCGCGCGCATCCTCGTACTGGTGGTACTGGCCGCCGCCCTCATCGGCGCCGGCTACTGGTTCGACACCAAAAACCAGCTGCAGCGCCTGGATCAGGCCCAGGCGCGGGAACCCCAGCTGCGCCAGCAGTTCGAGACCCGCCAGCGCCGCGCCGCCAACCTGGATGCCTACAAGGCGCAACTGGCGGAGATGCAGCGCCGTTTCGGCACCATGCTGCGCCAGCTCCCCAGCCAGACCGAGATCCCCAACCTGCTGGTGGACATCTCCCAGACCGCCCTCTCCGCCGGCCTGGAGATCGACCTCTTCCGCCCCGAGGCAGAAAACCCCCGGGGGTTCTACGCCGAGAAACCCATCCGGCTGCGCATGAAGGGCAGCTACGAGGAGATGGCCCACTTCACCAGCGGCGTCGCCGCCCTGCCCCGCATCGTCACCATCCACGACATCAGCCTGCAACCCGAGCAGGACGCCGCGCGGCTCGTGATGGAGGCCACCGCCAAGACCTACCGGTACCTGGAAGACAACGATGCCTGATCCCAAGCGCACGGCACCCGCCCGATACCGGCCGCGCGCGGCGGCCGTCTGCCTGCTGACGGCACTGCTGGCCGGCTGCGGCCAGGACCTGTCCGACCTGGAGGCCTACGCCGAACGTATCAAACAGCGCCCCGGCGGCGGCATCGAGCCCATCCCCGAGGTGGAACCCCAGGAAACCTTCACCTATCCCGGACACGAACGCGACCCCTTCGATCCCTCCGCGGTGGAGGCCGAGGTGGACGCGCGCCCGGGGATGGGGGAAGACGATGTCTCCATCGACCCCGACCGGCCCAAGGAATTCCTGGAACAGTTCCCCCTGGACAGCCTGCGCATGGTGGGCACCCTGGAACAGGAAGGCACCCGCTGGGCCCTGATCCGCACCCCCGAGGGGGTCATCCTGCGGGTGCGCGAGGGCAACTACATGGGGCAGAACCACGGCCGGATCGAGACCATCACCCCGACCGGCATTCAACTCACCGAAATCGTGCCGGACGGTTTCGGCGGCTACAAGGAGCGCGAGACCACCGTCGCGCTCAGCGAATAGGCAACGAGGAACGACCCGATGACACAGGCGACCCCGAGACGCCCGCAGCCCCGGACCCCCGGCCCCCGGGGACACCGCCCCAGGCCCCAGGCCCGATCCCTGGGCCGGATCCTGGCCCTGTGCCTGCTGGCCCTGGGGTGGCAGGGCGCCGGCGCCGCCACACCCGCCCTGGAGGAGATCGTCTACAACACCCTGCCCGGCGACCGGCTGCAGGTGGTGCTGCGCTTCTCCGGGCCGCCGCCGCAGCCCGAGGGCTTCACCATCGACGACCCGCCGCGCCTGGCCCTGGACCTGCGCGGCGCCCGTTCCGCCCTGGACACACGCCGCCAGGAGGTGGAGACCGGCCTCACCCGCTCCGTGCACATCGCCGAGACCCCCGACCGCACGCGGCTGGTATTCAACCTGGTGCGCCTGGTGGGCTACGACACCCGCAGCCGCGGCAACGAGCTGATCCTCACCCTCAACCCCACCCCGCCCACCACCCCGGCCGGGGGGGGCGCGCTGGGGGC
>NZ_NRSK01000013.1 GCF_016584115.1 Ectothiorhodospira mobilis
GCGCAGGGCCGCCTCCCCCTCGTACCCGGAGACCTCCAGCACCCCCAAAAGCCCCGCTGCGGCATCGAAGAGCCGCCCCAGGCTGGTGGTCTCGGGATACCCCACGCCCCGATGCAGGAGCCGGCGGATCTCAGGCGCCAGGTGCTGGCCGCTGAAGCGCCCCGGGATCTCCCCGCCCCGGCCCAGGGCGTGCAGGGCCGAGGCCCCCATGCGCCAGGGCTGGCTGGCGGCCCGGTCCCCACCGGGCAGGGCCAGGGGACGCAGATGCCCCAGGCGCCGGAAGTCCGCACCCCCCAGCCACAGGAGTTCACCCCCCCAGGCGCCGCCGTCGGTGCCCATCCCGTAACCGTCCAGGGCCAGCCCCAGCAGGGGCCCGTCCAGATGGTGCTCCGCCTGCACCGCCGCCAGATGGGCATGATGATGCTGTACCGCCAGCAGCGGCACGCCCCGTTCGTTGGCCAGGCGCACCGCCAGGCGTGTGCTGAAGAAATCCGGATGCAGATCGCAGGCGATGAGCCCGGGGACCCCCTGCAGCAGGTCCAGGGTGTCCCGTACCGCCCGTTCCAGGGCCCGGCAGGCCTCCGGGGTATCCAGATCCCCCTGATGGGGGGAAACAAAGGCCCGGTCGCCCCGGGTCAGGCAGAAGGTGTTCTTCAGCGCCCCCCCCAGGGCCAGCACCGAGGGCCCCTCCGCCGGCAGCCGCAGCGGCTCCGGGGCGTAGCCCCGGGCGCGGCGCACCATCACCCGCTGGGCCCCCCGCAACTGCACGACACTGTCGTCGGCCCGGTGGCGGATGGGTCGGTCATGGCCGAGGAAGAGATCCGCCACCCCCCCCAGGCGTTCCCGGGCCGCCCCATCCTCCAGCAGCGGGGGCTCCCCGTGGGGGTTGCCGGAGGTGTACACCAGCAGCAGCCCCTGCGCTGCCTGCAGCCAGTCCGTGCCCGCGGGCCGGCCCGCCGCCTCGTGGAACAGCAGATAATGCAGGGGGCTGGCGGGGAGCATGGCCCCCAGCCAGGGCACCCCCGGTGCCACCCCCGGCAGGGCCGTATCCGCCCCCGGTGCCTTCTCCAGCAGCACGATGGGCCGGGCCGGATCCTCCAGCAGCCCCCGCATCCGCGCCGGGCCCACGTCCGCCACCGCCTCCAGGGAGGCGCTGCCCGCCGCCATCAGCGCCATGGGCTGGACGGGACGCTGTTTGCGCTGGCGCAGGCGCGCCACCGCCCCGGCGTCCCGGGCGTTGCACAGCAGCTGGTATCCCCCCACCCCCTTGAGGGCCAGGATCGCCCCCTCCGCAAGCCGCGCCACCGCTGCCCCCACGGGGTCCTCACAGGGGATGGCCTGACCATGGGCATCGTACAGCTGCAGCTGCGGACCGCAGCCGGGACAGGCCAGGGTCTGGGCATGGCAGCGCCGGTCCCCGGGATCGGCGTATTCCGCTGCACAGGCCGCACAGGGCGGGAAGTCCACCTGGGTGGTGCGGACACGGTCGTAGGGCAGGCCGGTGATCAGGGTATAGCGCGGACCACAGCGGGTGCAGTGGATGAAGGGATGGCGATAGCGCCGGTTCCCCGGATCGAAGAGTTCCGCCAGGCAGTCCCCGCACACGGCCCGGTCCACACCGGCCCCCCGGGTGATGGCCCCGGGGGCACTCTCCAGAAGGCGGAAACCGGACGGATCCCCCCCGGGAGGCACGCTGCGGCGCAGCAGGGTCTCCACCCGCGCCCCCGGGGGCGGGTGCTGCAGCAGACGCTGGATGAAGGTCTCCAGGGCCGGCCGCGGCCCCTGCACCTCCAGTTCCACCTGATCCCCGCGGTTGCGCGCCCAGCCCGAGAGTCTCAGTTCCCGGGCCAGGGCCTGCACGAAGGGGCGCAGCCCCACCCCCTGGACCCGTCCCTGGAGGATCAGCTGCAGGCGCTCGCCGCTCGCTGCCATGACAGCACCCTCAGGAGGACATGAGGCCGGCCCGCTGCAGGCGGGCCTCCAGTTCGGCGACACGGCGGCGCAGGGTCTCCAGTTCGTCTTCGTCCCGGTCGTCGGCCTGCTGCGCCTGCGGCCGACCGGCACACAGCCAGTCCATCCAGGCCTCCAGCCCCTCCCCCGTGCGCGCCGAGAGGCGGAAGATGACCATGTCCGGGTTCAGGCGCAGGGCCTGGGCCTCACAGGCCGCCAAGTCAAAATCCACGTGGGGCAGCAGGTCCAGCTTGTTGATCACCAGGGCGTCGGCCGTGCGGAACATATCCGGATACTTGAAGGGCTTGTCGTCCCCCTCGGTGACCGAGAGCACCAGCACACGATGATGGGCCCCCAGATCGAAGGCGGCGGGACAGACCAGGTTGCCCACGTTCTCGATGAACAGCAGGCCGTCCTCGCGCAGGTCCAGGTGATCGCAGGCATGCCCCACGCCGTGGGCGTCCAGATGGCAGCCCTTGCCGGTATTGATCTGCACCGCCGCCACGCCGGTGGCGCGGATGCGGTCGGCATCCCGCTGGGTCTCCTGATCCCCCTCGATCACCGCCAGCGGGATCTCTCCTGAAAGGCGCTCCAGGGTGGCCACCAGCAGGGCCGTCTTGCCGGAGCCGGGGCTGGACACCAGGTTCAGGGCCCGCACCCGCGCGCTGTCGAAGCGTTCCCGGTTGGCCCGGGCATGGGCGTCGTTGCGCGCCAGCAGATCCGCCTCCACGGGGATGCTGCGCCTCTCCCGCTGCCCGGCAGCGTGGGCCTGTCCCTGCCCGTGGGGATGGAGGGACCCCCCGTCGATGCGAAGGGGGGAATGATCGTCACAGCCACAGGTGGTGCACATGCTTCAGCCCTCCCTCGATGTCCCCGCATGTCCCCCGCTCACCTCCAGGTCCCGCACCCGCATCTCCAGACCGCTCAGGATCCGGCCCGGCCCGCCGCAGCGGGGACAGGGGGTCACGAGGGAATCCATGGTGTACCCGTGACCGCAGTGGCGACAAGTCCCCCGGGCCGGCGGACGGTGCAGCTCCAGGCGCGCCCCCCGCGCCAGGGTGTCGGCGGTGACGGCCTCGAAGGCGAAGATCAGGGCCTCGGGGTCGACGCAGCTCAGGGGCCCCAACTCCAGGTGCACCCGGTGGACCCGCCCGAATCCCTGCATCCGGGCCTGTTCCTGGAGGATGCGGAGGATCTCCCGGGCCAGCGACACCTCGTGCATGCCGCCCCCGGACGCCCCCTCAGCCCTTGTCCACCGCCGCCTTCAGGGCCGCGGCCAGGGCCCCCTCGGGGCGGGGCTCCTCCCGGGATTTCCGGTGCCGCCCCCCCTTGCCTGAGGCCTTGCCCTGATCCCGGCGGGAATCCCCCTGATTCCGCTTCCCGGCAGCGGGACCGGAGGACGCCCCGCGCGCCCCCGGCTCATCCCCCAGGCGCATGGTCAGGGCGATGCGGCGGCGCTCCAGATCCACCTCCATGACCTTCACCTTCACCACGTCGCCGGCCCGCACCACGTCCCGGGGATCCCGCACGAAGCGCTCGGCCAGGGCGGAGATGTGCACCAGGCCGTCCTGATGCACGCCGATGTCCACAAAGGCCCCGAAGTTGGCCACGTTGGTCACCGTCCCCTCCAGGACCATGCCGGGGCTCAGGTCCTCCAGGGTCTCCACCCCCTCGCGGAAGGCGGCGGTGCGGAACTCCGGCCGGGGATCCCGGCCCGGCTTGGCCAGTTCGGAGAGGATGTCCCGCACCGTGGGCTCGCCGAAGTGGTCGTCGGTGAAGGCGGCCGGGTCCAGGGTGGCCAGGAAGGATTCGTCGCCGATGAGCTCGCGCACGCCGCGTCCGGTGCGCTCCATGATACGCCGCACCACCGGATAGGCCTCCGGGTGCACGGCGGAGGCATCCAGGGGATCGTCCCCGGCGGGGATGCGCAAAAACCCCGCCGCCTGTTCGAAGGCCTTGTCCCCCAGGCGCGGCACCGCCCGCAGGTCGGCCCGGGTGCAAAAGCGACCCTGCTCGCTGCGATGGCGCACGATGTTCTCCGCCAGCCCCGGGCCCAGGCCGGAGACCCGGGCCAGCAGGGGGACCGAGGCGGTGTTCACATCCACCCCCACGGCGTTGACGCAGTCCTCCACCACCGCATCCAGCTTGCGCGCCAGATGGGTCTGGTTCACGTCGTGCTGGTACTGGCCCACGCCGATGGCCTTGGGTTCGATCTTCACCAGCTCCGCCAGGGGGTCCTGCAGGCGCCGGGCGATGGACACCGCCCCGCGCAGGGAGACGTCCAGTTCCGGCAGCTCCCGGGAGGCGGCCTCCGAGGCGGAGTACACCGAGGCCCCCGCCTCGGACACCATCACCCGGGTCAGGCCCAGTTCCGGATGACGGCGCATCAGCTCCGCCACCAGGGCGTCGGTCTCCCGCGAGGCGGTGCCATTGCCGATGGCCACCAGCTCCACCCGGTGGCGGGCGGCCAGCTGCGCCAGGGTGTGGATGGCCTCGTCGTAGCGTTTCTTCGGCGCGAAGGGGTGGACGGTGTCCGTGGCCGCCACCGCCCCGGCGGCGTCCACCACCACCACCTTCACCCCGGTGCGCAGGCCCGGATCCAGCCCCAGGGTGGGCCGGCCCCCGGCCGGGGCCGCCAGCAGCAGGTCCTGGAGATTGGCGCCAAAGACCCGGATGCCCTCCTCCTCCGCACGCTCCCGCAGGTGGCGCTTGAGGGCCACATCCAGATGGACGGAGAGCTTGGCCCGCCAGGCCAGGCGGGCATAGCGGGCAAGCCAGGCATCCGCCGGGCGTCCCTGGTCCGCCAGGGCGAAGCGCCGGGCGATGGCCGCCTCCCCCGGGGACGGGGCATCGGAGGTCTCCCCCCGGGCCTGGGCCGCACTCCACACCACCTCCAGGCGCAGCACCTCCTCGGCCTGGCCGCGGAACATGGCCAGGGCCCGGTGGGACGGAACCCCCTTCAGGGGTTCGGCATGGTCGAAGTAGTCCCGGAAGCGGGCCCCCTCCTGCTCCTTACCCTCCACCACCCGGCTCACCAGGTGGCCGTGCTCCCAGCCGTAGTCCCGCAGCTCGGCGATGAGATCCGCATCCTCGCCGATGCGCTCCATGAAGATCTGGCCCGCACCCTCCATGGCCGCATCCCCATCCAGATCGTCCCGGACGTAGTCCATCGCCAGGGTCTGGGGATCCCGGGAGGGATCCTCCAGCAGGGCATCCAGCAGGGGTTCCAGTCCCTGTTCCCGGGCGATCTGCGCCTTGGTGCGGCGCTTTTTCATGTAGGGGCGGTAGAGATCCTCCAGCCGGGTCTTGGTCTCCGCCCCGCGGATGGCCTCGGCCAGCTCCGGGGTGAGCTTGCCCTGCTCCTCGATGGCCTTGAGCACCACCTGTCGCCGCGCCTCCAGCTCCCGCAGGTAGGTGAGGCGCTCCTCCAGATGCCGCAACTGGGCATCGTCCAGGCCGCCGGTGGCCTCCTTGCGATAGCGGGCCACGAAGGGCACGGTGGCGCCGTCGTCCAAAAGCCCCACGGCCGCCTCCACCTGGGCGGCGTTCACGCCCAGTTCCCGGGCGATGCATTGCGAGAGGGTGTTCATGTCTTCAGCGGGATTTGGATGATGGGGGCATCATACCCCATCCAGGAGGCCGACCGGGATGACGCCCCGGATGGGCACGCCCCGACCCCTCAACCCACCCCCAGGGCCTGCATCACCCGGTGATACAGCGGGATCCCCAGGATCACGTTCAGGGGGAAGGTGAGCCCCAGGGAGGCCAGCATGGCCAGGCCGATATCGGCGTCGGGGATGGCGGCGCGGATGGCCGCCGGGGCGGCGATATAGGAGGCACTGGCGGCCAGGGCCGTGAGGATGAGCAGGGAGCCCGCGGGCAGCCCCAGCAGCAGGCCCGTCACCAACCCCAGGGTTGCCAGCACAAAGGGGGCCGTCAGGGCGAAGGCCACCAGCCGCCAGCGACGCCAGGGGAACGGGCGCAGGGTCTCGGCGGCGGTCAGCCCCATCTCCAGCAGGAACAGGGCCAGCACCCCCTTGAAGGCACCGGTAAAGAGATCGGTCACCTTCGATCCCTCCATGGGGCCGTAGAGCAGGCCGATGATGACCCCCCCCACCAGCAGGATCACCCCGCGATTGGTGAGGGTCTCGTGCCACAGCCCCCGCAGGCTGCCGCCGGCACGGTCCCCGCTGTACACCCGGTGGAGGATGATGGCCACTACGATGGCCGGCAGCTCCATCATCACCAGATACAAAGTGACCTCGGGACCGATGGACAGATCCAGCCCCTCGGCAAAGGCCAGGGCCACGGCGAAGGTCCCGGCACTCACCGAGCCGTAATGGGCCGCCAGGCTGGCGCTGTCCGCCGCCGGCAGCCGGACCACGCGGCGCAGCACCGGCATCAGCAGCAGCGGGATCAGCCCCCCCAGGGCCGCCACGGCCAGAAGCTCCAGGATCACCGACAGACTGACATTGCCATGCAGCGCCATGCCCCCCTTGAGGCCGATGGTGAGCATCAGCAGGAGGCTCAGGGTGTCGTAAGCGGCACGGGGGATGGTCAGGTCGGACTTGAGCAGACCGGCCACCAGGCCGAGCAGGAAGAACATCACCACAATATCGGGCATGGGCATCGCACGGTTCGGATCCAGGCGCAGCGGATTGTGCCCGCATCCCGGGGCGGATGCCAGTCCCGCCGACCCTGCTTGCCAGGGGCGGCGATACCAGAGTAATTTGCTCGCTCACCGACCGCTTTCCCAACATTCCCATGAAAAACCACAAGATCGTCATCATCGGTGCCGGCTTCGCCGGCCTGGCCGCCGCCGCCACCCTGGCCCGGGAGGGCATGGACGTGACCGTGGTGGAACGCCACGACGGCCCCGGGGGGCGGGCGCGCCAGTTCTCCGCCAGGGGCTTCACCTACGACATGGGGCCCAGCTGGTACTGGATGCCCGATGTTATCGACCGCTTCTTCGCCGACTTCGGCCGCAAGGCCACGGACTATTTCCAGCTGGAACGCCTGGATCCCGCCTACCGCATCTACTTCGGCCGGGACGACCACGTGGAGATCCCCGCCCGGGTGGAGGACACGGTGCGGCTGTTCGAATCCATGGAACCTGGCGCCGGCTTCCAGCTGGAGCGCTTCCTGGCGGAAGCGGAGATCAAGTACAAGGTGGGCATCGGCGAGTTCGCCAACAAGCCCTGCCTGTCCCTGGCGGAATTCGCCCAGCCCCGGCTGCTGCGCTATCTCACGTCCATGCACCTGCTGCGTTCCTACCGCAGCCATGTGCAGCGCTTTTTCAAGAACCCCCGGCTGCACCGCATGCTGGAATTCCCCATCCTCTTTCTGGGGGGCACCGGCAAGACCACCCCGGCCCTGTACAGCCTCATGAACTACGGCGACCTGAAGCTGGGCACCTGGTACCCCATGGGGGGCATGTACGAACTGGTGAAGGCCATGCAGCAGCTGGCCGAGGAGATGGGGGCCCGCTTCCTCTTCGGCACCGAGGCCACCGGCATCCAGCTCCAGGGCGACCGTGCCGTGGCCGTGGACACCGATCAGGGCCGCCTGGAGGCGGACCAGGTCATCGGCGCCGGGGACTATCACCACGTGGAGCAGGATCTGCTGCCCGAGGCGGCGCGCAACTACAGCCGCCGCTACTGGGAGAAACGCACCCTGTCCCCCTCCTCCCTGATCTACTACATGGGGGTGGACCGGCCCGTGGAGGGACTGCGCCACCATACCCTGCTGTTTGACACCGACTTCGAGACCCACGCCGGGGAGATCTACGGCAACCCGCGCTGGCCCAGCGATCCCTGCCTCTACGTCAGCGCCACCTCCAAGACCGATCCCTCCGTGGCCCCCGAGGGCCAGGAGAACCTCATGGTGCTGATCCCGGTGGCCACCGGCCTGGAGGACACCCCGGAGGTGCGGCGTCATTACCAGGATCAGGTGCTGGACCGGCTGGAGGCGGTGCTGGACCAGCCCATCCGGGATCACCTGGTCTTCTCCCGCTCCTATGCCCACCGCAATTTTGACGAGGAATACCACGCCTTCAAGGGCAACGCCTACGGCCTGGCCAACATCCTCACCCAGACCGCCGTGCTCAAGCCGCGCATGCGCAACCGCAAGGTGGAAAACCTCCTCTACGCCGGCCAGCTCACGGTGCCGGGACCCGGCGTGCCCCCCTCCATCCTCTCCGGGGTCATCGCCGCCGACCAGATCCTGGGCCGGGGGGCCTGAGGCCATGGCGGACATCGACCACCGCCAGACCCGCCGCAGCTACACCCGTGGCAGCCTGCGCAGGGCGGCGCTTTCCGCCGATCCCCTGGAGCAGCTGGGCCGCTGGCTGGAGGATGCCGCCCACCTGCCGGATGCCACCGCCATGGTGCTGGCCACCGCCGATGCCCAGGGCCAGCCCCATGCCCGGGCCGTGCTGCTCAAGCACGTGGACACCCGCGGCCTGTGCTGGTACTCCAGCGATGACAGCCCCAAGGGGCGACAGCTGGCGGAGAACCCCGCCGCCACCCTGCTCTTCTTCTGGGCCCCCCTGGAGCGCCAGATCCGGGTGGAGGGCCAGGTGGAGCGCCTGCCGGAGGCGGATGCGGAGGCCTATTTCCACAGCCGCCCCCGGGAGAGCCGGCTGGCGGCCGCCGCCTCCTGGCAGAGCGCCCCCATCGACAGCCGGGAGGCCCTGGAGCAGCGCCTGGAGACGGTGCGCCGGCAGTATCCCGAGGGGCCGGTACCCCGTCCCCCCCACTGGATCGGCTACCGCCTGGTGCCCCGGCGCCTGGAGTTCTGGCAGGGGCGGGAGAACCGCCTGCACGACCGTTTCCTCTATACCCGCAACCAGGACGGCTGGGATATCCAGCGGCTCATGCCCTGAGGGCCGGGTCCCGGCCGTACCGTCCGTCGGGACCCCCTCAAAAAGGTTTCAGGCCGGCCGATATCCTGCCCACGCCCCCCGTGCAGGAGTCGCCGCCATGATCCCCTCCCTCCCCTCCTCACTGCTGGACACCGGCCTTCCGGGCCTTCGCGGTGGACCGAAAGGCCCCGATCCCGCCCCCGGAAACGGTGCGAAACACGGTCTTCCCCTGGTCCAGAACCGCATCCTGAATCAGCTCGCGGCAGAGATCCCGCAAATGGACACCGCCGGGCTCAAACGCCTGAACCCGGACGACTTCACGCCGGAAAAGGTCTCCCGGCGCATCGCCGGATTTGTCGAGACGGGGCTCGTCAGCGCCCGTTCCCGCGGGGCCTCGGAGGCGGACATCCAATCCCTGCGCGAAGCTGCCCTGCGGGGTGTGGAGAAGGGATTCGCCGACGCCCGGGAGATCCTCGCCGGACTGGACCTGCTCAACGGCCGCATCGCCGGGGACGTGGACCGGACCGAACGCCTCACCCTTGAGGCCCTGGATGCCCTCCCCCGGATGCCGGAGTCCCCGGCCCCGGCCGCCGCCACCACCCTGCAGATGGCGGAACGCTATCAACAGGCCCGCAGCCTGGACCTGGCCCTCACCACCCGGGACGGGGACCAGGTGCGCATCCGTTTCCGCCACCAGGAGGGGAGCCAGCTCCAGGCCGGGGCCATGGCCCGGGGCGGGGATTCCGCCGCCTGGCTGGACGTGAGCCGCTATCAGGAGACCGGCTACCGCTTCTCCGTACAGGGGGAACTGGACGAGGGGGAACGCCAGGCCATCCAGGCCCTGGTGCAGGACGTGACCGGCCTGGCCGGGGAGTTCTTCAACGGCGACATCCAGGCCGCCTTCGCCCGGGTGGACGATCTGCGTTTCGACGGCGGTGAACTCGCCGGGATGCGCCTGGATATGACCCGCACGGAGCAGTACAGCCTGGCCAGCCGCTATGAGCAGACCCGGCAGCTGGAGACCCCCCAGGCCCCGGGACAGCGGCTGGGGCAATACCTGGAGACCCTGGCGGAACGCTTCGACCGCCCGGAGGTGCAGTTCCTGGAACAGGCCCGGGCATCCGCGGGCCGGCTGCTGCAGACCCTGAATGAACAGGACAGCCGCTTCCGGGATGCATCCACGGAGCAGCAGGCGCGTTTCCAGGAACGCATGGACCGGCTGCTGCAGGCCCTGACCACCGCCTGATCCCGGCCCTCCCCGCCCCCCGCGCTTGACCCCGCGGGGGGCGGGGATTAGCCTGGCAACCCCAGCCGACGCCCCATCCCGAGCCGCCCGACATGTCCCAGGAAGCCCCAGACACCCCGGAATGGAAGGAATCCCTGGCGGGCAGGGCCTACCGCCTGTGCATCGAGGGACACCGGGGCCATTGCCTGTTGCGCCGCCTGCTCAATCTCCTGCACTTCTGGAAGATCGACTACTGCGCCGGCCGCCACTACGCCGACATCGACCGCCTGCGCACCCGGCGCCAGCGCCAGGGTCGGCTCTAGGACCGGGGCGGCGGCGCCACCCCGGTCCGGGGCTCAGAGCTTGAGCCGCCGGGCCACGAAATCGGCATCCTTGTCCCCCCGCCCGGAGAGGTTCACCAGGAAACGGGTACCGGGGTCGGCCTTCTCCGCCGCGCGCATGACCCAGGCCAGGGCATGGGCCGACTCCAGGGCGGGGATGATCCCCTCCAGGCGCGAGAGCTCCAGGAAGGCCTCCAGGCAGGCGTTGTCGTCCACCGCATGGTAGCGGGCGCGGCCGATATCCTTGAGATAGGCGTGCTGCGGCCCCACGGAGGGATAGTCCAGGCCCGAGGCGATGGAGTACACCGGCTGCGGCTCGCCCCCCTCGTCCTGGAGCATGTAGGAATGGAAGCCGTGCATGGTCCCCGGCTGACCGTAGGTCAGGGTGGCGGCATGATCCCCCAGACCCAGGCCGCGGCCGCAGGGCTCCACCCCCACCAGTTCCACCTCCAGGTCCGTGAGAAAGCCGCTGAACAGGCCCAGGGCATTGGAGCCGCCCCCCACGCAGGCCACCACGCAATCCGGCAGCCGCCCGTGGGCCTCCAGGAACTGCGCCCGGGCCTCCCGGCCCACCACCGACTGGAAGTCCCGCACCATCATGGGGAAGGGATGGGGACCCACCACAGAGCCGATGGCATAGAAGAAATGATCCGGATCCTTCATGTACTCCTCGAAGGCGCTGTCCACGGCGTCCTTCAGGGTGCGGGTGCCCCGGTCCACGGGGATGAGATCCGCCCCCAGGATCTTCATCTTGGTGACATTGGGATGTTCCTTTTCGATATCCACCTCGCCCATATGGATCTCACAGGGCAGCCCCACCAGGGCACAGGCAGTGGCCATGGCCACGCCGTGCTGCCCCGCGCCGGTTTCGGCGATGACCTTGGTCTTGCCCATGTGCTTGGCCAGCAGGGCCTCCCCCAGGGCGTGATTGATCTTGTGGGCGCCGGTGTGGTTCAGGTCCTCGCGCTTGAGATGGATCTCCGCCCGGCCGCCGCAGTGGGCGCTCAGGCGCCGCGCGTGGTAGATGGGGCTCGGCCGGCCCACGTAGTGGCGGTGCAGCTCCGCCAGCTCCTCCTGATAGGCCCGGGTCTCGCGGATGGCGAGATAGGCCCGGGCGATGTCGTCCATGATGGCCTTGAGTTGCGGCGGCACCGCCTGCCCGCCATAGGGGCCGAAATGCCCCTCGGCATCGGGCATGGGCTGTTCCAGCAGGGTGCGCAGTTCGGATTCCGGGCGTTGCGTCATGGTGCGTGGCTCGTTGGACTGAAAAGAGGCGATGTAACCAATGCTACCCCCGCGGGCCCGGCCCTGAACAGTGCCCCGGATCAACACCGGCACACCGGGATGGATGCTGCTGCGGGGCAAAACCGTCGACACTCATCCCCGCACCGGGGTCGGAAATGACGCACGGATCGGGTTATGCTTAGGACTGATCACCCCACACCAACCGGTTGAAAACGCCGCTATATGTCATCATCCAGCCCGCAACACCGCCCCCCCGCGACCCATCCGCAGCGGATCCTGGATCCGGCCCAGGAACGGGCCTGGGGGCAGCTGCAGCGGATCCGCGATGCCCTGTGCGGGGAGAGGCAGGCGCCGCGGCGCGGCATCGGCCGCTGGTTCACGCGGGAGACCCCCGCCCCGGCGGTGCGCGGGCTCTACCTCTGGGGTGGCGTGGGCCGGGGCAAGACCCTGCTGATGGACCGTTTCTTTGAGCAATTGCCCTTCGAGGACAAGCTGCGGCTGCATTTCTACCGCTTCATGCAGCAAGTCCACGCAGAGCTGGCCACCCTGAAGGACCAGCCGGACCCGTTGGCACTGGTCACCCGCCGCATGGCCCGGGCGCGGGTGCTGTGCCTGGACGAGTTCTTCGTCTCGGACATCACCGATGCCATGATCCTGGACCGCCTGCTGTACGGGCTGCTGGCCCAGGGGGTCACCCTGGTGACCACCTCCAATCTGCCGCCGGAGGCCCTGTATCAGGACGGGCTGCAACGGGAACGCTTCCTGCCCGCCATCCGCCTCATCCAGGAGCAGCTCACGGTCTTCCACCTGGCGGACGGCTGCGATTACCGGCTGCGGGCCCTGCCCGAGGAAGGGGTCTATCAGGTGCCGGCGGACACCGCCGCCGAGACCCGGATGGCGGACACCTTCCGCGCCCTGGCCGGGGAAGACGCCCCGGGGACCGGCAGCGTGGAGGTGGAGGGACGTCCCATCCCGGTGCGGGGCCTGGCACGGGAGGCGGCATGGTTCGATTTCCGGGTCCTGTGCGGGGACGGCCGGGGCACGGCGGACTACGTGGCGCTGGCCCGCCGCTTCCATACCCTGCTGGTCTCCGGGGTGGCGGTGATGGACGCGGGCCGGGAGGACACCGCCCGGCGCTTCCTGGCCCTGGTGGACACCCTCTACGACCGGGGGGTGAACCTGCTGCTCACGGCCGAGGCCCCGCCGGAGGGGCTCTACCGGGGGCAACGGCTGCGTTTTGAATACGGGCGCTGTGTCAGCCGCCTGCAGGAGATGCGCACCCGGGACTACCTGCATGCCCCGCACCGGCCCTGACCATGGCGAGACTCACTCCCCCCGTTCCAGCCGCCCCTCCAGGGCCGCCTGCAGACCGCTGCTGCGCAGCACCCGCCGCATCACCGCCTCCTCCAGGATCCCACGGCGGGGCTCCAGCAGGGTGAACCAGCGGCTGGCCCGGGTGATGGCGGTATAGACCAGCTCCCGCGTCAACAGCGGCCCCGCCCGGTCCGGCAATACCAGGGCCGTATGGCGGAACTCCGAACCCTGGGACTTGTGCACCGTCAGGGCGAAGGCCGTCTCCACCGCCGTCAGGCGGCTGGGCAGTACCCACCGGATGCGGTCACTGCCATCCCCCGCCGGGAAGGCCACCCGCAGGACCGGGTTCCCGGCGGCGTCCGCGACCCTCAGGGTCACCCCCATGTCCCCGTTCATGAGACCCAGACCATAGTCGTTGCCGGTGACGATCACCGGCCGCCCCGCGTACCAGATCCCCTGGGGATCCAGCAGCCCCCGCTCCCGCAGGAAAGCGGCGATGCGATGGTTCATCCCCTCCACGCCCCAGGGCCCCCGTCGCAGGGCGCACAGCACCTGAAACCCCTCCAGGGCCGCCAGCACCTCCCGGGCCCAGGCATCCCGTTCCGGGGCTTCGGCCCCGGGGCCCGGGTCCGCCGTGGCCATGACCTGCAGGTACCGGCCGTAGCCCTCGGGATGCGCCCCGTCCGCCCGGGGCGGTCGGTCCCCGGCGCCACCATCCACGGCCACCGCCGGCAGTGCCGGATCTTCGGGGCCCTTCAGCCCCCGGCGCATCAGATCCCGGCCCGGCTCCGCCCAGACGGCGGCCACCGCCTGCGCATCCCCGGCATTCACGGCGCGGGCGAGCCGGCCGATGCCGCTGTCGGCGCCGAAGCGGTGGCTGTGGCGGAGCATGACCACATGCTGATCCAGGGCGTTCCCGGAAGGGTCCTGCCGCTCCGGGGGCAGGGGCTGTCCGGTGACCGCCTGTAGCCAGGCCGCGCGCTCCGGGGTGTAGTGCCCTTCCCCGGCGCGGGCGCACAGCTCCCCCAGCACCGCCCCCGCCTCCACCGAAGCCAACTGGTCCCGGTCCCCCAACAGGATCAGGCGCGCCTCCGGGGGCAGGGCCTGCAGCAGGGCGTCCATGAGCTCCAGATCGATCATGGAGGCCTCGTCCACCACCAGGGCATCCACCGCCAGGGGACGGCGCGCATCGTGTCGGAAATGACGGGATCCGGGGCGGCTCCCCAGCAGCCGGTGCAGGGTGGTCACCCGCGCGGGGATGGCGTCCCGCACCGCCTGGCCGAAGGCATCCCGGGGCAGGGCCAGCCCCCCCAGGGCCCCGGCGACGGCCGCGTTGAGACGCGCCGCCGCCTTGCCCGTGGGGGCCGCCATGCGGATGCGCAGGGGGACATCCGCCCCTGTCTCCAGGTGCAGGGCCTGCAGCAGGGCCAGCAGCCGCACCACGGTGGTGGTCTTGCCCGTGCCCGGCCCGCCGGTGATGACGGCGAAGGCGCCGGAGGCCGCCAGGGCACAGGCGGCACGCTGCCAGTCGATCCCTTGCGCATCCGGGGGACCGAAGAGCCGCTCCAGCCAGGGATGCAACCGCTCCGGGGCCATGGCCTCGCGCACCGCCGCACCCCCCAGGAGACGCTCCGCCAGTGCCCCGGCCACCCGCTGCTCACAGGCCCAGTAGCGGCGCAGGTAGAGGCGCCGCCCCTGCAGCACCAGCGGGGTGCACCCCGGCCCCGCACCCACCAGATCGGGATCCTCCAGGGCCGAAACCAGGTCCGCCATCCCCAGGCCCGCCAGACATTGGGAGGGTCGCGGCGGCGGGGTCCCGTCCACGGGCGTCTCCCCCTCCGGAGGCAGGGACAGGGTCCGGTCCGGGTCCGCAAGGGTCGCCTCCAGATCCAGGCAGACATGCCCACGTCCCACCTGGTGGCTGGCCAGGGCCGCCAGCAGCAGCGCCGGAGGGGACGCCGCAGGCAGCTGTTCCTGCAGGAACACCACCAGGGCCCGGTCCAGGGGGCGCAGCCAGCCCCGTTCCACCCAGCCCTGCAACAGCCCCTGCAGGCCCTCCTGCCCGGCCAGCGGGGCCTCGCCTGCACCTGCGGCCTTCACGATTCCACCTCCCCTTCACCGCCGAAGAGGCGGTCCAGACCGTGCACGAGATCCGCCGGCGGGCGTTCGAAGTGCACCCCGCAGGTGTCCGCCTCCAGGCCGCGGAGGAAGACCACGGCGGCCCCGCCCAGATGGTGGTCGTAGTCATAATCCGGCATTCGGGAGCGCAGCAGGCGGTGCAGGGCCAGCACGTAGAGCACTGCCTGCATCTCGTAGCGCCGGTGCAGCACCGCCGCGCGCAGGGCCCCGGCGCCGTAGTCCGCCGCCGCCGGCCCCAGCCAGTTGGATTTGTAGTCGGCCACGTAGTAACGCCCCTCGTGGAGGAAGACCAGGTCCATGAAGCCCTTGAGCATGCCATTGAGGCGATCGGCCTGCAGCGGTGGCCGTGGGGCCCCGTCCAGGGTGGCCGCCGTCACCCGGGCATCCAGGGTGCGGGTATCCACCTGCGAGGCCTCGAACCAGAACTCCATCTCCGCCTGATAGGTCTCCAGGTCCGCGAGCCGCAGCGCCGCCGAAGGCCCCAGGGGCAGCGGTGTCTGCAGGAGCCGATGCAGCCATTGCGCCAGGGGATCGATCCAGGGCTCCCAGCCACGCCGGCGGCAGCGGCGCGCCAGGGTCTCCCGCAGGGCGGCGGGGTCCGAGGCCACCCGGGCGAAGCCCTGCAGCGCCGCCCATTCCAGGATCCCGTGCAGAAAGGTCCCCGGTTCCGGGCCCCGCGGGAAACCGGCCAGGAGTCCACCGCCCCCCCCGGCGGCCGCCCCGGGATCCCGGGCGGCCGCCTCCTCCGCCTCCGCGCCCATCTCCCCGGCCACCTCGTCCCGCACCGTCTCCGGCACCCGGGCGGTCTCCACACCCCCCAGGCGCAGGGCACTGTAGCTGGCGATCCACCAGTGCTCCCGGGCCGGTCGCAGGGGGGTGCGGGCACCGCCCCGGGGCGGGCATGCGGGACCCTCCCCGAGGGGCAGGGGCGCTCCGTCCCCCCCGGGCGGCTGCGTTACCCGGATGGCCACGTCCCCGTCCTCCCCGGGGTCCTCCAGGGCCCGCAGGGTCGTCTCCAGGCGGCCGTCCGGTATGGGCTCGCCGCCCCCCAGCAGGCAGCCCAGGGCACCGCGGTGCATGCGGGATTCCTTACTTCTCCCCGGGGTCACCGGGGCCACCCCCACCCAGCAGGCATGACAGGCCCGGGTCAGGGCCACGTACAGCAGGCGCACATCCTCCGCCAGGCGGTTGTCGTCCACCATCGCCAGCAGGGTGGCGTCCGTCTCGAAGTGCACCTCCCGCCGGCCATCCCCCCGGTTGAGCACCAGGGGGCAGGCCTCTTCCGTCACCTCGCGATAGTCGGCGGCGAAGGGCAGGAACACCAGGGGATACTGCAATCCCTTGGCCTTGTGCATGGTGATCACCTGCACCCGGTCGCCGTCGCTCTCCAGGCGCAGGATCTGCTCGTCCGAGGACGGGCGCTGCTGCGCCCGGTGTTCGGCGAGGAAGCGGATGAGGGCATGTTCCCCGTCCAGCGCCGTGGCCGCGGACTGCAGCAGTTCGCTCAGGTGCAGGAGGTTGGTGAGCCGGCGTTCGCCATCGGCGCTGCCGGAGAGGCGCCGGGGCAGGTGGAAGTCGTGCATCAGCCGCCGCAGCATGGGCAGGATGCCCTGGCCGCGCCAGAGCTCACCGTAGCCCCGGAATTGTTCCACCCGTTCCTCCCAATGGATCTCATCGCTGCCCAGGCGATCCAGTGCCTCCAGGGGCAGATCCAGCAGCGGCGTGGCCAGGGCGGCCCGCAGCAGGCGGTCGGAGGCGGGCTCGGCCGCGGCACGCATCCAGCGCAGCACATCCTCCGCCTCCGGGGTGGCATAGACCGATTCCCGGTCGGAGAGGTAGACACTGCGCACCCCCCGCGCCCCCAGGGCCGACTGTATGGCCCGGGCCTCCTGGCGGTCACGCACCAGCACGGCCATGTCCCGGGGCAGCAGGGACCGCCCCGCCTCCCCCGGGGGGTCGGCGAATCCGGCGCGGCCCTCCCGCCCCGCCTGCAACAGGCCCGCCATGAAACCGGCGCAATGGTCCGCCATGCGTGCGATATAGTCCCCCCGGGCCATGGGCTTGCCGGGATCCAGGCACCAGAACTGCAGGGCCGGCACCGTCTCCCCGTCCAGGTGGAAGGGGTCCGTGCGGCCCCGGGCCTGCATGGGGATGAAGGGCACGGGATGGTCCCCCTCCCCTTCCCGGGCGAAGAGGAAGGCCCCCCGGGGATGGTGTTCCTCGCCGTGCTGGAACAGGCGGTTCACCGCCGCCACCATGGCCTGGGTGGAACGGTAGTTGGTGCCCAGGGTGTAATGCCGCCCGGCGGTGGCCCGGCGGGCCTGCAGGTAGGTGTGGATATCGGCCCCGCGGAAACCGTAGATGGACTGTTTCGGGTCCCCGATGAGGAACAATCCCCCCTCCGGGGTGCCCGCCTCCACCTGATACACCCGTTCGAAGATGCGGTACTGCACCGGATCCGTATCCTGGAATTCATCGATCAGGGCCACCGGGAAGCGTCCCCGCAGCGTCGTCGCCAGGCGCTCCCCGGCCGGCCCCTCCAGGGCGTCCCGCACCCGGGTGAGCAGGTCATCGTAGCCCAGGCGGGCGCGGCTGCGCTGGGCGCGGTCGAAGCGGCGGCGGATCCAGATCACGGCATGGGACAGCAGTCCGCCGCTCAGGCCGGCATCCAGATCCCCGTGCCCGTCCAGCAGGGCAAAGGCCTGATGCAGATCTTCCGGCAGAGTGGCGTTCTTCTTCAGCGCCGTCTCCATGAAGGCGCGGCTGAACAGCTCCAGGGGGGAGCGGGACTTGTCGGAGACCGGCTCGGGGTGGAGCATGCCCGGGGTGCAGGCCCATTGGCGCATGCGCTCCAGGTTCTGATCGGCGCTGCGGTAGGTGCTGCCGTTGAGGCTGGGCCGGGCCGCCTGGAAGCTGGCCACCACGGCCTCGAAGTCGTCCCGCCAGGGGGCCTTGAGGGCCTCCAGACGGGCCTCCACCGGGGCCAGCACCGCCTCCAGATCGCCCGGATCCGGCACCGGGGCGTCTCCCTGCAGCAGGGGCCTCAGGCGCAGGTACAGGGACTGGGGATCCTGCCCCAGCACGGGCAGCACCAGCCCCAGTCGCCCCGGCGCCAGGGGATGCACCAGCGTGCGCCAGTAGTCCCGCACCGCTTCCAGCATCGCCTCCGAGGGATCCGCTTCCAGTTCCTGGGTGAAGAGGCTGCCGCTGTCGAAGGCGTGTTCCCGCAGCACGCGGTAGCACCAGCCATGGATGGTGGACACCGCCGCCTCGTCCATCCACTGCGCCGCCAGATCCAGACGCCAGGCGCAGCGGGCCCGCTGCGCCGGCTCCGGATACGCCGCCAGCAGGGCCTCCAGGAAGGGATCGGGGGGCTGCTCCGCCTCTCCGCGGAAGTGCCGTGCGGCCTCCATGAGGCGGGTGTGGATGCGCTCGCGCAGTTCCCGGGTGGCGGCATCGGTGAAGGTCACCACCAGGATCTGCGGCGGCAGCAGCGGCGCGGCGGGCCCCGTACCCGCGTCACCGTGGCCCAGCACCAGGCGCACATAGAGGGCGGCGATGGTGAAGGTCTTGCCGGTGCCGGCACTGGCCTCGATGAGCCGGCTGCCGTGCAGGGGGAAGGTCAGGGGATCCAGGATGCGGGGCCGGTTCATTGCCCGTCCTCCGGCACGGAGTGGGGTTTCACGCCTTCCCGGAGGGGGGCGTAGAGGGCCCTGGCCCAGTCCTGGAAATCCGGGGCCGAGAGGAGATCATCCACCCGGGGCCAGGCCCGGGCCAGGGCGGGGTTGCGGTCCCGCTCACCGGCCCGTTTCCCCTCGCCCTCGTGGACCCGGCGCAACTCATTCTCCTGTTTGGCCGGACCCTTTTCCTCGGCCCGCAGCCAGGCGGCCGTGCCCTGGCAGTAGGCCGGGAGGGGACGGGTCTGCCCCTCGCGCCAGCCCCGCAGCAGCGCCTGCAGATGCCCCCGGGCGGTCCCTGCGTCCAGGGCCGGCATATGCAGGGTGGCGTCGACCCCCACCAGGATGGTGTCCATGGCCACCCCCCCGGCCTGGGCCAGCAGGTGCAGCACCCAGGGGCGGCAGCATTTGTCCAGGCGGAGAAAGGGGGTCTGCTTCGTGCGCAGGCGCCCCGGCTCGTGGCGCAGGCACAGACGCCTGCCGTCTGCATCCGCCCGCAGCGGAGGCAGCCAGTCTTCCAGGACCAGATCCTCCCAGTGCAGCCGCAGGCGCTGCGGGGTCCTGAGGATACGCCCATGGGTGCGCACCAGGGCCTGGTGACGCATCAGCAGATCCCGGGCCGAGTCGCGTACCTGCTCCGCCACATAGCCGCCCATCCCCCCGGGGGGCAGATGTCCGGCCCGCCACCAGGCCGCCAGGGCCTGTTCCAGGAGGGTCTCGATGACCTCCTGTGGGGTGTCCGGTCCCGGCGGGGGGTACAGGGCCGCCTCCACCAGATGGGAGACCGCCTGCCAATGCCCCAGGCCGTCCAGGGCGAAGGGCTCCTGGTCCTCGGCCACGTCCGGGTCCTGGTCGAAGCGGACCCGCAGGCGATGAGCGAAGAAGAACCCTACCGGATCCTTGAGGAAATCCCCCAGGGTATCCGTATCCAGGGGTTCCTCCGGAGGCCGCCAGGGCAGCGGGGCGGGTGTGGACGCGGGCCCTTCCGGCGCCGGGGCGTGCATCCCCTCCCATTCCCGGGCGTAGGTGAACTGTCCCTCCGAGGCCTCGAAGAGGCTCCGGGCGAAGGGTTGCAGGGGGTGTACCGTGGTGAGGCAGGTCAGCAGGTCCGTGCCCGGCTGCGCCGGCGTCCAGCCCGCGGCCAAATGCTCGCGCAGCTGGCCCACCAGTACCGAGGGGGGACGCTCGGCGTTGTCCCGGGCATTCCGGCCCACCCAGCTCACATGGCAGTGGTCCCGGGCCGAGAGCAGGGCCTCCAGGAACAGGTAACGGTCATCCTCCCGCCGGGAACGGTCCCCGGGGCGCGGATCCCGGGCCATGAGGTCGAAGTCCAGGGGCGGGCGCGAGCGCGGATAATCACCGTCATTCATCCCCAGCAGGCAGACGACGCGGAACGGGATGGCCCGCATGGGCATGAGGGTGCAGACGGTGACGCCACCAGTAAGGAAGCGCTGGGACAGGCGCGGCCCCTCCAGGGACCCGAGCCAGTGCTCCCGCACCACCCCCAGGGGCAGGGGCGCGTCCATGGCCGCCGCGGCGCAGTCCGTCTCCCATTGTTCCAGGGCCTCGTCCGCCCGCATCAGGGTGATGCGCCCGGCCTCCTCCCCGGGGGCGAAGAAGTCCGCCATCAGCTCCCGCAGACGACGCCCCCATTCGGCGGGCGAAGCCGGGCGGGAGAGGATCGCCCACCAGCGTTCCAGGGCCTCCAGCAGGTCCGTCAAAGGGCCCGCCAGGGCGGCGTCCAGCCCGGCCACCTCGTCATAGGGCTGGACGCCGCACCAGGGCCCCTCACCACCGGCGGCATACCCCAGGAGCATGCGCCGCCAGCCGAAGCGCCAGGTGTTCTGCTCCAGGTCCCCGGGCAGATCCAGGGCGGCCCGCTGGCGGGCATGCAGCCCCCAGCGGATGCCCGCACCGCGGATCCAGTCATGCAGCTGCGGCACCTGCCCCCGGGTGAGACCAAAGCGCGACCGCACCGCCGGCAGATCCAGCAGATCCAGCAGTTCGCTCACCCCCAGGCGGGATTCGGGCAGATGCAGCAATTGCTCCAGGGCCACCAGCACCGGATCCTGGCCCCGCTGCCCCAGATCCGCCAGGGTGAAGGGGATGTGGCGGGCATCCTCCGGGGGTATCTGGCCGAAGACCGCCTGGAAATGGGGGGCATAACGGTGGATGTCCGGCACCATGACGATGACATCCCGGGGACGCAGGGAGGGGTCCCGGGAGAAGCGGTCCAGCAGCCGGTCGTGCAGGATCTCCACCTCCCGCTGGGGGCTGTGGGCCACGTGGAAGCGCAGGGAATCGTCCCCCGCCGGATCCACCGGGGGCCATTGTTCCCGGGTCTCCGCCAGGGGGCGCAGCTCCAGGATGTCGTCCTGGAGCTGCTGCAGCAGGGTGTGCCCGCCATGGGGCTCGAACAGGTCGATGCGCTCCCAGGGCAGGTCCGCGAAGAGTCCCCGGTAGCGGCCCGGATCGTCGTGGGCGTCCAGCATGCGGATGTAGTCCCGCCCCTGCCGCCCCCAGGCCGCCAGCAGCGGGTGGGCATGGTGATGCAGGTCCTCCTCGGGAAGATCACCGGGCATCCCCGCCTTGGGGGCCTGGCGCCGGCGCGGGGCCCGCAGCAGGTCCTTGTCGGCGATGATATCGGCCCAGTAGTGGCGGCAGGGGTTGTGCACGCACAGCAGCACCTGGGTGAAGCGGGAGATCCCCGCCAGGGCCTCCAGCATCTGCGCCGGAAGGCTGGAGACCCCGAACACCAGGACCCGCCGGGGCAATCCCGGCGGGCGTGTCTGCAATCGGGGGAGCCGCTCCATGAAGCGGGTGTGGATGCCGGCGCGGCTGCCGGCATCGGCCCCGGGCCCCAGGTCCGCGATGAGGGCGCGCCACAGGGCGGGCTGCCACAGGTTCTCATCCTCCTCCAGGGGGTGCAGGCCGCCGCGGGCATCCCGCAGGTGGTCCTGCCCCCGGGCCCAGTCGTCCAGCCAGTCGGCGCGGTAGACCTGATACTGGTCCAGCAGGTCCGCCAGGCGCTGGGCCAGCTGGTGGCGCTTGCGCAGGTCATGGTCGTCCTCGAGGAAACGCCGCAGGGGGGCAAAGGCGGGCTGGCGCAGGCAGTCGGGCAGCAGGCGCATGAGCCGCCAGAGGAGCGGGTCACGGGCAAACGGGGAGGTCTCCGGTACCGCCGCATCCCCCAGCACCGCGCGGTAGGCCCGCCAGAGGAAGCGCGCCGGCAGATCCATTTCCAGGGCGGCGGCGATGCCCGCCCCCCCCTCCCCGTCCCCGGGATGACGGGCCAGGGCCAGGCGCAGCCATTGGGCGATCCCGTTGCTCTGCACCAGGATCACCTCGTTCTCCAGCGGGGCCAGGGGATAGCGCCGCATCCATGCCACCGCCACCGCCCGCAGATCCTCCAGGTGGTTGCCGTGCACCGCCATGAAGCCGGGGGTGATGTCCGTGTCCGTTGTCTGCGCGGGGGTGGCCATGGTCCCTGTCGTAGCAAAGTCCTGTATGGGGGAAACGCTAACCGACCCGGGCGCCGTGCACAATGCCGGTGCCCCCAGGGGCATCAGCAGATCCGGGGCAGGAGCTCCCCGGCGGGCCAGTCCAGGTTGCGCAGGCCGCCGTAGGGGGTGCGCACCTGCACGAAGGCATCCGGATCCGCCACCACCTGCCCCACCACCGCCGCCTCCCGGCCCAGGGGGTGGGCCTTCAGGGCCTGCAGCAGGCGCGGCCCATGGGCCCGGGGACAGATGGCCACAAGGCGTCCCTCACAGGCCACATGCAGGGGATCCAGGCCCAGCAGTTCGCAGGCGGCGCGCACCCCGGGGCGCACCGGCAGATCCGCCTCCTCCAGGAGCATACCCACCCCGGACTGCCCCGCCCACTCGTGCAGGGCACAGGCCAGACCGCCCCGGGTGGGATCGCGCAGGCAGCGCACCCCGGGCACCGCCGCCAGCAGGTGGGCCACCAGGTCGTGCAGCGGGGCGCAATCGGAGCGGATGGGCGGGTCCAGGTCCAGCCCCTCCCGGGCCGCCATCACGGCCATGCCGTGGTCCCCCAGGGGTCCGCTCACCAGGATGGCATCCCCGGGGCGTGCCCGGTCCCCGGCGAGTTCCACCCCCTCGGACACCACACCCAGGGCCGTGGTGGTGATATAGACCCCGTCCCCCCGGCCCCGGGGGACCACCTTGGTGTCGCCCGCCACCACGGGGATGCCCACCGCCGCCGCGGCCCCGGCCATGGAGTCGACGATGCGGGCAAGGGTAGTCAGGGCCAGCCCCTCCTCCAGGATGAACCCGGCGGTGAGGGCCAGCGGCACCGCCCCGGCCATGGCCACGTCGTTGACGCTGCCGTTCACCGCCAGGCGGCCGATGTCGCCACCGGGGAAGAACAGCGGCGTGACCACATGACCGTCGGTGGCGGTCACCAGGCGTCCCGCGGGCGGGTCCAGCACGGCGGCGTCCTCCCCCCGCTCCAGCCAGGGGTTATCGAAGGCCCGGGCGAAGAGCTGGCGCACCAGCTGGGTCATGGCCCGGCCGCCGCTGCCGTGGGCCGGGGTCACCGTGTCCCGTTCCAGGTCGATGGGATAGAGGGGCATGGGGCGGGCCTGCACGCGGGTACCGTAGCGCCAGACTACCCTCTGCACGGCATGGGGACAATGTCGCCCCGGGTCACGGCCGCGCGGCGGGAACGGGCCCTTCCCCGGAAGCGGGCCAGTACGCCCTCAGTCCTCGGCCCACTCCAGGGCGGCCCGCAGGTAATGGAACATGGACCACAGGGTGAGCACGGCGGCCACGTAGAGCAGCGCCAGGCCGATGGCGACACTGGGCAGGCCCAGCAGGGGCAGTCCGTAGAGCAGGAGGAAGATGGCGATCATCTGTGCCGTGGTCTTGAACTTGCCGATCCAGGAGACGGCCACGGCGCCGGACTGGCCGATCTTGGCCATCCACTCCCGCAGGGCGGAGATGGCGATCTCGCGGCCGATGATCACCACCGCGGCCAGGGCCAGGGCAATGCCGCCGGGCTCGTCCACCAGCAGCACCAGGGCCGTGGCCACCATAAGCTTGTCGGCCACCGGATCCAGGAAGGCGCCGAAGTGGGAGGTCTGCCCCAGACGCCGCGCCAGGTAACCATCCAGCCAGTCGGTGACCCCCGCCAGGGCGAAGATCAGGGCGCTGGCCGGGCCCGCCCAGGGGTGGGGATAGTAGAAGGCCACCACGATCAGGGGGATCAGGGCGATGCGCAGCCAGGTGAGCAGATTGGGAATGGAGAAGGTCATGGCTCAGTCGTCGTGTAGCGAGTCGAATACCTGTTGCGCCAGCTTGCGACTGATGCCGGGCACCCGGGCCAGATCCTCCACGCCGGCACGGCTGACGCCCCTGAGGCCGCCGAAGTGCTTGAGCAGTTGCTGGCGGCGTTTCGGACCCATGCCGGGGATCTGTTCCAGCGGGGAGGTGTTGCGGCTTCTGGCCCGGCGCTGGCGGTGGCCCGTGATGGCGAAGCGGTGGGCCTCGTCGCGGATCTGCTGGATCAGATGCAGCGCCTTGGAGCCCGGCGGCAGTATAGTCGGTGCCGTGGTGTCGCTCAATACGAGGGTCTCCATGCCCGCACGCCGCGACTCCCCCTTGGCCACACCCACCACCAGGACCCCCTGGATCTCCAGGGCCTCCAGCACCTCCAGGGCCTGGCGCACCTGGCCGCGGCCGCCGTCGATGAAGAGCACGTCTGGCAGCCGCGCCTCACCGCGCTTGAGGCGGGCGTAGCGCCGCTCCAGGGCCTGGCGCATGGCGGCATAGTCATCCCCCGGGGTGATGTCGCGGATATTGAAGCGCCGGTAATCGGACTTCAGCGGACCGTCCTGGTTGAAGACCACGCAGGAGGCGACGGTGGCCTCCCCCCGGGCATGGCTGATGTCGAAGCACTCCATGCGCGTGGGCGGGGCCTGCAGCCCCAGGGCCTGGCGCAGGGCCTCCAGGCGCGCGCGCATGCCGCTGCGTCCCGCCAGGCGGGTCTCCAGGGAGAGCTGGGCGTTGTGCAGGGCCATCTGCAGCCAGCGGGCGCGCTCCCCGCGCACGTTCCAGGACAGGGTCACCTTCTGACCGCGGCGCAGGGCCAGCATCTCCTCCAGCACAGTGCGGTCCTGGGGGGCGTGGCTGAGGATGATCTGCGGCGGCACCTCCCGGGCCAGGTAGTACTGGCCCAAAAAGGCGGTGAGCAGGGCCCCGGGCCGGGGATCGTCCTCCCCGGGGCCCTGGGGGAAATAGGCCCGGTTGCCCAGGTTCAGGCCGCCGCGGATGGAAAAGACCTGCACGCAGGTCTCCCCACCGGCGGTGGCGGCGGCGATGATGTCCACGTCGCCCCCCTCGCCGCTGACGTACTGGCGCTGGGTCACCTCCTGCAGGCGGGCGATCTGGTCCCGCAGGACCGCGGCCTGTTCAAAATCCAGGCGGGCGGAGGCGGCCTCCATCTCCCGCACCCGGTCCTCGATGACGCGGGCGCTGCGCCCCTCCAGGAAATCCACGGCATGGGCCACGTCCCGGGCGTAGGCCTCGGGGTTGATGAGGCCCACGCAGGGGGCGCTGCAGCGCTGGATCTGATACTGCAGGCAGGGGCGGGTGCGGTTCTCGAAGAAGCTGTCCCGGCAGGGGCGGATGAGGAAGAGCTTCTGCAACAGGTTCAGGGTCTCGCGCACCGCCGGCGAGGACGGATAGGGACCGAAGTACCGCCCGGGCTGGCGGCGCGCCCCCCGGTGCAGGGCGATGCGGGGGTAGGTGTGCTGGGACAGGAAGATATAGGGATAGCCCTTGTCGTCCCGCAGGAGCACGTTGTAGCGGGGGCGGTGCTCCTTGATGAGATTGTTCTCCAGCAGCAGGGCCTCCGCCTCCGTGGCGGTGACCGCCACCTGGATGTCCCGGATCTGGGCCACCATGGCGCGGATGCGGGGACTGGAGAGGTTGCTGCGGAAATAGCTGGACACCCGGCGGCGCAGGTTGCGGGCCTTGCCCACATAGAGCACCTCGCCGCCCTCGCCGATCATGCGGTAGACCCCGGGCCGGGTGGTGAGATCGGCGATCAGGGCCCGCGGATCGAACGGCGTTGCGGGGGTGTGTGCGTCCTCTTTGCCCATGCTCACCCCCGCTGCAGACGCAGGGTCAGTTCGGCGAACACCGCCCGGAACATCTCCGGCGTGAGGCGCCCCGTCTGGGTGTTGTAGCGGCTGCAGTGGTAGCAATCCACCAGGGTGAATCCGCCCGGCAGTTCGTGCGCCCGGCCGTGGGCGAAGGGGTGGGCGGACAGGGTCAGCCCCCGGGCCCGCAGCACCGCCTGGTGGGCCACCGTGCCCAGGGCCAGCACCAGGGGCCGTTCCGGCAGGGCCTCCAGTTCTGCCGCCAGGTAGCCGTTGCACTGGCGGATCTCCGCCGTGGTGGGGCGGTTCTCCGGGGGCAGGCACTTGACGGCATTGGTGATGCGACAACCCTGCAGGACGAGGCCGTCCTCCGCCCCCGACACCTCGGGCCGGTTGCTCAGCCCCATCTCGTACAGAGTACGAAAGAGCAGGATGCCGGCATGGTCCCCGGTGAAGGGACGCCCGCTGGCGTTGGCCCCATGCATCCCCGGGGCCAGGCCGACGATGAGCAGGCGCCCCCGAGGGTCGCCGAAGGGGGGCACCGGGGCGGCGTGGTAGTCGGGATGGGCGGCGCGCACCCGGGACCGCAGGTCCACGAGGCGCGGGCAACGGCGGCACCCGGGGTCGAAGGACGTTCCGGCCATGGGCTCAGGGATGCACAGGGGAATGACTTCGGGTGATGCCCTGTTCCATGGCCAGGCGCAGCAGGTCCATGTCGCTCTCGCAGCCCAGCTTCTCCCGCAGGCGGGCCTTGTAGGTGCTCACCGTCTTCACGTTCACCCCCAGTTCGGCGGCGATCTCCTGCTGGCGCAGGCCCTGCACCAGAAGCAGGAGGATCTGCCGTTCCCGCGGCGAGAGCCGGTCCAGGGGGCCGGGCGGGAGGGCCTGGGAATCCAGCTGCTCATGGAAACGGGGACTGACGTGGCGATCCCCCCGCATGGCGGTGGTCACGGCGTGGATCAGCTCCTCCACCGGGCAGCCCTTGGTGAGGTAACCGGCGGCCCCGCTGTCCAGGAGCCAGCGGGGATAGGGGCCCTCGTCCTGGACGGTGAGGACGATCACCTTCACCCGGGGATCGGACTCCAGTACGCGGCGGGTGCTCTCCAGGCCGCCGAGTCCGGGCATGTTCAGATCCATGAGGATGACATCGGGCCGCAGGCGGGGCAGCAGTTCCAGGGCCTCCTCGCCGGAGGCGGCCTCCCCCGCCACACGGATCCCGGCCGGCTCGCCATGGCGCTCCAGGAGCCCGCGCACACCGGTGCGCACCAGCTCGTGGTCGTCCACCAACAGGATATCGATCATCAGCGGGGCCGGACCGGCGCTATCGGGCACGGCGGAAACCTCCCGGCTCAACGGGCCTCACCAGTTCTTGAACGGGTGCTGCACCAGGCTGGTGTTGTAGTACCTGGGGTCGTGGGAGACTTCCTGTCCCACCCAGGAGGGCAGCTGCGGCTCATCCGTGGGCGCGTTCAGTTCCACCTCGGCCACCACCAGGCCGGCGTTGTCTCCCTCGAAGACATCCACCTCCCAGAGATGACCGGCGTGGGGGACGTAGTGGCGGGTCTTTTCGATCATGGGGCGCATGCACAGGCCATCCAGCAGCTCCCTCGCCTCCTGGGGCGGGATGGCGTACTCGAATTCCTGCCGCTCCACCCCGAGGGTGGCGCTCTTGATGTTGATGTCGGCCTTCTCCCCGGCCAGGCGCACCCGCACCGAGGCCTGTGTGTTGCCGCAGAGGTAGCCCTGCCGCAACGACACGCTATGGGTCACCTGATCCTGCCAGGCATCGGATACGACAAGGAATTTCTTCTCGATCTCTTGTGCCATCGGGCCTCGGGAGCTTGGGATTCTGCACGGATGCCCGGGATCGTAACACGTTTCCCGGGGGGGGCGGGGCCGTCAGAACCGCACCAGGGCCGACCCCCAGGTGAAGCCCCCGCCGAAGGCCTCCAGCAGCAGCAGCTGGCCGGGGCGGATGCGTCCGTCGCGCACGGCTGCGTCCAGGGCCAGGGGCACGGAGGCGGCGGAGGTGTTGCCGTGTTCCTCCACCGTCACCACCACCCGCTCCATGGGCAGCTTCACCTTGCGGGCGATGCCCTGGATGATGCGGATATTGGCCTGATGGGGGATGAGCCAGTCCAGCTGCGACTGGTCCACGCCCGCCTGCTCCAGGGTCTGCTGGACGATCTGCCCGAGGGTGTTCACCGCCCACTTGAAGACCTCATTGCCCTTCATCTGCAGATAGGCCTCCCCGGCGATCACCGCCGGATAGCCCTTGCCCACCCCGGCGGGGACGCTGAGCAGACTCTCGTAACGGCCGTCGGCGTGCAGATGCGTGGCCAGGATGCCCGGGGTGTCCGAGGCCTCCAGCACCACCGCCCCGGCGCCGTCCCCGAAGAGCACGCAGGTGCCCCGGTCGGTCCAGTCCAGGATGCGGGAGATGCTCTCCGCCCCCACCACCAGGGCACAGCGGGCGGAACCGGCGCGGATGAACTGATCCGCCACCCCCAGGGCGTAGACAAAGCCGGTGCACACCGCCTGCACATCGAATGCCGGGCAGCCGTTGTGGATGCCCAGGCGCTGCTGCAGCAGGCAGGCGGTGCTGGGGAAGACCTGATCGGGCGTGGTGGTGGCCACGATGATCAGGTCGATCTCTTCGGCGCTTCGTCCCGACATCTCCAGGGCGCCCCGGGCGGCCTTTTCCGCCAGGTCGCAGGTGGTCTCCTCGGGCCCCACCACATGGCGCTGGCCGATGCCGGTGCGTTCCCGGATCCAGGCATCGGAGGTCTCCACGATCTTCTCCAGATCGTGGTTGGTGAGGATCTTTTCCGGAAGATAACCCCCGGTACCCGTAATCCGGGAGTAGGTCACGGCGCAATTTCCTCTTTACTGAGCAGTTCCTCCAGCCGCTTGTCGATGCGCTGCGGGACCTTCTTCTCGGCCTCGATGCGGGCGATGCGGATGGCGTTGAGGAAGGCCACGGCATCGGCGCCGCCGTGGCTCTTGATGACGATCCCCTGCAGCCCCAAAAGGCTGGCGCCGTTGTAGGCGCGGGGATCGATGCGCCGGCGCAGGGCCTTGAGCACTGGCATGGCCACCAGCCCGGCCATCTTGGCGTAGAGGCCGCTGGTGAACTGGCTGCGCACGTAGTGGGAGACCATGCGGGCCACCCCCTCGCTGGTCTTGAGGGCCACATTGCCGACGAAGCCGTCGCACACCACCACATCCACCTCGCCGCAGTAGATGTCGTTGCCCTCGACAAAGCCCACGTAGTTCAGGTGGCTGTGCTCCAGCATGTGGGCCGCCTCCTTCACCTGATCGTTGCCCTTGATGTCCTCCTCGCCGATGTTGAGCAGGCCCACCCGGGGGGCATCCAGGTTGTCCACGGCGCTGGCCAGCTCCGAACCCATGACGGCGAACTGATAGAGATGGTTGGCGGTGGAATCCACATTGGCACCCAGGTCCAGCATGTGGGTGTGGCCGTTCAGGGCCGGGATGGCGGTGATGATGGCGGGACGGTCGATCCCCGGCAGGGTCTTGAGCACGTAGCGGGCCGTGGCCATGAGGGCGCCCGTGTTGCCGGCGCTGACGCAGGCGTCCGCCTGCTGGTGCTTGACCAGGTTGACGGCCACGCGCATGGAGGAATCCTTCTTGGTGCGCAGGGCCTGGCTGGGGGGTTCGTCCATGCCCACCACCTGGGCGGCATGGTGGATGCGCAGGCGGTTGGAAGGGGCCCCGCCGCTGGCGGACAGTTCACGGGTCAGCCGCTCCTTGTCCCCCACGAGGATGAGATGGATGTCGGAAAACTCCGCCAGGGCCTTGAGGGCCGCCGGCACGACCACCTGGGGGCCGTGGTCGCCGCCCATGGCATCCAGTGCGATGGTGAACAGACCGCTCATGGGTAGACTCGTCTCTGATCGGGGCACAACGGGAGGGCGGGACCGGCCCGGCCCCCCGGCGAGGCCCGGTCCGGATCACCGCGATGTCCCCGCCTCTCCTTGCGCAGGGGCCGGGGCAACCGGCTTATTCCTCGTCGTCCTCCACGTCCTTGGGCTTGATCACCTGGCGGCCGCGGTAGAAGCCGTCGGCGCTGACGTGATGGCGGCGGTGGAGTTCGCCGGTGGTGGGCTCCACCGACAGGGTCGGGGCCTTGAGGCCGTCGTGGGAACGGCGCATGCCCCGCTTGGAGCGGGTGGTACGACCTTGTGCAACTGCCATGATCTCTCTCCGATGACGTTCAAACCAACCATAAGGCCGCCGGCCCGGGGGCGGCGGCCCATTGTACACATCAATCCCCGTCCCCGGGGTCTCCCTTGAGGCGGCCGAGGACCGCAAAGGGGTTGCCGCGTTCTTCCTTTTGTGCGGCCTCCACCTCGCCGGCGGTGAACTCCCGGCCGGACCGGCCCGTGCAGGCCCCGTCCGCGTGCAGGGGCACGGCGGGCAGCGCCAGCAGGATCTCCTCCTCCACCAGGGCATGCACCGGCAGCAGACCGTGGTCCAGCAGCACCGGTTCCGCATCCGCCTCCAGGGCGCAGGCCTCGTTCATATCCGCCGCGGGCACCACCTGAAAGGTGCTCGCCACGCTGCAGGACACGGGCTGCAGACAGCGCTGACAGAGCAGCTCCACCTGGGCCCGCACCTCCCCTTCCACACGCATGCGGCCGTATTCGCGCACGCACCGCAGCCCCACATGGGCCGGCTGCTCCATGGCCTGCACCGCCTCGCGCAGACGCGGCATGGACTCCAGGCCCAGCACGCCCTGCAGCGCGCCGTCCCGGTTTGCCAGGCGCAGGGGATCGACCCGTTCAGGCAAGGGATGCTCGGACATAAGCGCGCAATTCTAGAGGCCTTCCATAGAGAGTGTCAAAACAAGTCGCGGGCCCTGTCTTGAAAATCCCGCCTGGGTTCACGGATACTGTTGGTTTGCCTCCCACGGGCCGTGCGGGCACCTGCCCCCACGGCCCGTGTGCCGATGGGCGGGACCGGTTCCCGCCCCGGGGCGTCCGACCACCCAACCGCCCGGATTCATGGGCGCGAGACGAGCACGTGATAAAGAAGCTGCTGATCGCCAACCGCGGTGAGATCGCCGTGCGCATCATCCGCGCCTGCGCGGAGATGGGCATCACCTCCGTGGCCGTGTACACCGACGCGGACCGCCATGCACTGCACGTGAAGAAGGCCGACGAGTCCTACTCCCTCGGTCCCGATTCCCTGTCCGGGTATCTGAACGTGCACCGCCTGGTCAATGTCGCCCGCACCGCCGGCTGCGATGCCATCCACCCCGGCTACGGATTCCTCTCGGAGAATCCCGAATTCGCCCGGGTATGCGCCCAGAACGGCATCCGTTTCGTGGGGCCCGACGCCGGGGTCATCCAGCGCATGGGGGACAAGGTGGCCGCCCGCGAGGCCATGATCGGCGCCGGTGTCCCCGTGGTCCCGGGAAGCGAGGGCAACCTGGAGGACGTGGAACAGGCCGTGGCCCTGGCCGCGGAGATCGGCTACCCGGTGATGCTCAAGGCCACCAGCGGCGGCGGCGGACGCGGTATCCGCCGCTGCGACGACGAGCCCAGCCTGCGGCGCAACTACGAGCGGGTGCGCTCCGAGGCCACCAAGGCCTTCGGCAGCACCGAGATCTTCATGGAGAAGGCCATCCTCAACCCGCGCCACATCGAGGCGCAGGTCCTGGCCGACCGCCACGGCAACGTCATCCACCTCTACGAGCGGGACTGCTCCATCCAGCGCCGTCACCAGAAGCTGGTGGAGATCGCCCCCTCCCCCCAGCTGGACGACGCCCAGCGCGAGTACGTGGGCGAGCTGGCCATCCGCGCCGCCCGTGCGGTGGGCTATGAGAACGCCGGCACGGTGGAATTCCTCATGGATGCCGATGGCAGCTTCTACTTCATGGAGATGAACACCCGCCTGCAGGTGGAGCATCCGGTGACGGAGATGATCACCGGCATCGACATCGTGCAGGAGCAGATCCGCATCGCCGCCGGCGAGCCCCTGAGCCAGCGCCAGGACCAGGTGACCCGGCGGGGCTTTGCCGTGGAATTCCGCATCAACGCCGAGGACCCGAAGAACGACTTCCTGCCCAGCTTCGGACGCATCACCCGCTATTTCGCCCCCGGCGGGCCCGGTGTGCGCACCGACGGGGCCATCTACACCGGCTACCACATCCCGCCCCATTACGACTCCATGTGCGCCAAACTCATCGTCTGGGCCCTGGACTGGGAATCGCTGATCCGGCGCGCCCGCCGCGCCCTCCATGACATCGGGGTCTACGGCGTGAAGACCACCATCCCCTATCACCTGGAGATCCTGGACAGCGAGGCCTTCCGCCGGGGGGCCTTCGACACCGGCTACGTGGACGCCCATCCGGAACTCACCGGATACTCCGTCCGCCGTCCCACCCGGGAGCTGGCGGCCGTGATCGCCGCCGCGATTTCCGCTCACAAGGGTCTTTAAGACCAGAAGGTATCCCGAATCATGTCCAAGGTAACGATCACCGACCTGACCCTGAGAGACGGCCACCAGAGCCTGATCGCCACGCGCATGCGCACGGAGGACATGCTGCCCATCTGCGACAGGATGGACGCGGCGGGCTTCTGGTCCCTGGAGGTCTGGGGCGGCGCCACCTTCGATGCCTGCCTGCGGTTTCTCAAGGAGGACCCCTGGGAACGCCTGCGCCAGCTGCGCGAGGCCCTGCCCAACACCCGCCTGCAGATGCTGCTGCGGGGCCAGAACCTGCTGGGCTACCGCCACTACGCCGACGACGTGGTGCGCGCCTTCGTGGCCCGCTGCGCCGACAACGGCATGGACGTCTTCCGCATCTTCGACGCCATGAACGACACCCGCAACGTGCGCGTGGCCATCGAGGCGGTGAAGAAGGAGAACCGGCACGCCCAGGGGGCCATCAGCTACACCACCAGCCCCGTGCACACACCGGAGCAGTTCGTGGCCATGGCCCGGGAGATGGTGGAGATGGGCTGCGACAGCATCGCCATCAAGGACATGGCCGGCCTGCTCACCCCCTATGCCACCGGCGAACTGGTCTCGGCCCTGGTGGACGCGGTGGACGTGCCCATCCACCTGCACACCCACGCCACCGCCGGCCTGGCGGAGATGTGCCATCTCAAGGCCGTGGAGCACGGCGCCAGCAACATCAACACCTGCATGTCCGCCTTTGCCGGCGGCACCAGCCATGCCCCCACCGAGAGCATGGTGGCGGCCCTGCGGGGCACCGAGCATGACACCGGCCTGGACCTGGCGGCCCTGCAGGAGATCGGCTTCTACTTCCGGGAGGTGCGCAAGAAATACCACCAGTTCGAGAGCGAATTCACCGGCGTGGACACCCGGGTGCAGACCTCCCAGGTGCCCGGCGGCATGATCTCCAACCTCATCAGCCAGCTCAAGGCCCAGGGGGCCCTGGACAAGGTGAGCGCCGTCATGGAGGAGATCCCGCGGGTGCGCGAGGACCTGGGCTACCCGCCCCTGGTGACCCCCACCTCCCAGATTGTGGGCACCCAGGCGGTGATGAACGTGCTCACCGGGGAGCGCTACCAGACCATCACCAACGAGGTGAAGAGCTACCTCCAGGGCCGCTACGGCCGCACCCCCGGCCAGGTGAACGCCGTGGTGCGGCGCAAGGCCATCGGCGACGCCGAGGTGATCGAGTGCCGCCCGGCGGACCTGCTGGGCCAGGAGATGGACACCCTGCGCAACGAGGTGGGTGACCTGGCGGGCAGCGAGGAGGATGTGCTCATCTACGCCATGTTCCCGGAACTGGGCCGCGAATACCTGGAGCACCGCCGCGACGGCAAGCTGGTACCCGAACCCCTGGAACCCGTGGGCACCTCCAAGGAGGACAAGACCGCCCCGGTGGAATTCAAGGCCACCCTGCACGGCGAGACCTACCACATCCAGGTCACCGGCACCGGGCACAAGCGGGACCACGAACGCCCCTTCTACGTCACCGTGGACGGCATGCCCGAGGAGATCGTGGTGGAGACCCTGGATGAACTGGAGGTGGACGGCAGCGCCGGCGCCCGCCGCGGCGGCCCCCAGGGCAGCGGCCGGCCCCGCGCCACCAAGCCCGGCCACGTGAGCACCTCCATGCCCGGCACCATCATCGACGTGCTGGTGAAGGAGGGGGACGAGGTGAAGCCCGGGGACGGGGTGCTGATCCTGGAGGCCATGAAGATGGAGACCGAGGTCCAGGCCCCGGTGGGCGGCGTGGTGCGCGCGGTGCACGTGGCCAAGGGGGACAGCGTCAACCCGGACGACGCCCTGGTGGAGATCGAGGAGGCCTGAGACGGCATCCATGCGCGACGACGCCCCCGCCCTGATCCTGGCCTCCACCTCCCCCTTCCGGCGGGAACTGCTGGAGCGGCTCATGCTGCCCTTTACCACCTGCGCCCCGCAGGTGGACGAGACCCCTGTCCCCGGGGAATCCCCCGAGGAGATGGTGCGGCGCCTGGCGGTGGCCAAGGCCCGCGCCGGGGCAAAGCTCCATCCCGGCGCCCTGGTCATCGGCTCGGACCAGTGCGCCGCCTGCGACGGGCGCATCCTGGGCAAGCCCGGGGGCCACGAACAGGCGGTGGAACAGCTCACGGCCCTCTCCGGCCGCCGCGTGGTCTTCCATACGGGGTTGTGCCTGCTGGACGGGCGCAGTGGCGGGATCCAGGAGGCGGTGGTCCCCTTCCCCATCCGTTTCCGGAACCTGTCGGCGGCGCAGATCGAGACCTACCTGCAGCGGGAACAACCCTACCGCTGTGCCGGCAGCATCCGCTCGGAAGGCCTGGGGATCGCCCTGTTCGAGGCCATGGAGGGGGAGGATCCCACCGCCCTGGTGGGCCTGCCCCTGATCCGGCTCACGCAGATGCTGGAGCGGGCGGGAAGACCCGTACTGGCCTAGAGGGCCCAGACCGGGTCATCGCCCCTCAGTGGGGCACCTGGAAGGCCACCAGATCCGGGTCCCCCTCGCGGATGGGCCGCCCCAGGCTGATCACCCCCTCCCCCACCAGGGGCACCTCCTCCCCGTTGAGCAGACAGATGGGCTCGGAGCCGTGGATACTCACGTAGGTGCCGTTGGTGCTCTGATCGATGAGGATGAACTTGCCCTTGCGGTAGATCACCCGGGCGTGGTGACGAGAGGCCACGGGCACCATCACCACCAGATCGCAGTCGGTGCTGCGCCCCATGACGAAGACCCGGTCGGCGGCGGTGAAGGCGGTCTCCCTGCCATGGAAGGAGAACCCCATGCGGGCGTTGAGGTCATAGAGCTTGCGCACGTCCTCCGCACTGATCCGCTGGGTGGGGGCGTTGTCCTCCTGCCCGGCATGGGGGTCGTTGCCCGGGGATGGTTTCATTGCGCACAATCCTCTGGAATGCAGGTGGCGGGTGCCACGGTATCACCGTTCCGCTGCCTGTCGGGAATTATGACGCCGGACGCAGAGCCATTCTGTGATCCCGTCCGGAGTTTATCCACGGCCGCCACCGCGGCCGGCCAGGCCCAAGGGGAGACACCATGACCAGCTTCAGCCATGCGGTGGGGATTATCGGTACGGGCAACGTGGGGGTGGCCGCCGCCTATGCCCTCTTCCAGCGCCAGATCGCCGGGGAACTGGTGCTCCTGGACAAGGACCCCCGGCGCGCCGAGGGGGAGGCCATGGACCTGATGCACGGCCAGTCCCTGGTGGGCCGGGTCACCGTCCGCGCCGGCGACTATGCGGACCTGAAGGGGTGCCGTGTCATCGTCGTCACCGCCGGGGTGAACCAGAAACCCGGGGAATCCCGCCTGGACCTGCTCAACCGCAACGCCGCCGTCTTCCGGGAGATCGCCACCCAACTGGACCGGCACGCCCCGGAGGCGGTGCTGGTGATCGCCACCAACCCCGTGGACATCCTCACCCGGGTGATGCAGCGCCTCAGCGCGCGGCCGCCGGAACGCATCATCGGCACCGGCACCATGCTGGACACCTCCCGTTTCCGGGCGGCCCTGGGGGACTACTACGGGGTGAACCCGCGCTCGGTGCACGCCTATATCATGGGCGAACACGGGGATTCCGAGGTCCCCATCTGGAGCACCGCCAAGGTGGGCGGACTGAGCCTGTACCGCCAGACCGTCCACGGCCGGCCCTTTGACGAACAGGCCATGGAGGCCCTGTTCCAGCGGGTGCGCACCGCCGCCGCCGACATCATCTCCCGCAAGGGCTACACCAACACCGCCATCGGCCTGGTGATCGCCTATCTCGTGCGGGTGATCCTGGAGGACCAGAAGAGCGTGCTGCCGGTGAGCGTGGACCCGGAGGGGGAATACGGCCTGCGGGAGGTATGCCTGAGCATCCCCTGCATCATCGGCGCCGGCGGCATGGAGGGCCGGGTGGCCCCGGTGATCAGCGACACCGAACACCAGGGCATGGTGCGTTCCGCCCGCATCCTCCGGGACAGCCTGGAGGGGATGGAGATCGGCTGATTCCCTGGATTCGGCGGGGGCAACGGGTATAATCCGCGCGCCAACCCCTTCGCGGAGTCACAGCGAACCGCCCATGGAGCACAACGTCCCCGTTTCCCTGCGCGCCCGCGCGGGCCGTTTCGTGGAATCCGTCCGCGTCCAGCGCCTGATCATCGCCCTGATCCTGGTGAACGCCGTCCTCCTGGGGCTGGAGGCCCTGCCCCGGGCGGCGGACGCGGCGGGCAACTGGCTCCTGCTCGCCGACCGGGCCATCCTGGCGGTGTTCGTGGCGGAGATCCTGCTCAAACTCCTGGCCCACGGCCCCGGCTTCTTCCGCCGCCCCTGGGATGTCTTTGATTTCACCGTGGTGGCCATCGCCCTGGTACCCGCCTCCGGGCCCATGGCCGTGCTGCGCGTCCTGCGGCTGTTGCGGCTGGTCTCCATGATGCCCCGGCTGCGTTTCATCGTGGAGGCCCTGCTCAAGGCCATCCCGGGCATCCTGTCCATCATCGGACTGCTGACCCTGCTGTTCTACGTCTTCGCCGTCATCGCCACGGGCCTGTTCGGTGCCGCCTTTCCGGAATGGTTCGGCAACCTGTGGCGGTCCATGTACACCCTCTTCCAGATCATGACCCTGGAGAGCTGGTCCATGGGCATCGCACGGCCGGTGATGGCGGAATTCCCCTGGGCCTGGATCTTCTTCGTACCCTTTATCCTGATCGTGACCTTCACGGTGCTGAACCTGTTCATCGCCATCATCGTGAACGCCATGCAGACCATGCACGAACAGGAGTTGGCCGAGGAGCACGAGACCATCGGCCGGGTGGTGAAGGAGGAGAACGTCCCCCTGCAGGAGGATCTGCAGGCCCTGCGCCAGGAGATCCAGGCGCTGCGGGAGGAGATGGCCTCCCGGGACCGGGGCGGCCCCCGCAAGCCCGGGGACGGGGACTGAAGGCGCGCCCCCGGGAGCGCCAGCGGCTCAGACCGGACAGACGCCCCGCCGCCGCCCGCGCCAGCGGGCAAAGCCCTTGTAGCCCAGTTCCATCAGGGGCAGCACACCCGGCACGATGCGCACCCCCCGGGCCAGCCAGCGGTATCCCGGGAGATGGCTCCAGATGAGGACGAACACCCGGGCCCCGGTGACCACCCGCCCCGAGGCATCCCGGGCATGCATGCGCTGCATGGCCGTCTCCCAGTCCACCCCGATGCGCTCCAGCACCCCGGGATCGGCGTGGATGTCCAGCCAGTGCACCCGGCCCTCCCGGTCCAGGCGCTGGTAGTGGTGGATCTCCCGTCGGCAGAGGCCGCAACCGCCGTCATAGAAGACCTCCGGGCGGCCATCGGTGGGGGGCAAGGGGGCATCGTTCATGGGGTATCTCCTTCGGGGCGATGGGTCATGAGCATGTAGTTGACCGCCATGGAGCGGCCCGGGGTCATGCGGCGGGTGAAGGGGTTGACGCGCACGCCGGTTGCCTCCACCACCCGGATCCCGTCCCGGGCCAGCAGGGCCTGAAGCTCCCGGGGCTTGCGGAACCGCCGCCACTGGTGGGTCCCACGGGGCAGCCAGCGCAGCAGGTATTCCGCACCGAGGATGGCGGTGACAAAGGCGGACGGTGTGCGGTTGAGGGTGGCGATGAAGCCGTGGCCCCCGGGGCGCAGCAGGCGGTTACAGGCCGCCATGAAGCCCGGCAGGTCCGCCACATGCTCCACCACCTCCATGTTGAGCACCACGTCGTAGCAGGCGCCGCGCCGGGCCAGGGCCTCGGCGGTCCCCACCTCGTAGCTCAGGTCCAGACCACTGCCCCGGGCGTGTTGGCGGGCCACGGCGATGTTGTCCGCGGTCACGTCCACCCCGTGCACCCGGGCCCCCATGCGCGCCATGGCCTCGCTGAGGAGACCGCCGCCACAGCCGATGTCCACCACCGCAAGCCCCGCCAGGGGCCGGGGGGCCTGGGCATCCCGCCCCAGACGCCGGCAGAGGTGGTCCCGGATCCAGGCGCTGCGCAGCCGGTTGAGGGTGTGCAACGGCCAGAAGGGGCCTTGTGGGTCCCACCAGCGCTGGGCCAGCCGGGTGTAGCGGGCCACCTCGGCGGGGTCCACGGAGGGGATATCGGGATCCGGTTCGGGGTGCAAGGGGGCTCCTTTTGGGTTGAGCGGGGTCCTCCCGCGTTTTTGGATTGGATCGGCGGTCCGGCCCGGGGGTTCCGCCGTCCGGCGATCCCGAAGGACCCCTGGTCAGCGCGTCCGGTCCCCCGGCCCGGAACCCGGGGACAGGCCCTGATGCCGGGTGCAATGCACAGCGCCTTCACGGCCACGCCCCCATCCGGTCGCCCCTTGCCGCAGCGGATACATTGGCCTACTGTGCATGGGTATAGAGACGGAGATTCCCATGGAGAAGCTGACCCCCAGGCAGGCCGAGGTCCTGGCCTTCGTGCGCGAATACATGCAGTCCCACGGTATGCCCCCCACCCGTGAGGACATCATGCGGGCCTTCGGCTTCCGCTCACCCAACGCCGCCGAATGCCATCTGCGCACCCTGGCACGCAAGGGGGCCCTGGAGATCCTGGCGGGTACGTCCCGCGGTATCCGCCTGCCGGAGCCGCCCGGACTGCCCCTGGTGGGGCGGGTGGCCGCCGGGGCCCCCATCCTGGCTGAGGCCCACATTGAGCAGCATTTCCAACTGGATCCGCGCCTGTTCCATCCCCGCCCCGACTATCTGCTGCGGGTGCGTGGCGAGAGCATGACCGGGGCGGGCATCCTGGACGGCGACCTGCTGGTGGTGCACCGCACTCCGGAGGCCCGCAACGGCCAGATCGTCGTGGCGCGCCTCGGGGACGAGGTCACCGTCAAACGCCTCCGGCGGCAGGGCCCCCAAGTGGCGCTGTTGCCGGAGCACCCCGACCATGACCCCATCCACGTGGACCTGCAGCGGGAGGAACTGGCCATCGAGGGCATCGGCGTGGGGGTGATCCGTCACACCCCGGCGTGATCCGTTGGCGGCAGTCCCCCTTCTCAGGGGAATGCCGTCTCCTCCAGCCAGGATTCCATCGCGCGCATGACCGCCTGGGGGCACTCCTCCTGAGGCACATGGCCACACTCGGGGAGCACCGCGGTATGCGCCCGGGGCAGGGCCCCGGCCGCCCGCAGGGAGTCCTGCGGGTCCACCACCCGGTCCGCCTCCCCCACCAGCACCAGGGCGGGCTGGCGGATCTCATCCAGGTGATCGCTCACGTTCACAGGCTGAGTCAGGGACTGACGGAAGAGCTCGCCCCAGGCCAGGTCCCAGTGACGGACCCGGGTGTGGATCAGGGTCAGGTCCCGGCGCTGCGGGTCGATGCGCGCCGGATCGGCATAGGAGAGCTCCAGCAGTGGCGCGCGGCGGCCCATCTGGCGGGCCAGGAACAGACTCAGACGCTCCATCTGCGGCAGCCCCGCCACCCATTCCGGGAAGGTGGGCCGGTTCACGTAGACCCAGGGGTTCACCAGGATCAGGCCCTGTACCCGCTGCGGCCGGCGCAGGGCGGCCTCCAGGGCCAGGGTGCCACCGGCGGAGTTGCCCACCAGCACGGCCCGTTCCACCCCCCGGGCGTCGAGAAAGGCGAACAGGTGATCCAGGGCCGCCGCCTTGGTGTAGGGACTGGGTCCGGACCAGTCCCCGGGCACCGGCTTGGCGCTCAGGCCGTAGGGCACCTGATCATAGGCCAGCACACGGCCGTGGCGGCCCAGGTCGTCCATAACCCGGTTCCAGGTGAAGGCATTGAAGGTGAAGCCGTGCAGCAGCACGAAGGTGGGCCCCTCCCCCGCCGCACCCGCCTCCAGGTAGTGGAGGTCCAGGCCGTCGCTGCCGGGGAAATCCACATGCACGAACCGGCTCTGGGGTGGGGCCACATCGGTGGCCGTCTCCAGACCCTGGATGGGGGTTGTGGAGATCCAGAAGGGGCCGAGGGCCAGGGCGGCCAGCCCCAGCAGGAGCAGGCCACCCAGGAGAGTCAGCAACCAGCGGAGCATGGGCCGGCCTTACTTATCGAAGGCTTCCAGTGCGTTATGCACCTCGGCGATATAGGTCATGGCCGGACCGCCCCCCATGAGGATGGCCACCTTGCACACATCCACAATCTCCGCGCGGGTGCCCCCCGCCTGCAGCACCTTCTGCACGTGGATGCCGATGCAGTACTTGCAGCGGGCGGTGATGGCCATGCCCAGGGCGATGAGCTCCTTGGTCTTCTTGTCCAGCACGTCGTCCTCGAGGACCTTGTCCATGAAGCCGTTGAAGGCGGTCATGGTGTCCCGGGCCTCGGTCTTCATCATGCCCATGCCGGACTGGAAGTTCTTCAGGGCCTGGGTCATACCGTTGGTGTTGTCCATGATGCACGGCCTCCGCGAAGTGGATTCATCCCCATGATGACAGCAAAGGGACCGCGTGGCGATCCCCGGCCCGCTTGGCGCGGATCGGGGGGCGCCGTATAGTGACGCCGCCATGAACCGGACCATCCCCCGACCCGCCCTGCCCCGCCCGGCCTTCGCCGACCGCCTGACGGCGGAGGCGGTGCGCATCCACGAGGACCAGACCGGCCGCGTCCTGGACGAGGATGCGGCCTGGGATGCCGGCCGCCGCAGCGGCGGGGACCTGGAACGGCACATCATCGCCCGGGCCACGGCCACCCGCCTCGGCGCGGAGATCCGGCAGGCGGCGGACGGCATCCTCGCCGGCGCACGCTGGATGCTGGTGGCGGCCCTGGTGGTCGCCCTGCTGCTGGGCATCGGGGCCGCCGGGGCCGCCCTGGGTGCCCCCCTGCCGGACCGGGGCGGACAGGTGAACATCGCCTGGGCCCTGGGCGGGCTCCTGGGGGTGCAGACCCTGATGCTGTTGGCCTGGGCCGGGACGTTCCTGCTGCCCGCCGGGGGCGGCGGACTCCTGGGACGGGCCGCCCTTCACGCCGCCGGCACCCTGGGACGGCGTCTGCTGCGCCGTCCGGCCCATATCCTCGCCCTGCGGGCCCTGCTGCGCCTCCTCGGCCGCAGGCGCCTGGGTCTGTACACGGCGGGGGCCCTCACCCACGCCCTCTGGACCGCCTTCGGTATCGGGGCCCTGCTGGCCTGCCTGTGGAGCCTGAGTGTGCGCCAGTACGACTTCCTCTGGGGCACCACCCTCCTGTCCGAGGCCGATTTTGTCTCCCTGGTCACCGCCCTGGGCGGCCTGCCCGCCGCACTCGGCATCCCGGTACCCGACGAGGCCCTCATCCGGGCCAGCCGTCTGGGGGCACCCCTGGCGGCAGGGGGCCGCATCCAGTGGTCCGGCTTCCTGCTGGGCTGCCTGCTGGTCTATGGCGTGATCCCGCGCCTGCTCCTGGCCCTGCTCTGCACCGGGATGGCCCGCCGACTGGCGGCGCGCCTGTCCCTGGATATCACCGCCCCGGGCTACGCCCGCCTGGCCCCGAGACTGCAGGAGGACCACCAGCGCATCGGCATCATCGACCCGCGGCCCGTGGAACCCCCCGTGCCACGGCAAAGACGCCGCTCCCGCCCGGCCCCGGCGCAGGGCGCCCCGCTGGCCCTGGTGGGTTACGAACTGGAACATGCCCCGGATCACTGGCTGCAGCGGGTCGACGATGGCCGCCACCTGTCCCTGGGACAGGTGGACGACCGGGCCAGCCGGCGGGACGTGCTGGCGGCCCTGGACGCCCTGGACCCGGCCCCCGCGGCCGTGGTGGCGGTCTGCTCCCTGGCCCGCACCCCCGACCGCGGCGCCGAAACCTTCCTGTCCACCCTGAAGGCCCGGGCCGGGGTGCCCCTCTGGGTGCTGCTGGATCAGGCGGGCACGGCCCGTGAGCGCGGCATCGACCCGCGGGCACGCCACGCCGCCTGGCGGGACCTGGCCCTGCGGGCCGGGGCCGAGCGCTGCCTCCCGGAGCGGGCTGCCGAGACGGACCTGAGAGGCGCCGGCGCCCTGCCCGGGGCACTGGACTCGCCGGAGGAACCCCAGCCATGAACGAAGACCTGCTTCAGGTGGCCGTGGTGGGCCACACCAATACCGGCAAGACCTCCCTGCTGCGCACCCTCTCCCGGGACACGGACTTCGGAGAGGTGTGCGATGCACCGGCCACCACCCGGCATGTGGAAGGCACCCGCATCCTGGTGGACGGCGAAGCGGTGATGGCCCTCTACGACACCCCCGGGCTGGAGGATGCCCCCGGGATCCTGGACTGGATGGAGGCCCGGCGCGGCCCCCGGGCCCCGGGGGCCGAGACGCTGGAGGCCTTCCTGGAATCCGGTGAGGCGGCCCGGCGCTTCGAACAGGAGGGCAAGGTGCTGCGCCAGTTGCGCGCCAGCCACGTGGGCCTCTACGTCATCGATGCCCGCGAACCGGTGCTGGGCAAGTACCGGGATGAGCTGAGCGTACTCGGGCTGTGCGCCCGACCCCTGGTACCGGTGCTCAACTTCGTGGCCGGCCCGGGCACCCGCGAGAGCGAATGGCGGGAGGCCCTGGCGCGCCTGGGACTGCACGCCGTGATCGGCTTCGACTCGGTGGTCTACGACCTGCAGGAGGAGCTGCGCCTGTACGAGAAGCTGCGCAGCCTGCTGGACCGCTTCCGGGAACCCCTCACCCGGCTCATGGAGGCCCGCGCCCGGGAGGCCCGGTGGCTGGAGCAAGCGGCGGCGGAACTGGTGGCCGACCTGCTCATCGATGCCGCCGCCTGTACCCTGGCGGTCCCACTGCAGGCGGTGCAGGACGGCAGCGCCCTGACCGACCTGCAGGCCCGCATCCGCCAGCGGGAACAGGACTGCGCCAAGGCCCTGCTGGCCCTGTACCGATTCCGGGCCGGCGATTACGCGGCGCGGCAGCTCCCCCTGGAGGACGGACGCTGGGGTCTGGACCTGTTCACCCCCGAGGCCCTGGGCCATTACGGCCTGCGCACCGGCGAGGGTGCGGCCGTGGGGGCCGCCGTGGGGCTGGCGGTGGACGTCCTGGCCCTGGGCACGACCCTGGGCGCGGGCACCGCCGCCGGGGCCACCGCCGGCGCCCTGGCGGGGCACACCCCGGGACTCGGCCGCCGCCTGGCCCAGCGCCTGCGGGGTCGCCGGGAACTGCGTCCCGGCGACGCCACCCTGCGCCTGTTGGCCCTGCGCGGCCGCCAGCTGGCCCGGGCCCTGTCCCGCCGCGGCCACGGCACGGAAAAGGCACTGGAACTGGACACCCCCACCGACGATGCCTGGCGCCGTGGCCGGCTCCCGCCCCCCCTGCGCCGCGCCCGGCTGCACCCGGACTGGTCCCGCCTGACCCCCGGGGCCGGCGGGCTGGAATCCCGCGCCCGGGCCCAGGCCCTGGCGGAACTGACCGCCACGCTCATGGACGCGGCGGATACCCCGCAGTCCCCTCAGACCCGATAGCCGGACACCCGGCCCTGCAGCTCCGTGGCCAGGCGCGCCAGTTCCTCGCTGGCGGAACTGATCTCGTTGGCGCTGCCTGAGGTCTGCTCCGTGGCCTGACTGATGCTGGTGATGTTGCGGTTGATCTCCTCGGCCACGGCAGACTGCTCCTCGGCGGCACTGGCGATCTGGGCGTTCATGTCGTTGATGTTGTGGATGGCCTGCTCGATGGTCTGCAGTGAACTCCCCGCCTTGCCGGCCTGATCCACACTCTCCCGGGCCTTGTTGCGCCCCTGCTCCATCACCTGCACGGCGCCGCTGGCACCGCTTTGCAGACGCTCGATCATCTCCTGGATCTCCGTGGTGGAGTCCTGGGTGCGGCTGGCCAGGGTGCGCACCTCGTCCGCCACCACGGCAAAGCCACGCCCCTGCTCCCCGGCCCGGGCCGCCTCGATGGCGGCGTTCAGGGCCAGCAGGTTGGTCTGCTCGGCGATGCCCCGGATCACGTCCAGCACCTTGCCGATCTCCTCGCTGTCGGCGGAGAGGCGGTGGATCACCTCGGCGGCGTTCTCCACCTCCTTGGCCAGGTTCTCGATGGAGTGCACCGTCTTGTCCACCACCTGACGCCCCGCCTGGGTCTCCTGCTGCGTCTCCTGGGCGGACTGGGCCGCCTGGGAGGCGTTGCGCGCCACCTCCTGCACGGTGGTGGTCATCTCGTTCATGGCCGTGGCCACCTGATCCGTCTCCGAGTGCTGGCGCTGCACCTGTTCCCGGGTCTGCCCCGAGGTGGCGGAGAGCTGTTCCGCGGCGCTGGAGAGCTGGGCGGTGGCGCCGGCCACCTGCTTCACCAGTTCATGCACCCGCTCGGCGAAGGCATTGAAGCCCCGGGCCAGATCCGACAGTTCGTCGTTGCCCTGGACCTGGAGGCGCTGGGTCAGATCGCCGCTGCCGGTGGCCATGCCATGCAGGGTCCGGGACAGTTTGCGGATGGGGTTCACCAGGCTGCGGGCGAAGAGGAAGGCCCCGAAACCACCCAGGGCCAGCACCAGGATCAGCACCCCCAGCATGCGCAGCAGCATGCTGTCCAGGCCGTTGTTGACGATGGCCTCGGCCTCCGTGGTGGGGATGCCCAGACCCATGATGCCGATGACGCGGTTGCGGGCGTCGAACAGGGGTTCGTAGGCGGTGAGATGGGGTTCGCCGCGGACACTGGAATGCCCCACGAAACGTTCGCCATCGATCACGGCCTGATAGGCCCGGGTGTCCCGGTCCAGGACCGTGCCCACGGCCCGGCGGCCGTTGTCACCGACGACACTGGTGACCACGCGGCGGAAATCCTGTCCATCCCGGGTGAACAGGGTGAAGACCAGACCCAGGTCGCTGCTGAAGGCATCGGCCATCTCGTGGCGACCGTCCAGGGGGCGGCCTTCCGCATCCACCAACGCCCCCCCGGAGACCCCGACCCCGCCGTAGTACCTTTCCAGGTAGACCCGCGCCGCCCGCAGATCCCCGTCCGCCTTCTTCAGCAGGGTATGGTTCACCAGGGTGCGGGCGGTATCAGCGCCGGAGAGATAGGACACCACGGTGAGACCGCCCCCCACCAGGATCAGGCCCAGCAGGGCGAACAGGATCAGCCGGCTCTGTATCTTCAGGTTCTGCAGCATGGTCTCGATTCTCTTCGTGAAAACGGCGTCAGGGCGCGGGGCGCACCCCGTTTTCCGTGTTATCGGCCGCAAACGGGGCATCCTTGAACCCCGCATCCGGGCAGTGTGTGATCAGCCGGGGCGCAGCAGCGCCTGCAGGGCCGCCGCCTTGTCCACCGTCTCCCGGTATTCCGCCTCCTGCTCGGAGCCATGGGTGAGCCCCCCGCCGGCCCAGAAGCGGATCCGGCCCCGGGTATGCACCAGGGTGCGGATGGCGATGTTGGTGTCCATGGCCCCGTCGAACCCGATGTAGCCGATGGCACCGCAGTACACATCCCGCCGATGGGGTTCCAGTTGGGCGATGATCTCCATGGCGCGGCGCTTGGGGGCGCCGGTGATGGAACCGCCGGGAAAACCGCCCCGTAGCAGGTCCAGGGCATCCCGCCCCGGGGCCAGGCAGCCGGTGACCGTGCTTACCAGGTGATGCACCCGGGCGTAGCTCTCCACCTGGAACAGGGAGGGCACCGCCACACTGCCGGTGGCGCAGTTGCGTCCCAGGTCGTTGCGCAGCAGGTCCACGATCATGACGTTTTCCGCCCGGTCCTTGGGGCTTTCCCACAGCGCCCGGCGCAGATCGGCGTCCTCGGCGGCGGTCCCCCCACGGGGCCGGGTGCCCTTGATGGGACAGGTCTCCACCGCCCCGTGGCGCAGGTGCAGGAAGCGCTCCGGGGAATTGCACAGGATCTGCCCCCAGGGCAGGTTGAGATAGGCCCCGAAGGGGGCCGGGCTCTGCCGCCGCAGGGCCAGGTACCCCCTCCAGGGGTCCCCGTCCGTGGCCCCTTCCAGGCGTCGCGCCAGATTCACCTGGTAGCAGTCCCCGTCGCGGATGTAACGCTGCACCTGCGCGAACCGGGTCGCGTAGTCCTGCGGCTCCAGGTCAGTGATCAGGGGAGCGCGGGCCCGCAGGGGCGCGCTCTCCCGGGGCACTGCGGGCCGGGAGAAACGCTCCACCAGGTCCGGCCAGACCCGCGCCGTGGCCGGGTCCCGCCCCCGCGTGGCCAGATAGGCCCGGGTCTCCCGGTGGTCCACCACCACGCACCAGTCATGGATCCCCAGGGCCATCTCCGGCAGAGTCCCGGGCTCGACCGGCGCAAGGGGCAACCCCTCCAGGCGGTATCCCAGCTCATAGCCGAGATAGCCCACGGCGCCGCCGGCAAAGGGCAGCCCCTCCAGCGGGGCCAGGGGCTCCCCCAGGACACGGCGCAGCACCTGCAGGGGGTCATCCCGGCTCTCCCATGCCGATCCGTCCCGGCGGCGCACCCGGGTCACCCCGCCGCGGCTCACCACCGTCATGAAGGGATCGCCGCAGAGGAGATCGTAGCGTCCCCGGGGAAACCCCGCACCCGCGCCGCCGCTGTCCAGCAGCACGGACCAGGGGCGATGAGCGATGGCCTCCAGCAACCGGGCACCGTCCCCCGGATAGGGGAGGCGCCGAATGCGTGGCAGGGACGGATGAAACGGCATGGGACGGCTCTCGGGATCGGCAGGGCATTGTACCGGCCGGACCGGGTGGGGGGCACCTTCCGGCCGGTTTTTATGCCTTTTGGTTGTCAAATTTTCATAATTTCGAGCATTCGGGCATAATAACCGAATCATTGGCCATATGGAGTCCACATGACCTGCCCATCCCAAGACACTGAACTGCCTCGCATCCCCCTCCCGAATCTCACCATCGCCCTGCTCCCCATCGTCTTCACGATGACCCTCATGCTGCTGCAGATCGTCGCCTTCGACGATTTCGTGCCCCATGTCCCCCTGACCCTGGGCATCGCCTTCACCGGACTGCTGGGCTGGGCCCGCGGCATCCGCTGGTGGCGTATGGAAAACGGCCTCTACCATGTGGTGCACATCGGCCTGCAGTCGGTGGCCATCCTGGTCACCGTGGGCATGATCATCGGCACCTGGGTGCTCTCCGGCACGGTGCCGCTGCTGATCTATTACGGCCTGCAGCTGATCACCCCCGAACTGTTTCTGCTCACCGCCATGCTGCTCACCGCCGTCATCTCCATCGCCCTGGGCACCTCCTGGGGCACCGTGGGCACCGTGGGCCTGGCCCTGGTGGGCATCGGCGAGGGCCTGGGCATCCCCATGGCCCTCACCGGCGGCGCCATCGTCTCCGGCGCCTTCTTCGGCGACAAGATGTCGCCGCTGTCGGACACCACCAACCTGGCCCCCGCGGTCACCTCCACCGATCTGTTCAGCCACATCCGCAACATGATGGCCACCTCCCTGCCCGCCCTGCTCATCGGCGGTGTCCTCTATGGGGTCATCGGTACCGGCTTCAGTGGCAGCGACCTGGACCCCACCCGCATCAATGCCATCCTCACGGGGCTGGAGAACCAGTTCGTACTGCATCCGGTCCTGCTGCTGCCGCCGGTGCTGGTGCTGGCCCTGGCGGTGACCCGCTTCCCGGTGCTGCCCACCCTCTTTCTGGGGGCCGTCACCGGGGCCCTCATGGCCATGCTGGTGCAGGGCGTCGGGCCTGTGGAGGCGGTGATGGCCATGCAGGACGGCTTCGTCAGCCAGACCGGCGTGGACTCGGTGGACAACCTGCTCACCACCGGCGGCATCCAGTCCATGATGTGGACCATCTCCCTGGTGCTCATCGCCCTGGCCTTCGGCGGCATCCTGGAGCAGACCCGCAGCGTCGAGGCCATCCTCAAGGCCATCATCGGGGCCGTGCGCGGCCGCTTCTCCCTGGTGTTGGCCAGCACCGGCGCCGCCGCCGGCACCAACGTCATCTCCGGCGACCCCTATCTCTCCATCGCCCTGCCGGGGCGCATGTTCGCGCCGGTCTACCGGGGCCAGGGGCTGTCCACCCTGAATCTGTCCCGCTCCGTGGAGGAAGGCGGTACCCTCATCAACCCGCTGATCCCCTGGGGGGCCGGTGCCGCCTTCACCGCCGGGGCCCTGGGCATCCCCACCCTGGTCTATGCCCCCTTCGCCTTCATCTGCTGGATCTCGCCGCTCATCGGCCTGCTGTTCGCCGCCACCGGCTGGTTCATGCCCCGGGCCACCGAGGCGGAGGTGCGCCAATGGCAGCAGGAGGAAGAGGCCATCCTCACCCAGGACGGCATGGCCAACTGCGCCGATCTGGACCCCGAGGAGATCGAACGGGCCTTCGACTGCTACCGCCGGCGCTGATCCCGCCCGTCGCGGCGGCCGGGCCCCTTGGCCCGGGCCCGGTCGCCGCCCTATACTTTCGATCCGTTCCAGATGGACGGCATCCCGCCGCGGATCCCGGGTCAACCGGGCCCGCCCTCGTGCGTTCATCTCTCCCATGCATCGGTCCCCTCCCGGCCGGACCCCGTTTCCTCGACGGACGTCCCCCGGGGTCCATTCCCTTCAACGGACGTGAACCCGCCCATGCGACGCGCACTCCTCGTCATCCCCACTGCCCTGGCGATCCTGGCCCTGTTCCTGTGGTGGATGGGGCGTCCGGACCCGGACACGGGGGCCGGCACCGGAGGCGGCAGCCAGACGGTCACCGTGGCCGCCGCAACGGTGCAGCAGACGGACATCACGGAGCGATTGCATTTCACCGGCACCTTGCGGGCCGCCCATCGCGTGGAGATCGCCACCCGGGTCACCGGGGAACTGGAACGCCTGCATGGGGACATCGGCGATGTGATCACCCCGGGGATGTTGCTGGCGGAGCTGGACGACGACGAGTTCCAGCAGGAACTGGAACAGGCCCAGGCGGAGCTGGCCGTGTCCCGGGCCACCCTGCAGGAGAGCGAGGCGGCCCTGGCCCTGGCGCGCAAGGAACTGGCCCGCACCCGGGAGCTGCGGGCGCAGCGCATCGCCTCGGAGGCGGAACTGGAGACAGCCGCCACCGAGGTGGAGGCCAAGGAGGCCCAGGTGATGCTGGCCCGGGCCCAGGTGCAGCAGCGCCAGGCGGCCCTGCGTAACGCCCGCATCCGCCTGGGCTACACCCGCATCCACGCCGACGTGGAGGCGGGGGCCGGCCCGTGGCGCGTGGGGGAACGCCTGGTGGACCCGGGCAGCCTGTTGCAGGCCAATACCCCCATCCTCACCCTGGTGAACCTGCAGTCCCTGATTGCGCGGATCCACGTCACCGAACGGGACTACGCCCGGCTGGCGGTGGGCCAGCCGGCAGAGATCACCGTGGCCGCCCACCCCGGGATGGGCGTTGCCGGGGAGGTGGCCCGTATCGCCCCCGAGTTCAGCGAGACCTCGCGCCAGGCCCTGGTGGAGATCCACGTGCCCAATGACGACGAGCGCCTGCGCCCCGGGATGTTCGCCGAGGTGCAGGTGCGCACGCGCACGGTGGAGCGGGCCACGGTGGTGCCGGTGGAGGCCCTGGTGGAACGGGACGGGCGCCGCGGGGTGTTCCGGGTGGAGGAGATGGATGCGGGACCGGTGGCCCGCTTCGTCCCCGTGGAGACGGGCATCGAGACGCAGGGTCGCGTGCAGATCCGCTCCCCCGGACTGGAAGGCCGGGTGGTGACCCTGGGACGGCATCTGCTCACCGATGGCACCCGCCTGCGCCTGGGGGAACTGGATGAGGTGCTCATCGAGGGCGTGCGCTGATGAATCCCGCCCGCTTCACCGTCCCCCGCCCCGTCTTCACCTCCATGGTGACCGCCATCGTGGTCACCCTGGGGCTCATGTCCCTGCTGCGTCTGCCCATCGATCTGCTGCCGGATCTCAGCTTCCCCACCCTGTCGGTGGTCACCAGCTACGAGAACGCCGGGCCCGAGGAGATGGAAGAGCTCATCACCCGCCCGGTGGAGGAGGCGGTCTCCGCCGTCCCCGGGGTGGAGGAGGTCACCTCCACCTCGTCGGAGGGCAGCAGCAGCGTACGGGTCTCCTTTGGCTGGGGCACGGACCTGGATACCGCCGCCAACGACGTGCGCGACCGCCTGGAGCGCATCCTGGACAATCTGCCCGAGGACGCCCAGCGGCCGCAGATCCGCCGCTTCGACAGCTCCGATATCCCGGTGATGCTGGTGGGGGTGGCGGCGGACCTGGACCCCATCGAACTGCGCCAGATCATCGACGATCTCATCCGTCCCCGCATGGAGCGGGTACCCGGTGTGGCTGCCGTGGACGTCTGGGGGGGACTGGAACGGGAGATCCGTGTGGAGGTGGACCCGCAACGGCTGCGGGCCCTGGAACTGGGCCTGGAGACCCTCCGCCAGGCCCTGCGGGACGCCAACGTCACCGTCCCGGCGGGGCAGATCAGCCGCGGGGACATGGACCTGAGGCTGCAGACCCCGGGGGAGTTCGAAAACCTGGAGCAGATCCGCGACCTGGTGATCCAGTACCGGGACGGGGCCCCGGTGCGCCTGCGCCAGGTGGCCCAGGTGCACGACACCCACCAGCGCATCACCCGCCTGATCCGCATCAACGGCACCCCCGGGGTGCGCCTGGCGGTGCGCAAGCAGTCCGACGCCAACACCGTGGAGGTGGCCCGGGCCATGCGCGCGGCGGTGGAGCGCCTGAACCGGGACTTTCCCCAGCTGGCCATCGACGTGGCCATCGACAGCTCGCGTTTCATCGAACGCTCCATCGCCAACGTCAGCCGCTCCATCCTCTACGGCGGCAGCCTGGCGGTGCTGGTGCTGCTCTTCTTCCTGCGCCACCTGCGCTACACCCTGGTGGCCGCCACCGCCATCCCCGTGTCGGTGATCGCCACCTTCGGCCTGATCCACTTCGGCGGCTTCACCCTCAACCTCATGACCCTGGGGGGGCTGGCCCTGGGGGTGGGTCTGATGGTGGACAACGCCATCGTGGTCATCGAGAACATCGCCCGGCGCCGCGCCGAGGAGGACCTGGCCCCGGACCGGGCGGCCACCGCCGGCACCGGCGACGTGGCCGCCGCCGTCACCGCCAGCACCCTCACCACCCTGGCCATCTTCACCCCCATGTTCTTCGCCCAGGAACTGGCCGGGGTGCTGTTCAAGCAGCTGGCCTTCGTGGTGGCCTTCGCCCTGTTCTGCTCCCTGCTGGTGGCCCTCACCCTGGTGCCCATGCTCATGGGGCGCCGGGCCACGGTGCGTCCGCGCCCCCTCTCCGGCACCGCCCGGCGCCTGAGCGATCGGGCGGGGAGGATCCTCTCTGCCCTGGAACGGGGCTATCTGCGCGCCCTGGACCGGGTGCTGGCCCGGCGCTGGTCCATCATCGTCGCCAGCGCCGGGCTCTTTCTGGGCTCCCTGGCCCTGATCCCCACCCTGGGTACGGAATTCATGCCCCCTTCGGACGAGGGGGAACTGCGCATCAGCGTGGAGATGGAGCCCGGCACGCGCCTGGAGATCCTGGACGCCGCCGTGCGGCGCATGGAGGCGATCGTGGAACGCAACGTCCCCGAGGTGGAGAACCTGGTCACCAGCGTCGGCGCCTCCAGCTACCGCTCCACCTCCCCCTCCACCGCGCAACTGCGCATCTCCCTGGTGTCCGAGGCACAGCGATCCCGGTCCACCGGCCAGATCGCCGCCCTGCTGCGCCGGGAGTTGGCGGGCATCCCCGGCGCCGTGGTGCGGGTGCGGGCCAGCCAGGGGATGATGCTGCGCATGGGCGGGGGCGGCGATGACGAACGCCTGAGCCTGGAGGTGCGCGGACTGGACCTGGAGGCCATCGACCGGGTGGCGGAGGAGATCCGCACCCGCATCCGGCCCATCGACGGCATCACCGATGTGCGCCTGAGCCGGGATGAGACCCGGGAGCAGCGCCTGGTGCGCATCGACCGGCAGCGGGCGGCGGACCTGGGGGTGAGCGTCTCCCAGGTGGCCCGCACCCTGGAGACCGCCCTCAGCGGCAGCAGCGCCGGACAGTACCGGGACCGGGGCACGGAGACCCGCATCTGGGTGCAACTGGAGGACGCCGAGGCCATGGACCTGGAGGAGGTGCTGGACATCACCCTGCCCGGACCCGACGGCGACCCCGTGGCCCTGCGCGCCCTGGTGCATCTGGAACCGGACCGGGCGCCGCTGGAGATCGAGCGCAAGGAACAGCAGCGCACCAACACCGTCTACGCCAACATCGCCGGCCGCGACCTGGGCTCCATCGTCGCGGACGTGCGCACGGCCGTGGACGGCATCCCCCTGCCGCGCAACGTGGAGATCACCTTCGCCGGGGACTTCGAGGAGCAGCAAAAGGCCTTCCGGGAACTGGGGCTGGCCCTGGTGGTGGCCATCGCCCTGGTGTACATGGTCATGGCCAGCCTCTACGAGTCCCTGCGGGATCCCTTCATCGTCATGTTCTCCGTGCCCCTGAGCCTCATCGGCGTGGTGGCCCTGTTGCTGCTCACCGGCACCACCCTGAACGTGCAGTCCCTCATCGGCATCATCATGCTGGCGGGGATCTCGGTGAACAACGCCATCCTGCTGGTGGACCAGAGCGCCCGCCTGCACCGGGTGGAGGGGCTGCGATCCATGGACGCGGTGCGGGAGGCCGGACGGCGGCGCCTGCGCCCCATCCTCATGACCGCCCTCACCACCATCCTCGCCCTCATCCCCCTGGCCATCGGTGCCGGCGAGGGGGGCGAGACCCAGGCCCCCATGGCGCGGGCCGTCATCGGCGGGCTGATCAGTTCCACCGCCATCACCCTGCTGCTGATGCCGGTGCTCTACACCCTGTTCCATCCCGATCCTGGCCCTCCCCGGCCCGACGGCGAACGCCCATGACCCGTACCCGCATCCCCGCAAGACCTCGCAGGACCCCGTCCGGTGGCCCCACGGCCCTTGGGCTCGGCCTGCTCCTGCTGATCCCCGTGACGGCCCCGGCAGAACAGGACACGGTCCCGGCGCCACCCTCCCTGGACGCCCCACTGGAACCGGAGGGACAGGCGCCCCGCCCGGCCGGGGAGGCGGTGGAGCTGGGCCTGCCGGACGGGGACCCCCCGTCCGCCGCATCCGGTGAGGGGCTGACCCTGTCCGTGGAAGACGCCGTGCTCCTGGCCCTGCGGCACAACCGCTCCCTGGCCGCGGAACAGCTCCAGCCCGCCATCACCGGCACCTTCGAGGCGGTGGAGCGGGCCGTCTTCGATGCGGAACTCTTCGCCGAGATGAGTGCCTCCCGGGAGGAATCGGTACGCCAGTTCAGCGAGGTGAACCGGCCGCCGGCGGTGAGCCTCTCGCAGCGGGAACAGGCCGAGGCGGGTCTGCGCCAGACCCTGCCCACGGGCACCGACATCGAACTGACCCTGAGCGCCAGCCGCAGCGAGCGCCGGGACCAGATCAGCACCACCGAGCAGTTCACCTCCCGCGCCGGACTCACCCTCACCCAGGCCCTGCTGCAAGGGGCGCGCATCGAGTCCAACCTGGCCAGCCTGCGCCAGGCCCGGGTGGACACCGCCATCTCCCGCTATGCCTTCCGGGGCTTCGCCGAATCCCTGGTGGCGGACGTGGAGCAGGCCTACTGGGACTACGTCCTGGCCAGCCGCAACACCGCCATCTTCGAGGAATCCCTGGAGGTGGCCCGCCGGCAACTGGAGGAGACCCGCCAGCGCATCCGCGTGGGCGACCGCCCCGAGACCGAGGAGACCTCGGCCCTGGCGGAGGTGGCCCTGCGCCGCCAGGGGCTCATCGATGCCCGTTCCCAGCGGGCCCGGGCCCGCATCCGTCTGCTGCAGCTCATCAACCCGCCGGCGGCCCGCTGGGACAGCCGCATCCAGGCCGAGGACACCCCGACCCCCGACGTCCCCCCCCTGGAACCCATGGCGGCCCATCTCCAGCTGGCCATGGACCTGCGTCCGGACCTGAACGAGGCCCGGCTGCAGCTGCAGCGGGGGGAGCTGGAGGTGGTGCGCACCCGCCAGGGGCTCCTGCCCCGGCTGGACCTGTTCATCACCCTGGGCCAGAGCGGCTACGCCGACAGCTTCGGCTCCGCCTGGCGCGCCGTGGACGACGAGGGCTACGACTACAGCCTGGGCCTGCAGTTCTCCCACCCCCTGGGCAATCGCGCCGGGGAGGCCGACGCCCGCCGCGCCCGGCTGTCCCGGGAGCAGGCCCGGGAATCCCTGTACCACATGGAGCAGCTGACGGCCCTGGACGTGCAGAACGCCTGGTACGAGGCCAACCGCACCCGGGAGCAGATCGCCGCCACCCGCCAGACCCGCATCCTGCAGGAGCAGGTGCTGGAGACGGAACAGACCCGCTTTCGCGTGGGCAGCGGCACCGCCCTGGCCGTGGCCCAGGCCCAGCGGGACCTGCTGGAGAGCCGCCTGGACGAGATGGAGGCCATCATCCGCCACCGCCAGGCCCTCACCGACCTGTACCGGCAGAGCGGCACCCTGCTGCTGCGCCGGGGCATCGAGGCCCCCGGGGACACCCGCGCGGAGACGGCCTATTGACCGCCCTCGCCCTGCTTGTCCCCACCTTCCTGCTCCTGGCCGCCGGGGCCGTCCTGCGGCGCTGGGCGGGGCTGGGGCAGGGCTTCTGGTCGGACCTGGAATGGCTCATCTACCATATCCTCTTCCCGGCCCTGCTGTTCGGCTCCCTGGCGGGTCGCCCCCTGGAACTGGGCAACGCCGCAGGCATGATCCAGACCGGGGCCCTGTCCCTGGCGGCGGGGATGCTGCTGGCCTGGCTGGGCAGGGGCTGGACGGGGCTCTCGCGGCAGGACTTCGCCTCCGCCTTCCAGTGTGCCTTCCGCTTCAACTCCTACATCGGCTTCGCCATCCTCGGCGGGCTGTACGGCGACCGGGGTGTGGCTGCCTTCGCCATCCTGGCGGGGTTCATGGTCCCCCTGGCCAACCTGGGGGCCGTATGGGCCCTGGCCCGCCACGGGCAGCAGGGGCTGCTGCGGGAACTGGCGCGTAACCCCCTGGTGCTCTCCACCTTCGCCGGTCTGGCCTGGTCCCTGGCGGGCTGGCCCCTGCCGCAGATGGCCGCCACCACCCTGGACTTCCTCGGCCAGGCCGCCCTGCCCATGGGGCTCATCGCCGCCGGCGCCGGGCTGCATCTGTCCGGCCTCGGGGGGCACGTGCCCGCCGTGCTCTACCTGGGCCTGGTGAAGTTGATGGCCGTTCCCGCCGTGGCCTTTGCCAGCGCCACCTGGACCGGGCTCCAGGGGCCCTATTTCGCCGCCGCCCTGGTGCTGGCGGCCCTGCCCACCGCCTCCTCGGCCTACATCCTGGCGGTACGCATGGGCGGGGACGGCCGCATCGTCGCCGCCCTTATCGCCGCCACCACCCTGGGGGCCACCCTCACCCTGCCCCTCTGGCTCACCCTCCTGCCCTGAATCCCCGGGCCCGGGCTGCGTCCCGTCCACACCGCCCGGCCTCTTGCGATTCCGCAAGGACACAAAACAGGTTACAATCCGGCATAACCTTATTCCGGATATCGAAACCCCAATGCCTCTCCCCCCTCACGCCCTCACCGGCATCCTCCTGGCCGGCGGTCGGGGCCTGCGCATGGACGGTCGCGACAAGGGACTGGTGTCCGTGGCGGGCCGGCCCATGGCCGCCTGGGCCCTGGACCGCCTCACCCCCCAGGTGGACCGGGTGCTCATCAGCGCCAACCGCCACGGACCGGCCTATGCGGCCTTCGGCCACCCGGTGGTGGGGGATGCCGTCACCGGCCACGCCGGCCCCCTGGCCGGGTTGAGTGCCGCCCTGGCCCTTGCGGACACCCCCTGGGTGATCACCTGCCCCTGCGACTGCCCGCGCCCCCCCCGGGACCTGGTGGCCCGGCTGGAGGCCGCCCGGCGCCGAACCGGGGCGCCGGCGGCGGTGGCCCACGACGGCACGCGCCTGCAACCCCTGTTCGCCCTGCTGGCCTCGGCCCTGCACCCCGACCTGCAGGAACACCTGCACCGGGGCGGGCGCCGGGCCGGGGAGTGGCTCCTGGCCCAGGGGGCCGTGATGGCGGATTTCTCGCACCATCCCCGGGCCTTTGACAACATCAACACCGAGGCGGACCGCCGGCATCTGGAGGCGGTGCTGCGGGATCCCCCCGCCTCAGCAGCACATCATTCGCAGATGCCGCGGGTGAATCCCCCCCCATCCGCCGGGGACCGCCCCCAGCCAACCCCGGAGCCTGAAGCGAGTCCGCCCCCATGACCGCATCGCTGCAGGACCCCTTCGGCCGTCGCATCCGCTATCTGCGCCTGTCCATCACCGACCGCTGCGACCTGCGTTGCGGCTACTGCATGGACGAGGGCACCCGTTTTCTGCGCCGCCAGGAGATCCTCACCCTGGAGGAGATCCACACCGTGGCGGCGGCCTTCGCCGACCTGGGAGTGGACAAGATCCGCGTCACCGGCGGTGAGCCCCTGGTGCGCCGCGGGGCCCTGGGGCTTTTGGGGGACCTGGCCCTGCTGCCGGGACTGCGGGAACTGGTACTCACCACCAACGGGACGCAGCTGGTGCACCAGGCCCTGCCCCTGCGGGTGGCCGGGGTGCGGCGGCTCAACATCAGCCTGGACACCCTGCGCCCGGATCGCTTCCGGGAGATCACCCGCGGCGGCTGCCTGGAGCGGGTACTGGCCGGCATCGAGGCCGCCCGGGGGGTGGGCTTTAAGGGCCTGCGGCTCAACTGCGTCATCCAGCACGGGGTCAACGCGGACGAGATCCCGGAGCTGGTGGCCTTTGCCCGGGACCGGACCATGGACATCGCCTTTATCGAGCGCATGCCCCTGGGGGGCGGTGCCGGCGGCGGCGATGCGCTGACGGCGGACGCGGTGCGCGCCCGGGTGGAGGCGCACTTCCCGCTGCTGCCCACCCTGGAGGACACGGGCGGGCCTGCGCGCTACTTCCGCCTGGGGGGGCATCCCACCCGGGTGGGATTCATCGCCCCCATGAGCCACGACTTCTGTGCCGGCTGCAACCGCGTGCGTCTCACGGCGGACGGCCGGCTGCTGCCCTGCCTGGGCCATTCCGGGGCCGTGGACCTGAAACGGGTCCTGCGCAACCGCCCCGGGGATCGGCAGGCCCTGGAGAAGGCCATCCTGGGAGCGCTGCGCCACAAGCCCCGGGACCATGGGTTCCACGCCCCGGGGGAGACCCGCATCCTGCATCGCATGAACCGCACGGGGGGATGATTTCCACTCCGCTTAATCCGAAAGGACACCACTGCCATGACCCACACCAACGCCATCCCTGCAGGGATCCGGAACCCCGACGACTGCGCTCCCGAAGCCCTCACCCTGGAACAGGCCCGGGAACGCATCCTGGACGACGTTCACCCCCTCCGGGAGGAGACGTCCGTGCCCCTCATGGACGCCCTGGGGCGGGTTACGGCCCGGGACATCCCCTCCCCCATCGCCGTCCCGGGGCATGACAACGCCGCCATGGACGGCTATGCCCTGGCGACCGAAGACCTGTGCAGCGATGGCCCCACCGCCATGACCCTGGCAGGCACGGCCCTGGCGGGGGCCCCCTTCACCGGGACCCGGCCACCGGGGTCCTGCGTGCGCATCATGACCGGGGCGGTGCTGCCCCCGGACTGCGATGCGGTGGTGATGCAGGAACGGGTGCACAGGGAAGCCGGAGGAGCGGTGCGGATCCCCCCGGGGGTCCGCCCCGGAGAGAACGTGCGCCGCGCCGGCGAGGACCTGCAACCGGGTCAGATGCTCCTGCCGGCGGGGGAGCGCATCGACGGCCCGCGTCTGGGGCTGCTGGCCTCCGCCGGGATCACCCGGGTGACGGTGCTGCGCCGCCCGCGGGTGGCCCTCTTCTCCACCGGGGACGAGCTGGCCCCCCCGGACCGGCCCCTGGCCCCGGGACAGATCCACGACAGCAACGGCCCCGCCCTGCGGGGGCTGCTCACCGCCCTGGGGGTGGAAATCCTGGATCTGGGGCGCGTCTCCGACACCCCCGGGGCCCTGGAAGAGGCCCTGGACCAGGCCGGGGCCCGGGCCGACCTGGTGATCACCACCGGCGGCGTCTCCGTGGGCGAGGCGGATCACGTGCGCCGGGTGCTGGACCGGGTGGGCCGGGTGGCCTTCTGGAAGGTGGCCGTCAAACCCGGCAAGCCCCTGGCCTTCGGCCGGGTGGGGGATGCGGTCTTCTTCGGCCTGCCGGGGAACCCGGTCTCCGCCATGGTCACCTTCTGCCAGCTGGTGCAGCCGGCCCTGCTGCGCCTCATGGGGGTATCCCATCCGGCACCGCCCGCGGGTTTTCAGGTGCCCTGCGCCACCCGGCTGCACAAGCGCCCCGGGCGCCTGGAATTCCAGCGGGGCCGGCTGGAACGGGCTCCGGACGGCCGGCTCCGGGTCCGTGCCATGGACCACCAGGGCTCCGGGGTGCTGCGCTCCATGCGCGAGGCCGACTGCTTCATCGTCCTGTCCCCGGAAGGGGGCACGCTGGAGGCCGGCGACCTGGTGGAGGTGCAGCCCTTCCGGGGCGTGATGCCCTGAAAGGGGTAATGGGGATCAGAGGGTGGGGATCACCGTCTCCAGCAGGCGGCGGACGTTGTCCATGCCCTGGCTGACATTGCGGTTCACCTCCTCCATGGAGATCTCCCCGGCCCCCTCGCCGCGGCCGGCGGCCCAGTTGGCCACCACGGCACAGGTGGCATAGGCCAGGTCCAGTTCCCGGGCCAGGGCGGCCTCCGGCATGCCGGTCATCCCCACCAGATCGCAACCGTCCCGCTCCAGGCGGTCGATCTCGGCACCGGTCTCCAGGCGCGGTCCCTGGGTGGCGGCGTAGGTGCCCCGCTCCACGGCGTCGATGCCGATGCCGCGGGCCCCCTGGATAAGGGCCTGGCGCAGACCCTCATCATAGGGATGGGTGAAGTCCACGTGGGTCACATGGCTCAGGTCCTCCTCGAAGAAGGTATGTCCCCGGGACCAGGTGTAATCGATGATCTGATCGGGGAAGACCAGGCGCGGGGGGTGCATCTCCCGGGTGATCCCCCCCACCGCCGCCACGGCCACCACGCGGTGGATGCCCGCGTTCTTCAGGGCCCAGATGTTGGCGCGGTAGTTGATGCGGTGCGGCGGGATGGTGTGGCCATAGCCATGGCGCGCCAGGAAGACGACGCGGCGGCCCGCCAGGACCCCGTGGGTCAGGGGGCCGGAGGGCTCGCCATAGGGGGTGTGCATCACCTCGCGGCGGGTGATCTCGAGTCCATTGAGGGAGGTCAGGCCGGTGCCACCGATGATGGCGATGGTGCTTTCAGTCATGGAACTCTCGGATGCTGGATGGATGGGATGGAATCGGGGATTTTATGAGGCTCAGGCGTCCTTCACGGCGTAGATGCCGGGGGCGTTGCGCAGGTATTCCTTGTAATCCATGCCGTAGCCGAAGACGTAGCGGTCCGGCACCTCCACGCCCACGTATTGCGCCGCAAGATCGGGCACATGGCGGTCGTGGTGCTTGTACACCAGCACCCCCGTGCGCACCTCCCGGGCCCCCTGGCTGCGGCAGAAATCCAGGATTCCCGCCAGGGTGTGTCCCTCGTCCAGGATGTCGTCCAGCACCAGCACGCTGCGCCCCTCCAGGGACAGGCGGGGCTTGACCACCCAGTGCAGGGTCTCCCCGCCGGTGGTCTCGCCGCGGTAGCGGGTGGCGTGCAGATAGTCCACCTGCAGGGGGAAGTCCAGGCGGGTGAGCAGGTGTCCGGCGAGCACCACACCGCCGGTCATGACGCACAGCACGACGGGATCCCGGTCCCGCAGATCCCGGGTGATGGCCTCGGCCATGCGGTCCATGGCCGCCTCCACTTCGGTCCGGGATACGAGGCAATCGGCCTGGGCCTGGACTTGGGCGGCGTGTTCTGGCGTAACGGACATGGCGATCCTTTCTGGTATGGATGAACGCAACGAGCCCACCCGCAATGGGGTGGGCCCGGAAACGGGGACAGGCCCGGAGGGGTTCCATCATCCCCCCGGGCCGGCCCCGGATTCAACCCGCCGGCGATCCGCCGGGTCTTAGTAGGTGAAGGTCACGGTATCGTCGTCCATGGCCTCGCCGATGACATAGGCCCCGCCCACGGTCTCCTCCACCTCGGGGATGAGATCATCCCCCCACAACTCCAGGGTGGGGGTGCATACCTTGAACTTGACCCCCGCCTCGTGGGCATCCTTGATGAAATCGTACACCGACTTGGGGCTGCCCTCCTGCACATACAGGTGCTCCGCCACACCCTTCTTGGCCAGTTCCCCGGCGCGGCCCGTCATGATCACCTCCACATCGTATTCCATGGCGGCGGCCACCGTGGCCTGGAAGAACGGCGCCCCCAGCTCCGCGCCATTGCGGGGATCGGTGTTGACCATGATGATCATCAGCTTGTCGGCCATATACTTATAACTCCTTTGACGGTTCAGGGGCATTATAGCCCCAGGCCGGGGGGCGTCCAATTCAGTTTGATTGATCCCCCCATGAGGTCTTTTTAGCCCTACGGGGAGGGCGCTAGACCGGCATCTCCAGGTTGCCCTCCTCCCCTCCCAGGACACGGCAGGCGGTCACCCCCTGGTGCCAGTGGGGGTCGGCCCGCAGGGCCTCGGGGGTGAGGGTGCCCCGGCCATGCATACGCGCCAGCCGTGCCATGGCCACCGGATCGTCGTGCCCCTCCAGGGCCTGCAGGGCCTGCTCGGCCCCTTGCGGATGGTTGCATACCAACACCATGTCGCAGCCGGCCTCCAGGGCACGCCTGGCCCGCCGGCCGTAGTCGCCGAACTGCGCGGCGGCGGCCATGGAAAGGTCGTCGCTGAACACCGCCCCGCGGAAGTTCAGGCGCCGGCGCAGGACCTGCTGCAGCCAGTGGCGGGAGAATCCCGCCGGCAGGGGATCGGCGTGGGTGTAGACCACGTGGGCGGGCATGATCCCGGCGATGCCGTTGGCCACCAGGCGCTCGAAGGGCTGCAGGTCCCCGTGGAGGATGGACTCCAGGGGGCGTTCGTCCAGTGGCAGTTCCAGGTGGGAGTCCGCGCGCACGCCCCCGTGACCGGGGAAGTGCTTGCCCACTGCCTCCATGCCGGCGGCGCGCATGCCGTTCACCCACTGCTGCCCCAGGTCGGCCACCACCTCCGGGGCGCGGTGGAAGGCCCGGTCGCCGATGACCCCGCTCAGCCCGCGGCCCAGGTCCAGCACCGGCGCGAAACTGAAGTCCACCCCCATGCTGCGCAGTTCGGCGGCCATGAGCCAGCCCAGCAGGCGCGTCACCCGCCGTGCGCGTACCGGATCACGGTCATACAGGGCGCCGAGGCGGGCCATGGGCGGCAAATGGGTGAACCCCTCGCGAAAGCGCTGCACCCGTCCCCCCTCGTGATCCACCGCCACCAGGAGATGGGGATCCCGCAGGGCGTGGATCTCCCGCACCAGTTCACGCAGTTGCTCCGGGGAGTCGTAGTTGCGGGTAAAGAGCAGGACCCCGCCCACCTGGGGATGACACAGCAGGCGGCGTTCCCGTTGCGTGAGGGCGGTCCCCTCGAGATCCAGCATCACGGGCCCAAGGGGCATGGCGGGTCACTCATATACGGATTCATGTGTCGCGGTATTGTAACCCCGCCGGCCCGGGCGTCGAACCACAAGGGCCAAGTCCCTCAGAGGCCCGCCCCGGGACCCTGTCACGGCAGGCCCGGCCCCAGGGGGATGTGCATTCTGTGAGCATGATAAAAGTCCGGGACGAACCCGTATGGCTCCCCGCCGACAACCTGTTACACTTTGTGTGCAATGTTGGATGGATGGCCCCGCGCGTCTGCCGGCAGCGCCAAGGAACGGGGGGTCGCTTGCCGCTCTGAATTTCCAGCGTAAAACAACCCGCATGACGGAGGTAACAATGAAAAAAGGCATGATGAAAGTGGTCGCGGTTCCCGCAGCCGCCCTCTCCCTGGTTCTGGCCACCGGCTGTGCCACCACCCAGAACATGGAACAGCAGCGCCAGATGATCGAGGACAACGCGGTGACGGCGGACCAGGCCATGCGCACGGCCGAACAGGCCCAGTCCAGCGCCGATCAGGCCCAGCGCATGGCCCGCGAGGCCGACAGCAAGGCCGACCGCGCCCTGGAGGAGAATGCCCGTCTGCGGGAGATGATGCAGCGCATGGAACGCACCTACGAGGGTTCCGGCGCGAAGTAAGCCCAGGCATCCTCCGGTGCTTGTATGGACCGGCCGCATCCCCCCGGGGTGCGGCCGGTTCTGCTTCATCCCCCCGTTTCCCCCGCGGCCTGCACCACCCGGTTGCGTCCCGACGCCTTGGCACGGTAGAGGGCCTCATCCGCGGCCTCCAGCATGGCCTCCAGACCCGTCCCCGGGTGGGTGTTCACCCCCACGCTGGTGGTGAGCGCCAACGGCTCCCCGTCCAGGCGCAGTTCCAGGCCACCCACGGCCTCCCGCAGGGCCTCCGCCAGACCCAGGGCCCCGTCCTCCTCCACATCCTGGGCCAGCAGGCAGAACTCCTCGCCCCCGTAGCGCACCAGGATATCCGAACGGCGCGCCCGCTCCCCCAGGCAGGCAGCCACGTTCACCAGCACCTTGTCTCCCCCGGAATGGCCGAAACGATCATTGATCTGTTTGAAGTGATCCAGGTCCAGGAGGATCACCGCAAGGCCCCGTCCCTCCCGGCGGGCTGCCTGATACACCGTCTCCCCGGCATCGGCCAGGTAGCGCCGGTTGTACAGCCGGGTCAGGGGATCCCGGTTGGCGTTCTCCCGCATCTCCTGGAGGAGTTCGAGCAGGGCCACGTTCTGGTTCACCCGCACGAAGAATTCCTCCTCCAGGAAGGGACGGGTGATGAAGTCGTTGGCCCCGGCCTTGAGCTGGCGGGCGGAGAGGATGCCGGAGCCGTGGTTGGACATGCCGATGATGCACAGCTCGGTGCGGGAGAAATGCCGCCGGATGCGGCTGATGAGGGTGATGCCGTCCATGCCCGGCATGTGCTGATCACAGAGCACCAGGTGGATGGCGTCCGCCCCCGAGGCCAGCAGGTCCAGCGCCTCCTGGCCATCCCGGGCCTCCAGGGTGCGATAGCCGTAGCGCCCCAGGAGGGAGCGCAGATAGGCCCGGGCCGAGGTGGAGTCGTCCACCACCAACACGCCGATGCGCCGGTTGCGGTGGATGCGCTCCACCGTGGCGATGACGTGCTCGATCTCCGTGAGATTGCCCTTGTTGACGTAATCCACGATGCCCAGATCGAGGAGCCGGTCGCGCTCGTCATCGCTCACCCCGGCGGTGAGCACCAGGGCGGGCAGGCCATGGGCCAGGACCCGTTCCACCACCTCCCCATCCGGGGCATCGGGCAGGTTCAGGTCCAGCACCGCCAGGAAGAATTCATGGGCCCCCTGCGCCAGTCGCGCCTCCGCCTCGGCCAGGCTGCCCGCCATCACCGGCTCGATGCCGGCCAGGGTCTCCACCCGTTCCGCCAGGAGCCGGGCCACGGCCCGGCTGTCCTCCACGATGAGCAGACGATTCCCCCGCTGGATTCCGGTGTCGTTCATGGAGGTCATCGTACCCCTCGGCGATCCTGTGCGCACCCCTCTGCCTCCACCGATTCACCGCGGCCTATCCGCCTTTGGCCCGGGGCCCGATGCGTCTATACTGCCCGCGCCATGTCTCTTCCTTTGCCGCGCAGCCCCCGCACCCTGACCGGCCTGGGGGCGACCTTTGATCGTCACCGTTTCTCCGCCCCGCGACCCCACCCCCGCCGGAGCCGCCTGCCATGCCGCTGAAGCCCTTCAGGCCCAGCATCGCCCTGGTCTATCTGGTGCTGGGGGGCAGTTTCGCTCTGCTCAGCCTCACCTTCTATGTGGCGGGGTTCCAGCCCCTGGCCGAACGGTTGCGGGAGGCCCACGCGGAGATCATCGATCACACCCTGGACAGCACCCGCTGGCTGGTACAGGGGGCACTGGACCGCCACATCGCCCTGGCCCGGCAGACCGCCAGCCGCAGCGCCATCCGCCAGCAACAGATGCGCTACCTGGCGGGGGAACTGGATCTGGCCGACCTGCGGGCCTTCGCCACCCCCAAATTGCGGGATGCCCTCCAGGCCAATGACGAACTGCTGGGCATCCGGCGTCTGGGCCCGGACGGGACCCCGCTGCTGCAGGTGGGGTGGTCGCCGGCCCCCCTGCCCGGGGCTTCCACCTGCACTTTGCCGGAGAAGGGGGATCGGGGGAGCGGGATCCGGATACAGGGCCCATTCCCCCTGAAGGGGAAGCAGATACTGGTGTACTGCTCGCCCCTGCACGACCCTGGCGGAACCCGCATCGGCATGGACCAGTTGCTGATGGACGCCGCCCCCGTCCAGGGCATCCTGCAGAATCCCCATGGCGAGGACCTGCGCACCGTCACCCTGGGTGTGGTCGCGGCCGACGGACGCCTGCTGTTCTGGCCCCGGGGGGAAATCTACCAGGCTGCCCGCCAACACCTGCAGGCCCACCTGGCGGGGAACCCCGCCGGCGACGGCATCCACATCCAACACCGCCCCCTGGCGTCCGTGGACTGGCGGATCTATGGGGTGGTGCACACCCGGGCCTTCTTCGCCGAGACCGACCGGCAACTCTGGCGTCTGCTGGGACTGCTGGCGATACTGGCCGCGCTCATCTTCGCCGCCAAGATCCTGGCCCTGCGCCCCATCATCCGCGCCCTGACCCAGGTGCATCACCTCACCGAGCAGGCCCACCGCGACGGCATGACGGGGCTGTTCAACCATGCCCACATGCAGCAGCTCATCGACCGGGAGATCGAACGAAGCCAGCGCTACAAAACGCCCTTCTCCATCCTCATGATGGATATCGACCATTTCAAGGGGATCAACGACACCCACGGCCATCCGGTGGGCGATGCGTTCCTGCGGCACATCGCCCGGATCCTCAAGGACTGGGCACGGACATCGGACCTGGCGGCCCGCTATGGGGGCGAGGAGTTCATGATCATCCTGCCCGAGACCGACCCCCACGGGGCCCTGAGCATGGCCGAGCGGCTGCGGCAGGAGATCGCCCGCCAACCCCTGGAACACCGGGGTCAGAAGCTGCGGGTCACCGTGAGCATCGGCGTGGTCAGTTGTACCGGCAAGGCCGGGGGACCCTCCCGGGCCCAGCTGGTGCGCGCCGTGGACGACGCCCTCTATACCAGCAAGCGGGGCGGCCGCGACCGCGTCACCCAGACGGTCATCGATGCCGGTATCCCCCCGGGCGCGTGACGTCTTTCCTGGCCCCACCCCGGCAAATCAGGCAAAATAACAGGGTTTTTCATCCTTCCCCACCCCGCCGCCGCCGGCGGCCGCGCGACAGAACAGAGAGAGACCATGCCAGCAAGAACACGCATCATCCTGCTCAGCGTCATCGCCCTGGCCACCATCGTCTTCCTCCAGCCCTTCCTCACCTTCATCGGCGGGCTGGTGGTGCTCGCCGTGGCCGGGACCTTCATCTACCGGGACCTGCCCCAGGATACCCAGGACATGATCGAGGACTACCTGGGCAACTGGCTGCAGAAGGCCCGGGACGGTTTCTGGCCCGGAGGCGGCGACCGCGATCCCGAGCCCGAGCCCGAGCCGGCTCCGGCACCCAAGGCGGCCGCCCCCCGGGAGACCTCCCAGGAAAAGGCGCCCGCGAAACCGCGCACCCGGCGCAGCCGTTCCCCCCGTTCCCGCACCAATGGCGGCAACGGCGGCGGTACCGGCAAGGGTTCCGGGGCCAAGGAAGACTGAACACTGCCCCCCCGGCCCCGCCGTCGCGGCGGGGCCGATGCACCGCCCCTGACGGGGTGCGGTGCCCTATTCCCGAGCGCGCTTCCTCCTGCGACGCCCCGACGCCTCCCGCCCCGGGTCCTGCCCATCCTTCCCTCCTCCCGGTGTGGGCTGCGGCACGTCCTCATCATCCGAGAGCACCAGCAGGCTGGCGTTGCCCCCCACCGCCGCCGTGTTGAAGGTGGCCACCCGCTCGCTGACGAAACGCAGCAGATAATGGGGTCCGCCGGCCTTGAAGCCCGTGCCCGAGAGCCCCTCGCCGCCGAAGGGCTGGGTACCCACCACGGCCCCCACCATGTCCCGGTTGACATAGAGATTACCCACCCGGGCCCGCCGGCGTACCTGCTGCGCGGCGCCTCCGATGCGGCTGTGCAGGCCCAGGGTGAGGCCATAGCCCAGGGCATTGATGCGATCCACCAGGGCCTCCAGTTCCCCGGAGCGCCAGCGCACCACATGCAGCATGGGGCCGAAGACCTCCCGGTCCAGTTCCTCCGGCCGCTCCAGACGATAGAGGCTGGGGGGCATGTACAGTCCCTGTTCGCAATCGCCACTCACCGGGGCGCGGTGGATCACCCGGCCCATACCCTGCATGCGCGTGTGATGCGAACGCAGCCCCTCCAGGGCCTCGGCGTCGATCACCGGGCCCACGTCCGTGGCCAGCCAGCGGGGGTCCCCCACCACCAGGGTGTCCATGGCCCCCTGGAGCATACGCAGCAGGGGTTCGGCCACGTCCTCCTGCACACACAACAGTCGCAGGGCGGAACAGCGCTGCCCGGCACTGAGGAAGGCGGAGCGCACAATGTCCGTCACCACCTGCTCGTGCAGGGCGGTGGAATCCACGATCATGGCGTTGATGCCGCCGGTCTCGGTGATCAGGGGCACGATGGGCCCCTCGCGCCCCGCCAGGTCCTGGTGGATGCGCCGCGCCGTCTCCACCGAACCGGTGAAGGCCACCCCGGCCACGCGCCGGTCCCGCACCAGGGCCGGCCCCAGCAGATCCCCCGATCCGGGCAGGCAGTGCAGCACCTGCCGCGGGATCCCCGCCTGGTGCATGAGGGCCACGGCCCGGGCCGCCGTCAGGGAGGCCTGTTCCGCCGGTTTGGCCACCACGGCGTTGCCCGCCACCAGGGCCGCCGCCACCTGGCCGGTGAAAATGGCCAGGGGGAAGTTCCAGGGGCTGATGCAGGCGAACACGCCGCGCCCATGCAGGGTGAGTTCGTTCTGTTCCCCCGTGGGCCCCGGCAGGACCACGGGCCGGTCCAGCTGGCGCCGGGCCTGCCAGGCGTAGTAGCGGCAGAAGTCCACCGCCTCGCGCACCTCGGCATGGGCATCCCGCAGGGTACGGCCCGCCTCCTCCACGCACAGGGTCATGAGCTCCGCCCGGTGCTGCTCATAGAGATCGGCCACCTTCTCCAGCAGCCGCGCCCGGGTCTCGGCCCGGGTGCCCTCCCAGGCGGGCCAGGCGGCGTGGGCCGCCGCCAGGGCCTCCTCCACCTCCTGTTCGCCGGACCAGGTGACCCGGCCCACCTCGGCAGAGGTGTCCCGGGGCGGGCGCACCGCCTCGCCGGTGCGGGTGCGCAGGCTGCCACCGATCACGGGTCCGGCCTTGCGTGGTCCGCCCCGGTCGGAGGCGCGCCCCATCTCCGCCGCCAGCCGGGCCATAGCGGCACGATCGGAAAAATCCAGCCCGGCACTGTTGCGCCGGTGGGGGGCATACAGATCCGCCGGCAGGGGGATGCGGGGATGGCGCAGGACGTTGCGGGCCCGCAGCCGCGCCGCCGGGTCGGCCACCAGGTCCTCCAGGTCCGACTCCCGCACCCGGTGCACGAAGGAGGTGTTGGCCCCGTTCTCCAGGAGCCGGCGCACCAGATAGGCCAGCAGCCGTTCGTGGCTGCCCACGGGGGCATAGATGCGGCAGGGAACGCCGCCCCCGTCCTCGCGCCGGATCAGCTGCGGGTAGAGGGTCTCCCCCATGCCATGCAGGCGTTGCAGTTCGAAATCCCGCTCCCCGGCCATCTCCAGGACGGCGGCCACGGTATAGGCGTTGTGGGTGGCGAACTGGGGGTAGAGGTGCGGGCAGTCCTCCAAAAGCCGCCGGGCACAGGCCATGAAGGCCACATCGGTGGCGGCCTTGCGGGTGAACACGGGGTAATCCGCCAGCCCCCCGACCTGGGTCTCCTTGATCTCCGTGTCCCAGTAGGCCCCCTTCACCAAACGCACCATGAGCTGGCGCTGACTGGCCGCCGCCTTCCTCTCCAGCCAGCCCAGCACCTCCCAGGACCGCTTCTGATAGGCCTGCACCGCCAGACCCAGGCCGTTCCAGTTCCCCAGCCCGGGTTCCTCAAGCAGGGTCTCCACCACGTCCAGGGTCAGATCCAGACGCCAGGACTCCTCCGCGTCGATGCACAGGGGGATATGGAACTCCCGGGCCAGCTGGCACAGCTCCAATACCCGGGGCATCAGCCGGCCCGCCAGACGGCTCTCCTGCCCCGGCTCGAAGCGGGGGTCCAGGGCGGAGAGCTTGATGGAGATGCCGGGCCGCTCCGGCAGGGCCATGCGCGGGTCCACCGCCTTGCCGATGGCCTCGATGGCCTGACGGTAGTCCCGGAAATAGCGCTGCGCATCCGCCTCGGTGCGGGCCGACTCCCCCAGGATGTCGTAGGAGTAGCGGTAGCCCAGCTTCTCGTTGCGGCGGGCACGTTTCATGGCCTCGGGCATGTCGCGGCCGAGGACGAAGCTGTCCCCCAGCACCGCCATGGCGCGGCGCACGGCGGAACGGATCACCGGCCCGCCGGCCCGGGCCAGCATGCGATGCACCACGCCCCCGAGCCAGCGGCGGCGATCATCGGTGTCGATGATGCGCTCGCTGATCCAGAGCCCCCAGGTGGCGGCGTTCACCGTGAAGGGGCGATCCCCTCCCAGATGCGTATCCCAGTGGGCGGCGCTGAGCTTGTCGCGGATGAGCCGGTCCGCGGTCTCCTTGTCCGGCACCCGCAGCAGGGCCTCCGCCAGGCACATCAGGGCGATGCCCTCCTCACTGGAGAGATCGTACTCCTGCAGGAGGGCCCCGATCCCCGAGCGCCGTTCCCCGGCCTGGATCATGCCCTTCACCAGGCCCCGGGCCAGGTAGCGGATGCGCGTGCCCGTCTCCTCATCCGGGGGCAGTTCACCCAGCAGCATCCGCACCGTCTCGGCCTCATCGGAGCGGTAGTGGTCTCGGATCCCCTGACGATCCGCGGGGATCCAGGTCTCGGGCTCGGGATAGATGAATCGGCTCATGGAGGCGTTCCTGACTGATCTTCGACTCCGCCCAGGGGGCGTTCCTGCAGGAAGGCTAGCACACCGGCCCCCCTGCACGGTGCACGGCTTGATCCGGATCAAGTGCATCCCCCCGGCCCCCGGGATACCGTCCCCGTCACCCCCCTTCGAGAGTACCGCGCCATGGACACCATCCAGGGATTTTTCACCGATGATCACCGCGAATGCGACCACCGCCTGGCGGATGTGGAGACCGTGGTGGCCGCCGGGGACTGGCCGGCCAGCGCTGAGGCCTACGGCCAGTTTCATCACGACATCGAGCGCCACTTCCAGCGCGAGGAGGATCTGCTCTTTCCCGCCATCGAGGAGGTCTCCGGCAGCTCCCAGGGCCCCACGGAGGTGATGCGCCGGGAGCACGACCAGATGCGTGCCCTCCTGGAAGGACTGGAGCAGGCCCTGCAGCGGCAGGAACGGGACGAGGCCCTGGGGGTGATCGAGACCCTCATGACCATGATCCAGCTGCACAACGTCAAGGAGGAACAGATCCTCTACCCCATGGCCGACCGTTTCCTGCAGCCCCGGCGCGAACCCCTCATGGAGCGGGTGCGGAGCCTGGAGCCGTGACCGCCATGGGGCGGGTCCATCACCTGGACGTGCGCCACCTGCCCCCGCCCGAACCCATGGAACGGGTGCTGGAGCTGCTGCCGCAGCTGCGCCCGGGGGACCTGATCCGCATGTACCACCGGCGGGAGCCCTTCCCCCTGTACGGCCTGCTGGCGGATGCCGGATTCCGCCACCGGGTGCTCACCCCCGACCACTGCCCCTTCGAGATCCGCATCTGGCCCGCCGCCAGTCCCGAACCCGACCCGGACGATGCAGAACGATGATGCACCTCGCCCGCCTCTCCCTGGACCGCACCCCGCCCCTGTGGGTGCCGCTGCAGTTCATGGCCACAGCCCCCCTGTTCGCCGTGGCCTTCGCCGCCCTCCTGGCCGTGGAAGGGCCCGATGCCCTGCTCTCGCGCTGGACCCCGGCGATGCTCGCCGCCACCCACCTGCTGGTGCTGGGTTACATCACTATGGTGATGTTCGGGGCCATGCAGCAACTGCTGCCGGTGGTGGCCGGCTCCCCGGTGCCCCGGGAACGCCTTACCAGCCGCCTGATCCACCTCGGCCTGGCCCTGGGCACCCCCCTGCTGGCGGCGGGTCTGGCCTGGAGCATCCCTCCGGCCCTGGCCACCGGCGGTCTGTGTGTGCTCGGGGCCATGGGGCTGTTCATCGTCACCACGTCCATCAGCCTGTGGCGCAGCCCGGCCCGGGGCCCGACCCATACCGCCCTGTGGCTCGCGGTGGCAGCCCTGGCCGTCACCGTCACCCTGGGGGCCTGGCTGGCCCTGGGACACCTGCCGGGCCTTCCCTTGCCCCGGTCCATGACCCAGCTGCATCTGGCCTGGGGACTGGCGGGCTGGATCGCCCTGCTCATCGCCGGCGTGGCCTACCAGGTGGTGCCCATGTTCCAGATGACGCCGGAATACCCGGCCCGTTTCGCCCGCTTCCACGCCCCCGGGGTGTTCATCCTGCTGGCGCTGGTCACCGCTGGCGGCTTTCTCCCCGGTGTCCCGGGCATCGCCCTGCAGACCCTGGCCGCTGCGGGCCTGGTGGCGGCCCTGGCCGGATTCGCCTTCATCACCCTGCGCCTGCAGGCCCGCCGTCGGCGGCGCAACGCCGATGTCACCGTCGCTTTCTGGCGCACCGGCCTGCTGGCCCTGCCGCTGGCCCTGAGCCTGTGGGGCCTCTCCGCCCTGCCCTTCACGCCCGGCATCCAGGGTCCCGCGGCCCTGATCCCCGCCTGGCTCTTTCTCGCCGGCTTCACCCTGTCCATCATCAACGGCATGCTCTACAAGATCGTCCCCTTCCTGGTGTGGCTGCACCTGAACCACCGGCTTATGCAGAGCGGTCGCTGGGATGCCCCCGTGCCCAACATGCACCAGGTCATCCCCATCCGGCACACCCGGTTGCAATGGTGGTTCCACCTGACCGCCCTCGCCGCCGGCACCGCCGCGCTGCTCTGGCCGCCCCTGCTGTATCCCGCCCTGCTGGCCTTCGCCCTATCCAATACCCTGCTCAGCGCCAATCTCTGGCAGGGGATCGGCGTGTTCCGCCGGGACGGGATCCGGCAGGACTAAGAGGCAGACGGCTCCCGCTGCCGTTCACGGATCAAATCCGGCCCTTCCTCCCCGGCGCGGTTCACCCGGGGATCCACAGGACGGATCACCAGACGACCGGGATCCAGGGGGCGAATGCGGGCACGGAGGGCCTGACGGTCGGTGATGCCGGGGTCGAGCCAGGCCCGCAGGCAGTGGGGATCCAGGGCCAGGGGCTGGCGGGGATGGATCGCGGACAGGGGGCCGCGGGCGGGTTCGGTGATCACGGCACAGCCGCCATCCTCCCCCCCGGTGCCGGGGGCGTGGATCCCGGCGAGGAAGATCACCTCCGCCTCGCCGGGATCCCGCAGGGTGATGTAGTAGGGCTGGCGGCCTTGCGGGGTCTGTCGCCATTCGTACCAGCCATCGGCGGGGACGAGGCAGCGATGGCGGGCGAAGGCCCCGCGGAAGTAGGGGCGGGTGGCCACCTTCTCGGCGCGTGCGTTGATGGGGCGGGGCGCGTCCTCCCCGGCCCCCGGGGGCCGGAATCCCCAGTGGCAGGTGCCGAGCCACGGGCGACCATGGGCATCCGCCTGGAGGATATGGATGGCCGTGCCCGGTGCCACGTTGTAGCGGGGTTCCCCCTGCGCGGCGTCTTGCATCCCGAAATAGCGGTCCATCACCGGGCCCAGGGGGGTGTACAGGGCAAAGCGGCCGCACATGCTGTCACACCGACAAGGCCAGGCGGCGTCCCAGACCGAAAAGCACCCGGCGCAAAGGCCGCAGCCCCACCGCCAACAGCACCGCCAGGGCGGCATACCCCAGCCAGGCGGGGGTGAGTTCGCGCATGGCACCGGCCTGGGCGGGGACATCCAGCCCCCAGACGCTCGCCAGCAGATCCAGCCCCAGGCCCAGGGCAACGGTGCTGGCCACGATCCCCCCCAGATACAGCACCAGGGCGGCATTGCCCATCTCCCGTCGCAGCACCCCCAGGGTGGCCAGACTGGTGACCGGCCCCGCCAGCAGGAAAACCAGCACGGCCCCGGGGGAGAGGCCGGCGGCCAGCAGCCCCGCGGCCACGGGGGTGGCGGCGGTGGCGCAGATGTAGACGGGAATGCCCACCAGGGACAACAGCAGGAGGGTGAGCGGCCCGTTTTCCAGACCCGCCCACCACGCGGCGGGCACCAGGGCCACCAGCACGCCGGCCAGGACCAGCCCCCCCAGGATCCAGGGCCCGATGTCGTCCAGGAGTTCGGTAAAGGCATAGGCCAGCCCAGCACGCAGCCGCCCCCCGGGGCCCGTCGGCGAAGGTGCGGGCTCATGGCCATGGTCGTGGCCATGGGCGTGGCTATGGGCGTGGCTATGGGCGTGGCTATGGGCGTGGCTATGGGCGTGTCCGCTGTCGCCGCAGCAGTCCCCCGTGCAGGCGGCCGCCGCGGGGGGACCGCCGCCACCACGGCTGATCCCCACCAGCAGGCCGGTGGCAATGGCCGTGACCAGGGCCCCCAGGGCGCGGGCGAGCATCATGAAGGGACCCAGCAGGGCGTAGCTCACCGCCAGGGAATCCACCCCGATCCCCGGGGTGCCGATCATGAAGGCCGTGGCGGGCCCCCGGCCGGCCCCGCCACGGTACAGGGTGATCCCGGTGGGGATGGCCCCGCAGGAACACAGGGGCAGCGGCCACCGTGGGGCCTCCCCTCCGGGCGGCGGCCCGGGATCTGTGCATGGTGCGGTGTCATTCCCCTCCCCTTCACTG
>NZ_NRSK01000014.1 GCF_016584115.1 Ectothiorhodospira mobilis
GGGCTGTGGTGTCCGTCATGGCACTCGCTGGGGGTTCCTTGTGGGCTGGGGGTGGGGCGGTTCAGTCACCCTGTCGCCGTCCCAGGGGGTCCTGGGGATCCACCTCGTCGCGGAAGGGTCGCTTGCGGTCGATGTGGGTGGACTGGTAGACGTTGCCGATCCAGTTGTTGATCACCGCCTCGGCGGTGTCGTGCCAGGTGTTGTCCAGCTGCTCGATGAGCAGTCCCTCGGGGAACTCCGGCGGGGTCTCCCCCCGGGCCAGGGCGCAGTTCAGCAACTCCCGGTATTCCTCCAGGATGGCCTCGCCCTTGAGGGTGAAGTAGTTCTGCACGATGGGCGGGTAGTCCGGGCGGCCGCCCTCGGCGTAGCGGCGCACCTCCCGCTTGTACTCCTTGAGCAGGCTGATGATGTCGTACTCCGGGTGCCCCTGGAAGAAGACGATGCGGAACTGGTCCTCGCTCACCGCCAGGTGCACCCCGGCCTCCTCGCTTTCCGCCAGCACCTTCAGTCCGGCGGCCTCGAACTGCTCCCGGGAGATCTCGTTGAAGCGGGAATGGGGCACGTCGAATCGGGTGTTCACCCCGGCCACCAGGGGGTGGGCGCGGTCCACCACCCGGTGGGGATAGACCCCCCAGCGCTTGAAGCCCAGGGGGCGGCGGGCCTGGCCGTAGCGGAACTGCATCACCGCGTGGGTGGCCAGGCAGGAGCACAGGGTGGAGGTGACGTTCTCGTAGGCCCAGTCGATCACCTCGATCAGGGGCTCCCAGAAGGGTTCCAGGGACAGGTCCACCTGGGTGACGTTGGCGCCGGTGATGATCAGGGCGTCCAGGCCCTCTTCCTGGATCTTCTCCCAGGGCTCGTAGTAGCGCTGGATGTGTTCCCGCCCCTTGGGGCCCCGCTCCAGGGCGTCCAGGGTGAAGGGGTGGAGGTAGAACTGGGCGATCTGGTTGCTCTCGCCCACCAGGCGGAAGAACTGACGCTCGGTGGCCGCCAGGGCGGCATCCGGCATCATGTTCAGCAGGCCGATGTGCATGGCGCGGATGTCCTGACGCAGGGCGTAGTCCCCCGTGAGGACGGTCTGGCCCTCCTGCTTCAGGCGCTGGAAGGTGGGCAGCGGGGTGTGGGCGACAAGGGGCATGGCGTGGGTCCGGTCTGGGTTCGGGGCGGCCGCTCAGTCCGGCCGGCGTTCCAGGGCCAGCTCGATCAGCTGGTTGAACTGGGCCTCGTTGTGCACCCGGGCCAGTTCATCGGTGGTGATGGTATAGCCGTACTGCTCCGCCAGGCGCTCATAGCGGGGCAGGCGGTCGCGGAACAGGCGCGGGAACATCCAGCGCACGAAGGCATCCGGGTCGATCTGGGCCACGTAGTCCAGGTGGTTCTCCCGGAGGTAGATGGTCAGCTCCTGGTCCAGGAAGTCCTCCCGGTAGAACAGGGGTTTGGGGCTTTCCTCGGCCCGCTGCATCAACTGCTGCTCGTCCCGTTCCGTGGCCTTGATGTAGATGATCAGGGAATGCTCCGCCAGCAGTTCCATGACCCCGGGGTCTTCCAGTTCGCAGACGCTGCCGCCGGCATCGTTGACCACATGGTCGTAGCCATAGATCTCGTGGGCCTTGCGGATGAACTCGGGCACATCGCGCATGGCCGCCACCTCGGCATCGTGGTGCAGGCGCTGGCGGCGCTTGAATTCCTTCAGGGAGAGGCCGCCCTTTTCCGGATTGCCCAGCTTGCCCAGGAAGCTGGACACCGGCTGCAGGTTGTCCACCGAGAGATTGTTCACGATGCTGATGGAATCCGACCGCAGCAGCTCGCGCAGGAATTCGATATGCATCACCTGGCGCTTGATGTTGTCCAGGATGGGCTCGTCCAGGTAACGGCTGCCGATGCGGTAGTCGCCGGAGAAGTGGAACCAGTGGGCACGGCGCAGCAGATGGGCGAGCCGCGTCTTGCCCACACCGGACATCCCCAGCAGGGTGATGCACTTGTTTCTCCACAGCCGGTATTCGGAAGGGGTGAGTTTCACGGGGTGGTGTCCGTCGAAATGGGAGATGCGGGCATTTTAACAGGTTGTCCGGATCCCTCCGCGAGGTCCGGGCCGGCCTCGGGTTACAATGACTGCCTTTTTCATCATCCCGGATTCCGTTATGCCGTCACTGGTTTTGCGCAATATCCAGCTCAGCCACGGTCACCCGCCCCTGCTGGACGGGGTGGATCTGAGCATCGAGCCGGGGGAGCGGGTCTGCCTGGTGGGGCGCAACGGCGCCGGCAAGTCCACCCTGATGCAGGTGATCAGCGGCGAGATCGCCCCCGACGACGGCCAGATCGAACGCGGTGACGGCCTGCGGGTGGCCCGGCTGGAACAGGCCGTGCCCGGGGGGCTGGAGGGCAGCGTCTTCGACGTGGTGGCCGATGGCCTGGGGGCCCTGGGGGCGCTGGTGCGGCGCTACCACCAACTGGTGCGGGCCATGGAGCAGGGGGCCGATGAATCACAGCTCACCGCCCTGGAACGCTGCCAGAACGAACTGGAGGCCGCCGATGGCTGGAACCGGGAGCAGCGGGTGGAGATGGTGCTCTCCCGCCTGGGACTGGACCCGGACGCCCCCTTCCATGCCCTCTCCGGGGGGCTCAAGCGCCGCGTCCTGCTGGCCCGGGCCCTGGTGACGGAGCCGGATCTGCTGCTGCTGGACGAACCCACCAACCACCTGGACGTGGAGGCCATCGAATGGCTGGAATCCTTCCTGCTGGGGTTCGAGGGCAGCCTGCTGTTCATCACCCATGACCGGGCCTTCCTGCGCCGCCTGGCCACCCGCATCGTGGAACTGGACCGGGGGCGCCTCACCAGCTGGCCCGGGGACTACGACACCTATCTGCGGCGCAAGGCCGAGGCCCTGGAGGCGGAGGCGCGTCAGAACGAGCGCTTTGACAAGAAGCTGGCCCAGGAGGAGGCCTGGATCCGCCAGGGCATCAAGGCCCGCCGTACCCGCAACGAGGGCCGGGTGCGGGCCCTGAAGGCCCTGCGCGCCGAGCGTGCCGAGCGCCGTGAGCGTCAGGGCAGCGCCCGGCTCACCCTGCAGTCCGCCGGGGATACCGGGCGCATGGTGGTGGAGGCGGAGGGGGTATCCTTCGGCTTCGGCGGCGAGCCGGTGATCCGGGACTTCTCCACCCTCATCCTGCGGGGGGACAAGGTGGGTATCGTGGGTCCCAACGGTGTGGGCAAGACCACCCTGCTGCGGCTGCTGCTGGGGGAACTGGAGCCCGACGCCGGCCGCATCCGCCGCGGCACCCGCCTGGAGGTGGCCTACTTCGATCAGCACCGCGCCGCCCTGGACGAGGAGGCCAGCGTCGTGGACAACGTGGGGGAGGGGCGCGACCGCATCGACGTGGGCGGGGAGAGCCGTCATGTGCTCTCCTACCTGCAGGATTTCCTGTTCGAGCCCGCCCGGGCCCGGCAGCCGGTGAAGGCCCTCTCCGGCGGCGAGCGTAACCGCCTGCTCCTGGCCCGGCTCTTCATCCGTCCCGCCAATGTCCTGGTGCTGGACGAACCCACCAACGATCTGGATGCCGAGACCCTGGAGATGCTGGAGGCCCGGGTGGTGGAGTTCCCGGAGACGGTGCTGGTGGTGAGCCACGACCGGACCTTTCTCGACAACGTGGCCACCAGCGTCCTGGCCTGGGCCGGCGACGGGCGCTTTGAGGAATCCGTGGGGGGGTACAGCGACTGGGTGCGTCAGCGGGCCCGCAGCACCGGCAAGGCCCCGTCGACCCCCGGGGGGACCGCTGGCGCCCCCCCCACGAAGGAGGACAAGCAGGGGGTACCCGGCCCGCAGGCCCCCCGGCGCCCGGCCCAGAAGCTCAGCTACAAGGACCAGCGGGAGCTGGAGGCCCTGCCGGGGCGCATCGAGGCCCTGGAGACGGAACTGGCCGCCCTGCAGCAGACCCTGGGGGACCCGGCCTTCTACCAGCGTCCCCGGGAGGAGATCGCCGCCACCCAGGCGGCCATGGAGGAGAAGGAGCGGGCCCTGGCCGAGGCCTACGCCCGCTGGGAGGCCCTGGAGGGGGGCGGCGGCTGAATCGGCGCCTCTCGCCCCTGAGCCCTCAGGCCGCATCCTCCGGCAGATCCGCCTCCGGGGCGTAGACCAGGGTCTGGCCGCAGCGGCGGCAGTAATAGATCCGCTCCCCCGACTGGGCGGAGCGGTGCCGCCGGGCCCCCAGGGCGTACACCTGACAGCCACAGCGGTAGGCGTAGCGCCGTGTGCGGCGCACCGGCACCCCCCTGAGGTCGGAGTCGTGGGTCACCCGCGGCTCGAATCCCAGCCATTGCATCACCTCCCGCCATTCCGGCCCATGGGGACGGCGCCGGTCCCGCCCCAGGCCGAAACGCCGGTAGACGATGCTGTGGGCCACCTCATGGGCCACCGTGTCGGGGAATTGCCGCCCCCAGTCCATGGCGAAGAGATGGGCATTGAAGCGCAGGGCCTCCTCCCCGCGCAGCACCCGCCACTGTCCGGCGGCCCGGCCGCGCAGATCGAAGCGCACCGCCGGCGGGGCCGGGTCCACCCCGTAATGGGGTCCCGCCCTGCGGTAGAACGCCTGCACGGCATCGCGGATGGCCTGCTGTTGCGCGTCGTCGAGGGGCATCGGTATGTGTTGGCGGGATGTCTTGCGGAATCGGGAGCGGTGATTCTGAACGCCCGTCCCGGGAGACGCAATGCAGGGCCCGGTGACGGACAAGGGGTCGAAGGACTTTGCGCCATCCCTTTTTCATACGCATGCCCCGATGGGCACCCCGCTTCAGGGGGTTTCGTTTTCACTGCAAAGCGATGGGCCAAAAGGGGGGCGCATCCGTTTCTTTATCGTTCATGTATGATCCCGGTGCCTCTTATCCATGTCTTTCCTCGTGCCGACTTTGACATTGCATGATTTCTCGCCAAAAATAAAAAAGGATAGTGTTTTTTGGCTGCAGGACATATGCATTGCAATGCGAACCGTCGTCTCTGGCCGATGCGGGTGATTCTCCCTGCAGAGGGCATGCGGGACACGATATCGGTATCGCTGGATGAAATGCATGTCCGGGGGAGACCTTCCGGTCTCCGTTCTGCGTCTTTCACGAAGGATCCATGGGGAGCATAGACAGACGATGAACCAGGTACTGGAGAATCTTTCGGCACAGGAGCTCTACGAACTGGCCCGCCGCCGCGAGGAGGAGGAACGCGAAAAGATTGAGCAGGAGCGGCGGGAGAAGTTGGAGGAACTCATGGCCCAGCGCCGCGAGATGGTGGCCCGGCACAAGGCCGAGCTGGCGGCCCTGGACAAGGAGATCAAGCGTCTGGGGGGCGGCCGCAAGCGAGCCGCCACGCGCCGGAGCAATGGCAGCAGCGCCAACCTCAGCCGCAAGGTGGTGGATCTGCTGCAGGAGAAGGGGGAGATGAACACCCGGCAGATCAAGGCGGAGCTGGAGTCCCGCGGGCTGGAAACCCGCAACATCAGCCAGACCCTCTCCTATCTCAAGCGCCAGGGCCGCCTGCAGAACCGGGGCCGCGGGGTCTACGGGCCGCTGTGACCCCCTTTGGCAGCGGCAGGGCGGCGGTTGCCGGGAAAAATTCCCCCTTCCGGCTAATGCGATGAAAAGAAAGGAAAAACGATGCCCTGGAAGGGTTTTCCCGGGGGCTGCGGATGCAGCCGTCCCGCTTCCGCTATGGCATGACGGACCCGAAGCGGCTAGACTGCGTCGCGTGTAGCGGAATGAGTTGTGCGTTCTACGTCGGCACAGGCACGCTGCATGGAGCTGTATTCATCTGAAAGAGAAGATTGAGGTTAGGATTCATGTCTACCGGTACTGTGAAGTGGTTCAATGAGACGAAGGGCTTCGGGTTTATCGCCCCTGCGGATGGCGGTGCCGACGTGTTCGTGCATTACTCGGCGATCCAGGCCGACGGTTTCAAGACCCTGGCCGAGGGCCAGCGGGTGAACTACGAAGTGCAGCAGGGCCCCAAGGGCCTGCAGGCGGTCAATGTCACGGTGGAAGGCTGATCACGGTCTTCGCCGCAACCGCAAGGGATTGAAAGCAAGGGAATGAAAAAAGGGCCCCGCCGCAAGGCGGGGCCCTTTTTTATTGGGGATGGAATGGAGGACCGTTGCGGCGTCTGCCGCGCGGGTTGTGTCGGTGATCAGCCTTCGTCCGCGTGTACGTGGCCGTGGGACACCTCTTCCTCGCTGGCCTCACGAATGCCCCGCACCTTCACATCGAAGTTCAGCGGGGTGCCGGCCAGGGGATGGTTGGCGTCGATGACCACATCGTCCCCGTTGATGGCGGTGATGGTCACGATCTGGGCGCCACCGTTCTCGGTGCCCGCCTGGAACTGCATGCCCACCGCCAGCTCGTCCACGCCCTGGAACTGGTCGCGGTGGAGGGTATGGATCATCTCCTCATCGCGTTCGCCGTAGGCATCGGCCGGCTCCACCCGCACCTGCACCTGCTCGCCTTCCTCTTTCCCTTCCAGGGCCTGTTCCAGGCCCGGGATGATGTTGCCCGCCCCGTGGAGATAGTCCAGGGGGCCCCGTTCGGAGGAATCATCGATCACCCGGCCTTCGTCATCGGTGAGCTTGTAATCGATGCTCACCACCTTATTGCTGCCGATCTGCATGCGGCCGTGCCTCCAACTGCTCTTTTTGAATGAGCGGCCAGTCTAACCCGCATGGGGACCGTAGTTCACCATCCGTTGGGTCGATTGCTACGATGCGGATCCGCTGCGGGGGGTGACCCTGAGGGCGCCCGAGGCCACCTCCAGGCGGGTCTCCCCCTGCAGCCAGGCGCGCAGGGCATCCCCCGCCAGCCGGGCCCGCCAGCCCCGCAGCAGCGGTGACTGGGCGTCCCCCGCCACCAGGGCCTCCAGGTCCCTGCGGGTGGCGATGGCCGCGGGGCTGATGTCGTTGATCAGGGCCTGATGGCGCAGCAGTCCCATGGCCACATCCACCAGGGTCTCCCGCTCCGGATCGAGACGGCCGCCCCGGGGCAGGGGGGCAGGGCAGGCCTCCTGTGGGCGCGCGGCTGTCCCGCGGATCAACCCCAGCAGGGTCTCCCCGTGGCGCTGCACCGTGGTCTCCGCCAGGCCGCGCACCTTCGCCAGGGTCTGGAGGTCCTGGGGCTGACGGCGCGCCAGGTCCAGCATCACCTCGTCCTGCAGCAGCCAGCGGCGGGGGCGGTCGCAGCGCATGGCCTCCTGCTCACGCCAGCGGGCCAGCTCCTGCACCACCGCCAGCTGACGGGGCCGGCGCAGGGTGTTGAGCCCCTTGACCCGCTGCCAGACCCCCTCCGGGTCCGGGCGGTAGGTGGCCGGGTCCTCCAGGCGGCGGAAGTCCTCCTCCAGCCAGGCCAGGCGCCCCTTGGCTTCCAGGGCCTGGCGCATACGCGGGTAGGCCCGGGCCAGGTAGCGGACGTCATCCGCGGCGTAGCGCAGCTGCTCCGGTTCCAGGGGGCGGCGGCTCCAGTCGGTGCGGGAGTGCCCCTTCTCCAGTTCCACCCCCAGCACCGCCTGGATCAGGCGGCCATAGCCGATCTGGTCCCCGTGCCCCAGCAGCGCCGCCGCCACCTGGGTATCGAAGACGGGGGCGGGGACGCGGCCGTCCCGGTGGAAGAAGATCTCCAGGTCCTGGGCACCGGCGTGCAGCACCTTGAGGATCGCCGGGTCCTGGAGCAGGGCGGTCAGGGGGGAGAGGTCCTCCAGGGCCAGGGGATCGATGCAGGCCAGCGTCTCCTCCGTGGCCACCTGCACCAGACAGAGCCGGGGGTAGTAGGTCTTCTCCCGCAGGAATTCCGTGTCCAGGGCGATCCAGGGGGCCTGCTGCAGGCGGATGCAGAGATCCCGGAGGGCGTCTGCGTCGTCGATGAACCGGGGGGATTCCATGTTCATCTCCTCCCGGCGGAGCCGACGCTGCCAGGGGGGGTCGGGGGGATAGGCTGTGTCATGAGGGCTCCGGCAGGTCCGGGTGGGTGTGGCCGGGCCGCTTGACCGTCCCGGCGGGCGGGCGACAGTATACCGTCCATCGCCCCCCGCACCAGCCCCGGAGGCCCCATGTCCCGCGGACCCCTCGCCCTGCTCGCGGCCGCCGCACTGGCGGCGCTGGTGGCACTGCATCCCGCCCCCGCCACGGAATGGAAGGCCCCGCATCTGCAGGAGCATCCCCTGGTGGGGCGGATCTGGTCCGTGGATCATGCCCGATTCCTGTCCCGGGAAGAGCTGCGCCAGCATCTGCAGGGTGCCGCGTATGTGCTCCTGGGGGAGGTGCACGACAACCCGGATCATCACCGCCTCCACGGCGAGGTCCTCGAATGGCTGGCCCGGGGGGAGGGGGAAGGACCCGGGGTGGCCTTCGAGATCTTCGACCGGGGGCAGCAGCCCCGCATCGACCGCCTGCGCGCCGGGGGGGTGCGGGAGGCCGAACGTCTGGGGCGGGAGCTGGAGGTGGCGGTGCGCCACTGGCCCTGGCCCCTGTACCGCCCCCTGGTGCAGTGGGTCCTGGACCAGGACCGGCCCCTGGTGGCGGCCAACCTGTCCGCGCCCCGGGCGGCGCGCATCGCCCGCCAGGGGATGGATGCGGTGCTGGGGGCGGAGCAGGTCCGCCGGCTGGGGCTGGACCGGTCCCTGCCGGCGGCCGCCGGCAGGCGGCTGGTGGAGGACATCCTGGAGGCCCATTGCGGTTATCTGCCGGCGGAGCGGGTGGGCGGCATGGTGCAGGCCCAGCGGGCCCGGGACGCGGTCATGGCCCGGGCCCTGCAAGAGCTGGCGGCCCGTCCTGCCGTGCTCATCGCCGGCAACGGCCATGTCCGCCGCGACTATGGGGTGCCGTTCTACCTGCCCGGGGACCGGGTGCTGAGCGTGGGGTTCCTGGAGGTCTCCGAAGACCGCCGGCGCATGGCCGATTACGGCGATACCCTGCAGGGGCGGTATGACATCGTCTGGTTCACCCCGCGGGTGCGCGTCACCGACCCCTGCGAGGCGTTTCGCCAGCAGCTGGAGGGCATGGGCCAGGAGCCGGGCGGTTGAGTGTCGGCCTCAGGCCAGGTGGGGGCACCAGCGCCGGCGTACCCCCCGCAGCAGGACAAAGACCAGGGGCCAGCAGGGGATACTGGTGAGCAGGGGGGCCCAGTAGTGCCAGGTGCCGGGCTCATGGCCGGTGATGCCATCCACCCACAGGATCACCAGCAGGTACAGGGCCAGCATCCCCCCCACCGTGATGGCCTGTTGCCAGAGGGGGGCGAAGCGCACCTGCTGATGCAGGCGGATGGCGATCCAGGCGATGAGGGCCAGGGCCAGGGCGTGCTGTCCCAGCAGGGCCCCCCGGGCCACGTCCAGCAGCAGGCCGGCGATCCAGGCCGTGCCCACGCCCACGCGGCGGGGCAGGGCCATGTTCCAGTAGAGCACGGCCATGGCCAGCCACTCCGGGCGCCAGGGACTGAGCCATTCCGGCAGGGGCATGATCATGAGCCCCAGGGCGAGGATCAGGGTGGCCGGGATGGCGAGCAGCGGTGCGGCCGGGCTAGGCATCGCCATCCCCCCGCGGTTCGGTCTTGTCCGGGGTCACCCCGGCGGGCGGGGAGGCGTCCTGCCCGGGGGTGCGGGCAGGGGGGGCTTCCTCCAGCGAGGGTTCCGGGGCCTGTTCCTGCCGCCGGCTCCATAGCAGCAGCACCTCCCGGGTGCGGTCGAGACGGGCCAGAGGGCGGGCCTGGACCACGGCGAACTCCGCCCCCTCGGGGCGCTCCACATGCACCACCTCGGCCACGGGGTAGTCCGCCGGGAAGCGCTCGCCCAGGCCGGAGGTGCGCACCATGTCCCCCACGCGCACGTCTTCACTGGGGGGGATGAAGCGCAGTTCCAGGCGTTTGGGATTGCCCGTGCCCATGGCCAGGGTGCGCAGCCCCGTGCGCTGGATGCGCACCGGGAGGGCGTGGCTGGGGTCGGAGATGAGCAGGGCGATGCTGTGCATCGGGTGCACCTCCAGCACCTGCCCCACCACCCCCTGGGCATTGATCAGGGGTTGTCCCGGATAGACGTCGTGCACCCGGCCCTTGTCCAGCACCACCTGCTGGCGGAAGGGGTCCAGATCCACGGACAGGAGTTCGGCGATCACCACCTCCTCGCGCACCCGGGAGGAGGTGTCCAGCAGGGTCCGCAGGCGGGCGTTTTCCGCCTGCAGGGCCTCGAAGCGCAGCATGCGCCCCTGCAGGCGCAGGTTCTCCGCCTGCAGGCGGGCGTTGCGGGAGATGAGGGTCCGGTGTGTGGCGAACTGTTCGGACGTCCAGCGGCCGATGCGCACCGGCAGGTCCGCGGCGTATTGCACGGGGTAGACCAGGGTGGCCAGGGCGGAGCGCAGCTCCTGCAGGTGCTGGTGACGATGGTCCAGGGTCATGAGGACCAGGGAGAGGGCGGCACAGAGGACCAGCCGTAACGCCGGGGAGGGCCCCAGGTTAAAGAGCGGCTGTTTGATGGCGGATCCTCCTCCCGGCGTTATTCAAGCGACAGGAAGTCGGTCCCGTGTTCGTCGATCATCTCCAGCACCTTGCCCCCGCCCCGGGCGACGCAGGTGAGGGGGTCGTCGGCCACCACCACGGGGATGCCCGTCTCCTCCATGAGCAGGCGGTCCAGGTCCCGCAGCAGGGCGCCGCCGCCGGTGAGGACGATGCCGCGTTCGGCCACGTCCGAGCCCAGTTCCGGCGGGGTCTGCTCCAGGGCGGTGCGCACGGCGCTGACGATGCCGTGCAGGGGCTCCTGCAGGGCCTCCAGGATCTCGTTGCTGTTGAGGGTGAAGGCGCGGGGCACGCCCTCGGCCAGGTTGCGCCCCTTGACCTCGATCTCCTCCAGTTCCTTGCCCGGGTAGGCGGAGCCGATCTCGTGTTTGATGCGCTCTGCGGTGGCCTCGCCGATGAGGATGCCGTAGTTGCGGCGCACATAGGCGGTGATGGCGTCATCGAAGGTGTCGCCGCCGATGCGCACCGAGGCGGAGTAGACGATGCCGTTGAGGGACATCACCGCCACCTCGGAGGTGCCGCCGCCGATGTCCAGGACCATAGACCCCCGCGCCTCGTCCACCGGGATGCCGGAGCCGATGGCGGCGGCCATGGGCTCCTCCATGAGATAGACGCGGCGGGCGCCGGCGCCGGCGGCGGATTCGCGGATGGCGCGGCGTTCCACCTGGGTGGCGCCGCAGGGCACGCACACCAGCACCCGCGGGCTGGGGCGGAACATGCGGTGGTGGTGCACCTTGCGGATGAAGTGCTGCAGCATCTTCTCCGTGGTGGTGAAGTCGGCGATGACGCCGTCCTTCATGGGGCGGATGGCCTGGATGTTCTCGGGGGTGCGCCCGATCATCTTCTTGGCGGCGATGCCCACGGCCTCCACCGAGCGCGGCCCGCCGGGGCCCCGGTCCTGACGGATGGCCACCACCGACGGCTCATTGAGGACGATCCCCTTGCCCCGCATGTAAATCAGCGTGTTGGCGGTTCCGAGATCGATGGAGATGTCGTTGGAGAGAAGACCGAGGATGCGGCTGAGCATGGGATCCGGTGTGGCGACGCCTGCGAAAGCGATAACTCTAGCAACGCCGCCACGCTTTGGGCAAGGCGGGACTTGTGCTACGTTATCCCGCCTGTCCAACCCTTGAGCACGTTCGGAGCATTTCCATGTCCCTGTCGCGCGACGAAGTGGAGAAGATCGCCCATCTGGCCCGCCTGGCGGTGCGCCCGGAGGACCTGGAGGGTTATGCCCGGGAGTTGTCCGGGATCCTGGCCTTCGTGGAGCAGATGGACGCGGCGGACACCGAAGGCGTGACCCCCATGGCCCATCCGGTGGAGGCCTCCCAGCGGCTGCGCCCGGACGAGCCCGACGAGCCCGACCGGCGCGACCGTTTCCAGGCCATCGCCCCGTCCGTGGAGGCGGGCCTGTACCTGGTGCCCCGGGTGATCGAGTGAGGGCCCCGCCCAGGGCGTGACCCCGACGACCCCAGCCCCGACTACGGAACGACCCATGCACGAGAAGACCATCGCCGAGCTCGCCGCCGCCCTCCAGGCCAGGGAGGTCTCCAGCGTCGAGCTCACCGAACATTACCTGCGGCGCATCGAGACCCTGGACGATGCCCTCAACGGGTACATCACCGTCACCGCCGAGCAGGCCCTGGAGGCCGCCCGCGCCGCGGATGAGGCCCGGGCCCAGGGCCGGGCCGGGCCGCTCACCGGCGTGCCCGTGGCCCACAAGGACATCTTCTGCACCGAGGGGGTGCGCACCAGCTGCGGCTCGCGCATGCTGGACAACTTTGTCGCCCCCTATGACGCCGGTGTGGTGGAGCGTTTCAAGGCCGCCGGCTGCCCCGTGCTGGGCAAGACCAACATGGACGAGTTCGCCATGGGCTCCTCCAACGAGACCAGCTACTACGGTCCGGTGAAAAACCCCTGGGACACGGAACGGGTACCCGGGGGCTCCTCCGGCGGCTCCGCCGCCGTGGTGGCGGCGCGCCTGGCCCCCGGGGCCACCGGCACCGACACCGGCGGCTCCATCCGCCAGCCGGCGGCCCTCACCGGCATCACCGGCCTCAAGCCCACCTACGGGCGCGTCTCCCGCTGGGGCATGGTGGCCTTCGCCTCCAGCCTGGACCAGGGCGGCCCCATGGCCCGCACCGCCGAGGACTGCGCCCTGCTGCTCAACGTTATGGCGGGTTTCGACCGGCGGGACTCCACCAGCCTGGAGCGTCCCGGGGAGGACTTCACGACGGCCCTGGACCGCCCCGTCAAGGGTCTGCGTGTGGGCCTGCCGAAACCCTTCTTCGGCGAGGGCATGGCCCCGGCCGTGGCCCGGGTGCTGGAGGAGGCCATCGACCATTACAGGGGACTGGGGGTGGAGTTTCGTGAGGTGGACCTGCCCAACGCCGGGCTGGCCGTGCCCGCCTACTACGTGGTGGCCCCGGCGGAGTGTTCCTCCAACCTGGCCCGCTTCGATGGCGTGCGTTACGGCTACCGCTGCGAGGACCCCAGGGACCTCCTGGATCTGTACACCCGCAGCCGGGGCGAGGGCTTCGGCGCCGAGGTGCAGCGGCGCATCATGGTGGGCACCTACGCCCTCTCCGCCGGTTACTTCGACGCCTACTACCTCAAGGCGCAGAAGATCCGCCGCCTCATCGCCGATGACTTCGCCCGCGCCTTCCAGGAGGTGGATGTCCTGTTGGGGCCCACCACCCCGGACACCGCCTTCCGCCTGGGCGAGAAGACGGACGATCCGGTGAGCATGTACCTCTCGGACATCTACACCATCGCCGTGAACCTGGCGGGGCTGCCGGGGATGTCCCTGCCCGCCGGCCTGGCCGACGGACTGCCCGTGGGGATGCAGCTCATCGGCAACTACTTCGACGAGGCACGCCTCCTGGGTATGGCCCATCAATACCAGATGGGCACCGAGTGGCACCGCATGGCGCCGGGCGGCTTCAATTAAGCCGTCCCCACGAACACGACTCCTCACCCTCCTACCGGGCATTGAATATGCAATGGGAAACGGTCATCGGGCTTGAGATCCACGCCCAGCTCGCCACCAGATCCAAGATCTTCTCCGGCGCCTCCACCGCCTACGGCGCCGCCCCCAACACCCAGGCCTGCGCCGTGGACCTGGGGCTGCCGGGGGTGCTGCCGGTACTCAACGAGGGTGCGGTGCGCATGGCGGTGAAGCTGGGCCTGGCCATCGGGGCCGACATCGCCCCCCGCTCCGTCTTCGCGCGCAAGAACTACTTCTACCCGGACCTGCCCAAGGGCTACCAGATCTCCCAGTACGAACTGCCGGTGGTCTCCCACGGGCGGCTGGAGATCGAACTGGAGGACGGGCAGGGCAAGACCGTGGGTATCACCCGCGCCCACTTGGAGGAGGATGCGGGCAAGAGCCTGCACGAGGACTTCCACGGCATGACCGGCATCGACCTCAACCGCGCCGGCACGCCGCTTCTGGAGATCGTCTCCGAACCGGATCTGCGCTCGGCCCGGGAGGCGGTGGCCTACATGAAGAAGCTCCACTCCCTGGTGCGCTACCTGGGGATCTGCGACGGCAACATGCAGGAGGGTTCCTTCCGCTGCGACGCCAACGTCTCCGTGCGCCCCCGGGGCAGCGACACCTTCGGCACCCGCACCGAGATCAAGAACCTCAACTCCTTCCGTTTCGTCGAGCGGGCCATCGATTACGAGGTGGAGCGGCAGATCGACGTCCTGGAGGGGGGCGGCACGGTGGTGCAGGAGACGCGCCTGTTCGACCCCGACCAGGGGGAGACCCGTCCCATGCGCTCCAAGGAGGAGGCCAACGACTACCGCTACTTCCCGGACCCGGACCTGTTGCCCCTGGATCTCGATGCCGCCTTCATCGAAAAGGTCCGGGCCACCCTGCCGGAGTTGCCGGACGAGAAGAAACAGCGCTTCATGGAGCAGTACGGCCTCTCCGCCTACGACGCCGGCGTGCTCACCGCCAGCCGCGAGATGGCCGATTACTTCGAGGCGGTGGCGGAGGCCTGCCAGGGTCCGGCCAAGACCGCGGCCAACTGGGTCATGGGGGAACTCTCCGCCGCCCTGAACAAGGATGGCCTGGACATCGGCGACAGCCCCGTGACCGCTGAGGCACTCGGCGGGCTGCTGCGGCGCATCCACGACAACACCATCTCCGGCAAGATCGCCAAGGACGTCTTCGAGGCCATGTGGGCCGGCGAGGGGGATGCGGACACCGTCATCGAGGCCAAGGGGCTCAAGCAGATCACCGACACCGGGGCCATCGAGCAGGTGATCGACGAGGTCATGCGGGACCATCCCCAGCAGCTGGAGCAGTACCGCTCCGGCAAGGACAAGCTCTTTGGCTTCTTCGTCGGGCAGGTGATGAAGCGCACCGGCGGCAAGGCCAACCCGGCGCAGGTGAACGAACTGCTGAAGGGGAAACTCTAAGGCCCGCCGGATGCGTCCCGGTTCCGGGGTTCCGGAACCGGGACGGTCCGCCCCCAGCCCGGCGGAGCGGTTCTAGACCGCCGGGCGCACCCCGCACACCGGGCATGCGGGATCGCGGCGGATGCGGATGGTGCGCCACTCCATGGCCAGGGCATCCAGCAGCAGCAACCGCCCCCGCAGGGTGGGCAGCCCCAGGAGGGCCTTCAGGGCCTCGGTGGCCTGCAGGCTGCCCAGGACCCCGGGCAGGCTGGCCAGCACCCCCGACTGGCTGCATCCCTCCGCCTGCGTCTCCTCCGCCTCGCCATAGAGGCAGTGATAGCAGGGGCTGTCCGCCACCCCCGGCTCGAACACCGTGAGCTGGCCCTCCATGCGGATCACCGCCGCCGACACCAGCGGCGTGCCCGTGGCCACGCTGGCCCGGTTGACGGCGAAGCGGGTGGCGAAGTTGTCGCTGCAGTCCAGCACCAGATCCGCCTCCCTCATGGCCGTCTCCAGGGCGGCCCCCTCCAGGGCCTGGGGCCACGTCTCCACCTCCACCTGGGGGTTGATTGCCGCGATGGCCTGTCGTGCCGACTCCACCTTGGGCCGGCCGATGCGGTCGGTGGTGTGCAGGATCTGGCGCTGCAGGTTGGACAGGTCCACCTGGTCGAAGTCCACCAGGGTGAGCCGGCCCACCCCCGCCGCGGCCAGGTACAGGGCCGCCGGGCTGCCCAGCCCCCCCAGGCCGATGATCAGGACCCGCGCCGCCTGCAGGCGGCGCTGGCCCTCCACCCCCACCTGGGGCAGCAGGATCTGGCGGCTGTAGCGCAGGAGCTGCTGATCGTCCATGGCCCGCTTCAGGACTCTGCCTTGCGCGCGGCGTCGTAGGCGGCGGCCTGCTGGTCCGCATGGTAGGAGGAGCGCACCATGGGGCCGCTGGCCACCTGGGAGAAGCCCAGGTCATAGGCCACCCGGGCCAGGCGGTCGAACTCCTCGGGGGTGACGTAGCGGTCCACGGGCAGATGGTGCCGGCTGGGCTGCAGGTACTGTCCCAGGGTGAGCATCTCGCAGTCGTGGTCCCGCAGGTCCTTCAGCACCGCCTCCACCTCCTCCGAGGTCTCCCCCAGACCCAGCATGAGGCCGGACTTGGTGGGGATGTGGGGATGGCGCGCCTTGAAATCCTTGAGCAGGCGCAGGGACCAGGCGTAGTCGGCCCCCGGCCGGGCCTGGCGGTAGAGGCGGGGCACCGTCTCCAGGTTGTGGTTGAAGACATCCGGCAGGCCTTCCTCCAGCACCTCCAGGGCCAGCTCCATGCGCCCGCGAAAGTCGGGCACCAGGATCTCCACCCGGGTCTGCGGGCTCAGCTCCCGGGTGCGGCGGATGCATTCCACGAAATGGCCGGCGCCGCCATCCCGCAGGTCGTCCCGGTCCACGGAGGTGATGACCACATAGCGCAGCCCCATGGCCTGGACCGTGCGCGCCAGGTTCAGGGGCTCTTCCGGGTCCAGGGGCTCGGGACGGCCGTGAGCCACGTCACAGAAGGGACAGCGGCGGGTGCAGATGTCCCCCATGACGATGAAGCTGGCCGTGCCGTGGCTGAAGCATTCCCCCAGGTTGGGGCAGGAGGCCTCCTCGCACACGGTATGCAGGTGGCTGTCCCGCAGCACCCGCTTGAGGTGTTGCACCTGGGGATTGCCCTGGGCGCGGGCCCGGATCCAGGGGGGCTTGCGCTGTGGGCGCCGGGTGGGGTCGATCTTCACCGGGATGCGCGCCACCTTGTCGGCGGCCCGCTGCTTCTCGCCCCGTGCGGGGCGCTTGTGGAGGGTTTCGGTCATGGTGTGTTCCGTGGTCGTGCCGCCCGGGGCGGCAGTGACAAGGGGGCCGCCGTGGCGCGGGGCGCCTGTTCAGGCGGCGGAGGCGCCGAGCAGATCCATCACTTCGCGGATCTCCTCCCGGGCCTCCTCGAACAGATCCAGTTTCAGTTCCCGGTCGGGCTCCGGCAGGCCCAGCTTGGCATAGGCCGGCACCTGGTCGTAGCGGGGGACATCCCCCCGGGCGGGGTCGTCGGTGTGGGCCAGGTAATAGAGCTGGGCCACCAGCACCACGTCGCAGTAGTCCGGGGGACGGGTCCCGTTGCGGTCCCAGCGTCCGCCCTCGCAGACCACCTGGACGATATCCGCATCCAGACCCCAGTCGTTGATCACCAGTTCCCCCACCACCGGGTGCAGGTGCTGCAGGATCTCCTCCCGTTCCCCCTCGGGCAGGTCCGGATGGAGGCGGGCCAGGTCGTCCAAAAGCGGTACCATGCCCACCTGATGCAGCAGCCCCGCCAGCATGGCGTGCTCCGCATCGAAGCCGTGGCCGTGGCGCGCCAGGATGTGGCTCAGGGCCGAGACGTGCACGCTGCGTTCCCAGAGGGTGCGCATGCGCTGCCGGATGGCGGGGATCTGCGTGCGGAAGACCTGCTTCAGGGCGATGGCGGTCACCAACTGGCGGGTGGTGTCAAAGCCCATACGGACGATGGCGTCGCGTACGTTGTGGATGGGGCTGCTGCCGCCGTAACGGGCGCTCTTGGCGGCCTTGAGCAGCCCCCCGGTCACCGCCATGTCGGTCTGGACGATGCGCGCCAGGCGGGCGGCGTCGATCTCCGGGTCGTTCATGGCCGCCTGCATGCGCGTGGCCACCTCCGGCAGGGCAGGCAGGGCCAGCTGGCCGGTGATGATGCGTTGGTAGATGGCCCCGAACAGACCGCTCTCCATCTCACTGAGGGGGGTCTCACGGATCTCGTAGCCGGATTCCGTCTGTTGCCGGACCAGGGTCTCGTAGAGGTTGCGGTCGAGGCGCAGCAGGCGGCTGTGGGAGAGGGCGGTGGCGTAGTCCCGCAGCCGTCCCGTGCCGAAGACGGGTTGCTGCGCGCGCGGACCATGGGCCTCGATGATGAGCGGGCGTCCCTCGCTGAACAGGCTGATCTTGCCCTCCAGCAGGTAGAGCATCCAGCGGGTGGCATCGGCCGCCTGCAGCTTGTCGCCGGGGGCCAGATCCAGGTACACCGACTTGCGGGCCAGGTGTTCCCGGGCGGCGGGGTCCAGTTCGCCCACGGGGGTGAGCCGGTCCAGGAGCGTGGGATCGACGCTTTCAGCCATGGAGCACCTGTCGGATGATGGCCATCTCTTCCTCGGCCTCCCGCAGCACCGCCAGGTTCATGTCCTCCTCCAGCGGGCCGAGGCCCAGCTTGGCGAAGGCGGGCACCTGGTCCGGCCGGGGCAGGTCCTTTCCGTCCTCCTGCCGCCCCTGTCTGAACAGCTGGGAGACGATGATCAGGTCACAGTAGTCCGGCTCCGGGGCGGGATCCCGCATCCAGCGCTCGGACTGCTCCGCCACCATCACCATCTCCGGGTCCATGCCCCAGTAGTTCATCACCATCACCCCCGTGAGGGTGTGCAGCTTGTCGATGGTGGCCTCCAGGGCGGCGGGGGAGACCTCCAGGCCCTGGCGGGCCACATGCTGCAGGATGGGGATGGTGCCGATGCGGTGCATCAGGCCTGCCAGCTGGGCCCGTTCCGGTTCGAAACCGCGCACGTGGCGGGCGAGCACATGGGCGATGGCGGAGACATCCACGCTGTGCTGCCAGAGGTGGTTCATGCGCTGGCGCACGGCGGGTGGGCCGCCGGAGAAGGTGTGTCGCATGGCCAGGTTGAAGGCCAGCCGTTCGGTGGTGCGAAACCCCAGGCGCACCACGGCCTCGCGGATGTTGGTGATGCGCTTGGTGGAGCGGTAGACGGGGCTGTTGGTGGCGTGGATCAGGGCCCCGGCCACCGAGGGATCGGTCTGGATCACCTGGGTGAGTTCGTCGATGCCGGCATCCGGGTCGCGGGTCAGGCGCTGGATGCTCATGGCCACCTCGGGCATGGTGGGCAGTTCCAGGCGGTTGCGCGTGGTGGCCTCGTAGACCCGCTGCAGGATCGCCGCCTCCTCCGTGGTGGTCTCGGTGTCCTCCACCTCGAAGCCGCGGGTGCGCTCGGCGTTGAGCAGGCGGGCGAAGGCCTCCTTGTCGACGCACAGCAGTACGCAGTCGGTCTCGGCCACGGCGAACTCCCCCTGGCCGCGCTCGCTGAACAGGGGCAGGTGGGCGCGGGTGGAGCGGCTGTCCACGGAGATGGGCGTGCCGCGGCGCACCAGGTTCACCGTCCCCGCCGCCAGGTAGAGCAGGTGATCCTGGTCATCGGCGGGGCTGAACTTGGCGCCGGCCCGCAGTCCCCGGGTCTGCACCTGCTGGCGCAGCTGCTCCAGGCCGGCCTCCGAGAGTTCCCGGATGGGGCTGAGGGGTCTGAGCAGTTCCGTTCGGATGGCAGCGGGCATGTTCCGGGTCCGCGGATGGATGGCGGCGGGGGGCTTCAGGCCGCCGCCTTCAGGGCCTGGTCCAGATCCTCCAGGATGTCGTCCACGTGCTCAAGGCCGATGGAGAGACGCACCATGTCCTCGCCCACACCGGCCCGGGCCAGTTCCTCGGGGGAGAGCTGGCGGTGGGTGGTGGTGGCCGGATGGCAGGCCAGGGTCTTGGCGTCGCCGATATTCACCAGGCGCAGCGTGAGCTGGAGGGCGTCGATGAAGCGGGCCCCCGCCTCGCGCCCACCCTGGATGCCGAAGGAGAGGATGCTGGCGGGCCGGCCGCCCATGTACTTCTGCGCCAGGGCATGCTCGGGATGGTCCTCAAGGCCGGAGAAGTGCACCCAGTTGACCTTCGGGTGGTCGCGCAGGAAGCGGGCCACCGCCAGGGCGTTGTCGCAGTGGCGGTCCATGCGCACCGGCAGGGTCTCGATGCCCTGCAGGATGAGGAAGCTGTTGAAGGGCGACAGGGCGGCCCCCATGTTGCGCAGCGGCACCACCCGGGCACGGCCGATGTAGGCGGCCTCCCCGAAGGCCTCGGTATAGACCACGCCGTGGTAGGAGGGGTCCGGTTCGCACATCTGGGGGTACTTGTCCTTGTACTCGTCCCAGGGGAATCGGCCGGAGTCCACAATGGCGCCGGCCATGGTGGTGCCGTGGCCGCCCATGTACTTGGTGAGGGCATGCACCACGATGTCGGCGCCGAATTCGAAGGGCCGGCACAGGTAGGGGGTGGGCACGGTGTTGTCGGCGATCAGGGGCACACCGTGTTCATGGGCCAGCTCCGCCAGGGCCTGGATGTCCGCCACGTTGCCCGCCGGGTTGCCGATGGTCTCGCAGAACACGGCGCGGGTCTGGTCATCCATGAGGGCGCGCATGGCGTCCAGGTCCCCCGGGGGGGCGAAGCGCACCTGGATGCCGTAGCGGGGCAGGGTGTGGGCAAAGAGGTTGTAGGTGCCACCGTAGAGGGTGCTGGTGGTGACGATGTTGTGACCCGCGTCCGCCAGGGTCATGATGGCGTAGGTGACCGCCGACATGCCCGAGGCCAGGGCCAGGGCCCCCACACCCCCTTCCAGGGCCGCCACCCGTTTCTCCAGGGCGTCGGTGGTGGGGTTCATGATGCGGGTGTAGATGTTGCCCTGGACCTTCAGGTCGAACAGGTCGGCCCCGTGCTGGGTGTCATCGAAGGCGTAGGAGGTGGTCTGGTAGATGGGCACCGCCACGGCCTTGGTGGTGGGGTCCGGGCTGAAGCCCGCATGCACGGCCAGGGTCTCGAATCTCATCGGTTCCTCCACGGGAAGTCCCGTCCCCCGAAGCGGCGCGGGCAGGCGACGGTGGCGGCAACCCGTTCAGCCACCGCCAGGGATGCGGACGGTCTCGCGGCCCGTCTGTGCCGCGGCAAGGGATGTTGCAAGGGGAGTCATGATAGCGGAATTTTGCTGCATACGTCAGCGATCCCCCGGCGGCGGTTGCGCCGGCGGGATCCCCAGGGCGGGGAGTTTCCCTTCCAGGATCCGGCGCATGGGGGCGGACATCAGGTGTTCCCGGTCCACCCCCTCCACCCAGCCGTAGAGGGACAGACGCAGGTCTTCCAGGGAGGTGACGTTCCGTTGCAGGTCGTCCACCAGGCGGCGGTACTCCTCCAGGGTGGGGTTCACTTCCAGTTCGGCGAAGAGGGATGCCAGGGCCTCCAGCATGGGGGCGGCGCTCCCGGGAAGATCCAGGTCCGCCGGTGTGGGGCGCACCGCCCGCGCCGGGTCCGGGTCCACCCAGATGCGAAAGCAGCGCCGCTGCAGGGTATGGTAGAGGGGGTCGTCGCTGATCAGGCAGACCATCAGGTGGCGCCGGTGGGCCTTGAGGCTGATCGCGCCGTAGTGCCACAGACCGTCGCCCAGAAATTCCGCCAGGCGCAGGTGCTCGCGAAAGGGGGCCCGGTGCAGGGCATCCAGGATGAGCAGGGTCGGCTCCCCCTCGCTGAGGGCGCAGGCCTCGGCCATCACCCGATCCAGGGGGGCCACCGGTGGCTCGCCCACGGCCTCTTCCGCCTCCTGCGGTGGGGCCAGGCGCACGGGTTCATCGGGGGGCGGCGGGGTGAACTCGTGGTAGAGGATGTGGGCATAGTCCAGGGCCTGACCCAGGGCATGGGCGAAGGCAGTGCGGCGTCCCCCCTGGTTGCCCTCGATATTGAGACAGCGCAGGTGGTCGTGCCGGGCGGAGAGCAGGCAGCGCACCGCATGGTCATACTCCTCATTGGCCACGAACCCGTGTTCCGCCAGCCGTTGTTGCAGGCTCTTCATCTTGGCACCTCCCGCCGCCATTCTAGGGGAAGGCGGGCCTGCGCGGCACGGACCCCGAAAGAGGAAGCCAATCCGGATGCATACCCTCGAACTCCTGTTGATGCCCCCCGCCAGCGGTCTGATCCTGACCCTGCTGGGGCTTGCCCTGTGGCGCCGCGGCGCGGGGCGCCTCCTGGTGCCGCTGGGGCTGGGCAGCCTGTATCTGGCCTCCCTGCCCATGATCTCCCATGCCCTGGTGGGCGGCCTGCAGCAGCGCTCCGGGGCGGTGACCGAGGCCCCCCAGGCTGGGGCCATCGTCGTCCTGGCCGGGGGCCGGCGCAGCGATGCCCCGGAGTACGGCGGCGATACGGTGAACCGCTATTCCCTGGTCCGGGCCCGCTACGGGGCGGTGCTGCAGCGGCGCACGGGGCTGCCCCTTCTGGTGAGCGGCGGGCGCGTGGAGGGGGACGAGCCCCGCAGTGAGGCGGCGCTCATGGCCGATGTGCTGGAGGCGGAATTCGGCGTGCCGGTGCGCTGGCGGGAGGAGGAGAGCCGCAACACCTGCGAGAACGCCTTTAACACGGCGCGCCTGCTGGCCGCCGAGGGCATCGGGGAGGCCATCCTGGTGACCCACGCCCTGCACCTCCCCCGGGCCCGCTGGTGCTTCCGGCGCACGCCGCTGCAGATCCGGGCCATGCCCGTCTACTGCAGCCGCCCGCAGGAGGAGCCCGGTTTCGACTGGCGCGGCCTGATCCCCCAGGCCCGGGCCATGGAGCGCACCCGCTTCGCCCTGCATGAATACCTGGGACTGGCCTGGTACCGGGTCCGCTACGGCGACCGCCCCCTGGGCGGGGGCGGCTGATCCCCCCCGGGTCTTTCAGAAGACGCCGGCGCAGACGCTGCCGCAGTCGGGGCAGTGCCCCCCCGGCGCAAGGCGCATCTCCAGGATGCGGTAGCCATCACGCCGGATCAGGGGGGCGCCGCAGGCAGGGCACCAGGTGGTGCTGCCCTCGGGATCGCGCACGTTGCCGGTGTAGGCGTGGTGCACGCCGTTGTCCCGGGCAATGCGACGCGCCCGGCGCAGGGTCTCCGGCGGCGTGGGCATCCGGTCGGTCATGCGCCAGTCCGGGTGGAAGGCGGTGAAGTGCATGGGCACGTCCGGCCCCAGGGTCTCCACCACCCAGCGGGTCATGGCGTCCAGTTGGGCCGGGTCGTCGTTCTGCCCCGGGATCAGCAGGGTGGTCAACTCCAGCCAGATGCCGGTCTGCCGCCGCAGGTAGCGCAGGGTCTCCAGCACCGGCTCCAGATGGCCGCCGCAGAGCTTCCAGTAGAAGGCCTCGTCGAAGGCCTTCAGGTCCACGTTGGCGGCGTCCATGGGGGCGAAGAAGTCCTCCCGCGCCCCGGGGTTGATGTAGCCGGCGGTGACCGCCACGCTGCGGATGCCCGCCTCGTGGCAGGCGCGGGCGGTGTCGGTGGCGTATTCTAGGAAGATCACCGGATCGTTGTAGGTGTAGGCCACGCTGCGGCAGCCGCGTTGCCGGGCCATCTGCGCTAGTTCCTCCGGGGAGGCCCGGGCCTGCATGCGGTCCATCTCCCGGGAACGGCTCATGTCCCAGTTCTGGCAGAAGCGGCAACTGAGGTTGCAGCCGGCGGTGCCGAAGGACAGGACCCGGCTGCCGGGCAGGAAGTGGTAGAGGGGTTTCTTCTCGATGGGGTCCACCGCAAAGCCGGAGGCGCGGCCGTAGCTGGTGAGCACCACCTGATCGCCGTAGCGGCCCCGGACGAAACACAGCCCCCGCTGCCCCTCCTGGAGCTTGCACTCCCGCGGGCAGACATCGCATTGCAGTCGCCCGTCCGCCAGGCGGTGCCAGTGACGGGTGGGGACCATGGGGGTGTCGGCATCGATCTGCATGACCTTCTTCTAGCATCCCCTTTCGGTTCGGGTTGAGAACCGCGTCAAACCAAGTGAAGTGGTCGGGTATTACACTACGATCCATTACCCCGTACGGTACGCCGGGGCCGGGCCTTCCGGGGTCCGTGTTCAGGGATCCATCCGCATCCGATACGGTCCCAAGGGGAAAGGTTCCCGATCCCGTTACGCGCCGGCGCCGTGAGCCGGCGATACAAGGCCTCAGGAGGATGAGATGATCGTGGCAAGCGTTCGTCCCCCCGCCGTCGCGGGGCAGTTCTATCCCGCCCGACCCGAGGCCCTGGCCTCCATGGTCCGGGGCTATCTGCAGGAATCCCGCGGGCGCGGCGCGCTGCCGGCACCCCCCAAGGCCCTCATCGCCCCCCATGCGGGCTACATCTACTCCGGCCCGGTGGCGGGCAGTGCCTACGCCGCCCTCGCCGCAGAGCAACTCGCTGCCATCCGTCGGGTGGTGCTGGTGGGGCCGGCCCACCGGGTGGGTTTCTACGGCATCGCCGCCCCCACCAGTGAGGCCTTCGAGACCCCCCTGGGGGCCGTGCCGGTGGACCAGGAGGTCGTGGAGCGGGTGGTGCGCCTGCCCACGGTGTTCCGCTTCGATGATCCCCACGAGAGCGAGCACAGCCTGGAGGTGCAGCTGCCCTTCCTGCAGTGCCTGCTGGAGGACTTCACCGTGGTGCCCCTGCTGGTGGGCAGCGCCAGTGGCGGGGAGGTGTCCCAGGCCCTGGAGACCGTATGGGGGGACAAGGACACCCTGGTGGTGGTGAGTTCCGACCTGAGCCATTACCTGGACTACGCCACCGCCCGGGAGGTGGATACCCGCACCTCCGAGGCCATCGCCGCCCTGCGCCCCGAGGCCATCCAGCCGGGCCAGGCCTGCGGCCACGTGCCCATGCAGGGGCTGTTGCTCAGTGCCCGCCGCCATGGCCTTGAGGCCCGGGTGCTGGACCAGCGCAGTTCCGGGGATACCGCCGGTCCGCGGGAACCCGTGGTGGGGTACGGTGCCTATGCATTCCATTGATCTGCAGGAAGCGGAGCGCCGGCTGCTGTTCCAGGTGGCGCGGCGCGCCCTGGAGCACCCGCCGGCCCCGCCGCCGCTGGAGGACGAACGTCTGCCCGAGCCCCTGACCCGGCCGGCGGCCACCTTCGTCACCCTGAAGAAGGAGGAGAGACTGCGGGGCTGCATCGGCACCCTGGAGGCCCATCGCCCCCTGGCCCGGGACGTGGCCCACAACGCCTGGGCCGCCGCCTTCCGCGATCCCCGCTTCCCGCCTGTGGAACGGGAGGAAGTGGCGGCACTGCGCATCGTCCTCTCCGTGCTGGGACCCGCGGAGCCCCTGGAGGTGGAGGATGAACCGGAACTGCTGCGCACCCTGCGCCCGGGTGTGGATGGCCTGATCCTCTGCCGCGGATCGCAATGGGCCACCTTCCTGCCGGCGGTATGGGAGAGCCTTCCGGATCCGGCGGATTTTGTCGCAGCCCTGCGGCGCAAGGCAGGGCTGCCCCCGGACCACTGGTCCGGGGAGCTGGCCTTCTGGCGCTATACGGTGCGGGAACTGGAGGAAGGGGTATGAGCCGGCCCCGCGCATCGGGGCGTGGCCCCCGGGGCCGCATCCCGGACCCGGGATGGCCTCAGGCGGTGGTGTTGACGTTGTTGCCCAGGTGATCGGGCAGGGCGGCGGCGGTCTTGTTCATGCCCTCGATGAGACCCGCTGCTGTCTGGGCCTGGCTGTCCATGGCCTTTTTGGCCACGGCCACCTGCGCCGACTGGGCGGTCTGCTGCTGCACGAGTTGGGTGGAAAGGGCGGCGATGGGGCTGGAATCCATGGAAACACCTGTCTGGGCTGATGGGTGGGCTCGGACCGCTTGCGGGCAGTCCCATCACGGTTTGTCGGCAGCGCGGCGATGGAGTTCAGCCCCGAAGGCCCCATCCATCGCTCAAAACGCCCCGCCGATAGGTTGAAAACGGAATCAATGGATGGTGCACATCATGCGCATGGCAGGCCTTTTCCTGGTGTTGTTCCCGCTCCTGTTCCCCGGCTCTTTCGCGCATGCCGATCCGGATGGGGCCTCACCGGACGGGGAGATCGTCCGGGCCCGGGTGGAATCCGAGCTGGCGGCGTTTCGCGTGGTACGGGTGGTGGACGGCCTGCGGCACCCCTGGGCCGTGGACTGGCTGCCGGATGGCCGCATGCTCATCACCGAACGCGGCGGCACCCTCTATCTGGTGGATGGCCGCCAGGCCACCGCAGTCTCCCATATGCCCCAGGTCTGGGCCGAGAATCAGGGCGGTCTCCTGGACGTGGCCGTGGCCCCGGACTACGGGGAGACGGGATGGATCTACCTGACCTACACCCTCCGCGAAGACGGCAAGGGCGGCACCGTGCTCGCCCGCGCACGCCTGGAAGGCACGAGGCTCACCCAGCTGGAAGAACTCTACCGGCAGACGCCATTCCTTGAGCCCAATTACCACTTCGGTTCCCGGATCGCGTTCCTGGACGATGGCACCCTGCTGGTGACCCTGGGGGAGCGCGGGCAGCGGCGGGAAAGGGAGGTGGATATCCCCACGCCCAGCACCTCGGTGGGCACCACCGTGCGACTCCATGCGGACGGCTCGGTACCGGATGACAACCCCTTCGTGGGGCAGGAGGGGGCCCGCCCGGAGGTCTACAGCTATGGCCACCGCAATGCCCAGGGAATGGCGATCCAACCCGGGAGCGGCGCCATCTGGCAGCACGAGCACGGGCCCCACGGCGGCGACGAGCTCAACCTCATCGAGGCCGGCAACAACTACGGCTGGCCTGACGTCAGCCTCGGCGACACCTACCGGGGGCAGCAGCCCATCGGTGTGCCCTCGGCCCCCGGCGTCACGGACCCCGTGGCGTCCTGGGATCCCTCCCCCGCCTTCTCGGGCATGACGTTCTACACGGGGGATGCCTTCCCGCAGTGGCGGAACGACCTCTTCATGGGGGCCCTCGCCCAGCAGAAGATCCTGCGCATCGAACTCAACGAGCACAACCAAGTGGTCCACCAGGAGGCATTGCTCCGCGGCGAGATCGGACGCATCCGCGATGTGGCCCAGGGTCCGGACGGCCACCTCTACGTCCTCACCGATATGCCCGACGGCGGGCTCTACCGGCTCGACCCCCTGCGGCGCCCCGAAGGGGGAGAATCACGCCCTGCACCGCAGGGCCGGTGAACCCCATCCGGAAGGGCGGGGGGCTTGGCGAACGGCAACGATTGGGCTATTCTCCCGCGCCTGTCCCAGATGGCCCGGTCCCCGGGCCGTCTGGGGTGTGGTACAATCCCTTCGTAACGCGCCCGTAGCTCAGCTGGATAGAGTACTGCCCTCCGAAGGCAGGGGTCGCAGGTTCGAATCCTGCCGGGCGCGCCATCTTCCCTCCAATCAAAGGCTTACAGCCTCTCCATCGGCGCCGGAATGGCCGGGAGTGCTGATCACGCCTGACAGTACTTGTTTTCAGCACTTCTTCTGTGAGTTCAGGTGTGGCAACTTCTCGTCAGGCGCGGGGGTGAGGTGATTGAAAATCACCGTGTCGGCGGTTCGATTCCGTCCCCGGCTAAAAAAGTAGACCCATCCGCTGGACCACATGACGTATACCATCACTGATGATGGGAATCAGTGTCCGGGCGTCTCGCTCAGCAAAGCTTCCAGCGTCTCGGCCTCCAAGATGGCCTCGGCCCAGGTTTCCAGCTGCTCGGTACCGGCCTGGTCGAGTCGGTTCTGCGCCCAGGTGGGGATCACGCCGTACTTTTTGACGATCAAACGGGCGAGCATGCGGCGGGTGCCTTCTTCCCGCCCCTGTTCAAGGCCCTCCTGGCGCCAGCGTTCCGGCCATTTTTTGATGCGCTCAGCCAACATGGTGTGTACCTCATGCAGTTCCTGTAAATCGTTCAGCTCGGGCAACTCCATGCCGGGTGCCCGGTGGGGGAGCAGGACACGTCGTATCCAGACCACGAAGGCCCGGCGCAGGCCGGTCTGCTCGGGTGCCTTGAGCCAGTCCACCAGCCTGCCCAGGACATGGAGCATCTCCTGCTCGTCCCGGTTGTTCTCCAGGCGGAACAGGGCGGCCACCACATTGCGTGCCGGCTCAGACCAGGTCGGATCGTTAACGATGGCCCCCTCATCCAGCAGGAGGTAGGTAAGGGCAGGGCGGTAGTGCTCCAGTCCTCCCGGTACCGGTTCGACCAGATCGGCGACGTTGGGTGCCGCATGCCATCTATTCTCCCCATTGTAGAGCACCACCGGCAGCACAGGCGGGAGCCTGCCTGTGGGGGTCAGCGCCTTCTGCCGGATCAGATCCTGGTAGAGCAGACCCACGTAGCTCATGATGCGCACCGCCATGAACCGGTCCACGCTGCTTTGAAATTCCAGCAGCAGGTACACATAGAGCCAGTCCTTTCCCCAGCGGATGCGCCAGATGATGTCATCCTCGCGATCCCGCAGCTCATCGGTCACGTAGGAGCCACTGACCTTCTCCAGGCTGGTGAAATCGAGCTGCTCCACCCAGGCTTCCCGGACGAAGCCGGTCAGCAGATCGTGCACCATGCGCGGATGGGAGAAGAGCAGCTTGTAGCTGTTGTCGTGTTGGGCCATGGGGAAGCTGGTCTCGCCTGGGGTGATGCCCGGGGACGGGATCCGGATCCTCCCGGGAGGATACCTCAAAGGCGCGCCGACATCCCTTGATGGTCCAGATATCCGGAAGGGGCTAAAGGTCAACCGGGCGCTGCCTGGTTACTTGGGATGGTACCGTGTGCCCAGGGTGCAGAATGATACACAGCTCCCGGGTGCGCATGGATAGACAGGAGGAATGACCTTGTTCGAGTTGGATGAACGTCTGGAGGCAGACAGCGTGTCCGTGGGAACGCGGGATGGCTGTCTGGTGCGGCTGTTTCGGGACGCGCGCTATCCCTGGCTACTGGTGATCCCGGCGATGGGTTGCTTTCGCGAATGGTGGGAACTCGCCCCCGGTCAGCGCATGGTGGTGGACGGGGTGCTTGCCGAGTGTGCCCGTGTGCTGGCAGTCCTGCCTGGCGTTGAAAAGACGAACCTGGCCACACTCGGCAACCTGGTGCCGCAGTTGCACTGGCATGTGGTGGGCCGCCACGCGGGTGATCCCGCCTGGCCGGGGCCTGTCTGGGGATACGGCGATCCGGAGCCCTACGATCCCGGGAAGCAGGCCGACCTGGTGGCCTATCTGCGCAGCGCGCTGGCTCTTGATGCGGTGGATGAGACGGGATAATAAGATGTACCGGCTCGCTAAACCCAGGGCATCAGGGACGTGAACAGCACCATCTACTACTACAACCAGCACGCAGGCCAGTTCATCGCCGACACCCTGCACGTGGATATGGAGCCCCTGTACCAGCGCTTTCTCAGCCACCTGCCGGCCGGCGCGCGGGTGCTGGATGCCGGTTGCGGTGCCGGGCGCGATGCCCTGGCCTTCCAGCGGCGGGGCTATGGTGTCAGTGCCTTCGATGCCAGTCAGGCGCTGGCGGATCATGCCTCACAATTGCTCGGCCGGCCGGTGCCCGTTCGGCGGTTCGATGAGGTGGACGAGGTTGAAAGGTATGACGGCATCTGGGCCTGCGCCAGCCTGCTGCATGTGCCTGCTACCCATATGCCCGCCAACTTCCATGCGCTCTGGCAGGCCCTGAAACCCGGCGGTGTCATCTATTGCAGCTTCAAGCTGGGAACGGGTGAACGTGATCGCAACGGCCGACATTTCACCGATGCCGATGAAGACCAGATCCGCGTCTGGACTCGGGAACTCACCGGACTGGCCGGGCTGGAATGCTGGCTCACCGAGGATCAACGCCCCGATCGGGAAGAGCACTGGCTGAACTGCCTGCTCCACAAGGCCACCCGCCAACTCATTACGGGCGGTGACGACAATCCCTTCCTGCCCCATCTATGCAGCGGCATTCATCGCGCCGATGCCATCGACATGGCGGTGGCCTTCATCAAGCACACCGGCCTGCGCCTGCTGTTGCCTGATCTGCAGGCGGCGCTGGATCGCGAAGCCACTGGCCGCACACCCGCCCGCATCCGCATCCTCACCAGCGACTATCTGGACATCACCGATCCCCAGGCCCTGCGCGCCCTCATGCTGCTGCAGGAGCAGGGCGCTCAGGTGCGGGTTTACCAGAGCGGGGGCGGGAGCTTTCATCTCAAGGCCTACCTGTTTGCCGGTTCGCAGGAGACTGATACCCATTGGGGCTGCGCCTTCATCGGCTCCAGCAATATCAGTCGCCAGGCCCTGCAGCAGGGCCTGGAATGGAACTACCGGATCAACTATCCGGGGGACAAGGGATTTCTGGAGGCCCGTGAGCAGTTCCAGGCCCTGTTCAACGATCCGGCCACGATGGCCCTGTCCGATGAATGGATCGATGCCTACGAGGCCCGCCGCATTCCGCCGGAGCGTTCATGGGAGCCGGGTAGCACCGAGTCGGAGCCTCCCCCCACGCCGACCCACATCCAGGCTCAGGCCCTGGAGGCGCTGGAGCAGACGCGCCTGGACGGCTACCGGCGCGGACTGGTGGTCATGGCCACCGGTCTGGGCAAGACCTGGCTTGCTGCCTTCGACACGCAGCAGGCGAACGCCCGCCGGATTCTGTTCGTGGCCCACCGGGAAGAGATTCTCAACCAGGCTGCTGGCACCTTCGCCCGTATCCGGCCCAGTGCCCGGATCGGCTTCTATCATGGTCGCCAGCGGGATGCTCAGGTGGACATCCTCTGTGCCTCGATCCAGACCCTGGGTCGTGTCGATCACCTGGAGCGCTTCGGGCCGGGGCATTTCGATTACATCGTCGTGGACGAATTCCATCACGCTGCCGCGCCCACCTATCACCGTTTGCTGAACCACTTTGCGCCCACCTTCCTGCTGGGCCTCACCGCCACCCCCGACCGCACCGACAACGCCAGCATCCTCTCCTTGTGTGATGACAACCGGGTTTTCGAGAGCGACCTGTTCACCGGGGTGAACGCGGATCTGCTGGTGCCGTTCCACTATTTTGGGGTTTTCGACGAGGACGTGGACTACCAGAGCATCCCCTGGCGCAACGGCCGTTTCGACCCGGACCTGCTGGGCAATCGGCTGGCCACCCTGGCCCGCGCCCGTCATGCCCTGAGCACCTGGCGGAAACGGGCTCAGCGGCGCACCCTGGCCTTTTGCATCTCCACCCGCCACGCCGATTACATGGCTGACCAGTTTGCTCGGCAGGGCATCAGGGCAGCGGCGGTCTATGCCGATTCCAGGCTGTCCCGGGGAGAGGCGCTGGAACAATTGGCCAATGGCCGGTTGCAGGTGCTGTTCTGCGTGGACCTGTTCAACGAGGGGGTGGACCTGCCGGCCATCGACACCGTGATGATGCTGCGTCCCACCGAATCCCGCATCCTTTTCCTGCAGCAACTGGGGCGGGGCCTGCGCAAGGCCGAGGCGAAGGAGCGACTGGTGGTGCTGGATTTCGTGGCCAATCACCAGAGCTTTCTGCACAAGCCCATGGCGCTGATGAACCGGACCATGACCCATCAGGATCTGGCCCGGTTTGCCCGCGATCTGGAAAACCAGAGCCTGGATCTGCCCACGGGCTGTTACGTCAACTACGACCTGCGGTTCATCGATTTTCTCAAATCCCTGGGCGGCAGTGATCTTCAGGATCAGTACCTCACCCTGCGCGACACCCTCGGCCGTCGGCCGACCCTGACCGAGTTCTACCGCGCCGGTGCCAGCCTGCAGGCCGTGCGTCGCCAGTATGGTCACTGGTTCGGGCTGATCGCTGCCCTGGAGCCCGATCTTCAGGCCGAGGAGCGGACGGTGATCGAGCAGCAGGCGGATCTGCTCCGGGAACTGGAGACCACCGCCATGAACAAGAGCTACAAGATGGTCCTGCTGGAGGCCTTCCAGGAGCTGGATGGCTGGCGGGAGGCGCCCACTCTGGCGGATCTGGCGGCCCGATCCTGGCAGGTGTTGCAGCGTCGACGCCCGCTGCTGGCGGACCTGCCGGAATCGTATCAGGGCCTCACCGAGCCGCCGGATGACTGGCTGGGTTACTGGCACAAGAATCCAGTGATGGCCTGGGCCGGTGGGTCTTTTTTCACCCTTGAGGGAGATCGTTTCATCGGCGTCACGGCGGTGGCCCCGGACCGGATTTCCACCTTGACGAGCCTGGTGCAGGAACTGGTGGATTACCGTTTGGCTACCTATGAGGCCAGGCAGGGTCTGGGTGGCGCCACGGTCACAGCCTTGTCCAGCCGCAGGCCGGAGCAGGTCTCGCTGCCGTATTTCCCCAACCTCAAGATCGCCTGCGGCCACTTCAAGACGGGCACTGCCGATTGTGAGGAATACCGCAGTCTGCCCCTGGAAGGTTACGGTCGCCTGGATCCCACCCGGCACTTCATCGCCCGCGCCTCCGGCAACTCCATGAACGGCGGCAAGCAGCCGGTGCAGGATGGCGACTATCTGCTGCTGGAACTGGCCAGTGCCGAAAGCGCGGGTCGGATCACCGGGGATATCCTGGCCATCGAGCGCCAGGACGGGACCGGCGACAACCAGTACCTGCTGCGCAAGGTGCTCAAGGACCCCAGTGGTCAGTACCGGCTGCGGGCCAGCAATCCGGATTACGAGGATATCGTGGTCACGCCGGAGTTACAGGAGCAGTTCCGCACCTTTGCCCGATTCAAGGGCCTGCTGGATCCGTTGTGGATGGTGGTGGGGGAACGGTTTGCTCGGGAAGAGATACCCGGCCTTTTCAACGCGGAGTTCAATCCAGGCAGCTGGAACAGTGGGCATGTGGTGCTTCGAGAGCAAAAAGTCCATGTCCTGTTGGTGACCCTGAACAAGCAGGGCAAGGCGGCCGATCATCGGTATCTGGACCATTGGGTGGATGACATCCGGTTTCGCTGGCAGACTCAGAATCAGACAACGCCTCAGAGCAAGCGGGGCCGGGAGATCACTCACCATGAGGAGATGGGCATCGCTATCCATCTCTTCATCCGGGAAAACAAGCTGGAACAGGGTAAGGCCGCACCCTTCACCTATCACGGGCCGGTGCGATACCTGAAACACCAGGGCAGTGGGCCAATGAGTGTGGATTTCGAGGTGATCCAGCCCCCCTTGGGAGGCTGAGCGATGAACAGGCAACGTGCCCTTGAACTGCTACTTGTTGGGTCTCACCTGCATGGGTTTGAGTTGAAATCCACCTCTTCTCCTGTGCATCGCCCAGCCTAGGCAACTCCATGCCGGGTGCCCGGTGGGGGAGCCGTCGCGATGCTCAGAGCAGGATCAGGGTGGCGAGGCCGAGAAAGGCAAAGAACCCCACCACGTCGGTGACCGTGGTCAGCACGACGCTGCCCGCGAGTGCCGGGTCGATCTGGAGCTTGCGCATGATCATCGGAATCGCCACGCCGGCCAGGGCGGCGCACAACAGATTCAGCAGGATCGCGGCGGCGATGATCCCGCCGATGGTCCAGTTGCCGAACCAGAGCACCGCCAGCGCGGCGACCACCAGGGCCCAGAGCATCCCGTTGAGCACACCGATCCCGATCTCCTTGAGCAGCAGGATGCGGGTGTTGCCCGAACCCAGCTGGCCGGTGGCCAGTCCGCGGATGACCAGGGTCAGGGTCTGACTGCCGGCGATCCCGCCCATGCTGGCGACGATGGGCATCAGCACGGCGAGTGCCACCACCTGCTCCAGGGTGGCCTCGAACAGCCCGATCACCCAGGCGGCAAGGAAGGCGGTGAGCAGATTGATCCCGAGCCAGACCGCGCGCCGGCGGCTGCTCGCCAGCACCGGAGCAAACATGTCGGTTTCCTCGTGGAGACCGGCCATCCCCATCATCGAGCGTTCGGCCTGCTCGCGGATGACGTCCACCACGTCGTCGACGGTGATGCGACCGAGCAGCCGGCCTTCGGCGTCCACGACCGGCGCCGAGATCAGGTCGTGATCCTCGAAACGCCGCGCGATGGCCTCGCTGGGCTGCTCGGCCTGCACCGGCTCGAAGTCGGTCTCCATCAACTCGGCGATGGTCGTCTCCGGCCGTGTGGTCAGGACGCGCCGGGCGCGTACGATGCCCTGGTAGCGATTGTCCCGGTCGACGATGAAGAACTTGTCCGTGTTCGGTGGCAGGTCCTCCAGCAGGCGCAGATAGCGTAGCAGCGTGCCCACCTTGATGTCGGCGCGCACGGCGATCTGGTCGGGGTTCATCAGCCCGCCCGCGCTGTCCTCGTCGTAGGACAGCAGGGATTCCACACGCTCGCGCTCGCGCCGGTTCAGGGCCAGCAGGATCTCGCGGCCCAGCTGGTGGGGGAGGTCCTGGATCAGGTCCACCAGGTCATCGGGCTCGAGCGCACGGGCGGCGTCGACCAGGTCGTCGAGCTCCATCTCCTCGGCCAGACGCCGGCGGACCCCTTCATGCAGATGGCGCAGGACCTTGCCGGTGCGCTCGTGGTCGACCATGTCCCAGGCCGCCGCACGCTCGCTGGCCGGCACGGACTCCAGCAGCCCGGCGATGCGCGCCGGGTGGAGTTTGCGGAACAGCCGCGCGATGCGCTTGAGCTTGCCGTTCTCCAGTGCCTCCAGCACCAGCTTGAGCTGCGTCTCCGGGGCCACCTCCGAAGAACCCGCTTCGGCCGCCATCTGCCCGACGTCCGGGCCGTCCGGCGCCTCATCCTGTTCACCGGCTCCGGCCTCCTGGGTGAGCTGGGTCTGCATCGCCGCAGAGAGGTGGGAGAGCACCTTGTGCTCGACCCGTTCATCGATCTGCTGCCAGGCTGCGATGCGTTGTTCCGCGGTCAGCGTCTCCAGCAGACTGGCGACCTTGGCGGGGTGCATCGTCCGCAGGATGCGGCGTACCCGCTTGCGCTTGTTGCGACTGAGCGCGTCGCGCAGGGCGTCGATGGGGATGATTACGTGATCGTTTTTGTCATGATGCATGGTGTAACATCATCCCCGGCGGAATGGCTCGCGGGCAAGTGTACCCGTCGTCGTGGACCCCGGCCTCCCATGCCATCCGGGCATGGAGCCACGCGGTTCCAGTCACCAATGTTGCGCGGGAAGCCCCCGGCTTTAGCCGTGGGCAGGGTGTCAACGTTGTAAATCTCATGGGGCGGCAAGAGGCTGCGCAGGACATACCCCACGGATATGGAGTGCTTCATGCACCAAGAACAGGCCTTCCGGGAATTCAATATCCCCGCCCACCCTGGTGTGCTCTCGGAACTCCAGCAATTGAACCAATCCCCCCAGGCCCCCCTGGGGCAGTTCGCCGACATCATCGCCCGGGACGTGGGGCTCTCCGCCAGTGTGCTCAAGACGGTGAATGCCCCGGCCTTCGGACTGGGGCGGCAGATCACGGATATCCACAATGCCGTGCACCTGCTCGGCACCCGGGTGGTGAGCCAGCTGGTGGCGGGGCAGCTGCTGCGCCAGTCCATCCGCGGCAAGTCGTCCATCTCCCTGGAGAAGTTCTGGGACACGGCCACCCAGACCGCCCAGGTCATGCTCCTGCTCAGGGATCACCTCCGTCTGCGCCCGGCCTGCTCTTCGGAAGATGCCTACAGCTTTGGTCTGTTCCGGGATTGCGGTATCCCCATCATGGCCATCCGCTACCCCGATTACCGGGAGGTTTTGATGGAGGCCAACGACGCCCCGCAGCAGGTCTTCACCGATGTGGAGGAGCGGCACTACCCTGTCAATCACGCCATCATCGGTTACTACGTGACCCAGTCCTGGCACCTGCCCGATGCCTTGGCCCAGCTCATCCTGCGCCACCACGATCCATCCTTCCTTGAAGACACCCGCGTATCCGAGGCGCAGAAGACCCTGTATGCCCTGGCCAAGGTGGCCGTCAACGTGCTGAGCCGGGTGAAGTACCAGAAGGAGGACCCCGAATGGCCCGCCGTCGGCGGCCAGGTCCTGGAGCATCTGCGCCTGAGCGAGTACGACCACGACATCCTGCAGGCCGATATGGCCGACGAACTCATGCTGCGGGATGATATCTGCTGATCGGTCCCTGGGATTTCACTGCCGTCGGTGGAGCACCGCGCTGGCAGGATGCAGGTCACACCGCAGTCGCCCGCGTAGGAACCGGTGCCCCTCGACCTGGCCGCGCAGTCCGCGACGATAGTCATTGGTCGTGCCCACCAGTTGGGCGCAGGCGGCGGCGTGGTCCTGGTATTGATCCGGGCGGGGGCACAGGGTCAGGCGCGTGCCGTCGAAATGGGCGTATCCCTTGTCCTGCCATCGTACCCAGTCATCCTCCACGGCCTGGATCTCGAAGCCCACTTCCATGCCCTGCACCACATCCAGGGCCAGTGGTTGCACGCTCTGCCAACTGCCTCCCAGATGGGCTCTGGCGTGGCTCAGCACACACTGAACCCGCTCGCCGAATCCGGCTTCCTGCCGTCGCACCTCCAGTTCCGCCCGTCGCCTTGCGGCCTCCTCCTCGCGGGCCCGGGCCTGAGCCGTTCGCTGCTCGGCCCGGGCCTGATCCAGGGCCGCCTGCTGCCGACGGGCCTCCAGTCGTTGTTCCGACGTCATGGTCTCCCATTGTTCTTCGGGGATATCCAGGGGGTAACGGTTGGCGCATCCCGATAGGAGGACTGCGATCCAAAGGCTGGCCAGCAGGGCGGGTAGGCGTTTCATGGTTTGTTGCAGAGGGGGTGGATCGGGTGCGCCTCCGGGGGCAACCCGGATCCATCCCATCCTATGTCCAGGCCATCCCATGGGCAACCCGCTTCAGAAAGTGCCCCCCTTGAAACCGAAGAGATGCCGGGCCGGGGAGGCGAATTCGATATAGACCCGCTCCGGCGGCACATCCAGGTGCTCCCCCATCAGCCCCGTCAGGGTGGCGGAGAACTCCGGGGTGCGCTCCTCGGGCAGACCCAGGCTCTTGAGTTCCAGATAGGCCAGCGGTTCGCGGCTGCCGCCGAAGGCCATGCGGGGCGTGGATTCGGCGATGATCATGACATAGCCCTCCGGCTTGCCCAGCATCTCGGCCACCTGCCGGGAGGCGGCGGTGATCAGGGCATCCCAGGTCTCTTCGTTGGCCGGGACATTGGACTGGATCTTCAGGGTCGGCATCGGGTCCTCCGCGGGGACAGGGATGAGATTCGGGGTATCCCCGCAGGATACCGCCGGCCCCCGCCCCGCCGGAACCCGGTGGCCAGTGGGCTTGAGGTCGGGGGCGAGGCAGCGGCAGAGGGTTGGGTTTCGGCCCGGGTGATCCCGCTTGGGTGCCGCAGGGGAGCCCAGCGCCATGAGGCCGGAATCCTTGGGAGTGGAAGGATCAGGTAACTACCTGATTTTAATGGTGGGCCCGGTCGGACTCGAACCGACGACCAAAGGATTATGAGTCCTCTGCTCTAACCGACTGAGCTACAGGCCCGTGTGGAGGGCAAAGATACAGCAGAACGCCCCGGTGGCGACAGCCTGCCGGGGCGTTGGGGTGGATCATTCCAGGTCCAGGAAGCTGCGCAGCATCTCCGAGCGGGAGGGGTGGCGCAGTTTGCGCAGGGCCTTGGCCTCGATCTGACGGATGCGCTCGCGGGTGACGTCGAACTGCTTGCCCACCTCTTCCAGGGTGTGGTCCGTGTTCATGTCGATGCCAAAGCGCATGCGCAGCACCTTGGCCTCCCGCGGGGTGAGGCTGGCCAGGACCTCGCGGGTGGTCTCCGACAGGCTCTCCCGGGTGGCCGACTCGATGGGGGACTGTACGTTCACGTCCTCGATGAAATCCCCCAGGTGGGAGTCCTCGTCGTCGCCGATGGGGGTCTCCATGGAGATGGGTTCCTTGGCGATCTTGAGCACCTTGCGCACCTTGTCCTCGGGCATCTCCATGCGCTTGGAGAGCTCCTCGGGGGTGGCCTCCCGGCCCATCTCCTGCAGCATCTGCCGGCTGACGCGGTTGAGCTTGTTGATGGTCTCGATCATGTGCACCGGGATGCGGATGGTGCGGGCCTGGTCGGCGATGGAGCGGGTGATGGCCTGGCGGATCCACCAGGTGGCGTAGGTGGAGAACTTGTAGCCGCGCCGGTATTCGAACTTGTCCACCGCCTTCATCAGGCCGATGTTGCCCTCCTGGATCAGGTCCAGGAACTGCAGGCCACGGTTGGTGTACTTCTTGGCGATGGAGATCACCAGGCGCAGGTTCGCCTCCACCATCTCCTTCTTGGCGCGGCGGGCCTTGGCCTCGCCGATGGACATGCGCCGGTTGATGTCCTTGATCTCGCTGATGCTGAGGGAGGATTCCTCCTCGATGGCGGCCAGGCGTGCCTGGGCGCGCAGGATCTCCTCGCGGCGGGACTCCAGGAGCGTCTTGTAGCGGGCCGGTTTGCCCTTGCCGAGGACACCGTCCAGCCACTGGTTGTTGGTCTCGTTCTCGGGGAAGGAGTGGACGAACTCCCGGCGCGGCATCTGGCACTGGTCCACGCAGATCTGCAGGATGGTCCGCTCCTGGGCGCGGATGCGTTCCACCATGTCGTGCAGGTCGGCGGTGAACTGGTCCACCAGGCGCGGCACCAGCTTGAATTCCATGAAGTAGCGCGCCATCTCCTCGCGGGCCTGGCGATAGGCCTCCTGTTGCCCCTGGGCGGCGCATTCCATGGCCCGCTCGTACATGGCCTCCAGCTGGGTGAAGCGCACCCGGGCCTCTTCCGGGTCGGGGCCGGTGTCCTCCGGGGCGTCCTCCTCGGAGTCATCGCCGTCGTCGTCCTCGTCCTCCGCATCGTCCTCGCGTTCGGCCTGCACCGGGGGCTCCTCCCGCTGCGGGCGCGCGGCGGCGATCTCATCGGAGTCCGGGCCCATGAAGCTCACCACCACGTCGGTGAGCTTGCTCTCGCCGGCCTCCACGCGGCCGTACTCGGAGAGCAGGGTGGCGATGGATTTGGGATAATGGGCGAGGGCGAACAGCACCTGGGAGAGGCCGTCCTCGATGCGCTTGGCGATCTCGATCTCCCCCTCGCGGGTGAGCAGTTCCACGGTGCCCATCTCGCGCATGTACATGCGCACGGGATCGGTGGTGCGCCCGAATTCGCCGTCCACCGAGGCCAGGGCGGCGGCAGCCTCCTCGGCGGCGTCCTCGTCCGCCGACACGGAACTGTCGGACAGGATCAGGCTGTCGGAGTCCGGGGCCTGCTCGTGGACCGTGATCCCCATGTCGTTGATCATGGCGATGATGTCCTCGATCTGCTCCGGATCGACGATGGTGTCCGGCAGGTGATCGTTCACCTCGGCATAGGTCAGAAAGCCCTGCTCCTTGCCCTTGGCGATCAGCTCTTTCAGACGGGATTGCTGTTCTTCGTGATTCATGGAAACCTGCTCAAACTGGACTTATGCTCACCGTTGGGGTGACGGGCGGGGGTAAACATTCAAGTATAGCAGTAAATCCTGTTGACAACCACGTAAATCCGTGTCAACCGGTCCTTGGTGATCCGGGGCGTTAGGGGGCCGGGCGGGATAAAAGTTCCTGGAGCATCCGTTTCTCCTCCTCCGTGAGCGGCCGTTCCCCGGCCGCCTTGAGCAGGGCGTCCGCCCGTTGGCGGGCATGGCGATGCCGCAGTCGGCCCAGGGCATCCTCCAGGAGTTGTTCCGGAGTGGCCTCCTCCGCGGGCGGGGGTTGCCACTGGGCCAATTTTAGTAGATGCGGTGCCGCTTCGCTGTCCCGCCAGCGCTCCACCAGCGCCGCGGGGGTTAGATGGGGGTGGGCGTGCAGGGTTTCAAGCATCTGCGCCAGCAGATCCGCGCCGGGGGTCTGCAGTTCCCGCAGCCAGGCGGTGTCGGCGACGCGGGCCGCCAGGTCCGGCCGGTTCAGCAGCAGGGACAGGGCCAGGCGTACCGGAGTGAGGGTCAGCCGCTGCAGATTGCCGGGTCGACGCGGGGGGCGGCGTGGCGGTGTGGCGGACGGAGGCGGCTTGGCGTGGGGGGTGTCCGGCTCCAGTTGCTGCTCGAAGCGTTCCGGGGAGACCCCGGCGGCGTGTGCCACATCCGCCGCCAGCTGACTGCGCAGCAGCCCGGGGGGCATGGGGCGCAGCAGGGCCGCCGCCGTCTGTCCCAGGGTCGCCCGGCCCTCGCGGCTGGAGGTGTCATGGCGCTGCGCCAGGCCGTCCAGCAGGGTGTCGGACAGGGGTTTGGCGTCGCGGACGCGGGCCTGGAAGCCTTCCGGGCCCTCGCGGCGCACCAGGCTGTCGGGATCGTCCCCCTGGGGCAGGAAGAGGAAGCGCACCTCGCGCCCGTCCCGCAGCACCGGCAGGGCCTGTTCCACCGCCCGCCAGGCGGCCTCGCCGCCGGCACGGTCGCCGTCGAAACAGAACACCACCCGGGGGACCACGCGGAACAGGCGTTCCAGATGGTCCCGGGTGGTGGCGGTACCCAGGGTGGCCACGGCATTGCGCAGGCCGAACTGGGCCAGGGCGATGACGTCCATGTAGCCCTCCACCACCAGCAGGGTCTCCAGCCGCGTACGGGCCCGGCGGGCCTCGAACAGGCCGTAGAGCAGGTGGCCCTTGTGGAATACGGGGGTCTCGGGGGTGTTCAGGTACTTGGGGGTGCCGTCCCCCAGCAGGCGGCCGCCGAATCCCACCACCCGTCCCCGGCCGTCGCGGATGGGGAACATGAGCCGGCCGCGGAAGCGGTCATAGGGCCGGCCGCCCTCCCGGCGGGTGGTCAGCCCCGCCGCCGCCAGGGTGGCCTCGCCGTGGTCCGGGGTCAGGGCGCGCAGCAGGTCGTCGCGCGTGTCCACGGCATAGCCCAGGCGGTAGTCCCGGGCCACCTCCGGGCTCACGCCGCGGGCCTTGAGATAGTCCACGGCGCGGGCGTGGCGGCGCAGGTGGGCCTCGAAACGGGCCGCCGCCGCCTCGTTGGCGGCGATGAGCGGGGCGTGGGTGTCCGCCTCCCGCCGGTCCCCGGCCTCCCGGGGCACCTCCATGCCCGCCTGGCGGGCCAGTTCCTCCACGGCCTCCACAAAATCCAGGTTGTCGTGCTGCATGAGGAAGTCGATGGCCGTGCCATGGGCACCGCAGCCGAAGCAGTGATAGAACTGCTTCTGGGGGCTGACGTAGAAGGACGGGGTCTTCTCGGCGTGGAAGGGGCAGCAGGCGGTGTATTCCCGGCCCTGCTTCTTCAGGGGCACGCGCGCACCCACCAGTTCCACCAGGTCGGTGCGGGCGATGAGCTCGTCGATGAAGGCGCGGGGGATGCGGGACATGGGGCGGACACAGACCGTCGGGCATGCATTATCCCTTATGCACGCCCGGCGGGGGAGGGGCGCCCGCGTGTTGCGGGCGTCGTCGTGGCGGGGACGCTGGGCGCCCCCGGTTCAGTCCACCATGGCGTCCTGCACGGAGCCGAAGCTGCGGATGAAGGGCTGGTTCCTGCGCACCTCGGCCGGCAGTGCGGGGATGGCGCTGCGCGCGGCCTCGGCCCCGGGATAATTGCCGAAGATCAGGGCATAGAAGTCCTTCCCATCCCTGCGGGTGTGGTACCAGGCCACATCACCAGGCAGATTGGTCTCCTGTGCATAGGCCCTGATGCGCTCCTCGCTGCTGCTCAGCACGATCTGGATGGTGTAGCGGCTGCGCTCCCGTTGCCGGATCCAGGCGGCGTCGTGCAGGCGCATGCCGTCCTGCGCCCCGGCCCCGGGCTGCGCTTCGTCTCCGGAGGTCGGTGCCGGTTCGGGTTCGGGTGCGGTCTCCGGTTCCGGTTCCGGCTCCGGGGTGGCCTCCGGTTCCGGCGTCGGTTCGGGTTCCGGTTCCGGAGTGGCTTCGGGTTCCGGCGCTTCCGCTTCCGGGGCCGGTTCGGCCTCAGTGTCCGTGGCCGGGGCCTCCGGCTCCGGAACGGGGGCGCTTTCCCGGGGTTCGGGCCGTTCCTGTGGTGACGGCGACGGCGTTTCCCCGGATGTTCCGCCCGGGGAGGGGGTCCCGGGGAGCTGGCGTTGCGGCGCTGTGGTTTCGGCGGGTTCGGGCTCCGCACGCCGGGGCTGGTCGGGCAGGACCAGGGGCTGGCTCTGCACCGGCAGCCGGCGGGGCTCCTCGTCCTCGCCACCGCCCAGCAGGCTCAGGGTGATCACCAGCGCGGCCACCAGCAGCACCCCGGCCAGCGCGGGGCCGAACCAGCGCTGGCGCCAGAAGGGGGTGCCGCTGCCTGCGCCGTTCCCGGCACCTGCATCCCCCTGGCAGTGCTGCCGCAGCCGTTCCGTGGCCACGGCGTTGATGCGACCGGGCAGACCGCCGGATTCCTGATGGATCTCCTGCAGGGCCTCCTGGTCCAGGGGGCTGGGCCCTTCCAGACCCGCGGCCTCCAGGCGGTGGCGCAGGTAGGCGGTGGTCTGCTCCGGGGTGAAGGCCCGCACCTGCACGCTCACCTGGGCCTCGGGGACATCCAGGGCATCGTCCACCGACTGCATGCGCTCGTCCACCTCCGGCTCCCCCACCAGCAGCAGGCCGAAGCGCTGCCCGGTGGCCTCGTAGACCCGGCGGCGGACCTGGATCAGTTCCTTGAGCACCTCCGTATCCAGCAACTGGGCATCGTCGATGGCCAGCACGGGGCGCATCCTGGCCTCCACAAGCCCGCCCAGGAAGCGGTCCAGGGGGTCGTTCGCCTGTCCTTCGGGGGCGGCGTCCTTCCAGTACTGGCGCACGGTGTATTCGATGGCCGCCAGGCTGATCCCCGCCCGGGCCTTGAAGGCGCAGAAGTCCAGTTCGTCCCGGCCCCGGGCCAGAACGCGCAGCAGTTGTGTGCTCTTGCCGGCCCCCTTCTCGCCCTTGAGCAGGACCACGTTCTGGTCCTTCTCCAGATGACGCAGGACCGTGTTCACCGGCATGTCGATGCCCGGATCGCTGTAGAGGAAGTCCTCGCCTGCCGCGGGGGCGAAGGGGGGCTGGCGCAGCCCGAGGCATTCGAGGCAGTCGGCGGACAGTGTGTCGTTGGCCATGGGATCCCTGGATGTCAAGAAAGTGTCTTCGGGTCGAACAGGCGCCCGTACTCGGCGATGGCGAAGCGGTCGGTCATGCCCGCCAGGTAGTCGGCTACGGCCCGGGCGCGTCCGGCCTCCCCGGTTTCCGCCGCCAGGCGCCGGGCCTTGTGCTCGTGTTCGGGGGGCAGCAGGGCCGGATCCTCCATGTAGGCGGCGAACAGGGCCTGGAGCACCCGGGCCGCCTTGGCGGTCATGCGTCGGACGCGATAATGACGATAAAGATGCTGGCGCAGGAAACCCTTGAGTTCAAGGTTGTATTCCCGGATCCGTGGACTGAATCGAATCAGGGGGCGATCCTGGGCGCGCACCGCCTCCAGGCTGTCCGGGGCGGCCCGGGCGATGGCCTCCCGGCTGCTCTCGATCAGGTCGGTTACCAGGCGGTTGATCATGCGCCGGATCACCTCGTGGCGCACCCGTTTCTCGTCCAGGCCCGGATGGCGGGCGTTCACCTCGGCCAGGGCCTCGCGAAAGAGGGTGATGCCCCGCAGCTGGTCCAGGGTGATGAACCCCGAGCGCAGGCCGTCGTCCACGTCGTGGTTGTTGTAGGCGATCTCGTCGGCCAGGTTGTTGAGCTGCGCCTCCAGGCTGGGCTGGCCGCCGTCCACGAAGCGGCGGCCCACGTCCCCCAGGCCGGCGGCCACCTCTGCCGTGCAGTGCTTGAGGATGCCCTCCCGGGTCTCGAAGGTGAGGTTGAGCCCGTCGAACTCGGCGTAGTGGGCCTCCAGATGGTCCACCACCCGCAGCGACTGCAGGTTGTGCTCGAAGCCCCCGTACCCGGTCATGCACTGGTCCAGGGCGTCCTGGCCGGCGTGGCCGAAGGGGGTGTGTCCCAGGTCGTGGGCCAGGGCGATGGCCTCGGTGAGGTCCTCGTTCAGCCCCAGCATGCGGGCGATGGCCCGGGCGATCTGGGCCACCTCCAGGCTGTGGGTGAGGCGGGTGCGGAACAGGTCCCCCTCGTGGTTGACGAAGACCTGGGTCTTGTATTCCAGACGCCGGAAGGCGGTGGAATGGATGATGCGGTCCCGGTCCCGCTGGAACTCGCTGCGGTAGGTGGGGGGCGGTTCCGGGTGGCGGCGGCCGTGGCTGACGGCGTCCCGGGCCGCGTAGGGGGCCATGGGGGAGGGCGCGTTCAGCGGTGTGTGGTTCATGGCCGGGTCAGCGCATCCAGGGTCTCGTCCAGGGCCATGGGGTCGAACCCGGCGGTGACCACCGCCCGGCCGATCCCCTGCAGCAGCACCAGGCGCAGCCGCCCCCGCTGGACCTTCTTGTCCACCGCCATGATCTCCCGGAAGCGCTCCGGCCCCAGGCCCGGCGGCGGTTCCACCGGCAGGCCCGCGGCCTGCAGGAGCCGGACGATGCGTTCCCGTTCCCCGGCCCCGAGCCAGCCCAGGCGCAGGGACAGATCCGCCGCCATCACCGTGCCCGCCGCCACCGCCTCGCCGTGGAGCCACTGGCCGTAGCCCATGCCGGTCTCGATGGCGTGGCCGAAGGTGTGGCCCAGGTTGAGCAGGGCACGGCGGCCGGACTCGCGTTCATCCTGGGCCACCACCCGGGCCTTGTCGGCGCAGGAGCGGCGGATGGCATGGGCCAGGGCCCCGGGTTCCCGGGCCCGGAGCGCCGGCAGGTGCTCCTCCAGCCAGGCGAAGAATTCCGCGTCGTCGATCAGACCGTACTTGATCACCTCTGCCAGCCCGGCGCTCAGCTCCCGGTCCGGCAGGGTGTTCAGGGTGTCGGTGTCCACCAGCACCATGCGGGGCTGGTGGAAGGCCCCGATCATGTTCTTGCCCAGGGGGTGGTTGACCCCCGTCTTGCCCCCCACCGAGGAGTCCACCTGGGCCAGCAGGGTGGTGGGCACCTGGATGAAGTCGATGCCGCGCTGGTAGGTGGCGGCGGCGAAGCCGGTGAGATCGCCGATGACACCGCCCCCCAGGGCCACCAGGAGATCCCCCCGGTCCAGGCGGCGCTGCAGCAGGCCGGTGTAGATCCGCTCCAGGGTCTCCAGGTTCTTGTGGCGCTCCCCGTCCGGCAGCACCAGGGCGTCCACGGCCCCGGCCCCCGCCGCGGAAAGGGTATCCTGCAGCGTGTGCAGATAGAGCGGGGCCACCGTCTCGTTGCTGACCACCACCACGCGCCGACCACTGACCCGGTCCCCCAGGAGGTCGGGCTGATGCAGCAGGCCGCGGCCGATGTGGATGGGGTAGCCGCGCTCCCCCAGTTCGACGCTGAGCGTATCCATGAGGGGGATCATACTAAAGCCGGGGAGGACAGACCATTGAACCGTCTTCCCCGGCCCCCCGTTCGCCCGGGGGCGTTCCCCAGGCGCTAACGGCCCCCCGTCCGCCCGGGTGCGGTCCTGCGTTTCCGGCTGGGGCGTGCGCCCGCGTTGCGTCCTTTCCCGGGGCTGGTGCCGGGGCGGGCCCCATCGCCTTCGTTCCGGTATTGGCGGGCGATGAGGCGCACCGTGGAGCGCAGGTGTTCCCGGTCCGTGTCCACGATCAGGTGGGCGATCTCCCGGTAGAGGGGGTCGCGTACCTCCAGGAGGGCCTCGAGGCGGGCGCGGGGGTCTTCGGTCTGCAGCAGGGGGCGGTTCCTGTCCCGGGACGTGCGCTTGAGCTGGAGGGCCACCGGCGTGCGCAGGTAGACCACCAGGCCGCAGCGTTGCAGCCGCTCCCGGTTCTCCGCGCGCATCACGGCCCCGCCGCCCGTGGCCAGGACGATGCCATGGCGCGCGCACAGGTCCTCGAGGACGGCGGCCTCGCGGCGGCGGAATCCCTCCTCCCCCTCGTATTCGAAGATGGTGGGGATGTCCACGCCGGTGCGGGACTCCAGTTCCCGGTCGCTGTCCACGAAGGGCATCTGCAGGCGGGCGGCCAGGTGGCGGCCCACGGTGGACTTGCCGGCGCCCATGGGCCCGACGAGGACGATGTTGGTTCTTTCCGCCAAGGGGATGCCCCGTATCCGGTGTTGACTTGGGCCGGTGGTGTGCAGGGCATGGTACGTCCCCCGGCCGTATCCGTCACGTCGCCGGAGGGATTGCGGGGTGTGGGAGGGGCCGGTCGCGGTGGGCCTGTCCGCGGGCGGGATTCCCCCGCCGCGACCGGCGCAGGAGTCACTTCTGCAGCGTGACGGTGATGATCTGTGCGGCCAGGATGATCCCGATGATCACGTACAGCGTGACCATGAAGGGAACCCCCAGCTGCAGGGCGGCACCGGTATCGGCCATGGCGGCCGTGCTTGCCATGTCGTTCATCCTCATCCTCCTTCCTGCGGTCGCATGCATCCAGGGGCAGCAGGCCGTCCGGTCCGTGGCCCGGAGGGGCGGATGCACCGGCCCATGGCCGCTGCCCCGCGTGGCCGGCGCGGACCCGGGGTCGCGCCGGTTGCAGGGAAGGGTGGACCATCCCGCCCGGGGAGACAAGGGGGACGGGTCCATGGGGACTGGACAAACCGGGGGATTCTGCTAATGAGGGGGCATGGCACGGCAATGGCGTTCACAGGGAGGTGAGCCATGGAGACCTCTTTACCCCTCCATCTGCAGCGGGGCTTTTCGCTGATCGAGGCCCTGGTGGCCCTGCTGGTGCTCTCCGTGGGCCTGCTGGGGTTGGCGGCCCTGCAGTTGTCCGCCCTCAAGGGGGCCCATTCCGCCTATCAGCGGACCCTGGCCAGCATCGCCGCCCGGGACGCGGAGGAACGCCTGTGGATGGCGGCGGCCGCAGGCCCCCTGCAGGCGGGGGCGGTGGGCTCGGCCTGGCGGCGGCAGTGGTCCGCCGATGCCGATGCCCCCGATCTTGCGGCCCTGCCCGGCGCGGGGGACAGCCGCATCACCTGCAGCACCGGGCAATGCGCCATCACCGTGGCCTGGAGCGAGGGGCGTTTCCGGGAGCCGGAGGAGGGGACCACCTTCGACTACGTCGTGGATCTGCCCCCGGAGGTGATGAAATGAAGGCCCGCCGGAGGTCTCACCGCAGCCGGGGATTTTCCCTGGTGGAATGGATGGTCGCCCTGGTGATCGGCCTCATCCTCCTGGCCGGTGCCCTGCAGGTCTTCCTGGCCCACCAGACCACCTACCGCGAGACCCAGCGCTGGGCCCGGCTGCAGGAGACCCTGGCCTTCGTCACGGAGTACCTGACGCGGGACCTGCGCGGGGCCGGGGCGGTGCACTGGGCCGACGGGGCGCTGCAGGTGACCCGGGATCGCCGCATCGACTGGTGCGGTGCAGACCCCGGGGTGCATACGGTGCGTTATTGGATCGAGGACAACGGCCTGCGCTGCCGTTCCGGCACCGGGCACAGCCAGGAACTCATCCGCGGTTTCCGTCCCGGCAGCCGCCTTGAGGCCACACTGCTCCCCGATGCCGCCGATCCCACGGGGGTGCGCATCGATCTGGTCTTCCAGAGCCATGCCGGGGAGAACGCGAACCCCAGGGTCCATCGGCTGTCCTTCCATGTGGCCCTGCGCAACCGGATACTGGCACGCATCCAGACACAGCCGTGAAGGCGGGGCGATTGGCGCGCCCGCCGCCAGCCTGGGATAATTCCATGAATGGCCCTGCAGGATCCCGCCCATGACCTCCGTCATCGACCTCTACGAACAGCTCAGCAGCGCCCCGGATGACCGGGCCCGGGCCCGGGTGATCGCCGAGGCCTTCGAGCACATGGAACAACGCTATCCCGAAGTGACCGACCTGGCCACGGGCACGGCCCTGCGGGAGACCGAGCTGCGCCTGCAGAAGGAGATCGAACAGCTGCGGGGGGAGGTGCAGAAGGAGATTGAACAGCTGCGGGGGGAGACCCGGGAGATGGAGGGACGGCTTCAGAAAGAAATCGAGCAGTTACGGGGGGATGTACAGAAGGAGATCGGCGAGGTGCAGAAGGAGATCCTGCAGATGCGCAGTGAAATGCGGCAGATGGATCACCGCCTGCAGAAGGAGATCGCCCAGACCAAGGGGGAGATCATCAAGTGGACCGTGACCTGGACGGGGGGCCTGCTCATGACCCATGCCGCGTTCCTGTTGGCGGGTTTGAGCTATCTGCTGGGGCGTTGAGGCCCGCTACTGCAGCACCCAGGCCAGGGCCACCCCCAGGGCCGCCAGGGCCCCCGCCGCGGCCCCCCCATAGCAGACCCGGGGCAGCCACTGCGCGTGGGGCACCCCCAGGTCGTACAGGGTGTGGAGGATGCGGTGGGCGGCGTGGAACAGCCACAGCCCCACGGTGACCCCCAGCCCCAGGGCCACCAGGGGATGGGTCATGGCGCCGCGCAGGGTTGCGTATTCCAGGGCCCCCGGGGGGAAGGGCAGCGCGAGGATCAGCACCAGCGCGGGCCCCACCAGGGCCGCCAGCATCCCGCCGGCGCCAAAGAGGGTCCAGAACAGGGGTTCCAGGTTGCGGGGTCTCATCGCAGGCCCCCGGCGGCGGCCACCAGCAGGGCGACGGAGGTCAGGGCCCAGGCCCCCAGGGCGGCGCGGTGGACCCGGGTCTGGCTGATGCGGTGACGCCCCAGGCGCAGGGGGGCCAGGGTGAGGGGCAGCAGCCGCAACCAGGTCCAGGCGTGCCAGGCGAAGGCCGCCAGGGCCAGCAGCTGGAAGACCCGCCCCGGCAGCGATTGTACACAGGCCCGCCAGACATCATGGGCCCCGGGGCCCAGCAGCAGGGCCGTCATCCCCCAGAGCAGGCACAGGGCATACAGGCCGATGACCACGCTGGTGGCCTCCCGCAGCAGATACCACCGGTAGGCGGGATGGCGGCGCCACCAGCCCTTCATGGATCGGATATAGGGGCGGGTTGAGGTCATGAGGTGCAGGTCCTTCCCGATTGCAGCAGTCGCCGCAGGGTATCCAGGGCCGCAGCGGGCTTGTTGCGGTTGATGGCCCCCGCCGGGTCCACCCCTTTGGGGCAGACCTCGGAGCAGCGCCCCACCAGGGTGCACCCCCACACCCCCGCATCACTGTTCATCACCTCCATGCGCCGCGCCCGGCCGGCATCCCGGGAATCGGCATTGTAGCGATGGGCCAGGGCCAGGGCGGCGGGCCCGAGGAAGTCCGCCTTCAGGCCGTACTGGGGACAGGCGGCATAGCACAGCAGGCAGTTGATGCAGGCGGAGGTGTCCAGATAGTCCTGCATCTGCTGGGGCGTCTGCCGGTGGGGGCCGTCCTCCGGGGTGCGCACCGGGTCCGGGATCAGGTAGGGGGCCACCTGTGCCAGCTTGTCCAGGAAATCCGAGGGGTCCACCGCCAGGTCCCGCTGGATGGGGAAATGGTCCAGGGGCTCCACGCGCACGCACCCGGGATGGTAGTCCCGCAGAAACACCTGGCAGCTGAGCACCGGCTCGCCGTTGACCATGCAGCCGCAGTTGCCGCATACGGCCATGCGGCAGGACCAGCGGAAGGTGAGGCTGCCGTCCAGGTGATCCTTGATGTACTGCAGCCCCTCCAGCACCGACATCTCGGGGGTGAAGGGCACCTCGAAGCGCTGGTGATACGGGGCCTCGTCCCGTTCGGGATGGTAGCGCAGGCACTCCAGGACGATGGTGCGGGTATCGCTCATGCCGGCCCCCCGTAGACCCGCTCCCCCGGTGCCGAGCGGGTGAGGGTGACGGGGGTATGGTCGATGCGCGGTGGCTCCTCCCCCTGATCCCAGGCCAGGGAATGACACAGGAAGCCTTCATCGTCACGCCGGTCGTAGCCGTCGCTGCGCAGATGGGCCCCGCGGGATTCGCGGCGGGCCAGGGCCGCATGGGCGATGGCCTGGGCCACCTTCAGGGCATGGCCCAGCTCCAGGGTGGCGAGCCATTCGGTGTTGAAGGCCCGGCCCGTATCGTCCAGGCGCACCCCGCGGCGATAGCGGGCGCGCAGATCCGCCAGGGTCTCGCAGGTCCGGGCCATGCCCTCGGCCTCACGCACGATGCCCACGCCCTCCTCCATGGCCGCCTGCATGGCATCCCGCAGGGTGGCCAGGCGCTCGCCGTGGTGCGGCTCCAGCAGGGCATGCCACCGCCGCCGGGCCGCCTCGGCCTGGCGCTCCACCCCCGGCGCCGGCGCCGGGCCGTTGCGGGCATGGGCCACCGCCGCCTCGCCGGCGGCCCGGCCGAACACCAGCAGCTCCGCCAGGGAATTGGAGCCCAGGCGGTTGGCCCCGTGCAGCCCCGTGCTGGCGCATTCCCCGGCGGCATACAGCCCCTCCACGGCGGTGGCCCCGTGGCGGTCGGTGGGCACCCCGCCCATGGTGTAGTGCACCGCCGGACGCACGGGGATGGGCGCCTCCACCGGGTCCACGGCGGCGAAGGTGCGGGCCAGATGCAGGATCTGGGGCAGGCGCTCCTCCAGGGTCTCCCGACCCAGGTGACGCAGGTCCAGGTGCACCGCCGTGCCCTGGGGGGTGGGCACGGTGCGGCCCGCCCGGTCCTCGTGCCAGAAGGCCTGGGAGACCCGGTCCCGGGGGCCCAGCTCCATGGCCCGGGGCCGGGGCCAGGGGTCCACCGGACCCAGGCCATGGTCCTGCAGATAGCGCCGCCCGTGGCGGTTGAGCAGGATGCCCCCCTCGCCCCGGGCCCCCTCGGTGATGAGCAGCCCGCTGCCGGGCAGGGTGGTGGGGTGCCACTGCACGAACTCCATGTCCCGCAGCCCCGTGCCGCAGGCCAGGGCCATGCCCATGCCCTCGCCGGTGACGATGCCGGCATTGGTGTTCTGCCGGTAGACGCGCCCGGCACCGCCGGTGGCCAGCACCGCCGCCCGGCAGCGCAGCAGCAGGCTGTCACCGCTGGGCACATGCACCGCCAGCACCCCCCGCAGGCGGCCGTCCTCCACCAGCAGGTCCATGCAGAAGCATTCGTCGAAGCGGCGGATGGAGGGGTACTTCAGGCTGGTCTGGAACAGGGTATGGAGCATGTGAAAACCGGTGCGGTCGGCGGCGAACCAGCTGCGGGGCGACTTCATGCCGCCGAAGTAGCGCACGTTGATCTCCCCGTCCGGGCGCCGGCTCCAGGGGCAGCCCCAGTGCTCCATCTGCGTCATCTCCGGGGTGCAGCGGCCCACGAACCACTCCACCACGTCCTGCTCGCAGAGCCAGTCCCCGCCGGAGACGGTATCGTCGAAATGCTTGTCCGGATGATCCTCCGGGTGGATCACCCCGGCGGCCCCCCCTTCCGCCGCCACCGTGTGGCTGCGGGTGGGCACCACCTTGGACACCAGGGCCACGGCGGCATCCGGGTCCGCCTCCGCCGCCGCGATGGCGGCCCGCAGGCCGGCGCCGCCGCCGCCGATGACCACCACATCCGCATCGATTGTCTGCATTGCGTGGGCGCTCCTGCGCAGGGGGAACCGCAGGCCGGCATGGTACCCAAGGCGGCCCGCCCCGGCCAGGGCATGGCGGGGTGGATCATCCCCGCCCGCGCCGCATATCCGTGTCCGTCCCCGCTTCATCAGCCGTGCCTCCCGGGGGGTGAACGGGGGGCCGGGGAACGGGGCATAATGCCCCTACGGCAACAAGACCCATGGGAGCCGGATGCCATGCAGGCGCATCGCTCACGTATCCCCCCCTTCCAGCGCGGATTCTCCCTCACCGAGGTCCTGGTGGCCCTGCTGGTGCTGTCCGTGGGGCTCTTGGGGATCGCGGGGCTGCACCTGCTCGGCATCCAGTCCATCCACTCCGCCCAGCAGCGCACCCTTGCCAGCGTTATGGCCCGGGAGGCGGCGGAGCGCCTGTGGATCTCCCTGGCCGTGGACGGCACCCCGGACCCCCGGTCGGTGGAGGGTCCCTGGCGTACCGCCTGGGGTGCCCCCGGCAACGATGCGCCCGCCGCCCTGCGGCTGCCGGGCATCACCGGCAGCGACATCGACTGCGACGGGGCCGCCCCCACCACCTGCACCATCCGGGTGCGCTGGGCCGAGGGCCGTTTCGCGCGGGAGGGGGACGAGGCGGTCTTCGAATACACCGTCACCCTGCCCGGGGGGGCGGGCTCGTGAGCCCCGGGGTGCGCGTCGCCGGATGCCAGCGGGGCGTGGGGCTGGTGGAATGGATGATCGCCCTGGTGATCGGCCTGATCCTGCTCTCGGGAGTGGTGCAGATCTTCGTCGCCAACCAGAGTGCCTACCGGGAATCCCGGCAACTGGCCCGGATGCAGAACACCGTGGCCCATACCATGGACCTGCTGGTGCGGGATCTGCGCGGTGCCACCGCGGTGGATACCGGCACGCCGGGGCGGCTGGGGGTCACCCGCAACCGCACGGCGGATTGGTGCGGCCAGCCCCCGGGGGAATCGGAGATCTTCTACTGGGTGGCCGACGAGACCCTGCGCTGCGGTCCCGACCCCGACGCAGGCGGCCAGGCCCTGGTGGAGGGCCTGGCGCCGGGTTCCACACTGCAGGCAACCCCCGTACGCCATCCCGTGGACCACGACCTGCTGGGCCTGGATCTTGCCCTGGATCTGCGCCTGGGCGGGGACGAAACCCGCCGCTTCCACTTCCGGGTGGCCCTGCGGCAGGCCATTTTGCAGCGACTGTGACGGACAACCCCAACGCAGGGAGGCCCCCGATGCCCAACGAGAACCCTGGACGAGAGAACGGCGCCGTGCTGGTGGTGAGCCTGGTGATCCTCACCCTCACCACCCTGCTGGGGGTGGCCGGGATGAACGCAGCGGTGATCCAGGAACGCATCGCCGGCAATCAAAAGCAGGCCACCGAGGCCTTCCTGGCCGCCGAAAGCGGACTGGCCCAGGTCCTGGCGGTGATGCGCCACGAGGACTTCGACGCCTGGGGCGACCGTGAAGCCACCCTCCAGGCCGTGGGGGAAGGCCCCCATGCCGTCCACGCCGACCGCCCCGGCCAATGGCAGCTGGAATCCGTGGACTACCACCATGGCCGGGCCACCGTCCGCATCACCGGCACCCTGCCGGGAGGTGCCCGGCGCACCCTGGAGGCCGAACTGGATGGCGGGCCCGGCGGTCCGGTGCCCGAATCCGCCTACACCTGCTACGGCGCCCACTGCGAGACCCGTACGGGCAGCAACAGCGGCAATGCCATCTACTTTGACGGGCGCAACTGGAAGCTGCCGGAAAACGGCTGCACCGGGGCCCGATGCAACGGCACCCTGGCCGGGAAGGGGGACCGTGCCGGCATCTACCTGGTGGGCAACGCCGACAGCCAGGCCGTGGGCACCGGCAACCAGGCGGGCAACAACCGCCCCGGCCAGATCCGGGGGGCCCCGGCCCTGCGCCAGACCGAAGCCGCCGCCACCGAAGGCGGCGTCACCGCAATGCACTGGGGCGAATACGCCGATGCCCTCGCGGCCCGTCCCGGGACCCGCAGCCATACCCTGGACTCCGGCGAGCGGGTGGATCTCTCCAGCGAACTGGGCAGCCGCGAAGCCCCGGCGGTGGTGGAGGTGAAAGGGGAAGGGGAGGTGCGCCTCGGCGGCAACACCCATGCCGCCGGGGTACTCATCCTCTCCGGCGACGTGGCCCTGGGCCCCGCCAACGGCACCTTCACCTTCGAGGGGCTGATCCTGTTGCGCGACGGGGCCCGCATCACCTCAGGCAAGGGCACCGCCAACCTCTTCGGTTCGGTCATCTCCCTGGAGGGCAGGCCGGGATGGGTGGACGCGGACCTGGGGGGCAACTTCACCCTCAAATACAGCACCGGGGCCCTGGAGCAGCTCCAGCGCCACGGCCTCTGGGGCCAGACCCACCCGCCCCGTGTCGTGGCCTGGCGGGAGATCCTGGGTGCCTTCTAAGCCCGGGTACCAACGCTGTGCCTGTCGTCAGGTGTTGTCATTCTCCCGGAATAAATCCGCAAGTTCTGGTTCCTCTTCGATATCTTCCCGGGAAGAAGCATCCACCTGGATGGCCTTTTGCAGTGCCTTGCGCGCCCGGTCGGGCCGATGGGCCTGCAATTGCCCCCATGCCAGGTCGAAATACCCGGCCTTGTCCTTGGGGTGACGCAGGACGGCCTGTTCGAATGCAGCGATGGCGCCGGGGATGTCCTCCTGGGCCATGCGGGCCCATCCCAGGGCATTGTAGCCATTGAATGTATCGGGATCGGCCGTCAGGGCCGATTCGATCAAGGCGATCTTCTGCTCGGGCGATGCCACATGGTAGCTGGCCTGAATCCTCTGCTGGGCCTTGGCGTTGCGGTAAAGCCGATCCTCAACCGCAGCGCGCCAGGCCTCCAGTTCCGAACGAAGGCTTCGTACCCGGATATATTCCGTATAGGCTAGGAAGACCACCCCCAGCGCGACGATGGAGACCAGCAGGGCCAGTACCGTGAGGTATTCAGAGCAATCCATGGTTCCAGGGATCGGCAGGTTTTGTGTACAGGTTAGATTCCCATGGTGAGACACCAGAAACCGTGACTCAAGGGGCGTTGCAATCGCTCCAGACCCCGATCGGGCGACCAGGAAGAAGATACCGCGACCCAGGCGGTCCCGGGTACCTCGGTCCCGGGTACCTGGCACCTTTTTCCCGGGGAAAAGGTGCCAGGTACCACACCCCTTCCCCCCCCTACGCGGGGAACCCCCGGAGGGTTCCACGGTCTCAGTAATGCGCATATGTTCACATAATCCAAGTCTCGGGGTTAGGCCCACCTTGCGTGATGTGCGCATATGTCCATAATTGAACCATCGGCAACCGATTCAGGAGGAGAAAGACATGCGTCACAGAGGCAGAAAGGGGTTTGGTATGGGCCAGGGCATGAGAACTGGCATGGGAGCCGGACGCGGCATGGGCCGCGCATGGGGGGCGGCCATGATGTCGGGGCCCTCTGCTCCGGACGATGCGGCCGTGAACCCGGCCATGCAACCCGCCATGCAGCCGGGCATGGGACAAGGCATGGGGCGTGGAAGAGGGCAGGGCCTGGGCCCCTGCGGCCGCGGCCTGGCCCGCGGGCGCGGACCCTTCCGGCAACCCTCCTGAGGCCCACCATGGGGAACCTGGCACCTTTATGGATCACGCTTGCATCCGGTGCCCGGTCCCCGGCGGACGGAAATACATGAACGGGAGGAAAGGCAAGATGAAAGATACCGATCTCCAGCGTCGCCGTTTCCTGCAGCTCACCACCACCGGCCTGGCAGCCGCGCCCCTGGCGGGTCTGGGAATGACCACCACCGCCTCCGCCCAGGACGGGCTGCCCCATCTGGATGAAGACTCCAAGGAGGCCCGGGCCCTGAACTACCGGCACGACGCCACCCAGGTGGATCATCCCGAATACCAGGAGGGGCAGAACTGCGGCAACTGCCTGCTCTACACCGACCCCTCCGCCAAGGAATGGGGCCCCTGCGCCGTGTTCCCCGGCAAGCTGGTGGCGGAAGGCGGCTGGTGCACCGCCTACGTGCCCAGGGGCTGAGGGTCCCGGGTCCCTACCCGGGTCCCCGGGTACCTGGCACCTTTTTGGGGACCAAAAAGGTGCCAGGTACCTCAGTCACCCTCAGTCACTTCAGTCCCCCAGCCCTTGCCTTGTGACCCCCCTGCCACCCTGCTATGGTAACGGGTTTCGTGAGTCCCTCACCCCGACCGCAGGTCCCCCCATCCCCGATGTCCCGTACCTCCAGTAACGCCACTCAAGGACCCCCCCGTCCCGAGAGCAACCAGGGCGAACTGCGCCGGAGTCTGGGCCAGCTGAAGCAGGCCTTCCTCTCCGTGGCCCTGTTCAGCTTCTTCATCAACCTGCTCATGCTGGTGCCCCCCATCTTCATGCTGCAGATGTACGATCGCGTGCTCTCCAGCGGCAGCATCCCCACCCTGGTGATGCTGCTCATCGTCGCCGTGGGCCTGCTCATCGTCATGGGCCTGCTGGACTGGTCCCGCAACCGCGTGCTGGTGCGGGCCGGTACCCGACTGGACGCCCTGCTGGACCGCCGCCTGTTCGATGCCACCTTCTTCCGCGCCCTGAGAAGCCCCGACAACGGCTCCACCCAGCCCCTCAAGGACATGGTCACCCTGCGCCAGTTCATGACCGGGCAGGGGGTATTTGCCTTCTTCGACGCCCCCTGGACCCCCATCTTCCTGGGCATCATCTTCCTGTTCCACCCGATCCTGGGGGTGATCTCCCTCGTCGGCGCCCTTATCCTCCTGGCCCTGGCCGTGCTCAACGAATTCCTTACCCGCAAGCCCCTGGGGGCGGCCAACAACGAGTACATCAAGGAATCCGACTACGCCAGCTCCAACCTGCGCAACGCCGAGGTGCTGGAGGCCATGGGCATGACCGGCCGCCTGCGGGACCGCTGGCAGGACCTGCACCAGAACGTCCTCGGCCTGCAGGCCATCGCCAGCGACCGCTCCGCCAACCTCACCGCCATCTCCCGCTCCCTGCGCATGATCCTGCAGGTGGGCATCCTGGCCGCTGGCGCCTATCTGGCGGTGGAGCAGGTCATCACCCCCGGCGTCATGATCGCCGCCTCCATCATCATGGGCCGGGCCCTGGCCCCGGTGGACCAGGCCATGCACGCCTGGCGCGGCTTCATCGGCGCCCGCGGCGCCTGGACCCGCCTCAACAAGGTGCTGGAATCCACCCCCGCCCCCGGCGAGCACATGCAGCTCCCCGAGCCCCAGGGCCGGATCAGCGTGGAGAACATCGTCGTCATCCCCCCCGGCAGCCGCGTCCCCGCCCTGCGGGGCGTCAAGCTGGAGCTGCCCCCCGGCCGCGTCCTCGGGGTCATCGGCCCCAGCGCCGCCGGCAAGTCCAGCTTCGCCCGCGCCCTGGTGGGGGTCTGGCCCACCTATGCCGGCGACGTGCGCATCGACGGCGCCGAGATCAACAACTGGGACCGGGAACAGCTGGGCCCCCATATCGGCTATCTCCCCCAGGACATCGAACTCTTCGCCGGCACCATCGCCGAGAACATCGCCCGCTTCGGCCAGGTGGACCCGGACCAGGTGGTGGAGGCCGCCCGCAAGACCGGCCTGCACGACATGATCCTGCGCCTGCCCGAAGGCTACGACACCCGCATCGGTGTCCACGGCGGGGCCCTCTCCGCCGGCCAGCGCCAGCGCGTGGCCCTGGCCCGGGCCGTCTACGGCAACCCCCGGCTCATCGTCCTGGACGAACCCAACTCCAACCTGGACGAGGCCGGTGAACAGGCCCTGGTGCAGACCATCCAGCAACTGCGCGACGAGGGCCGCACCGTGGTGATCATCGCCCACCGGCCCGCCGTGCTCTCCGCCGTGGACGAGATCCTGGTGCTCAAGGACGGCCAGACCGCCGCCCTCGGTCCCCGCCAGGAGGTCCTGGGCCGCTTCACCCGTCCCACCGGCGTGTCCGGCAATCCCATCGCGAGCCAGTCATGAGCGAGCAGGACCAGAATCCCGCCAGCAGATCCCCCGTCTCCCAAAGCGGGGAAAACACCCCCGTGCAGGGGGAGCACCTCCCCCGGGAGAGCGACACCCGGGAACCGGCCGGGGCCACCCCCCCGTCCAACGACCGCTTCCCCCGCCTGTTCGGCCTCATCGTCATCCTCCTGGCCTTCGGCTTCCTCGGCGGCTGGGCCATGCTCGCCCGCATCAACGGCGCCGTGGTGGCCCCGGGCACCGTCACCGTGGACACCTACCGCAAGACCGTGCAGCACCTGGAGGGGGGCATCATCCGCCGTTTCCATGTGCGCGACGGCGACCGGGTGGAGCAGGGGGACCTGCTCATCGAACTGGACGACACCCAGGCCCGGGCCGCCTACCTGTCCAACTACAACAACTACCTGGCCGAACTGGCCCGCAGGGCCCGCCTGGAGGCCGAACTCACCGGCCGGGACAGCATCGACTTTCCGCAGGAACTGACCCACGGCGGCGAGGGTGGCCTGGGCGAGCGTCTCATGGCCGTGGAACGGCGCCAGTTCCGGGTGCGCCGCGAGGCCCTGCAGGGGGAGATCGACGTCCTGCGCCAGCGCATCGAGCAGCTCAACGAGAAGATCGACGGCATGCAGGCCCAGCGCCAGTCCCGCCTGGACATCATCGCCTCCCTGGACGAGGAACTGGCCAGCCGCGGCCGCCTGGCGGAGCGGGAACTCCTGCCCGCCGCCGACCTGCGCCCCCTGGAGCGCCAGCGTGCCGAGGCCCAGGGGGAGGCCGGCGAACTCAAGGCCGGCATCGCCGAGACCCGCGTGCAGACGGGCGAGGCCGAACTGCAGATCCTCCAGGCCCGGCGCGAATTCCAGCGTCAGGCCGCCGAGGCCATGCGCGAGGTCACCGCCCGCATCAACAGCCTGGAGGAAGAGCTGCGGGCCCTGCGCGACACCCTGGCCCGCACCGAGATCCGCGCCCCCGTGGGCGGCGTCGTGGTCAACCTGCGCTTCCACGCCCGCTGGGCGGTCATCGGCCCCGGCGAACCCATCCTCGACCTGGTCCCCGGCGACCAGCCCCTGGTGGTGGAGGGCCGCATCCGGCCCCAGGACGTGGACAACGTCCACGACGGCCAGCCGGCGGACGTGCGCTTCTCCGCCTTCAGCATGCGCACCACCCCCGTGGTGGAAGGCGCGGTCAGCTTCGTCTCCGCCGACCGCCTGCAGGACCCGGACACCGGCGAGCCCTACTACCTCACCCGGGTCACCGTGGGCGAGGAGGAGATGCGCCGCCTCGGCAATGTCACCCTGCGCCCGGGCATGCCCGCCGAGATCATGATCCAGACCGGCGAGCGCAGTCCCATGAGCTACCTGCTCAAGCCGCTCACCGACGCCCTGGCCCGCTCCTTCACGGAGAACTAAAACCATGCGCCCACGCCACCGCATCGCCGGCGCCGCGCTGGCCCTGGTCCTGACCCCGACGCTTGCGGCGGGGGCAGGGGACGGCACACCGGCCCCCGCCGACCTGCAGCAGGTCTACCGCCAGGCCCTGGAGGCCGACCCCCAGCTGGGGGCCCAGCGCTACCGGCTGCAGGCCCTGAAGGAACAGCGCCGCGAGGCCCTGGCGGGCCTGCTGCCCCAGGTCACCGTCAGCGGCGAGATCCGCGACATCCGCCGCGACCAGACCAACTCCGGCCTGGGGGGCGGTACTGACCAGAGCGTGCGCGACTTCGACCAGACCCGCTACAGCGCCCAGATCCTCCAGCCCCTGTTCGACCTGCCCGCCTGGCGCGGCCTGCAGCGGGGCGATAACGAGGTGGATCGCGGCCGGGCGGAACTGGAGGCCGCCCGCCAGGACCTGGTGCTGCGGGTCACCGAGGCCTACCTGGGCGTCCTCTCCGCCCAGTCCGAACTGGCCCTGGCCCGCAGCGAGCACGAGGCCATGCAGGCCGCCCACGAACGCGTGCAGGGTCTCTACGAGGAAGACCTGGCCGCCGTCACCGACCTGGAGGAGGTGCGCGCCCGCCGCGACAGCGCCCGCGCCCGGGTCATCCGCGCCGAGGGGGAACTGCGCATCGCCCGCGAGGCCCTCACCCGCATCACCGACCGGCGCTACGACCGCCTCGCCGGCCTGCGCCCCGGTGTGGAGCTCCCCGGCCCGGATGGGGAGGACCTGCAGGCCTGGGTGGAGCGGGCCATGGAGGCCAACCCCCGCATCGCCGCCGCCCGCGCCAGCGTGCAGACCGCCAGCACCGATATCCGCGCCGCCCGCGCCCAGCACTACCCCAGCCTGGACCTGGTGGCCGGCTACAGCTACCTGGACGACCTGGACGGCAGCGCCTACGGCCGCGTCTACGAGGACGAATACATCGGCCTGCAGCTCAACGTCCCCCTCTACAGCGGCGGCGGCGTCAGCGCCCGCGCCCGCGGCGCCGCCCGCGAACGCGACCGCCAGCGCCAGGCCCTGGAGGCCACCCGCCGCGAGGTGCGCGCCAACGTGCGCGCCGCCTACGAAGGCCTGGCCAGCGGCCGCGCCGAGATCCGCGCCCTGGAGCAGTCCGTGCGCTCCAACGAACGCAGCGTCGACGCCGTGGACGCCGCCTTCCGCGCCGGCCTGCGCCCCCTGGCGGACGTCCTCGACGCCCAGCGCGAACTCTTCGCCGCCCGCCGCGACCTGGCCCGCGCCCGCCACGAATACCTTCTCGACCTGTTCCGCCTGCGCCAGGGCGCCGGGGCGCTGGATGAGGACGATGTCGCCACCCTCAACCGCGTGCTGGCCATCGCGCCCTGATCCACTCACACCGGTATCCCTCCCTTGGCCACAACGGGTTTCCTCTATCCCTTCGCCCTGTTCATGCTGGCCATCCTGGTCGGCACGCTCCTGCCCGCCCGCCACCTGCCGTCCTGGCTCCCCAACGACAAACTCCTGCACGCCCTGGCCTATGGCCTGGCCGCCGTCCTCCTGATTCTGGCCCTGCCCCCCGGCCAGGGGCGCTGGATCGGGCTGGTGCTGCTGTTTTTGTTCGGATGGCTGCTGGAACACCTCCAGCGCTATGTTCCGGGGCGCGGCTACTCCCGCGGTGACCTGGCCGCCAATACCCTGGGGATCGCCGGCGGCCTGACCGGCACCGCCCTGGCGGGGCTGTGATATCGTTCCGGGCCACGACGCTGCTGCATCGCCCGACGACGAGGTCGCACTGGAAATGTCGCCGCGAATCCTGATCACCGGTGCCACGGGTTTCATCGGCACGGCCCTGGCCCATCGCCTGAATGCGGAAGGATTCGCCTTGCGCGGGGCCGTCCGCCGGCAGGCCCCCAAGGACGCGCCCTACGGGATCGTGCCGGTGGGGGATCTCCATGGAGGCACCCACTGGCAGGCCGCCGTACAGGGTGTGGACGTCATCGTGCATCTGGCCGCCCGCGTCCCCGGGTCAAACGGCCCGGAGACCGGGTCCCTGAGCGCCTTTCGCCGCGTCAACGTGGAGGCCACTGCAACCCTGGCCCGCCAGGCCGCCCGGGCCGGGGTACGGCGCTTCATCCACGTCAGCACCATCAAGGTCCACGGCGAATCCACCCCCCCGGGACGGCCTTTGCGCGAAGAGGATCCCCGCTCCCCGGCCGATGCCTATGCCCGGTCCAAGGCCGAGGCGGAGACGACGCTACAGGCCATCGCCCGGGAGACCGGATTGGAAACGGTGATCCTGCGCCCGCCCCTGGTGTATGGCCCCGGCATGGGCGGTAATCTTGCCCGCCTGATGGGCTGGGTGCAGCGGGGCGTGCCCCTGCCGTTGGGGGCTGTGACCGGCAACCGGCGCAGTCTGGTGGGCGTGGACAACCTGGTCGATCTCATCCACCGTTGTGTGCAACATCCCGCGGCAGCCCACCAGACCTTCCTGGTGGACGATGGCGTGGCCCTGTCCACTGCCGAACTCCTGCATGCCATGGGCCGGGCGGCGGGAAGACCGGCCCGGCTCCTTCCCGTGCCGGTGCCCATGCTGCGTGCCACGGCCTCCCTCCTGGGCCGGGAGGGGATGGCCCGGCGCGTGCTGGACTCGCTGCAGGTGGACTCCTCGAAGGTAGGCCGTGTGCTCCACTGGCGGCCACCGGTCTCCCTGGAGCAGGGGCTCGCGCGGGCCGTCGCCCCGAGCGTTCCATGACCGCTTTTGGCACAGGTCACGACGGGTACCTAAAACGACCAAGCAGCTCATGGGGAGAAGTCGGTGGGTAGCCTTGAGCGCCCAGGGGGCGGCATGCATCCCCGCGGTCACGGGTCCCCCTCCGGGATCGGATCGATGAGAACCGCGTCCTTGTTGCTGTTGGCGAGGGATTGTTAACATGCGCAGTTCTGCGAGTATCCCCGCATTCAGGACGAACACCATCCATGCCCCGCACCGCACTCATCACCGGCGTCACCGGCCAGGACGGCGCCTATCTGGCCCAGTTCCTCCTGGAACGCGGCTATCGCGTACATGCCACCTACCGGCGCAGCAGCGCCGTCAACTTCTGGCGCCTGCAGGCCCTGGGGATCCAGGATCATCCCCGCCTCCACCTGGAACCCTTCGATCTCACCGACATGGGCAGCGCCATCCGGCTGATCGAGCGCACCGAGCCCGATGAACTCTACAACCTGGCCGCCCAGAGCTTTGTGGGGGTCTCCTTCGACCAACCCGTGGCCACGGCCCAGATCACCGGCGTGGGCGTGCTCAATCTCCTGGAGGCGGTGCGCAGCGTCAATCCGCGCATCCGCTTCTATCAGGCCAGCACCTCCGAGATGTTCGGACAGGTCCAGGCCGTGCCCCAAACGGAAGACACCCCCTTCCATCCCCGCAGCCCCTACGGCGTGGCCAAGCTCTTCGCCCACTGGGCCACGGTCAACTACCGCGAAAGCTACGACCTGTTCGCCACCAGCGGCATCCTGTTCAACCACGAATCCCCCCTGCGCGGCCAGGAATTCGTCACCCGCAAGATCACCCATGGGGTGGCCCGCATCCACCACGGTCTGCAGTCCCGCCTGGAGCTGGGCAACCTGGACGCCCGCCGCGACTGGGGCTATGCCCCGGAATACGTGGAGGGCATGTGGCGCATGCTCCAGACCGACCGGCCGGACACCTACATCCTGGCCACGGGACGCACCGAGAGCGTGCGCGACTTTGTCACCCTGGCCTTCCGGGCCGCCGGGATCGAACTCGTCTGGGAAGGGGAGGGCGCACAGGAACAGGGCATCGACCCGGCCACCGGGCAGGTGCGGGTGGCGGTCAACCCCGCCTTCTACCGGCCCGCCGAGGTGGATCTGCTCATCGGCGACCCCTCCAAGGCCCGGCGTGAACTGGACTGGGCCCCGCGCACCGACCTGGAAACCCTGTGCCGGCTCATGGTCCGGGCCGACCTGGAACGGGTGGCCCGGGAGGCGGGCAGGGGATGAGCCGCACCGTCCTGGTCACCGGGGCCGACGGCTTCACCGGCCGCCACCTGCTGCAGGCACTGGAGGCGCGGGGGGACCGCGTCGTGGCCGTGACGGGGCCCGGCCATGGTGGCGGAGACGGAACCTCCTGCGATCTCACCGATGCCGCCGCCGTGCAGGCCCTCGTGCAACGGACCCGCCCCAGCCATGTCATCCACCTGGCCGGCGTCAGCTTCGTCGCCCATGCCGACCCGGAGGCCTTTTACCGTGTCAATGTCCTGGGCACCACCCACCTTTTGGAGGCCCTGGCCGCCCTCGACGCCACCCCGGAAAAGGTCCTCCTCGCCAGTTCCGCCAACGTCTATGGCCGGCCCGCCGTGGAATGCATCGCCGAGGATCTCTGTCCGGCCCCGGTGAACCACTACGGCTGCAGCAAACTGGCCATGGAACACATGGCCCGCACCTACGGGGAGCGCCTGCCGCTGATCCTCACACGCCCCTTCAACTACACCGGCCCCGGCCAGGACGAACGCTTCCTCATCCCCAAGATCGTCGCCCACTACCGGCGCCGCGAACCCGTCATCCGGTTGGGCAATATCCAGGTGAGCCGCGACTTCTCCGACGTGCGCGACATCACCCGCGCCTACCTGGCCCTGCTGGAGAGCGATGCCCGGGATGTCACCTGCAACCTGTGCAGCGGCCGGGCCATCGCCCTGGAGCGCATCATCGCCCTCATGGACGAACGGGCGGGCTATGCCATCCAGGTGCAGGTCGATCCCAACCTGGTGCGCCGGGACGAGATCCCCGTTCTCATGGGGGATCCCACGCGCATGCGGCGGCTCACCGGCATTCACCCACGCCCCATTGAGGACACCCTGGCCGATCTCTACACCGCCCCGGCAGGCGGCTGAGCCGGCATGCGCGTCCTGCATGTCTTCAAGACCTACTTCCCCGAGACCCAGGGGGGGCTGGAGGAGGTCATCCGCCAGATCTGCCGCCACACCCGGCCCCTGGGGGTGGAGTCCCGCGTCCTGACCCTGGCCCGGCGGCCCGACCCGGCCTGCATCCCGCTGCCCGAGGCCACGGTGTACCGCCACCGCCGCTGGGCCGGGATCGCTTCCTGCGGCCTCTCCCCCGTCTTCATCGCCGGCCTGCGCCGCCATGCCGCCTGGGCCGACGTCATCCACTACCATTTCCCCTGGCCCCTGGCGGACCTGGCCCACCTCATCAACGCCCCGGCGGCGCCCGCCCTCATCACCTACCATGCCGATATCCTGCGCCAAAGCCCGCTCATGGTGCCCTACCGGCCCGTCATGCACCGCTTCCTCTCGCGGCTGGATGCCATCGTCGCCACCTCCGGGGCCTACGCACGCTCCAGCCCGGTCCTGCGCCGCCACGCCGGGCGGGTGCACATCATCCCCATCGGCCTGGACGACGGCCCCGCCCCCGTCCCCGATCCCCATCGCCTGCAGGCCATGAGAGAGCGGGTAGGGGAGGGCTTCTTCCTCTTCGTCGGCGTCCTGCGCTACTACAAGGGCCTGCACATCCTGCTGGAGGCCCTGCGCCAGATGGCCCGTACCCCTGGCGGCGGCCCCCGCGTGGTCATCGCCGGCAGCGGCCCCATGGCCCCCGTCCTGCATCGCCAGGCCCGGGACCTGGGGCTGGACCGGGTCGAATTCCTCGGGCAGGTGAGCGACGCCGACAAGACCGCCCTCCTGCAGCTCAGCCGGGGCATTATCTTCCCCTCCCACCTGCGGGCCGAGGCCTTCGGCGTCACACTTCTGGAGGGGGCCCGCCAGGGCCGCCCCCTGATCAGCACCGAACTGGGCACCGGCACCAGCTTCGTCAACGCCCATGGCGAGAGCGGCCTGGTGGTCCCGCCGGAAGACCCCGCCGCCCTGGCCGCGGCCATGCAGCGCCTGCAGGACGACCCCCGGCTGGCCCAGCGCCTGGGCCTCGGCGCCCGCGCCCGCTACGAGCGCCTGTTCACCGGGCCGCGCATGGCCCGGGGCTACGCCCACCTCTACCGCCGGCTCTGCGCGGCCCGCCGCGGTGAAGAGCCATGACTGCCGCCCCGGGCCTGATCCTCGCGGTGGATCTCCTGCGCCCCCCCCTGACCGGGGTCGGACGCTACACCTTCGAACTGGTCCGGGGGCTACAGGCCCATCCCGGGGCCCCGGCCACCCGCTTCCTGCGCAACGGCCGCTGGACTAACGACCCCCTGGCCGGGGCGGAAGCCGTTGCCCCCACGGGCCCCGGGGCGCGCCTCCGCGCCCGCCTGGCCGCCCACCCCCTGGCGGCCCGGGTCCATCGCCAGTTCCAGCACCGGCGCGCACAAAGGGCCCTGCACGGCATGGAGGATCACCTCTACCATGCCCCCAGCCTCTATCTCCCCCCCTTCAGCGGTCCCAGCGTGGTCACCCTGCACGACCTCTCCGTGCTGCACCATCCCGACTGCCACCCCGCCGGCCGCGTACGGGTGGTCGCCCGCGAACTCCCCCGCACCCTGGCCCGGGCCGGTCATCTCATCACCGTCACCGAGGCCATCCGCCGGGAACTCATCGAGGATCACCACGTATCCCCCGGGCGCATCACGGCCATCCACAACGGCGTCGACCCCGGCTTCCATCCCCGCCCCGCACAAGACCTGGCCCCGGTGATGGCCGCCCATGGCCTGCGTCCCGGAGGCTACATCCTCTGCGTCGCCACGCTGGAGCCGCGCAAGAACATTCCCCGCCTCATCCGGGCCCATGGGCGCCTGCCCGAACCTTTGCGGCAGCATCATCCCCTGGTCCTGGCCGGTGCCCCCGGCTGGAACAGCGGGGACATCGTCGACGCCATCCGCGACGCCACCAGGCAGGGGCGCGTGCGCCACCTGCGCTACGTCCCCCAGGACCACCTGCCCGCCCTCTACGCCGGGGCCGCCCTCATGGCCTATCCCTCCCTCTACGAAGGCTTCGGCCTGCCCGTGCTGGAGGCCATGGCCAGCGGCACACCCGTGGTCACCTCCACCGACCCGGCGCTTGTCGAAGTGGCCCATGGCGCCGCCCTGCACGTATCCCCCCGGGATACCGCCGCCCTCAGCGCCGCCCTGGAGCGCGCCCTGGAGGACCGATGCTGGCGTGAGGCGGCCCGCGACCGGGGCCTGGACCGGGCGCGGCAACTCACCTGGTCCTGCTGCGTGGAGCGCACCGTACAGCTCTACCATGCCCTCATGCCCCGATGAACCCGGGCTGATCCCGAACCCGAACGATTGGTATCATCAACCGTTTACGAAACCACCATGAACCTCCCACTCCTGCTCCAGTTCACCCGCGAAGACTTCATCGACCGCTATGCCGGCTCGGTGCTGGGGGGGCTTTGGGCCTTCATCCACCCCCTGGTGATGATCTTCATCTTCGTCGTCGTCTTCGCCAACGTCATGGCGGCCCGCCTGCCGGGCCTGGAATCCAGCACCTACAGCTACGGCATCTACCTGGTCTCCGGCCTGCTGCCCTGGATGGCCTTCGCCAACACCATCGGCCGCTGTGCCAGCGTCTTTTTGGACAAGCGCGCCCTCATCGGCAAGATCCACCTCCCCCTGGCGCAACTGCCGCTGTACGTGGTGCTCTCCGAGGCCATCACCTTCGTCATCGGCTACACCCTCTTCCTCGGCTTTCTGATCGTGACCGGCCATCTTCCAGGGGCGGCCATGCTGCTGGTGCCCTTCCTCTTCCTGGCCCAGCAGATCCTCGCCCTGGGCATCGGCCTCATCTTCGCCGTATTCAACGTCTTCTTCCGCGATCTCAAGGAAATGGCCACCCTGCTCACCACCCTCTGGTTCTGGTTCACCCCCATCGTCTGGGTCCTGGACATCGTCCCTCCCCTGGTGCAGGACATCCAGGTGCATCTCAACCCGGCATTCCTGTTCGTCGACGCCTACCACCGGGTCATGGTCCATGGCCAGATCCCGGAAATGGACGGCCTCCTACGCCTTTTGGGGATCGGGGCCTTTGTCCTGCTGCTGGCCTACGGCCTGCTCAAGGCCCTGGAAAAAGACATCCGGGACTTCCTCTGATGATCCGTGTACACGCCCTGAGCAAACGCTTCCGCCTCTACCGCCGGCCCACCGACCGCCTGCGGGAGATCCTCCTGCGCCGACCCTTCCACACCCCCCACCAGGCCCTCAGCGACATCAGCTTCCAGGTGGAACCGGGGCAGAGCCTGGGCATCATCGGCCAGAACGGCGCCGGCAAATCCACCCTGCTCAAACTCCTCACCGGCGTCCTGCTGCCCGATAGCGGCGGGATCCACATCGATGGCCGCATCACCGGCCTGCTGGAGCTGGGCACCGGCTTCAACCCCGAACTGCCCGGCCTGGACAACATCCGCATCAATGCCGCCCTGCTGGGCATGTCCCCCGACGAGGTGGCCCAGCGCCGCGATGCGATCATCGCCTTCGCCGAGCTGGGCGAGTTCATCGCGGAACCCGTCAAGACCTACTCCTCCGGCATGCTCATGCGCCTGGGCTTCGCCATCGCCATCCACGCCGATCCCGCCTGCTTCGTCGTGGACGAGGCCCTGTCCGTGGGGGACGCCTACTTCCAGCAGAAATGCATGCGTGCCATCCAGGCCTTCCGGGAGCAGGGGGGATCCGTGCTCTTCGTCTCCCACGACATGAACGCCGTCAAGACCCTCTGCGACCAGGCCATCCTCCTGGACGCCGGTCGCATCGTGGACGCAGGCCGCCCCAAGCACGTGGTGGACCACTACCACGCCCTGCTGCTGCAGAAGGCCCACGGCGGCGACACCCCCGTGACCGTCCACCGTCCCGGAGAGGAGACCATGGACACCCCCGCCCTGGCCGGCACCGGCGAAGTGGAACTCCTCGCCGTCCGCATCCGGGATGATCGGGGCCAGACCGTGGCCCACATCACCAGCGAGCAGCGCATCACCGTCAGCATCCACCTCCGCGCCCGGCGTTCCCTGGACGATCCCCACTACGGCTTCGGCCTGCGCAACCGCTTCGGCCAGTCCGTGTTCGAGACCAACACCTCCTGCGCCGGCATTGCCACCGCGCCCCTGGCCGCCGGCGAGACCGTCGTGATCCACTGGCAACTGGAGGCCAACCTTGCCCCCGGGCACTACGCCATCACCGTCGGCGTCGCCAACCGCGCCCACAGCATCGGCGCCTTTGACGAAACCCTGCTTTTTGTGCACGACGCCGCCCTCCTGGAGGTGGGCCTCAACCCCGACGCCATCCGCTACGATGGCTTCTACAACATGCGCCCCGGCATCCACATCGAGCGCCCCGAGGAGATGCCCGCATGAATGCCCCCGAAAAAGCCCGGCCCACCAGCGCCGAACTGCGCCATGCCTACACCCGCGACTACTTCCTGGGGGACTGCGGCGGATTCGAGACCTACCTGCACTCCGGTGGCAAGGCCCTGGACCCGCGCCTGGACTGCATGGCCCGCCTGGCCCGCATCCGGCCGCCGCGGCCCGGCATGCGTGTCCTCGACCTGGGCTGCGGCCGCGGCGAGATGGCCCGCCATTTCGCCGCCCTGGGCTGCCAGGTGGACGCCGTGGACTACGCCCCCGACGCCATCCGCCTGGCCGAGGCCTGCTTCCGGGACGAACCCCACCTGCGGGAGCGGGTCCATCTGGTCTGCGCCTCCGTCACCGAAGCCTCCGCCTACCGGGGCGGCTACGATCTGGTCCTCGCCTCCGACGTGATCGAACACCTGGCCCCCGGGGAACTGGACTGCCTCTACACCCTCGTCGCCCGTCACCTGCAGCCCGATGGCCGGTTCCTTATCCACACCTTCCCCAACCACTGGTACTACCGTTTCGGCCATCCCATCCGCCGGCGGCGGGCCGCCCGGGAAGGGCAGCATCTGCCTGAGGAGCCGCGCTCCGACTACGAACGGCAGATGCACATCAACGAGCAGACGCCGCCCGGTCTGCGCCGCCAGTTGGGCCGGCATTTCCCCCATGTCCTGCTCTGGGCCGGGGACCACCAGGCCCCCCAGGGCAGCCTGGCCCGCCGTTTCGGCCTGGCCGACTGGCGCGAAGCCCCCTCCCTGTTCGCCGTCGCCGGCCACGCACCCACGGCCCCCGAGGGGGTGCTTGCCGTCCTGACCCAGCCCCTGACCGGCCATGATCCGCAGCCCCCGTCCACTGCCGCCACCGCCACCGCGGGGAAGTCCTCCCCATCCAATCCCTCCGGGGCAGTGCGCGGGTTTGTGCACCGCCTGCGCCGCCACCCCCGGCTGCGGGCCGTCATCGACCGTCTCCACGCCCTCTACCGCCTGCCGCATCATGTACACACCCTGAAGACCCTGCAGGAGGAACAGGCCCGTCTAGGCCGCCGCCTGGACGCCCTGGCCGCGGAACCCGCAGGGCAGGGCGGGGCGGGTGGCTCCGGCCGCCTCGAGGCCTGGTATCAGGACTTCGAAGACCACTTCCGTGGCCCGCCGCAGGTCATCCGCGACCGCCTGCGGATCTACCTGCCCCACCTGGAAGGCGTCCCCATCGGCCCTGAGACCCCCCTGCTGGACCTGGGCTGTGGCCGCGGCGACTGGCTCACCCTGCTGGCGCAACACGGCCATCCCGCCGAAGGCGTGGACCTGAATCCCCAGGCCCTGGAACAGGCCCGTGCCCATGGCTGCCGCGTCCGCCAGGCCCCGGTCCTGGAGCACCTGGCCGCCCTGGAAACGGGCCGCCACGGGGCCATCACCGCCTTCCACCTGGTGGAACACCTGCCCTTCGAGGCCGTACTGCAACTCATCGACGAGGCCCGGCGCGTCCTCGTGCCGGGGGGGCTGCTCCTGTTGGAGACCCCCAACCCCGAGAACCTGGCCGTGGGGGCCTGCCACTTCCACACCGACCCCACCCACCGCCACCCCCTGGTCCCGGCAATGCTGGCATTCACCCTCACCCGGGCAGGCTTTACCGGGGTGCAGACCCTGCGCCTGAATCCCGCCCCCCCGGAGCACCATCTGCCGGGGCAGGGCGCCACCACGGACCTCCTCAACCACCTGCTGCACGGTCCCCGGGACTACGCCGTGCTGGGGCATCGCGCCGCCTGATCTGTTGTCCGGACACAAAAGGGCCCGCCATAGGCGGGCCCGGAAGGGGATGCGGCATCCGCACAAGCCTTTACCGCGCTGCGAAATGCAACGCCTGCAAGCAGGGCCCCGGTCAGGGTATACTCCCCGCCCCTGACGGCCCGGAGCGATCCCACATGTTCTCCATGGAGCTCAAACTCAGAGCCTTCCTCCGCCGGCATCCCCGGATGGCGGCACGCATCATGGGTCTGATCCGCCGCTCCCCCCGCCTGAGCCGCTTCTGCGTGCGCCGCTACGGCCTGCGCCTGCTGCAGCCGCCGCCGGCCGTCACCGGCTACCGCCACCCCCTGCCGGAATCCCGGGACGCCCTGACCCCCCGGGCCCGGGAGCTCGCCCGGCAACTGGAGCCGCATCCGCGGGAGAACGCCTGAACCATGCGCATCGTCATCGACCTGCAGGCCTGCCAGTCCGCCAGCCGCCTCGGTGGCATCGGCCGCTACACCCAGAACCTGGTGGAGGCCCTGGCCCGCAACCGCGGCGAACACGAACTGCGCATCCTGCTCAGCGACCAATTCCCCGACACCATCCAACCCCTGTACGAACGCCTCTCCGGCCTCCTGCCGCGCCACCACATCCAGGTCTTCCAGGCCCCCGGCCCGGTCTCCGAGGGCAACCCCAGCAACGCCCCCAGGGCCCGGGCCGCCGAACTCATCCGCGAACGCCTCATCCGCGGCCTGCGGCCCGACATCCTGCAGATCGGCAGCGTCGTGGAGGGCCTGGGGGATGATGTCATCAGCTCCATCGACCGGCTCATGCCCGGCCGGCGCACCAGCGCCACCCTCTACGACCTCATCCCCCTGGTGGAGTCGGACACCTACCTCGACAACCCGGTGGTCGCCGCCCACTACCACCGCAAACTGGAAGAGCTGCGGCGGGCCGGCCTGCTGCTGGCCATCTCCGAATACAGCCGCCGCGAGGGCATCCAGCACCTGGGGCTCGACCCGGAGCGGGTGGTCAACATCGCCGCCGGCGTGGACCCCCGTTTCCGGCCCCGCCCGGTCCCCGGGGAACGGGCCGGCCCCCTGCGCGCCCGTTACGGCATCCGCGGCGACTTCATCCTCTATACCGGCAGCTTCGACCGCCGCAAGAACCATCCGCGCCTCATCCAGGCCTACGCCCGCCTGCCCCGGGCCCTGCGCGCCCGCTGCCAGCTGGTCATCGCCGGCAACGGCTGTGATGCCATCTATGCCCCCCTGCACCGCATCGCCCGGCAGGCGGGGCTGGCCGCCGGCGAGGTCCTCTTCACCGGCCGCGTCGACGACGAGGACCTGCTGGACCTCTACAACCTCTGCCGGCTCTTCGTCTTCCCCTCCCTGCGCGAGGGCTACGGCCTGCCCGTACTGGAGGCCATGGCCTGCGGCGTCCCCTGCATCGCCTCAGGCACCACCAGCCTGCCGGAAGTGGTGGGCCGGGAGGACGCCCTGTTCGACCCCCACGACCCCGACAGCATCGCCGCGCGCATGCGCCAGGTCCTGGAGGACGACGCCTTCGCCCGCAGCCTGGCGGAGCAGGGCCGCCGGCGCGCCGCCCGCTTCACCTGGGATGCCAGCGCCCGCGCCGCCCTGGACGCCTTCGAGGCCCACCACGCACGCACCGCCCCCCTTGACGGCGACGACGATAGCCACCGTGGCGCCCTCCTGGCCCTCTCCCACCTGGTGCGGCGCCACCCCCCCCTGGAGGGCGAGATCCCCCGCATCGCCGGTGCCCTGGAGGCCAACGAACGCATCCTGGCCGATCCCGATCCCGATCCCCGGCCGCGGCGCATCGGCTGGATCACCCCCTGGAACACCCGCTGCGGCATCGCCATGTATGCCCGTCACCTGGCCGCCCCCCATCTGCACGACTACACCGTCCTCGCCCCCCTGGAGGAGCGGCCCGATCTGCCCGACGAACCCAACGTCCTGCGCTGCTGGCACCCCGGCGACCCGGACCTGCGGGGGCTGACCCAGCGCGTCCACGACCAGGGCCTGGACACCCTCCTCATCCAGTTCAACTACGGCCTGTTCGACTTCCCGGCCCTGGCCGCCTTCCTGCGCGAGATGATCGCCACCGGCCGCCGCCTGTTCATCACCCTGCACGCCACCCGGGACACCCCCACCCGCCGCCTGGAGACCCTGGCCGCCCCCCTGCGCCTGTGCGACGCCGTCTTCGTGCACAGCCCCCGGGACCGCGACGCCCTGGCCCGCATCGGCGTCACCGCCCACGTCGAGGACTTCCCCCACGGCGTCCCCGACACCGCCCCCGCCGCCCTGGACCCCGGCATCCCCCCCGGGCGTTTCGTCGTCGCCTGCTATGGATTCTTCCTGCCCCACAAGGGCTTCCCCGAACTCATCGAGGCCTGCCACCGGCGCCTGCAGGCCGGCGACGACCTGCACCTGCTCATGGTCACCGCCCGCTATCCCGTGGACCTCTCCGCCGAGCTCATCCACAAGGCCCGCCGGCGCATCCGCGAACTGGGCATGGAAGACCGGGTCACCCTGGTGGACGATTTCCTGGAGGACAGCCACAGCCTGGGCCACCTGCGCCACGCCCACCTCATCGTCTTTCCCTACCAGGAGACCGGCGAATCCTCCAGTGCCGCCGTGCGCATGGGCCTGGCCGCCGACCGCCCCGTGGCCGTCACCCCCCTGGCCATCTTCGACGACGTGCGCGACGCCACCCACCGCCTGCCCGGCACCGGCCCCGACGACCTGGCCCGGGGCATCGCCCACCTGCGCCGGGAACTGCAGGGCGGCGACCCCCTGCGCGAACCCGCCCGCGCCTGGGTGCAGGCCCACCGCTATCCCGCCCTGGGCGGGCGCCTCTGGCGCCGCCTGAACGCCTGAACCATGGCCCGCCCCCCGCTGCCCCGGCGCCTGCTCACGCGCCTGGTCCGCATCCTGCGTATCCTCGCCCGCCTGCCCGAACTGCAGGACCGCCTCGCCCGCCAGGAGGCCTGCCGGATCGCCGCTGAGGATCGTCTCCGGGGGCTGGAGGCCCGCATCACCCAACTGGAGGCCCGCGTCGCCGCCTGGCCGGCCCGCGCCCGCCGCCACCGCCGCCTCCAGGACCGGCGCATCGCCCGGGACCGCGCCCCCCGCGACCACGCCCTGGAAGAGCGTATCGACCGCCTGGAACGCACCCTCAGCGCCGGCCGCGCCGCACCGCCCCCGCCCCCCTGGCTGCAGGCACCGCCCA
>NZ_NRSK01000015.1 GCF_016584115.1 Ectothiorhodospira mobilis
ACCAGCGCCTGTATAACCATCACATCGGCCAAAAGGCGCTGGGACATCGCACCCCGGTGGAAACCCTCAAGGCCTGGCAACAGGACCGCCCCGATCTATTTCGAAAACGCGTATACAATCAGGCGAGACCTGACATCTAGGAACCAGGAGCGAAAGCAGGTCTCACTTGCCGATGCAGAAATCGGAGAAGATGCGGCCCAGCAGGTCCTCGCTGGTGAGGCGGCCGGTGATCTCCCCCAGGGCCTCCTGGGCGAGGCGCAGTTCCTCGGCCAGCAGTTCCGGGGACTTTCCCGCCTGCAGGTGGCCATGGGCGGCCTGCAGGTGGGTCTGCATGCGTTCCAGGGCGTCCAGGTGGCGGCGGCGGGCGGTGAACAGGCCTTCCTCCTGGCCGTGGTAGTGCAGCAGGGCCCGGATTCGGGCCTTGAGGCGGTCCATGCCCTCCCCGGTGAGGGCGGAGAGGGGGATGCGGTCCTCGCCGGTGTCCCCGGGCGGGGCGGGCAGGCGGTCGATCTTGTTGAGCAGGGTGAGCACGGGGATGGCAGGGTCGAGGCGCGCCCGGATGGCCGCCTCCGCCTCGCCCTCCCCCGCCGTGGCGTCCACCACCAGGAGGATGACATCGGCGCGCTCGATCTCCGTCCAGGCGCGGCGCATCCCTTCCTGTTCCACCGGGTCCCTGGAGGTGTGCAGGCCGGCGGTGTCCACCAGGTGCAGGGGCAGGCCGTCCAGGCTCAGGTGCTCCCGCAGGACGTCCCGGGTGGTGCCGGGGATGGCGGTGACGATGGCCGTCTCCCGGTCCGCCAGGCGGTTGAGCAGGCTGGATTTGCCGGCGTTGGGGCGGCCGGCGATGACCAGGTGGGCCCCCTCCTGCAGCAGTCTGCCCTGCCCCGCCCCTTCCAGGAGTTGTCGCAGGTCTTCCTGCAGGGCCTCGAGGCGTGCACCCACGGCGGTATCGGCCAGCAGGTCCAGTTCCTCCTCGGGGAAGTCCAGGGCGGCCTCCACATGGGTACGCAGGGTGGTGAGGGTCTCGGCCAGGGCCTCGGTGCGACGGGACAGGGCCCCTTCCAGGGTGCGCAGGGCGCCGCGGGCGGCGGCGGCGGAACCGGCGTCGATGAGGTCCGCCACGGCTTCGGCCTGGGCCAGGTCCATGCGGTCGTTGAGAAAGGCCCGCTGGGTGAATTCCCCGGGCCGGGCCAGGCGGCAGCCGTGGCCCAGGCAGGCGGTGAGCACCCGGTCCATGACCACCGGGCCGCCATGGCCCTGGAACTCCAGCAGGTCCTCCCCGGTGTAGGAACGGGGTCCGGGGAAGAACAGGGCCAGCCCCTGGTCCACGGGCTGGCCCTCGGGGTCGCGGAAGGTGGCCAGGGTGGCCAGGCGGGGCTCCGGCAGCCGGCCCAGGGCGGACCGGGCGATGCCGGCGGCCCCGGGGCCGGAGATGCGCACGATCCCCACACCGCCCCGCCCCGGCGGGGTGGCGATGGCGGCGATGGTGTCTCCGGCCGGGGCGGTCATGGGCGTGACTTGGGCGTCAGTCCCCCTTGGCCGCCTTCTTGCCGGTGTCGTAGCCCTCGGCCTGCAGCCTGCGGGTGATGTAGTACTGCTGGGCGATGGACAGGAGGTTGTTCACCAGCCAGTAGAGCACCAGACCCGCGGGGAAGAAGGCGAAGAACACGGTGAACACCGGCGGCAGGGCCATCATGATCTTCTGCTGCACCGGGTCCATGGGGGCGGGGTTGAGCTTCTGCTGGGCCAGCATGCTCACCCCCATGAGGATGGGCAGGACGAAGAAGGGATCCCGCACCGACAGGTCCTGGATCCACAGGATCCACGGGGCCTGGCGCAGCTCCACGCTCTCCAGCAGCACCCAGTACAGGGCGATGAACACCGGGATCTGCACCAGGATGGGCAGGCAGCCCCCCAGGGGATTGATCTTCTCCTTCTTGTACAGCTCCATGAGGGCCTGGTTCATGCGCTGCTTGTCATCCCCGAAGCGTTCCTTCAGGGCCATCATCTTGGGCTGCACCGCGCGCATCTTGGCCATGGAGCGGTAGCTGGTGGCCGACAGCTTGTAGAAGGCCAGCTTGATGAGCAGGGTCAGGAAGATAATGGACCAGCCCCAGTTGCCCACCAGGCTGTGGATCAGGTCCAGCATCCAGAACAGCGGCTTGGACAGGAAGGTGAACAGGCCGTAGTCCACCGTCAGTTCCAGGCCCTCGGCGATCCCGGAGAGGGGTTCCTGCAGTTTGGGTCCGATCCAGATGCGGGTATCGAATTCCCCGCTGCCGCCGGGGGCCACGGTCCGGGCCTCGGAGCGCAGTCCGATGATGTAGCGCGGGGCCTCGGGCGTGCCCACCTCCCGGGTGTAGAGCAGGTTCTTCTCCCCGGATTCGGGCACCCAGGTGCTCAGGAAGTAGTGTTCGATGAGGGCGATCCATCCCCCCTGGAGCTCCTTGGACTCCACCTTCTCCGCCAGGCTCTCCAGTTCCTCCTTGCGGTAACCGCCGTCGTAGTAGGCGGCGCCGGTGAAGGTGTAGAGGAACCAGGAGTCCCGCTCGGGGGTGGGTCCGTGGCGCAGCTGGCGGTACTGGCGTCCAGTCCAGGCCGTGTCGCTGGCGTTCTCCACCCGGTGGCTCACGTCCACGAGGAATTCCCCGCGGCGGAAGGTGTAGGTCTTGGTGACGCGGATGCCCTCGTCGTTCTCCCAGGTGAGGGGCACTTCCAGGACATCCTGGCCGTCCTTGAGGCGGAATTCGGTGGCCGGGGCCTCATAGATGGCGTGGTGCGTGGGGGCCCGGTTGCTGTGGTCGATGCCGGAGACGCGGTCATGGATCAGCCCCGACTGGGCCACGTAGGCCCGTTCCTGCGCGTCCAGGATGGTGGTGGGTTTGTCCGGCTGATCCAGGCTGACGGGATAGGTGGGCAGATCCGCCTGGACGATGTCGCCACCGCGGGTATCGATGTACAGGTCCAGGGTATCGGTCACCACATGGATGCGCTGGCCCGCACCGGCCCCATCGGAGGCCTCCCCGGCCGGGGCCTCCCCGGCCTCGGACAGGGCCGCGTCGGGGATGTCATCCCGGTTGGCGGCACCATCCGCGCCGGCGACCTCCTGGGTTCCCTGGGCCACTTGCGGTTGCGGGCCATAATCCACGTTCCAGGTCTGCCAGACCAGGAACAGCAGGAAGACGAAACTGAGATAGAGGACGGGGCGCAGGTTATCCATGGTCTCGGGGGGCTCGCTGGGGGCCTTGGACGGGATCGGGTACGGGATCGTAGCCGCCTTCGCACCAGGGATGGCAGCGGGCAAGACGGCGCAGGGTCAGCCAGGAACCGCGCAGGGCCCCGTGACGCTGGATGGCCTCGATCCCGTAGCAGGAACAGGTGGGCACGAAGCGACAGTGCTGTCCGATGAACGGGCTTAGGGTGTAGCGGTAGGCCTGGATCAGGAGGATGAGGAGCTTTTGCATTGGCGGACCACCCGGTTCCAGAGACGCTCGAGGATCTGGTAGAGATCCTGGTTCGTGTACTCCTCGGCCCCGCGCCGGCACATGATCACCACGTCCACCGGGGGAAGTTGGCTGCGCCGGTGGCGGAAGGATTCCCGCACCAAGCGCTTGATCCGCTGCCTCTGGCTGGCCCGGCGCAGATTACGCTTGGAGATGGCCAGCCCGAGGCGGGCGGTGTCTTCCTGCGTCGCACGGCAGACGGCGGTGAAGGGATGCAGGTTGATGCGCCGCCCCCCCTGGAAGACACCCCGGTATTCAGCGGCCCGGGTGAGCCGTACCGTCCTGGGAAAACGCCGGTCCCCGGAAACGGTCAACCGCTCAGGGGCACAGACGCGCACGGCCCTTGGCGCGGCGCGCGGCCAGGACCTTGCGACCGCCACGGGTGGCCATGCGGGCGCGGAAGCCGTGGGTACGCTTGCGGTGCAGGTTACTGGGCTGAAATGTTCTTTTCATGACGACGGACCCTGTGTCGTGGGGTTGCGCGGGCATCAGGCGCCCGATCAAGGCGCGTAAAAGTACCCGCGATCGCCATGGGTGTCAATCGCGGCGGGTGGAGGTCTGTGGAAAAAGATGTGGATAACCCCGCAGCCCGGCAGTTAGACTTGAGGGTTTCCCCCACCCTTTTCCGCCAGGAGATCCGCCTTGGTCAGCAGCGCCTTGTGGCAACAGTGCGTGGCACGCCTCGAGAGCGAACTCTCGGAACAGCAGCTCAACACCTGGATCCGCCCCCTGCACGCCGTGGAGGAGGAAGGGGTGCTGCGGCTGCTGGCGCCGAACCGTTTTGTGCTGGACTGGGTGAAGGACCATTTCTTCCAGCGCATCGGCCAGGTAGTGACAGAGACCGCGGGGCATGATGCCGTGCGTGTGAGCCTGGAGGTGGGCAGCGGCCGCAAGGCGGCCTCCAGCGCGCGGGCCCCGGAACGTTCCGATGCCGGCGCGACGCGCAGCGCCGAGGCCCCGCGGGAGGCCGCCGATCCCCGGCCGGCGGCCAGTTCCCCGCAGTTCACCAACAATCTCAATCCCAACTTCACCTTCGTCAACTTCGTCGAGGGCAAGTCCAACCAGCTGGCCCGGGCCGCCAGCCTGCAGGTGGCCAGCAATGTGGGCAAGGCCTATAACCCGTTGTTCCTCTATGGCGGCACCGGCCTGGGCAAGACCCACCTGATGCACGCCATCGGCAATGCCATGCTGGACCAGAATCCCGCCGCCAAGGTGGTGTATCTGCATTCCGAGCGCTTCGTGGCGGACATGATCAAGGCCCTGCAGCACAACTCCATCGACGAGTTCAAGCGCTACTACCGTTCGGTGGATGCCCTGCTCATCGACGACATCCAGTTCTTCGCGGGCAAGGAGCGCTCCCAGGAGGAGTTCTTCCACACCTTCAATGCCCTGCTGGAGAGCCAGCAGCAGGTGATCCTCACCTGTGACCGCTACCCCCGGGAGGTGGACGGCCTGGAAGACCGGCTCAAGTCCCGCTTTGGCTGGGGGCTCACCGTGGCCATCGAACCGGCGGAACTGGAGACCCGGGTGGCCATCCTCCACCGCAAGGCGGAGGAATCGGGGGTGGAACTGCCCAATGAGGTGGCCTTCTTCGTGGCCAAGCGCATCCGCTCCAACATCCGCGAACTGGAGGGGGCCCTGCGCCGGGTGATCGCCAACGCCCATTTCACCGGCCGCCCCATCACCCTGGATTTTGCCAAGGAGGCCCTGCACGACCTGCTGGCCCTGCAGGACAAGCTGGTGACCATCGACAACATCCAGAAGACGGTGGCGGAGTACTACAAGATCCGGGTCTCGGATCTGCATTCCACACGCCGCAGCCGCTCCATCACCCGTCCCCGCCAGGTGGCCATGGCCCTGGCCAAGGAGCTCACCAGCCACAGCCTGCCGGAGATCGGCAAGGCCTTCGGCGGCCGGGACCACACCACGGTGATCCATGCCTGCCGCAAGGTGGAGGAATTGCGGGAGTCCGATGCCCGCATCAACGAAGACTTCGTGAATCTGCTGCGTACGCTCACCAGCTGACGTGGGCAAGGTTGGGGATAACCTGTGCCCACCCGGAGGATGGGGATCGGGGGTGCGTACTATCCACAGGCCGCCCACAGCCTTCCGGCCCCCTTCCCGACAGCCCGCGCACAGGGTCTTTGCATCTCAACGCATTGAAGAAAAAGATGAATTCAAGGATATCCACACCACGTGGGTGGCCCTTATTACTATCATTGAAAAGATCAATACTTAATTAAAGACCAAGACGGGGTGAAGCCGATGAGATTCAGCATCCAGAGGGAGACCCTCCTCAAACCGCTGCAGCAAGTGATCGGGGCGGTGGAGAAGCGTCAGACCATGCCCATCCTGGGCAATGTCCTCATCCGGGCCGATGAGGGCGGCCTGAGTCTGGTGGCCACGGACCTGGAGGTGGAATGGCTGGCCCACTGGGAACACCCGGTGGAGGCCCCGGGGCAGACCACGGTCTCGGCGCGCAAGCTCCTGGACATCTGCCGTGCCCTGCCGGACGAAGCCAACATCCAGGTACGCCAGGAGGAGGACCGTCTGCTGGTGCAATCGGGCCGATCCCGCTTCCAGCTGAGCACCCTGCCCGCGGAGGACTTCCCGGAACTGGAAGGGGTGAAGGGCGGGCTGACCCTGGAACTCCCCCAGCGGGATCTCCTGGAGCTGATGGACCGCACCTCCTTTGCCATGGCGATGCAGGATGTGCGCTATTACCTCAACGGCCTGATGCTGGAGATGGAACGGGGTCGGGTGCGCTGCGTGGCCACCGATGGCCACCGCCTCTCCCTGTACGAGGTGGAAGCCGCCGTGGAGACGGAACAACCCCGACAGGTGATCCTGCCCCGCAAGGGGGTGATGGAGCTCAGCCGCCTGCTGGAGCGGGTGGACGATCCGGTACGCCTGGAGGTGGGCAGTAACCATCTGCGCGCCCATTTCTCCGGGGTGCGTTTCACCTCCAAGCTCATCGATGGCCGCTTTCCGGATTACCGGCGCGTGATCCCCCAGGAGGAAGGACAGGTCATGAAGGTGGAGCGGGAGGTCCTGCGCCAGGCCCTGAGCCGTACCGCCATCCTCTCCAACGAGAAGTACCGCGGCGTGCGCATGGAGCTGACCCGGGATCGCCTCATGCTCCAGGCCCACAACCCCGAACAGGAGGAAGCGGAGGAGGAACTGGAGGTGGAATACCAGGGCCCGGACCTGGAGATCGGTTTCAACGTCAGCTATCTCACGGACGTGATGGCCCACCTGGGCGGCGATGAGGTGCGCATGGGCCTGCGGGATGCCGGTTCCTCCGTCCTGGTGAGGGACAGCGATTCCGAGCGGGCCCTCTACGTGGTCATGCCCATCCGGTTGTGATGCTGTGGCGGTTCGCGGTGCCGGTTGCCTGAGATGATCCTGCGCCGCCTGGATCTGCTGCACCTGCGTATCTTCGAGCGGCTCCGCCTGGAGCCCTGCGCGGGGCTGAACGTGATCACCGGCCCCAACGCCTCCGGCAAGACCAGCCTGCTGGAGGGAATCCACCTCCTGGCCACGGGGCGATCCTTTCGCACCGCCCGCATCGGCCCCGTGGTCCGCCGGGGGGCCTCGGGGGTGATGGTGACCGGGCGTCTGGAGGGGAAAAGTGGGGAAACGGTCCATCTGGGCATCCGCAAGGGACAGCGCGGCACCCAGGCCCGTGTCCAGGGTCGCCGGGTGCGGGCCCAGACGGAACTGGCCCGGCTCTTCCCCGTTCAGGCCATCCATCCCGACAGCCATGAACTCCTGGCCGGCCCCCCGGGGGAGCGGCGGGGATTCCTGGACTGGGGCCTGTTCCATTCCGAGGAGGATTACCTGCCCGTGCTGCAGGGTTACCGCCGCGCCCTGCAGCAGCGCAACGAGGCCCTGCGCCTCGGTGCCCCGGACCGGGCCCTTACCGCCTGGGAGCGGGAGATGGACCGTCACGGCCGGCAACTGGACGCCTTCCGCCGTGACTATCTACAGGAGCTGGGGGATACGGTCTCCGATCTGCGCGCCCGCCTCCCCGTGGAAGGGGCATTGGAATGGCAGTATCGGCGCGGCTGGCGGGAGGAGGATTCCCTGGACCAGGTCCTGGCCCGCGGCCGGGACCGGGAACGGGAGATGGGCTATACCCTGTGGGGTCCCCATCGCGCGGAAGTGATCTTCCGCCACGAGGGGGTCTCCCTCTCCCAGGAGGCCTCCCGGGGGCAGCAGAAGACGGCGGTGTTGCTGCTGCGTCTCGCCCAAGTGGCCCTGCACCGCAGACGCACCGCGCGTCCCGTGGTGGTCCTGGTGGACGATCTGGCCTCGGAACTGGACCCGGCCCGCTGCGCCGGTGTCCTGGATCTGCTGCGCCATCTGGGCTGCCAGGTCTTTGTCACCGCCATCCAGGGGGATGCCCTGGAGGTGTCCGGTTGGGAAGAGATCCGGATGTTCCACGTGGAACATGGGCAGCTTCGCGGGCTATGAGACCTCACCCGATTTGAAGGTCTCTGGGCTACGCGATCCGGACCTTGATCTGAGCAGATGTCCTGGAACAACCTCCTGTTCTACCCTGCCCTGGATGCCTGGGCTCTTCCTCTCCCATGGGTATCTGAACCATGCCCCTGCATGAACCAGCACAGTGGACAAGAGGAACCGCCGCGACCAGAAGACCTTCCGCTGTCTCTGGTGCGGCCACGTCATGCACGCCGACCTCAATGCGGCGTGGAACATCGGGGAGCGCCGTGCGCTTCCCATCGGCTCCGTGTTCCAGGGGAAGACGGCGATCCTCGCCGAGCTGGTGCGCCGGTTCGGGGAGCGACGGGTCTACTCGACCCGATCCGGTGGACGGGGCTCCACCGCCGACCCGCGTTCGTCCAATTCCTGCTTCAAAAGCAAGGTCGAACGCGGCTCGGATGTCGCCAAAACTCAGCCGTCACAAGACTTTGTGGCTGCGTGAGCTAAAGCGATAGTGCCCAGACGATGGACCCCATGACCGCCCTTGCCGTGATGGCCTTGGTTCCCTTCCCTTTTGGGGCCTGAATTCAGAAGAGGATGATCCCGATCACCAGCAGGATCGGGCGGGTCACCACATTCAGGAGCAACTGCCAGCCCTGGAGCGCCCAGCGACCGGCAAAGCCGTCTTGCTCAGGGTCAGCCGCGTGAGCCGCCGCCCAAAGCGGAGCCGCCAGGAGGGACTGGATCAAAATTCCCCCGCCCGGGACCGTCGGGGACCAGCAGCAGGTCAGTGTCCTGCCCTGTCTGTTGAAACAGGCCGCCAGGACAGTCAGGGCGCCCGGTGCCATGGAGAGGTTCGCGTTCAATCCGGAGGCACCGCCGGTGAAGAAGCGGTTCTCCTGACCCAGGGCGGAACAAAGCCTTCTGCATTGAGCCGTCGCCCTCGATGATCACGCCCGTACCCGCACCGTTGATCCAGTGGCTACAGATGGGGATGGAACCGGTGGGACCGTTGCCCCGGTGATCCCCCACGTGAGGACATGGTCCTGGCTGTGCCCCTGGCTCCGCCCGTCCCGCCTTTCCGACTTCGCCGCCGTCTGGCCGGGAGGCCTTGAGCACGGGCGGGGAACGGCCGCTTCAACCCCGTATGGTGAAGCGGACAGCCCCCGGGTCGTCTGCAGCCGGGGGATGTTCCACGTGGAACATCCCCCGCTCCGCACTTGCCTGTCCAACCCCCGCGGGGCACCGGCCTGAAGTGATATAATGCGTCCTTTCATGTCAGGTCCAGCAGGTGTGCCCATGACCGATCAGCCCTCCCGGATGTACGATTCCTCCAGCATCAAGGTCCTCAAGGGTCTGGATGCCGTGCGCAAGCGCCCCGGGATGTACATCGGCGATACCGATGACGGCACGGGGCTGCACCATATGGTCTTCGAGGTGGTGGACAACGCCATCGACGAGGCCCTGGCCGGGTACTGCAGCCGCATCCTGGTCACCATCCACAGCGACGGTTCCGTCAGCGTCCGGGACGACGGCCGTGGCATCCCCGTGGATCTCCACGAGGAGGAGGGCCGCTCCGCCGCCGAGGTGATCATGACCGTCCTCCATGCCGGCGGGAAGTTCGACGACAACTCCTACAAGGTGTCCGGCGGGCTCCATGGGGTGGGCGTGTCCGTGGTCAACGCCCTTTCCGAGACCCTGGAGATGACCATCTACCGCAACGGCAAGACCCACCGCCAGGTCTACCACCTGGGGGTGCCGGAGGCGCCGCTGGCGGTGGTGGGGGAGACCGGGCAGAGCGGTACCCTGATCCGCTTCAAGCCCAGCACCGAGATCTTCAGCGACACGGAATTCCACTACGATATCCTCTCCCGTCGTTTGCGGGAGCTCTCCTTCCTCAACTCCGGGGTGCGCATCGAACTCTGTGACGAGCGCGAGGAAGGGCGCCGGGACGTGTTCGAGTACCAGGGGGGCATCCGCGCCTTCGTGGAGCACCTGAACCGCAACAAGAGCCCGCTGCACGGCAATGTCATCTACATGAATGCCGACCGGGACGGCATCGGGGTGGAGATCGCCCTGCAGTGGAACGATGCCTATCAGGAGAACATCTTCTGCTACACCAACAACATCCCGCAGCGGGATGGTGGCACCCACCTGGCCGGGTTCCGCGCCGCCCTCACCCGCACCCTGAACCAGTACATGGAGGCGGAGGGCATCCTCAAGCGCCAGAAGGTGGCCCCCACCGGGGATGACGCCCGCGAGGGGCTCACCGCCGTGCTCTCGGTGAAGGTGCCCGATCCCAAGTTCTCCTCCCAGACCAAGGACAAGCTGGTGTCCTCCGAGGTGAAGGGGGTGGTGGAATCCGTCATGGCCGATGCGGTGCATGACTTCCTGCTGGAGAACCCCAACGAGGCCCGCATCATCACCGGCAAGATCACCGAGGCGGCCCGGGCCCGGGACGCCGCCCGCAAGGCGCGGGAGATGACCCGCCGCAAGGGGGCGCTGGATATCGCCGGTCTGCCGGGCAAACTGGCGGACTGCCAGGAGAAGGACCCTTCCCTCTCCGAGCTGTTCATCGTGGAGGGGGACTCCGCGGGCGGTTCCGCCAAGCAGGGCCGTGACCGGCGCACCCAGGCGGTGCTGCCCCTGAAGGGCAAGATCCTCAACGTGGAAAAGGCCCGTTTCGATAAGATGCTCTCCTCCGCCGAGGTGGGCACGCTCATCACTGCCCTGGGCTGCGGCATCGGCAAGGACGAATTCGACCCGGACAAACTGCGCTATCACCGCATCATCATCATGACCGACGCGGACGTGGACGGCTCCCACATCCGTACCCTGCTGCTCACCTTCTTCTACCGGCAGATGCCGGAGCTGGTGGCCCGGGGGCACATCTACATCGCCCAGCCGCCGCTGTACAAGATCCGTCGTGGCAAGCAGGAGTTCTACGTCAAGGACGAGCCGGAGATGACCAACCTCCTCCTCTCCCATGCCCTGGACGACGCGCGTCTGGTGGTGAGCCCGGATACCCCGCCCGTCAGTGGCCAGGCCCTGGAGGAACTGGCGCGGCGCTACAACGGGGTCATGGCGGCCGTGGAGCGCCTGGGCCGCCGCTACGATCCCGTGCTCCTGGAGCGCATGGTGTTCGCCAGACCCCTCACGGACGCGGCGCGCCAGGACCGTCAGGCCCTGGAGGCCTGGTTCGGGGAGATCATGACCGGACTCGACAGCGACGCCGCCGGCGCCACCCGCTACCGCATGGAGACCGCCGGAGACGAACGCGGCGGCTTCCAGGTGGTGGTGACCCGGCTCATCCACGGCGCCGAGATCCGGGATATCTTTGGCGGTGAATTCTTCGAATCCCCGGAATTCCGCCTCATCCGCAGCCTGGCCGAGCGTCTGGATGGCCTGCTGGATGCCGGCGCCTATATCCAGCGGGGTGAACGCCGCCACGAGGTGTCCAATTTCCAGGACGTGATGGAATGGCTGCTGGCGGAGGCCCGGCGCGGTCTTTCCATCCAGCGCTACAAGGGTCTGGGGGAGATGAATCCGGAACAGCTCTGGGAGACCACCATGAACGCCGAGACCCGCCGCCTGCTGCAGGTGCAGGTGGAGGACGCCGTGCGCGCCGACGAGGTCTTCACCACCCTCATGGGGGACCATGTGGAGCCCCGGCGGGAGTTCATCGAGACCAACGCCCTCACCGCCTCCAATCTGGACATCTGACGGCCAATCCTTGTAGTTCTGTACAGTCCCCGCCGGCGGCGGGGACTCCCCTTCCCCCGCCACCTGGGGCACAATGGCGCTGTACCCCACCCGGAGGCATCCCTGATGGATATCGGCGGTTATGTGATGCTCGGTATGCTCGTGCTCATCGCCCTCTACGCCGTGCTCATCTACAACAATCTGGTGCAGCTCAAGCACGCCGTTTCCAAGGCCTGGTCCAACATCGAGGTGCTGCTCAAGCAGCGTCACGATGAACTGCCCAAGCTGGTGGAGGTCTGCCGCCAGTACATGGCCTATGAGAAGGAGACCCTGGAGCGGGTCATGCGCGCCCGGGGCAGCGTCGCCCGGGCACAGCAGCAAGGGGACCTGGCCTCCCTGGGGCGTGCCGAGGACGGACTGCGCGCCGGTCTGGGGCAGCTCTTCGCCGTGGCCGAGGCCTACCCCGAACTGAAGGCGGACGGCCGCTTCCAGCACCTGGAGGCGCGCATCAGCGGCCTGGAGAACGCCATCGCCGACCGGCGCGAGTTCTACAACGACTGCGTCAACCGCAATAACGTGCGCATCGAGCAGTTTCCGGACCTGGTGGTGGCCCACCTGCTGCGCTTCGGCCCCTTCCAGCTCCTGGACTTCCCCGCACACCAGACCCGGGACCCGGATATCCGCGCCCTGTTCGGCTAGGTCGCGCGGCGTGTCCGGGGAGCTCCTGGCACTGGTGGCGTTTCTGGTGGCGCTGACCGCCGTTTCCCTGGCCGCCTTTGTCACCGGGGCCCGGCGGCTGCGCCTCATCGCCGATACCCCCACGGCCCGTGTACGCTCCGCGGCCCAGGGGCCGGTGGAACTCACGGGACAGGCCGCCCTGCTCCCCGGCCCGCCCATCATCGCCCCCCTCTCCGGCACCCCCTGCGTCTGGTATGAGTACCGCGTGGAGCGTCGTCACCAGGGGAACAACGGCAACACCCGCTGGCGCACCGTCCACTCCGGATGCAGCGGCGATCTCTTCGCCCTGGACGACGACACCGGCCGCTGCGTGGTGGATCCGGAAGGGGCGCGGATCCACACCCCCCACCGGGAACGCTGGTACGGTCACCGACCCAATCCCCGGGCCATCCCCCTTCCCGCCGGGCTGCTGGAGGGGGGACGCTACCGTTATCTGGAGCGGCGCATCCATGCCGGCGATCCCCTCTATGCCCTGGGCCATTTCCACAGCCAGGGGGGCGCCGATCCCGGACCTGTGAAGGACGAGGTGGCCGCCCTGCTGCGGGAGTGGAAACGGGATCCCCAACGCATGGCGGCCATCGACACGGACGGCGACGGGCAGGTGGACCTGGCGGAATGGGACCGGGCCCGGGAGATGGCCCAACGCCAGGCCCTGGAGGCCCGGGCCCAGCGCGCCCGGGAGCCGCAGGTGCATCTGCTCGGGCGTGGCACGCGGCGGGGACTGCCCTACCTGCTCTCGGTGTATCCGGAATCCCGCCTGCTGCGCGGTCTGCGCTGGCGTGCCCGCCTGGGGGCGGTGGGCTTTCTCACCGGCATCGGCGGCCTGGCCTGGCTGCTGCTGGGCGGGGCCCGGGACCTCGGGCTGATATGACCCGAAGCCGGATGCCGGGCCGTCCTCCGGCTGGCGGCGCCGTGTTACATTAGCCGCACACTCAGGCACACCGATCCCGAACCCGCGCCCATGACCAATCCCCTTCTCGATCTGCAGGACCTGCCCCCCTTCGGGGACATCCGTCCCGAACATGTGGAACCGGCCATCGACCGGGTGCTGGCGGACAACCGCGCCGCCATCCAGCGCCTCCTGGACCAGCCCGGTCCCTTCACCTGGGAGAACCTGGTGCACCCCCTGGACCTGCTGGAGGACCGCCTGGAACGCATCTGGTCCCCGGTGCGCCACATGAACGCCGTGGTCAACAGCGAGGCCCTGCGGGAGGCCTACAACCGCTGCCTGCCCAAGCTCTCGGATTACGCCACCGAGCTGGGCCAGAACACCCGCCTGTTCCAGGCCTTCCAGTCCATCGCCGAGGGGCCGGAATTCCCCCGCCTGGAGCCCGCCCAGCAGCGGGTGATCACCAATGCCCTGCGGGACTTCCATCTCAGCGGCGTGGATCTGCCCGAGGACAAGAAGGCCCGCTACAAGGCCATCGCCCAGGAACTGTCCGCCCTCACCGCCCGCTTCGAGGAGAACGTCCTGGACGCCACCCAGGGCTGGCAACTGCAGATCACCGATGCCGGGCGCCTCTCGGGACTGCCGGAGTCCGCCCTGGACATGCTGCGCCAGAACGCCCGCCAGCGGGACCTGGAGGGCTATCTCGTCACCCTGGAATTCCCCTCCTACTACGCCGTGATGACCTTCGCCGAGGACCGGGAGCTGCGCCGTGAGGTCTATACCGCCTATGTCACCCGGGCCTCCGACCAGGGGCCCCACGACCGGCGTTTCGACAATTCCGGGGTGATGGAACGCATCCTCGAACTGCGTCATGAAGAGGCGCAGCTTCTGGGCTATGCCAGCTACGCCCACCTCTCCCTGGCCACCAAGATGGCCGAATCCCCGCAGGGGGTGGTCGCCTTCCTGGAGGACCTGGCCCGGCGCGCCGTGCCCGCGGCCCGGGACGAGCTGGCCTCCCTGCAGGCCTTCGCCCGCACCCATCTGGGGCTGGACACCCTGGAGGCCTGGGACCTGTCCTTCGCCTCGGAGCGGCTGCGTCAGCACCTCTTCCAGCTCTCCCAGGAGGACCTCAAGCCCTACTTCCCGGTGGACCGGGTGCTCCAGGGCCTGTTCGACCTGGTGGAGCGCCTCTACCAGGTGCGCATCCGACCGGCCGACGGCGCCCCGGTATGGCATCCGGACGTGCGCTTCTTCGCGATCCAGGACCCGGACGGCCAGCCCCGGGCCTGGTTCTACCTGGACCTCTACGCCCGCAGCCACAAGCGGGGCGGCGCCTGGATGGACGATTGCCGGGGCCGGCTGCGGGACGGCGACCACCTGCAGCTGCCCGTGGCCTACATGACCTGCAACTCCACGCCGCCGGTGGACGGCAAGCCGGCCCTGTTCACCCACGACGAGGTGCTTACTCTCTTCCATGAGTTCGGCCACGGCCTGCACCACATGCTCACCCGCGTGGACCATCCCGGCGTGGCCGGCATCAACGGCGTGGAATGGGACGCCGTGGAGCTGCCCAGCCAGTTCATGGAGAACTGGTGCTGGGAGCGGGAGGCTCTGGACCTGATCTCCGGTCACCACGAGACGGGCGAGCCCCTGCCCGCGGAGTTGTTCGACAAGCTCACCGCCACGCGCCATTTCCAGGCGGCCATGCAGATGGTGCGCCAGCTGGAGTTCTCCCTGTTCGACATGCGCCTGCACGCGGAATACGACCCCAGCCTGGGCGGGCGTATCCAGAAGATCCTGGATGAGGTGCGGGAGCAGGTGGCGGTGCTGCGGCCGCCGGAGTTCAACCGCTTCCAGCACGGCTTCTCCCATATCTTCGCCGGTGGCTATGCCGCCGGCTACTACAGCTACAAGTGGGCCGAGGTGCTCTCCGCCGACGCCTTTGCCCGCTTCGAGGAGGAGGGCCTGTTCAATCCGCAGACGGGCCGGGATTTCCTCACCGGCATCCTGGAACAGGGAGGTTCACGTCCCGCCCTGGAACTGTTCAAGGCCTTCCGCGGCCGGGAGCCGGAGATCGATGCGCTGCTGCGCCATTCGGGATTGGAAGCGGCATGAGGATCGCCACCTGGAACGTCAACTCCCTGAAGGTGCGCCTGCCCCAGGTGCTGGACTGGCTGGGGGAGCAGCGTCCGGACATCCTGGCCCTGCAGGAGACCAAGATGACGGATGAGGCCTTCCCCGCCGGGGTCTTCCGGGAGATGGGCTACCATGGCCTGCACAACGGCCAGCCCACCTACAACGGCGTCGCCCTCCTCTCCCGGGAGGCCCCCCTGGATGCGGTCACCGATCCCCCGGGGCTGGACTGCGCGCAGCGCCGCCTGCTGGCCGCCAGCATCCACGGGGTGCGGGTGGTGAACCTGTATGTGGTCAACGGCGCCGAGGTGGGATCGGAGAAATACGCCTTCAAGCTGGACTGGCTGCACCGGGTCCGGGACTTCCTGGAAGCGGAACGGGAACGGCATGGGCACCTGGTGGTGCTGGGGGACTTCAACATCGCCCCGGAGGACCGGGACGTGCACGACCCCGAGGCCTGGCATGAGCGCATCCTCTGCTCCACCCCGGAGCGCCAGGCCCTGAAGCAGATCCAGGAGCTGGGGTTGAGCGACGTCTTCCGCCGCTTCCAGCAGCCCGAGGGGCAGTACAGCTGGTGGGATTACCGCGCCGCCGCCTTCCGGCGCAACCGCGGCCTGCGCATCGACCTGATCCTGGCCAGCGAGCCCCTGGCCATGCGCTGCACCCGCGCCTGGATCGATGTGGCGCCGCGGCGTCTGGAACGGCCCTCGGACCACGCCCCCGTGGTGGCGGAATTCGATTGGTGAGCCCGGCACCATGAAATACCGTGACCTGCGGGAATTCATCCGGGGGCTGGAGGATCGGGGCGAGCTCCGGCGCATCGCCGTGCCGGTGGATCCCCACCTGGAGATGACGGAGGTCTGTGACCGGGTGCTGCGGGCCGGCGGTCCCGCCCTGCTTTTCGAGCGCCCCAAGGGCCACTCCATCCCCGTGCTGGCCAACCTGTTCGGTACCCCGCAGCGGGTGGCCCTGGGCATGGGGGAGGAATCCACCGAGGCCCTGCGGGAGGTGGGCCGGCTGCTGGCCTTCCTCAAGGAGCCCGATCCCCCCCGGGGCCTGAAGGCCGCCTGGGACACCCTGCCGGTGCTGCGCAAGGTGCTGGACATGGCCCCCAGCCGGGTGCGCAACCCTGCCTGCCAGGAGGTGGTGCTGGAGGGGGATCAGGTGGACCTGGGGCGGCTGCCGGTGCAGCACTGCTGGCCCGGGGACGCCGGCCCCCTCATCACCTGGGGCCTGGTGGTGACCCGCGGCCCGCACCGGGAACGGCAGAACATGGGCATCTACCGCCAGCAGGTGCTGGGACCGGACCGGGTCATCATGCGCTGGCTCTCCCACCGCGGCGGCGCCCTGGACTTTCGCGACTGGCAGCAGGCCCGCCCCGGCGAGCCCTTCCCCGTGGCCGTGGTGCTGGGGGCCGATCCGGCCACCTTGCTCGCCGCCGTCACCCCCGTCCCCGACACCCTGTCGGAACACGCCTTCGCCGGCCTGCTGCGGGGCTCGCGCACCCGGCTGGCCCGCTGCCTGGGCAGCGATCTGCAGGTGCCGGCCACGGCGGAGATGGTCCTGGAGGGGGTGATCCACCCCGGGGACACCGCCCCCGAGGGGCCCTTCGGCGATCACACCGGCTATTACAACGAGGTGGACCGCTTCCCCGTGCTCACGGTGGAGCGCATCACCCACCGCCGCGATCCCGTCTACCACAGTACCTACACCGGGCGTCCGCCGGACGAACCGGCCATCCTGGGCATGGCCCTGAACGAGGTCTTCGTGCCCATCCTGGCCAAGCAGTTCCCGGAGATCACCGACTTCTACCTGCCGCCGGAGGGCTGCTCCTACCGCATGGCGGTGGTGCGCATGCGCAAGCAGTACCCCGGCCATGCCCGGCGGGTGATGATGGGGATCTGGTCCTTCCTGCGCCAGTTCATGTACACCAAGTTCATCATCGTGGTGGACGATGATATCAACGCCCGGGACTGGCAGGACGTCATCTGGGCCATGACCACCCGCATGGACCCGGTGCGGGACACCGTCACCGTGGAGCGCACCCCCATCGACTACCTGGATTTTGCCTCCCCCGTCTCCGGCCTGGGCTCGAAGATGGGCTTTGATGCCACCAACAAATGGCCCGGAGAGACCGACCGGGAGTGGGGCCGCCCCATCGCCATGACCCCCGAGGTGAAGGCCCGGGTGGACGCCCTCTGGGACGAACTGGGGCTCTGACCGCCGGACGCCGCGGGGCCGGCTTTTGAGGCGCCCACCCTTCAGTCCGTTCCTTGAGTGTCGATATATTTGACGGACAGGATCCCTATGGGTCTTTTATTGACTTTTATCAATCAAGGATGACGGAGGGCTGGCCCCTGGGGTGCTGCCGTGCAGCATGGGGCTGCCCCCCGGATGGGGGCACCCTCCAAAGGAAGCGAAGGCAAGCATGTCCGGTGTGAAGAGAAAACGCATCCTGTGGGAGGCCGCCCTCCTTACGGCGGCCCTGCCCCCGGCCCTGATCCCGGCCTGGCTCCTGGGGCCTGGAACGGTGTCGTCCCTGGTGTCCGCCCTGGTGGCGGCGGGCATCGTGCTGCTGGCGGTTGACCGCCTGCTGCTGGCCCCCGGGGAACGGGATCTGGAATGCCTGGCGCGGTGTGCCCGGGGGGAACACACCGGGACCGATCCGGTGGACCCACGGGCGCAGGCGGTGCTTTTGCACCTGAACGGCTTTCGGGACATGACCCGGCGCCTGTCCCGCACCGGGACCCGCATCGCTGTCTCCGCCGCCGAGGTGGCCCACGCCTCCGCCAGCCTGGAGAAGCGCATGCATGCCCAGGTCTCCACCGTCAACGGCATCGCCGACGCCTCCTCGGAGATCTCCAGCACCCTGCACACCTCCGTGGAGAGCTCCGAGGCGGCGGCGCGCAGTGCCCGCCTCACCAACGACGCCAGCCAGGCCGGTCACGAGTGCGTCGAGGACGCCCAGCGCCACATGGAGGAGATGAAGACCCGCATGGCGGAGGCCAGCCGCACCATGTCCGACCTGGAGGGCCGGGCCGCCGACATCCAGCGCATCACCGAGGTCATCAGCGGCATCGCCGAGCAGACCAACCTGCTGGCCCTGAACGCGGCCATCGAGGCCGCCCGGGCCGGCAGCCAGGGCCGCGGCTTCGCCGTGGTGGCCGAGGAGGTGCGCAACCTGGCCAACCGCACCTCCTCGGCCACTGCCGAGATCGGCGGGATGGTGACCGAGATCCACGATCAGACCCGCCACGCGGCCGGCACCATCCAGCAACTGGTGGAGGCGGTGGAAGGCAGCGCCGGACGGGTGGCCTCGGTGGACGAGCACCTGTCGGCCATCCTCGACCATTCCTCCGGTGCCGACAACTGCATCCGCACGGTGGTGGAGGGAGCCGAGCAGAACCACGGTCATCTGGACGAGGTCACCCGTTCCATCCAGACCGTCAGCAGCCACCTGAAGGAGACGGAGAACGACATCGCCCATCTCAGCACCCAGGCGGATCATCTGGCCGAACGGGCGGAGACCATCTATGAACTTTTGGGGGACGTGGGGCTCGGCCCGGTCCACGAAGATGTGCGCCGGGAGGCGGAGGCGGCGGCCGCCGCCGTGGGCCGTGCCTTCGAGGAGGCCTGCGACCAGGGCCGCATCACCCTGGAGGATCTGTTCGACCGCGATTACCAGCCCATCCCCGACACCGATCCGGTGAAGTACAAGACCCGCTTCGACGACTTCACCGACCGCGTCCTGCCCCCCATCCAGGAGCCCATCCTGGAGCGCCATCCCTGCGTGGCCTTCGCCGGGGCGGTGGACGATCATGGCTACTTCCCCACCCACAACCGCCGCTACAGTCAGGCCCTCACCGGCGATTACCGCAAGGACCTGGCGGGCAACCGCACCAAGCGCATCTTCAACGACCGCACCGGCTCGCGCTGCGGCAGCCACGACAAGCCCTACCTGTTGCAGACCTACAAACGCGATACCGGCGAGGTGATGCACGACCTGTCCGTGCCCATCTATGTGAAGGGCAGGCATTGGGGCGGCTTCAGGATCGGTTATCATGCCAACGGGGACGCGCCCGGCGCCTGAGGCCTTTGCCGTCCTCCTCCGAACCGACCCGGAAGCGGACCGATCAATGTATTTCCCCACCCTGGAATCCATCGCCACACGGCAGGTGATCACCCTGCGGGGGGACTGCAGCGTGCGCGAAGGGGCCCGCGCCATGGCCCGCTACCACGTGCGCAACGTGGTCGTCCTCAGCGGGGACGGGGAATACCGTGTCCTGCGGGCCGCCGATCTGGTGGCCCTGAGGACGGACGGCATCCCCTTCGATACCCCCCTGGCAGCCCTGGAACTGCCCCGGGTCCCCACCCTGCCCCCGGATGCGGACGTCCTGCAGGGGATTGCGCGCATGCGCGACGGCGTGGGCTACCTATGCCTGACCAGCGAGCGGGGGACCCTGGTGGGTATCGTCAGCCAGTCCGACCTGCTCTCGGGGATCGACCCGCAGTTGCTCACCGAGAGCCAGGCCCTGGGGGAACTCATGGCCGGGACCCGCTTCCTGCAGGTGGCGGCGGGGGATCGTGTGCATCATGTCTTCATGCGCATGCGCACCGGTGGCCAGGATGCCGCCGTGGTCCTGGATGGGGAGGAACCCGTCGGTATCCTCACCCGCGGCGATACGGTGCGCCTGCTGGCGGAGGACGCCTCCCTGGAGGGGCCCGTGTCCGAGGTGATGTCCGCCCCCCTGCACACGGTGCCGGATTCCTGCACCATCCAGGAGGCCCTGGCCTGTGCCCGGGAGAAGGGGTATAAGCGCATCGTCGTGCGCCGCCGGGACGGCAGCCTGCTGGGGGTGGTGACGCAGAAATACCTCCTGGCCCTCTTCTACAATCGATGGATCGGCTGGTTCAAGGCCCAGAACGAGGAATTACTGCGCGCGCAGCGCGCCCTGCGGGCCGAACGGGACCGCCTTGCCCTGGTGGCCGGGGCCCTGGCCGAGGGTCTGGTGGTGACCGATGCCGGCGGCTGCATCGAACGCATCAATGCCGCCGCCGCCGCGCTCCTCGGGGTGGAGGCCGGCACCTTCATGGGCCGTCCCCTGGCTGAACTCCTCCCCGGGCTGTCCCACTGTGTCGAGGCATGCCCCGGGGGCCCCCACCATCCCCGCTGTCCCGCCGGCCCCCTGGAGCTGCGCCGCGCCGACGCCTCATGCATCACCGTTCATCTGCGCTGCCGCCCCCTGATGGAGGCGGGACGCTATGCTGGTGCCGTGGTCTTCCTGGACCGGGCCGGGAACGGGGCGCAGGCGGCGCCGTGAGGGCATGGCCGATGATGCGTGCCCGGGCCTACAGCCTGCGCACCGCGGTTCTCGGCTTCGTCCTCACCCCCCTGCTGGTGGTGATCCTGGCGGCCGGCTGGTCCGGCCTGCGCACCCTGGAGGCCGGGGTGGAGGCCCGCATGGAGCAGGACATCGAACTGGTGGCCCGGGCCATCCACCTGCCCCTGCGGGAGGCCATGGCCCGGGGCCAGCGGGGAGACATCCAGCAGGCCCTGGACTCGGCGTTTCGCATCGACCAGGTCTACGGCGCCTATGTCTATGACGAGAACGGCGAACTGGTGGCCGCCAGCGGCCCCCGCAGCCCCTCCATGGAGCGGCGCCGGGACGCGCGTGAGGCCACCGTCACCGGCACCCACGGGGCCTATGATGACCGCGACGGCGAGGAGCTTTACTCCTTCTTCATGCCGCTCATCGACGTGGGGGGCCGCATCCGCGGCCTGTTGCAGGTGACCCGCCAGGGCAGCGATTTCCATGCCGACCTGGCCCGGGTGCGTTTCCGCGCCCTGGTGGCCCTGGGTGCCGTCACCCTCCTGCTGGTGGCCGTGGTGGTGGTGGGGCACCACCGCGCCGTGGGGCGGCATGTGGACCGCCTCGCCGCTGCCATGGTGCGGGTGGGCCGTGGCGAGCGGGATCTGCGGGTCAGCGGTCGCGGCCCGCGGGAACTGCAGGAACTGGCCCGGGCCCTGAACCGCATGCTGGCCGACATGCAGCGCTCCGCCGCCGAACTGGAGACCCGGCGGGCCGAGCAGGCGGCCCTCGAGGAGCGCCTGCGTCAGTCGGAGAAGCTGGCGGCCATCGGCCGCCTGGCGGCGGGGGTGGCCCACGAACTGGGCACCCCCCTGGGGGTGGTGGACGGTCAGGCGCAGCGGGCCCTGCGCCACGTGGAAGCAAAGAGTCCGCCGCAGGCTGCCCTGCTGAAGATCCGTCAGGAGGTGGCGCGCATGGACGACATTGTGCGCCAGCTGATGGATTTCGGCCGGCGCAACCCCCTGCGCAGGCGTCCGGAGGCCGTGGGGCGCCTGATCCAGGCCGCCGTCGCCCAGGTGGGCCCGGACCTGGAGCATACCGGCACCCGTCTGGAAGGATGCGACCCGTCTCCGGCAGCGGTGATCCCCATGGACCGGGTCCGCCTGGAGCAGGCCCTGGTCAATCTGTTGCGCAACGCCGTGCAGGCTGCCCCCGGCGGCCGCGTTCGCCTCTCCTGGCGGGAGCGGGAGGAACACATCCTGGAACTACGGGTGGAGGACGACGGCCCCGGCATCGATCCGGCGCACCGCAACCGCCTGTTCGAGCCCTTCTTCACCACCAAGTCCGTGGGCCAGGGCACCGGCCTGGGGCTGGCCGTGGCCCATGGTGCGGTCACCGAGCACGGCGGCGAGATCTCCGTGGAGGACAGCCCCCTGGGCGGGGCATGCTTTGTGCTCAAGATCCCCACGGCCCCGGTCTGATCCCCCGCCGCAGGAGATCCCCGGCGGCGTACAGTCGTTCCCCAACCCAGGAGATCCTCCCAGGCCATGCACGAGAATCCGCGCGCAACGATCCTGGTGGTGGAGGACGATCCCTCCCACCGGGACCTGGTGTCCGAGGAATTGCAGGATGCCGGCTGGAGTGTCCTCACCGCAGGCGATGTACCGGAGGCACGCCGGCTGCTGCAGGGGGGTGGCGTGGACCTGGTCCTGAGCGACCTGCGCCTGCCCGGGGAGGACGGCCTGGCCCTGCTGGAGGACTGCCGCCTGCACGCCCTGCCCCCGGCCTTCATCATGCTCACCGCCTTCGGCACCATTGCCCAGGCGGTGGAGGCCCTGAAACAGGGGGCGGACGATTTTCTCACCAAACCGGTGGACCTGGACCACCTGGTGATCGCCGTGCGCCGGGCCCTGCGCAACCGCCGGCTGCAGGCGGAGGTGAGCCGCTACCGGGAGATGCTCCAGGGGGACGACTTCCACGGACTTATCGGCAGCAGCCCCTCCATGCAGGCCCTCTATACCCGTATCCGTCAGCTGGCCGGGGCCGCCGGCCCCGTGCTGGTCACCGGCGAGTCCGGTACCGGCAAGGAACTGGTGGCCCGGGCCATCCATGCCGAGAGCCCCCGGGCCAACGGTCCCTTCGTGGCCATCAACTGTGCCGGCATCCCCGGCGAACTCATGGAGAGCGAGCTCTTCGGCCACGCCGCCGGGGCCTTCAGCGGAGCGCGCCAGGCCCGCCGCGGGCTGTTCCAGGAGGCCCATGGCGGGACACTGCTCCTGGATGAGATCGGCGAGATGCCCATGGCCATGCAGGCCAAGCTGCTGCGCCTGCTCCAGGACGGCCGGGTGCGTCCCGTGGGGAGCAACCGGGAGGCGGCCACGGACGTGCGCGTGGTGGCCGCCACCCACCGGGATCCCGCCGCCCTGATCCGGGAACAGTCCTTCCGCGAGGACCTGTACTACCGCCTGGAGACCTTCCGTCTGCATGTGCCGCCCCTGCGGGAGCGGGGGGACGACATCGAGCGCCTGGCGGCCCGCTTCCTGGCCCGCTTCGGTGCCGCCATGGACCGGCGCGTGGACGGCATCAGCCCGGAGGCCCTGCGGGCCCTGCACGCCTATGCCTTCCCCGGCAATGTGCGCGAACTGGCCAATCTCATCGAGCGGGCGGTCACCTTCTGCCGGGGGGATCAGATCCAGTTGCGGGACCTGCCCGATGCCGTCACCCGGCGCCCCCGGGACGGGGGTGGGGCGGCCTTCCCCTGGTCCCCGGAGGCCGATGCCCCCATGCCCACCCTGGCGGAGGTGGAGGATCGCTACATCCGCTGGGTGCTGCACCGGCTGGAGGGCAACAAGCGCCAGGCGGCGCGGGTGCTGGGCATCGGAAGGCGCACCCTCTATCGGCGTCTGGAGGGGAGCGATCCGGAGTCAGAGGCGGAGACGGAGGATCCATCCTGAGGGGACGGGAGCGGTCCCCCTTGTGCCATGGGCGCACGGGCTGAGATGGCGCATGTGCCTTAACGGCACACCAGAATCCCCCCTGCGCGGGTCTCCAACGCCGCCTAGGGCCGCTCGTGGCCTGTATCCGATCCATGGCATGGACGCTGCAAGGTGATTCGTTACCATCCAAGCATCGAGGAGCATCCCTCATGAAGCGTCGTATCCTCCAGACCCTGCCCGCCACGGCCCTGTGCCTTGCCCTGGCCGGCCTCACCACCCCCGCAGTCGCCCAGCAGGCCCAGCAAGGCCAGCAGCAGCCCGGCATGGGGCAGCAGCAGATGGAGGTGGATCCCAATACCCTGGACACCTTCGTGGACGCCTTCGTGGCCGTGCAGAAGATCCGGGATGACTTCGCCAGCCGCCTGGAAGGGGTGGAGGATCAGTCCCGGGCGCAGGAACTGCAGCAGGCGGCCCAGGAGGAGATGATCAGTGCCGTCAAGGACCAGGGCATGAGCGTGGAGGACTACAACCGGGTGGCCATGACCCTGCAGAACGATCCCGAGATGCTGCAGAAGGTGCAGGAGATGGCCCGGGAACGGATGTAATCCCTTCCGGACATCCGGCGGCCGGGCCCGCTCCGGCCGCCTCCCCCCTTTAGAGCTCGTTCTGGATGCGCTTGTAGCCGGCCACCAGCTGGCGGTTGGTGAGGGCCACATCCTCGGAGAAGCTGGAGGCGTCCGCCGTCACCGGCTCGATCCGCGACAGATCCGTGGCGGAGTGGATGTTGCTGGTGGAGGGGATATAGAACCCCTCGGGCACCTGGCAGTCCTCCACCACGGAGTTGTGCCGGATCACCGATCCCGCCCCGACGGTGCAGTTGAACAGCACCGTGTTGAATCCGATGAAGACCCGGTGCCCCACTTGGCAGGGGCCGTGGATGATGGAACGGTGGGCGATGGAGGTGTGCTCGCCGATCTCCACCCGGGCCCCGGACTTGGAATGGATCACCACGCCGTCCTGGATGTTGGAGTTGTCCCCGATGACGATGGGCTCCAGGCCGCCGTCGGCGTCCAGCTCGTCGGCGCGGATGACCGCATAGGGCCCGATGAAGACATTCTCCCCCACCTGCACCTTGCCGCAGAGGATGGCCGTGGGGTCGATGAAGGCGGATTCGGCCACGACGGGCAGGTGGCCGCTGGGGTTCTTGCGGATCAAGGCAGGGTGTCCTTTGGTCGCTTCGCTGTGGGGCCGCCATCCTGCCATGCCCATTGCGATACGGCAATCACGGGGGCAATCCCGGGGCCGGGCGCCGGGGCGATTCACCCCGCGTCGCCGGCGGCTTCCTCCTCCAGGGAGGCGCGGATGCCCGCCTCCATGCGCGGATAACGCAACTGCACCCCCAGGTCCGCCAGCCCCCGGGCCACCTGTACCGTGCGGGATTCCCGCAGGAAGGAGAGCATCATGGGGCTGAGGTGTCCCTCGGCCTCGGCCATGCCCATGCAGGGGGGATGCGGCAGACCCGCGGCGTCCGCCACCGCCTGGAAGAAGGCGGTCATGGAACGGTGATCCCCGTCCCCCACGTTGTAGGTCTCCCCGCTGGGGCCATGGTCCAGGGCCGCGGCGCACAGGGCCACCAGGTCGTCCACGTGGATGCGGTTGCCCGGACCGGCCTCCTCGGGCCGGATCAGCGGCTGTCCGGCGCGGATGGCCGCCAGCGGCAGCCGCCCGGGGCCGTAGATCCCGGGGACCCGGAGCACCACCACCGGTACCCCCGTCTCCCCTTCCAGTGCCCGCAGTTGTCCCTCCGCGTCCAGGCGCCGGTGGGCCCGGTCCGTGGCCGGTGCCGTCGGGGTCAGGTCGTCCACGGTGGCCCCGCCGCGGTCGCCGTAGACCCCGGTGGTGCTCAGGTAGACGATGCGCTCGGGCGGATTGCGGCGACAGGCCGCGGCGAGCCGCTGCGTGCGGGGATCCTCCTGACCCTGGTTCGGGGGCGGCACGCTGTGCAGCACCAGGGCGCCCATGAGGGGGACTTGGTCCAGACCCTCCCCCGTGTCCAGATCCGCCTGCAGTGTCTCGATCCCCCGCGTGCGCAGCACCCCGGCGTGGTCGGCGCTGCGCACCACCGCCAGGACCCGTCGTCCCCCGGCCTGCAGGGTGCGCGCCAGGCGTTCCCCCACATAGCCGCATCCCATGATGACCACCGGTGTCATGCCCGCATCTCCTGAAGGTTCGTGAACCCCGACTCTAGAAGGCCTGGCCCGTGGTCGGCAAGACGGGCGGGCATCAAGGGAGGACGGGCAAAAGAAAAAGCCCCCGGGGTGAGCCGGGGGCTTTTCGTGATGCGGGCCGTGGGACCCGGCCACGGCCGGGTCCCACGGCCCGGACCTCAGGCGCCGGAGAGCCGGGGCTGGGTCAGCTTGCCGCGGGTGCGGACCTTGCCCTTGCGGCCGGACTGGGCCGGCAGGCTCTGGGCCTGGTCCTCTTCGGCCTTGGGGGCCGAGGGGATGGCGGGTTCCCGCACGCCGCCGTCCACGGCCACCTGCAGGCCCTTGCGGTAGGCATCCTGGGCCAGCTTCTCCTCGCCCAGCTGCTCCAGCAGTTCACCCAGTTCCCGGTAGGCCTCGGCATTGGGCCGTGCCGCCACACTGGATTCCAGGTAACCCCGGGCCTTGCCCCAGGCCTTGGCCAGCTTGCTCAGGCGGCCGAGGGTGAGCAGCAGCACCGGATCGCGGCGGTGATCCCGCAGCCAGCCCTCCGCCACGCCGATGGCACGGTTGGCGTCGTTCACCGACAGCAGGCCGTAGAGGTAGACCAGCTTCTCGTTCCAGCGCTGCTTGATGGCGGTGCGCAGGACGGCCTCGGCACGATCGTGCTCGTTGAGCCGGATGAGGGCGCGGGCGTAGGGCTCCACCAGTTCGTGGCGGTTGCGGGAGGTCTTGGGCAGGTTCACCCACAGGCCCTCCAGCTTGGCCAGTTCGCCGGCCTCGGACAGTTCCCGGGCACGGCTGGCGAAGGCCTCCGTCTCCATCCGGTCCAGGGTCTCGGTGTCCTGGGCGCGGGCCTTGCGCAGGTCCGGCAGGACGGCCAGCAGGGAGGCGCTGTCGCCGGTCTCCTGGTACAGGCGGGCACGCAGGCGCAGGAGCTGGGGATGGTTGGAGGCGATGTCATTCAGGTGGCGCAGGGCGCTGGTGGCCTGGGGGTATTCGCCATTGTCCAGCTGCAGTTCCGCCTGGGTCAGCCCCACGGCCACGTCGGACCCGGTCTCCGCCTGGGCGGCCTGACGCAGGTAGTCGTCGCGGCGGTCGGTGGCCCCCTGCATCTGCGCGGCGCGGGCCGCGGACAGGTAGTTGAGCATGGGGGAGTCCCCGCGGCGGGCGGACTGCACCAGCAGCTTCTCGGCCTTGTTCCAGCGGCCTTCGGTCATCTCCGCCATGCCCAGGGCCAGACCCCGCTGGCAGACCATGGCCTTTTTCTGCTGACGCCGGGCGCTCATGTTGCCGGGCAGACCGAACAGCCCCACCAGGAAACGGATGACCGCGTAGAGCAGCAGAAGCACCACCACCATGGCGGCGATGTAGAAGGCCAGGCTGGTCTCGAGGCTCATGTCGCCGTAGGCGAACAGGACATAGCCGGGCTCTTCCATGAACATGAGGGTGCCCACCGCCGATGCGATGAGGACCAGGAAGATCACGATCAACGATTTCATGGCTTATCCCTCCACCTGAACGAGCAGTTCGTAGGACTTGCCAATCTCCGGCTGCTCGGCCCGCAGTTCACGCTTCTGCAGGTCTTCCAGGCGCTTCATCAGCGGGGCCACCGGTTCGGAGGCAAAGTATTCCACCAGCAGTTCCCGGGCGCTTTCCAGGTTGTCGCGGTAGTCCTCCTGGTCATAGCGCAGGGCCGCCAGACGGGCCGACTCGATGCGCAGGGCCAGGACCTGGCGCATGAACAGTTCGGTGTCGGCATCGGGCATGGAACGCACCACCTGCTGGTGCTGACGCACGGTGATGTGCTCGTTCAGCTCGTTCAGCACCTGGTAGTAGGCGCGCTCCCACCAGGCGGCATCGCCTCCGGGCTCGCCCAGGGCCACCATCTGGCTGCCCTGGTCGTTGTCGGGCTGCTTCAGGGGCAGGGGCTTGAGCTCGGCGGAGACCTCCTCCAGGGCCTGGACGATGTCGTCCACCTGGTTGCCTTCATACCCCTTGAGGGCCTGCCGTTCCCGGGCGATGGCGTCGCGCACGTCACCGAAGCGCGGATCGCCCATCTCCTTGAGCATCTCGTCGGCGGCGGCCAGGGCGGCCATGGCGCCGTCGGCATCGTTCATGAAGTCCATGCGATGCTGGGCGATGCGCAGCAGGTAGCCCACCTCGGAGACCTTCCACTCGCGTTCGGGGCGGTCGGTCTGGTTCTGCAGCGAGGCGAGTCCCTGCTCCAGGGTCTCCAGGCGGCGCGCCTGGCTTTCGGTCATGCTCTGCAGTTCGGCGCGGGCCTCCTCGATGGCCGTGTCCACCTCACTGCGCAGGTCGCGCTCCAGCTGGTTCACCTGCTCCGGCAGGGCGGCGGTGCGCTCCTGCATCTCGGAGAGGTCCTTGAGGGCGCTGCTGAGGCGGTCGTTGGCCTCTTCGGCCATCTGCAGGGCGTCCTTGGCGGTGGAGGAGGCGTTCATGGCCACCCCCAGGGCGAGGACCACGGCAACGCCCCCCACCACCAGCGGCAGTTTGCCGCTGCGGCCGTTGCCGGAACCACCGCCCGCCGGCGGGGTGCGGCCGGCGGCACCGCCGCCCTGGCCGGAGGTTGCGGCCTTGGGCGTGGTGGCCGGCTTGGCGGACCCGGCACCGCTGCCGGCGGTGGCCTTCGGGGGGGTTGTCCCCTTGGCCGGTTCGTTGCTGCCGGACCCGCTCTTGGCCGGCTCGGTCTTCGAAGTCTCAGCTTTGTTGTCCACGGGATTAGATGCCTCGGGCTTTGGGGTTTGGGATGGACCGGCCCCGGCCGCGGGCGCGTTGCTCGTGCTGCCCCCGGCCGCGGCCTTTTCGGATGAGGAGGATTCGCCTGAACCGGAGGCGGGCTTGGTACCGATCTGCCCGGAGAGTGCGTCGCGGTCCTTGGGATCGGCATTGTAGGCGGCCGTGTCCTGAGCCGGAGCAGAACCCAGCGCGTCCCCGACCGGGCGCCCGCCCCCGATAGGCGCCTTGTCCTGGTTTACCGGGCCCGTGCCGGTCACCCGGGTCGCCTTCGGCTTGTTGCCGCCTTTGGCCTTTTGATTGGATTTCTGTCTACTCATGAGTTTGCTTCCTCTTTTCAGCCCATTTCTGCACGGCCTCCAGCATGGCCTCGTCGCTGGGGTCATCGGCCACCACTGGGGTCTGTTTGAAGCCCATCTCCCGGGCCGTGTCCACCATGCGCCCGCAGCCCACCACCAGGGGCGTGCCGCACAGCCGCTGCCGCCCCGCCTCGCCCATCATCTCGTACAGGTTGCGCAGGGCCTCGCTGCTCGTAATGGCGATCACATGCCCGTCTCCCTGCGACCACAGCCGCAGCACGGGACCGGGGTCGATGTCGGGCCGTCCGCGGCGGTAGGCCTCGGCGTAGGTCACCTTCGCCCCACGAGCAGTGAGTGTAGCACCTAGCAATTCCCGTCCCCCCTCACCCCGGAAGATGACGACCGGACGGTCCGCCACATCCTGTAGCTGTGGCTGTTCCAGCAGGGCCTCGCTGTCGAAGCGGGCCGGCGGACAGATGTCCGCACGGTAGCCCAGTCTCTCCAGGGCCAGGGCCGACTTGCGGCCCACGGTGGCCAGTTTCAGGCCCGGCGGTAGCTGGCCCCGCCGGGCATGGATGCGGCCGATGGCACGGTGGACCGCATTGGGACTGATGAAGATGGCGATCCGGAAGCCGTCCAGACGGTCGATGACGGCATCCAGGGCTGCAAGGTCCGCGGGGTCCTGGATCTCCAGGGCGGGGAAGCGCAGCGCCCGCCCCCCGGCCGCCTCCACCAGGCGGCAGAAGCCCTCCGCCTGGTGCGCCGGGCGCGTGACCAGGACCGTCACCCCCTGCAATGGGGCGGGGGCCGCCTTCCCGTGGGTTGTCGCCCTGGATCCCGCAGCACTCATGGCATCGTTCAGTCGCCTGAAGGCGGTTGTACCGGATTGAGTCCCAGGTCGCGCAGGATGCGGTCCGCCCCTTCGCGCAGGAGTTGTTCCGCCAGGGCCACGCCGATCTCGGCGGCCTGTTCCTGCGGCCCCTCCAGGCTGGCGCGATGCACCAGGGAACCGTCCGGCTCGCCCACCAGGCCGCGCATGTACAGACTGCCGTCCTCACGCAGCACGGCATAGCCGCCGATGGGCACCTGGCAGCCGCCGTTGAGGCGGGCGTTGAAGGCGCGCTCGGCGGTGACGCGCACGAGGGTGTCCGGGTCGTTGAGCGGGCCGATGAGTTCCATGACCTCGGGGTCGTTGGCGCGGCACTCGATGCCGATGGCCCCCTGGCCGATGGCGGGCAGGCTCTCGTCCGCATCCAGCACGCGGGTGATGCGCTCGCCGAAACCCAGGCGCTTGAGCCCGGCCGAGGCCAGCAGGATGGCGTCATAGACGCCGTTGTCCAGCTTGGACAGACGCGTGTTCACGTTGCCGCGCAGATCCAGTACCTGGAAGCCGGGGAAGCGGGCCCGCAGCTGGCTCTGGCGGCGCAGGCTGGAGGTGCCCACACGGGCGTTCTCCGGCAGATCCTCCAGGCCGCTGTAATGATTGGAGACGAAGGCGTCGTGGGGGTCCTCCCGGTCCAGGACCACCGGCAGTTCCAGGCCCTCGGGCAGTTCCATGGGCACGTCCTTCATGGAATGCACGGCGATGTCCGCGGTGCCGTCCATGAGGGCGGTCTCCAGTTCCTTCACAAACAGGCCCTTACCACCCACCTTGGCCAGGGGGGTGTCCAGCATCACGTCCCCCTGGGTGGTCATCTTCACCAGGGTGATCTGGACGTCGGGGAACAGGGCCTTGACCCGGCGGGCCACCTCTTCGGTCTGCCATACGGCCAGTGGGCTCTTGCGGGTGGCGATCTTCAGTTCAGTCTTCGGCATGGGCGGGTGATGGCTCGTGAAAAAATGACCCTATCGGGGATTCGCGGTATCGTACAACGCAACCATACATTATGTCTGCCTTTCAACACACGGGGCGGACGGGGCTGTGTCAACTTTTGTTGACCCAGGCCGGGTCTCCGGCCTTCGGTCGGGTTCCCTTGCCGGGGGTCAGAGGCTCTTGAGGAAGCGGCGCACCTCGGCCACGTGGCGGCGGCTCACCTCCAGACGCTCGTCGGTGTCCTTGAGCACCACCTCGAACCCCCCGTGGTCCCGTCTCTCCATGCCGCTGAAGCGGTCGCGGGCCACCAGGGCATTGCGGTGGATGCGCAGAAAGCGGTCGCCGAACTCCTCCTCCAGGGCCTTGAGGGGTTCCTCGATGAGCACCTCGCCGCCATCGTGGCGCACCGTGACGTATTTCTGATCGGCCTGGAAGTAGTGCACGCTCTCCACGGGGATCAGCTCCAGATTGCCCCGCACCCGGGCGCAGATGTGGCTGCGGGCCGTTTCCTCGCGGGTGGACTGGTTCAACCCCTCCAGTTGCGCCCGGTTGGGGCGCTGGGCCTTCTCCAGGGCGCTGCGCAGGCGTTCCTCGCGCACGGGCTTGAGCAGGTAGTCCACCGCCTGGGCCTCGAAGGCCTCGATGGCGTGGGTCTCGTAGGCGGTGACGAAGAGGATGGCCGGCGGGGTCTCCATCTGCGCCATGTGACGCGCCGCCTCGAGACCGTCCATGCCCGGCATGCGGATGTCCATGAGCACGATCTCCGGGTGGGTTTCCCCGGCCACGCGCACCGCCTCCACGCCGTTGGCCGCCTCCCCCGCCACTTCATAGTCCGGCAGGGTGCGCAACAGGGAGGCCAGGCGCTCGCGGGCCGGCTGTTCATCATCGACGATGAGGACCTTCATGACGTTCTCCTCGGGACCAGGATGTCCACGCGGTAGTGGTCCGCGGACTGGGTGGTCTCCATACGCGCCCGGCCGCGGTAGGCCAGGGCCAGGCGCTGGCGGATGCTCTCCTGGGCGAAACGGTTGCCCGGGCGCCTGCGCCGGTGTTCCTGGGAGGGCATGGGGTTTTCCACGGTGATGCGCAGCATCTCCCCGGCCTGACGCAGGGCCACCGTCACCGTGCCCCCCTCGGTGCTGGGTTCGATGCCGTGGTAGACGGAGTTCTCCACCAGGGGCTGGAGGATGAGGCTGGGTACGGGATGATCCGGCGACAGCCGTTCATCCACATCCCAATGCACCCGCAGCCGTTCCCCCAGGCGCAGGGCCTCGATGCGCAGGTACTGCCGGGCCAGGGCGATCTCCTCCGAGAGGGAGCCCGTCTCCCGGCTGGAGAGGGTGGCGCGGAACAGGTCCGCCAGGTCCATCACCGTGGATTCGGCCACCTCCGGTCGGCTGCGGGTGAGGTTGGCGATGGTGTTCATGCTGTTGAAGAGGAAGTGGGGGCGGATGCGCGCCTGCAGGGCCTGCACCCGGGAGCGGGCCTCCGCCTCCACGTTGTACTGCCACTGCTTTTGTACATACAGGTAGCGCAGGGCCACGGCGCTGACGATGGCGCCGATGGACAGGGTGCGCAGCAGGAACTCCTCGTTGCTCAGGCCGCTGCCCAGGGTTTCCCAGCCCCAGAGGCGGCCCAGGACCAGGGCCAGGAGGGTGAACACCAGGATGACGGCCTGGACGATGAGCCAGGTCCCCGCCGCCGCCACGAAGGGGCCCAGCCGGTCCAGGAGGCGCCGGGCCAGGCACAGCACCAGCCCCGTGCCCAGGGCCACCCACTGCACGAACAGGGAGACCAGGGCCAGGTTGAGCCAGAAGCCGTGCTGCGGCGGCGTGGAGGACAGGGCCACCAGGAAGGCGAGGAGCTGGGCGATGAGCACCACGAGAAAGAAGGTGCGGCCCTCACAGAAGTTGGGCAGGAAGATCGCCTGTCCCCCGGGATCGCCATGGGGGTGTTCCTGGGTCTTGTGCTCGCCGGTCCTCATGCTGCGCGCGCCGCCTCTTTCCCGCCATCGGCGGGCCTGGTGAGGTTGGGGTGCCGGGTTCCCGCGCCCCGGGTGTGCCAATGGTATACTAAACGATTCACGTGCAAAGACGCAGACGGGTCATGAATTCAAAGGCATCGCAGGACAAGCCCTGGGGCGGGCGCTTCTCGGAACCCACGGACCGCTTCGTCGAGGCCTTCACCGCCTCGGTGGACTTCGACCGCCGCCTCTACCGCCACGACATCGAGGGCTCCATGGCTCATGCCCGCATGCTCGCCCATGTGGGGGTGCTTACCGACGCCGAGTGCCGGCAGATCCTGGAGGGGCTGGAGGCGGTGCGGGCGGAGATCGAGTCCGGCGATTTCGAGTGGTCCGTGTCCCTTGAGGACGTGCACATGAACGTGGAGGCGCGGCTCACCCAGCGCATCGGCGACGTGGGCAAGAAGCTGCACACCGGCCGCTCCCGCAACGACCAGGTGGCCACCGACATCCGCCTGTACCTGCGCGAGGCCATCGACGGGCTCATGGCCGAACTGCGCCGCCTGCAGCGGGGGCTTTTGGACCTGGCCGAACGCGAGGCGGCGACGGTGATGCCCGGTTTCACCCACCTGCAGACCGCGCAGCCGGTCACCTTCGGTCACCACATGATGGCCTGGTTCGAGATGCTGGAGCGGGACCATACCCGCCTCGGGGACTGCCGCCGCCGGGTCAACGTGCTGCCCCTGGGCGCCGCCGCCCTGGCGGGCACCCCCTACCCCCTGGACCGGCACTACACCGCCGAACTGCTGGGTTTCGAGGCCGTCTCCGACAACTCCCTGGACGCGGTCAGCGACCGCGACTTCGCCATCGAGTTCTGCGCCGCCGGGGCCCTGATCATGACCCACCTCTCCCGCTGGTCCGAGGAGCTGGTGCTCTGGGCCAGCGCCCAGTTCGGCTTCGTGGACCTGCCGGACCGTTTCTGCACCGGCTCCTCCATCATGCCCCAGAAGAAGAACCCCGACGTGCCCGAGCTGGTGCGGGGCAAGACCGGCCGGGTCAACGGCAACCTGATCGCCCTGCTCACCCTCATGAAGGCCCAGCCCCTGGCCTACAACAAGGACAACCAGGAGGACAAGGAGCCCCTGTTCGATACCGTGGACACCCTGGCCGGCAGCCTGCGGGCCTTCGCCGACATGGTGCCCCATATCCAGGTGCGGGCCGCGGCCATGGAGGAAGCCACGCGCAAGGGATTCGCCACCGCCACCGACCTGGCGGACTACCTGGTGCGCAAGGGCATGGCCTTCCGCGACGCCCACGAGGTGGTGGGCCGGGCGGTGCGCCATGGCCTGGAGAGCGGCCGCGACCTGGGGGAGATGGAGCTGGAGGAACTGCGCCGCTTCTCCACCACCATCGAGGCGGACGTCTTCGAGGTGCTCACCCTGCAGGGCTCCCTGGCGGCCCGCAACGTGCACGGCGGCACCGCCCCCGAGCAGGTGCGGGCGCGCATCCGGGAGGCCCGGGCCCGCATCGCCACGGACTGATTCACGACGCCCCGGGGCGTCTGTGCTATGTTGGCCCCGGGGCCCCGGACACAACGACAAGATCGCAAAAAAGATCGACAGGACCCGGCAGGGCCCGCCGCCCCCGCGGAAGCGGACCGTCCGGCGCCGGGCCCATCGGCGCCACCGGCCGGGTACGGAGGAGGAGTGCATGTCGCCGCAATCGGTACTGGTGGTGGACGATGAGCCCAACATCGTCCTCTCGCTGGAGTTCCTGATGAAGCAGGCGGGCTTCGATGTGCGCGTCGCCCGGGACGGCGAGAGCGCCCTGGAGGCCGTGCGCCAGCAGCCGCCGCAGGTGATCCTGCTGGATGTGATGTTGCCCCGGCGGGACGGCTACGAGGTCTGCCAGACCATCCGCGCCAACCCCGAGTGGCGCGACGTGCGCATCCTCATGCTCACCGCCAAGGGCCGCCAGATCGAGAAGGAGAAGGGGCTGGCCATGGGGGCGGACGACTACATCACCAAGCCCTTCTCCACCCGCGAGGTGGTGGAGCGGGTGCGCGCCTACATGCCCCAGGGCGAAACCTGACCCCCCCATCCCCGGTGGATAGACGCCTGCCCATCCTCCTCTCCCTGGCCCTGGTGGTGGTCGTTGGCTACGGCACCCTGGTGGCGGTGGCCAACTGGGAACTCCTGGTCCGGGGTCTGCCGCCCCGGGACCTGTTCGGGGTGCCGCTGATGGCGACCCTGGCCCTGCTCCCCCCCGTGGGTCTGTGCGCCTGGCTCATCCGCCGCCAGGTGCGCCGTCCCGCCCGGGTCCTGGCCCGGGACGTGCGCGCCCTGCTGGAATCCCGCACCGCCGATACCGAGATCCACCCCCCCCGGAGCCATGTCCTCGGCGACCTGCCGGCCGCCGTGCAGGCCCTGGGGGACGCCCTCAAGGGCTCCCGCCGGGAGATCCGCGGCGCCATGGCCACCGCCACCGCCCAGATCAACGAGCAGAAGAGCTGGCTGGAGACCATCCTCCAGGGGCTGGCCGAGGGGGTGGTGGTGTGCAACCGCCGCCACCAGATCCTGCTTTACAACCCCGCCGCCGTCACCCTGCTGGAGGCCCCGGAGGCGGTGGGCCTGGGGCGGCCCCTGTTCGGGGTGGTCTCCCGCGCGCCGGTGCTCCACACCCTGGAGCGCCTGGAATGGCGCCGCAAGCAGGCGGCCGCAGGCGCGGAGTCCGGCGCCCGCTTCGTCTGCACCAACGCCCTGGCGACGCGGGTCCTGCAGGGCCGCATGTCCCTGATCCTGGACAGTCGGGGGGAGACCAGCGCCTATCTCGTCACCCTCGTGGACATCTCCAGCGAGGTGGACACCATGCAGCAGGTGGATGCGGTGCGCCGTGCCCTCACCACGGACCTGCGCGGCGCCGTGGGCAACCTGCGGGCCGCCGCCGAGACCCTGGACGCCCACCCGGAGATGTCCCGGGAGGACCGCCGCGCCTTCCAGCAGGTGCTGCGCAGCGAGAGCGAGACCCTGAGCACACGCCTGGAGGAACTGGCGGAGCGCTTCCGCGGCCATGCCCTGGGTCGTTTCCCCATGTCCGATCTCTACAGCGACGACCTGGTGGAGGGGGTGCGCCAACGGCTGCGGGATCTGCCGGAGGTGGAACTGGAGATGGCCGGCCAACCCCTCTGGATCCAGGGGGACAGCCTCTCCCTGGTGCGGGCGCTGGAGTGTCTGCTGCGTCACCTGGTGCGTTACACCGGGGCCCGGCACTTTTATGCCGAGACCCTCCTGGGGGACCGCCGCGTCTACCTGGACCTCACCTGGCAGGGCCCGGCCGTGCCGGCGGCGGAACTGGAGCACTGGCTGGATTCCGAGAGCGGCGACGAGATGGGGGGGCAGACCCTGCGGGACGTCCTGGAGCGCCATGGCATCGAGCTCTGGAGCCAGGCCTGTGGCGACGGCGAGCAGGCCCTGCTGCGCCTGCCCATGATCGCCCCCAGCCGGCCCCAGTTCCAGGCCGAGGGGGCCCACCTGCCGCCGCGGCCGGAGTTCTACGATTTCGGCCTCATGCGCGAGCACGAGGGGGATCCGGAGCGGGCGTCCACGCCCCTGGAGGACCTGAGCTTCGTGGTCTTCGACTGCGAGATGACCGGGCTCAACCCCATGGGCGGGGACGAGATCATCTCCATCGCCGGGGTGCGGGTGGTCAAGGGACGGGTGCTCACCGGCGAGACCTTCGAGCAGCTCATCCACCCGGGCCGCCCCATCCCCCCCAGTTCCATCCGTTTCCACGGCATCACCGACGACCAGGTGCGGGACAAGCCCTCCATCACCGAGGTGCTGCCCCGGTTCAAGACCTTCGTCGGGGATGCGGTGATGGTGGCCCACAACGCCGCCTTCGACATGAAGTTCATCAGCCTCAAGGAGCCGGCCTGCGGCGTGCGCTTCGACAACCCGGTGCTGGACACCCTGCTGCTGTCGGTGATGGTGGAGGACGAGAACGAGGACCACTCTCTGGATGCCCTCATCACCCGCTACGGCATCGAGATCGAGGGCCGCCACACCGCCCTGGGGGACGCCCTGGCCACGGCCCATCTGCTGGTGCGCCTCATGGAGCGTCTGCGCTCCCAGGGCTATCGCACCTTCGGCGAGGTGATGCGTTCCTCCAGCATGGCCGCCCAGCTGCGCCAGCGCGAGCGCAGCATCAGCCTGCAGGACGGCTCCGGCCCGGCGGCGGGGTTCTGAGGCCATGGCCGGGGCCCGCCGCGACGATTCCGCCAGCGGCCGGCGTCTCCCCGCCAGCGGCGCCCGGGAGCGCTACGTGGCCGCCTTCCTGCTGGGGCTGGTGCTGTTCTTCCCGCCCCTGCTGGTGGTCTTCGACACCACCGCCCGGCCGGCGGGGATCCCGCTTTTGTTCCTCTATCTCTACGGGGCCTGGCTGGGGCTGATCCTAGTGATCGCCTGGATCGCCCTGGGGTCGCTGCACCGGGAAGAGGGGGAGGATGGCCCCGGGCCCCCGGAGTCGGGGGCATGAACACCGCCCTGGTGGCGGCGGTATCCCTGGTCTACCTGCTGGCGATGTTCGCCATCGCCTTCTGGGGGGACCGGCGTTCCGGGCGCGAGGGGGGCATCATCCAGGGGCCCTATGTCTACGCCCTGTCCATCGCCGTCTACTGCACCTCCTGGACCTTCTACGGCAGTGTCGGCCTGGCGGCGGAACAGGGGGTGCACTACCTGCCCATCTACCTGGGGCCCACCCTCATGGCGGCCCTGTGGTGGATCGTGCTGCGCAAGATGGTGCGCATCTCCAAGATCAACCGCATCACCTCCATCGCCGACTTCATCGCCTCCCGCCACGGCAAGCGGCCCCTGCTGGGGGGGCTGGTGGCGGCCATCGCCCTGGTGGGTCTGGTGCCCTACATCGCCCTGCAGCTTAAGGCCGTGTCCATCACCTTCTCGGTCATGGTGGACTATCCCGTTGCGGCGGATGCCCTGGTGGGCAACGGCGCCTTCTACAGCGATGAGGCCTTCTATGCCGCCCTCATCCTGGCCGCCTTCGCCATCCTCTTCGGCACCCGCCACGTGGATGCCTCGGAACACCACTCGGGCATGGTGGCGGCCATCGCCTTCGAATCCCTGGTGAAGCTGGTCACCTTCCTGCTGGCCGGGGCCGTGATCACCTTCGTGCTCTTCTCCGGGCCGGCGGATCTGTTTGACCGGGCGGCGGACCATGAGCGGCTTGCGCAGCTCTTTCACATGGGCAGCCCCGGGGATTACGGCCACTGGATCGCCCTTACCCTGGTGTCCATGGTGGCCATCCTGGCCCTGCCCCGGCAGTTCCAGGTGGCGGTGGTGGAGAACGTGCGCGAGGGCCACGTGCGCGACGCCGCCTGGCTCTTCCCCCTGTATCTGTTCGCCATCAACCTGTTCGTGCTGCCCATCGCCTTCGCCGGGGTGCTGCTGCTGGAGGATTCCGGCGTGCATCCGGACACCTACGTCCTCGCCCTGCCCCTGTCCCGGGACTGGACCGCCCTGGCGCTGGTGGTCTTTCTGGGGGGACTTTCGGCGGCCACCGCCATGATCGTGGAGACGGTGGCCCTGGCCACCATGCTGGGCAACGACCTGGTCATGCCCGCCCTGCTGCGCCTGCGCTGGCTGCGTCTGGACCAGCGCACCGACCTCACCCGGCTGGTGCTGCGCATCCGCCGCACCGCCATCCTGGGGGTGATCCTCCTGGGTTATGCCTACATCCGCGCCACCGGCGACACCCTGGCCCTGGTGGGCATGGGGCTGGTCTCCTTCTGCGCCGTGGCCCAGTTCGCCCCCGCCCTCCTCGGCGGCATCTTCTGGAAGGGGGCCACGCGCCAGGGGGCCCTGGCGGGCATGGCCGCGGGGTTTGCCGTCTGGGCCTACACCCTGTTCCTCCCCACCCTGGCCCATGCCGGCTGGGTGCCCGGGGCCTTCGTCCTCGACGGTCCCTTCGGCCTCGCCCTGCTCCGGCCCCACGCCCTGTTCGGACTGGAGGGTCTGGCGCCGGTGACCCACGCCCTGGTGTGGTCCATGCTGGTGAATCTGGGGGCCTATGTGACGGTGTCCCTGCTCACCCAGCAGGATGCCATCGAGCGCATCCAGGCCAGCCTGTTCGTGGACGTCTTCCGTCTGTCGGCGGGACGCTACGGCATCTCCCGCTTCTGGCGCGGTTCGGCCACGGTGGAGGACCTCTTCGACCTGCTGCGCCGCTTCATCGGCGAGACCCGGGCTCGCCGGGCCTTCGACGAGTACGGCCGCCGCCACGGCGTGGACCTGTCCCGCACCCGGCAGGCCGACGCCGAACTGGTGCACCTGTGCGAACGGCTGCTGGCGGGCTCCGTGGGCACGGCCTCGGCGCGGGTGCTGGTGTCCAATGTGGCCCAGGGGGAGGTGGTGAGTCTGGATGAGGTGATGGAGATCCTGGATGAAGCCAGCCAGGTCATCGCCTACAGCCAGAAGCTGGAGGCCAAGTCCCGGGAGCTGGAGGCGGCCACCCGGGAACTGCGGGCCGCCAACGCCCAGCTGCAGCAGCTGGACCGCATGAAGGACGACTTCATCGCCACCGTCACCCACGAGCTGCGCACCCCCCTCACCTCCATCCGCTCCTTCACCGAGATCCTGCACGACAACCCGGAGCTGGAACCGGAACGGCGCCAGGCCTTTCTGGGCATCATCATCAGCGAGAGCGAGCGCCTCACCCGGCTCATCAACCAGGTGCTGGACCTGGCCAAGCTGGAGTCCGGGGCCATGCGCTGGTATCCCGAGTCCTGGGACCTGACTCGCATCCTGCGGGATGCCAGCGAGGCCACGGGCCAGCTGTTTGAGAACAAGGGCGTGCGCCTGGAACTGGAGCTACCCGACGGGCCCGTGCCCTACACCACCGACCGGGACCGGCTCATGCAGGTGATCATCAACCTGCTTTCCAATGCCGTGAAGTTCGCCCCCGAGGGCACGGGACGGGTCACCCTGCGCCTGACGGCGGAGGCGGATGTGCGCGTGGAGGTGGAGGACAACGGCCCGGGCATCCCGGAGGCGGAGATCCCCCACCTGTTCCAGAAGTTCCGTCAGGTGGGGGACGTGCTCACCGACCGGCCCCCGGGCACCGGCCTGGGGCTCGTGATCTGCCGGCGCATCGTCGAGCACCTGGGGGGACGCATCTGGGTGGACCCGCGCCCCCCCGGCGAGGGGGCCCGCTTCGTCTTCACCCTGCCCCGGGAGGCCTCCCCCGCGGGCGGGGAGGCGGTGCCGGAGGGGGGCTGAGGCCGGCCGCGGATTTCAGGCGTCGGGCAGTTCCAGGGTGCGCCGCACCACCGGCCAGGCCGGTGCGCCGTCCCGGGTGGTCACGCCGTCGAGGAAGGAACGGACCCTTTCGGGATGCTCGCGCAGCCACTCCAGGGCCACCGCCTCCGGTTCCCGTTCCTCGAAGCTGAAGCCGCGGATCATGACGCTCTGGTCCGCGGCGGTGAAGGTGAGCTGATCCAGCAACCGGGTGGCATTGGGATGGGATTCGGCGAAGGCCCGGGTCACCAGGGTGCGTACGTCGCTGTGTCCCCCGTCCGGCCCCCACATGTCCTGGGGATCCTCCAGGTAACGGATGTCGTATTCGATGTTCATCCAGTGGGGGGTCCAGGCGCCGAAGACGATCCATTCCCCCTGGCCGATGGCATGATCCACGGCGCTGAGCATGCCGGGGGTGGAGGTTTCGGACAGGGTCCAATCCCCCAGGCCGTAGGTGTCGTTCTCCACCGCGGCATTGAGGGTGTCGCTCATCCCCGAGCCGATCTCGATGGAGTAGATGGTCCGGTCCAGACGGTCGGCGAAGCGGGGATCGTCCAGGTCTTCGGCGGACTGCAGTCCCGCGTCAAAGACATAGGCGGGCACGGCGAAACCCAGACGGGCACCGTCCACGTTGTTGCCCAGGTCCAGCAGGCGCTGCTTGCCCTCCCCGAAGCTGGCCTCGTACATCCCCTGCTGTGCCGGGAGCCAGGCCGCCATGAAAACATCCAGATCGTTCTGCAGCATCGCCTTGTAGGTGATGTTGGAGCTCAGCTCCTGCAGCCTGGGGTCATATCCCAGGGTTTCAAGCAGGAGGGAGGCCAGGGCCGTCTTCACGGTGACCCCCGGCCAGGGCGGGGCGGAAAAGCGCACGCGGGCCGGTTCCGAGGACAGGGCGGCCGGGGCCGCGGACAGCAGCACCAGGCCGGCGAGGGAAAGGGACAGCAGGCGTTTGGGCAGATGCATTCAAATCCTCACAAATGACGTTGAACGCCGCCCATTATACCGGATTTAGTCCTGAATCAAGCGCCCGAGCCATGCCCCCAGGTCGCGCACCTCGTCGCCGCAGACGCTGTGGGGCATGGGGTACTCGTGCCATTGCAGGTCCACCCCCAGGGCCTCCAGGGCCCGGGCCGAGCGGCGGCCGAAGTCCACGGGGATCACCGCATCCATGCTGCCGTGGGCCATGAACACCGGCAGCCCCCGGGTCCGCTCCGCCAGGGTGATGCCGGCCTTTTGCGCGTCGGGCAGGTAGGTGGACAGGACAAACACGGCATCGGGGGCCGGCCCTTCCCCTAGGCCCGCCAGCAGGGCCACGGCCCCGCCCTGGGAGAAACCGCCCAGGATCACCCGCTCGTGTTCGCCGCGGGCCCGGGCCACCAGTTCCTGGATCCGGGCCACGGTCTCCCCCACCTGGGCATGATCCTCGCCCCGGCCCGGGTCCAGGGCCCGGAAGTCGTACCAGGCCCGCATGGCCATGCCGTTGTTGAGGGTCACCGGCCGCACCGGGGCATGGGGGAAGACGAAACGCACGGCGGCCCCCGGCGGCAGGGGCAGCTCCGGCACGATGGGTTCGAAGTCATGGCCGTCGGCCCCCAGGCCGTGGAGCCAGAGGATACAGGTGCGGGGGTGGGCGCCGGTGTCGACGAGGACGGATTCCAGGGGTGCGGTGTCCATGGGGCTACGGGGGTCTCCGGAGGATGGATGGGTACCCGGCATTCTACGGCCCGCGCCGGGGTCTGCGCCAAGCCGCGCGCACCGGGTCCTGCCCCTGCCCGTATGCCCGCCGGCGCCAAATCCGCTATCCTGATGCCCCGAAACGGGGTGCGGGGGAGCGGTCGCCGCCGGGCCGTGTCCACCCCCGCGCGGTCCCGGACCCGTACAATGCCGAACCAGCCTGGAGGGCACGATGTCCCAGTTCAAAGGTTACTTTCCCATGGTCCGTCCCCGCCGCATGCGGCGGGATGAGTTCTCCCGCCGGCTCATGCGGGAGAATCTGCTCACCCCCGACGATTTCATCTACCCGGTGTTCGTCCTGGAGGGCCAGGGCCAGCGGGAGCCGGTGCCCTCCATGCCCGGCGTGGAGCGCCTGTCCATCGACCTGCTGGTGGAGGAGGCCCGCGCCGCCGCCCGCCTGGGCATCCCCGCCATGGCCCTGTTCCCCGTGACCCCCGCCGGCAAGAAGACCGAGGACGCGGCCGAGGCCTACAACCCCGATGGCCTGGCCCAGAACGCGGTGCGCGCCCTCAAGGACGCCGTGCCGGAGATGGGGGTGATCACGGATGTGGCCCTGGACCCCTTCACCATCCATGGGCAGGACGGCCTCATCGACGAGACCGGCTATGTGCTCAACGACGAGACCGTGGAGGTGCTCACCCAGCAGGCCCTGTCCCACGCCGAGGCCGGCGCCGATGTGGTGGCCCCCTCGGACATGATGGACGGGCGCATCGGCGCCATCCGCGAGGCCCTGGAGGAGGCGGGCCATATCCACACCCGCATCCTGGCCTATTCGGCCAAGTACGCCTCCAGCTTCTACGGCCCCTTCCGCGACGCCGTGGGCTCCGCCGCCAACCTGGGGGCCGGCAACAAGTACACCTACCAGATGGACCCCCACAACTCCGACGAGGCCCTGCAGGAGGTGGCCATGGACCTGGAGGAGGGGGCCGACATGGTCATGATCAAGCCCGGCATGCCCTATCTGGACATCGTGCGCCGGGTGAAGGAGACCTTCGGCGTGCCCACCTTCGCCTACCACGTGAGCGGCGAGTACGCCATGCTCAAGTCCGCGGGTCAGAACGGCTGGATCGACGAGAAGGCCTGTGTGCTGGAGGCCCTCACCTGCATGAAGCGCGCCGGGGCCGACGGCATCCTCACCTACTACGCCCGCCAGGCCCTGGAGTGGATGGACTGAAGGCCCATGGCTGAGGACCGCTACGCCGTCATCGGCAATCCCATCGGCCATAGCAAGTCCCCCCTCATCCATGCCCTGTTCGCCCGCCAGACGGGGCAGGACATGGCGTACGAGGCGGTGCTGGCCCCGGAGGATGGTTTTGCCGACACCGTGCGCGATCGGGTGGCGCGGGGCTACCGGGGCTTCAACGTCACCGTGCCCTTCAAGCGCCAGGCCTTTGAGCTGGCCGATATCCTCACCCCCCGCGCCCGGCGCGCGGGGGCGGTGAACACCCTCATGGTGGAGGGGGACCGCCTGGCGGGGGACAACACCGACGGGGCGGGCCTGGTCACCGACCTGACGCGCAACCTGGATCAGGATCTGGCCGGGCGGCGGGTCCTGTTGCTGGGGGCCGGGGGCGCGGCCCGGGGCGTGCTCCAGCCCCTGCTGCAGGCGGGGGTTGGTGCGCTGCACATCGCCAACCGCACCGCCGCCCGGGCGCGGGACCTGGCGGCGGATTTCTCCGACCTGGGGGCGGTCACCGGCGGTGGTCTGGAGGAGCTGGCCGGGGGGCAATACGATCTGGTGATCAACGCCACCGCCGCAGGCCTGGGGGACCAGGTCCCTCCCCTGCCCGATGACCTGCTGGCCCCCGGGGCCGGCTGCTATGACATGATGTACGCTGACGCCCCCACCGCCTTCGTGCGCTGGGCCCGGGACCATGGCGCCGCCTGGAGCGCCGACGGCCTGGGCATGCTGGTGGAACAGGCCGCCGAGTCCTTCCACCTCTGGCGCGGTTGCCGGCCCGACACGGCCCCGGTGCGGGCGCAGCTGAGGCCGGGGGGATGAACGCCGCGCCCCGCGATCCGCTGGCTTCGCCCTTTCCCCGAATTCATTCCAGTGAGGTTGGTTGCATGCGTGTTCTGATCCCTTCCCTCGTCCTCGCCGCCGCCGTGGCCCTGGCCGGCTGCACCACCCTGGATCCCTATACCCGGGAGGAGAAGGTGAGCAACGCCACCAAGGGGGCCGCCATCGGGGCCATCGGCGGCGCCGTGGTGGGCAGCCTCAGCGGCGACCACGACCGCACCCAGCGCGCCATGATCGGGGCCGGCATCGGCGCCCTGGCCGGCGGCGCCGTGGGCAACTACATGGACCGCCAGGAGATGGAGCTGCGCCAGCAGCTGGAGGGCACCGGCGTGAGCGTCACCCGCGTGGGGGACACCGTGGTGCTGAACATGCCCGGCAACATCACCTTCGACGTGGACCGTGCGGAGGTGAAGGCCCGGTTCTACGACGTGCTCGATTCCGTGGCCGTGGTGGCGAAGAAGTACGAGAAGACCGCCATCCAGGTGGCGGGGCACACCGACAGCACCGGCAGCGTGGACTACAACATGGACCTCTCCCGCCGCCGCGCCGAGAGCGTGGCCCGCTACCTGGAGAGCCGGGGGGTGGCGCCGGTGCGCCTGGACACCGTGGGCTTTGGTCCCCACCGTCCGGTGGCCGGCAACGACACCGCCCGGGGGCGCGCCCTCAACCGCCGTGTGGAACTGACCTTCGTGCCCCTGACCCGCTGAGCCCGCCGCCTCCCTCAGACCTGCAGATAGTCCAGGGGGACGGCCAGCCCGGCATGGCGGTCCTTGAGCTGCACATAGTGCTGTGCCGAGTAGCGCAGCTGGTCCCGCTCCCCGTCCGTGAGGGGGCGCACCTGCTGTGCGGGGCTGCCCTGCCACAGGTACCCCCCTTCCAGGGTCTTGCCCGGGGGCACCAGGCTGCCGGCGGCCAGGATCGTGTCGGCACCGATCTCCGCCCCGTCCATCACCACGCTGCCCATGCCGATGAGCACCCGGTCCCGGATGCGGCAGGCATGCAGCACGGCGCGGTGCCCCACCGTCACCTCATGGCCCACCTCCAGGGCGAGACCGCCGGGGCTGTAGGGGCCATCGTGGGTCACGTGCAGGACGCTGCCGTCCTGGATGTTGCTGGCCGCCCCCACGCGGATGGCGTTCACATCCCCCCGCAACACGGCCATGGGCCAGACGGAGGCATCGGCGCCCAGGATGACGTCGCCGATCACCAGGGCGGTTTCGTCCACCCAGGCGGACAGGGGCACGCGGGGGATATGGCCTTCGTAGGATCTGAGCATGGGGAAGATCTCCTCTCCCTGGGTCTGTGGCATGGGCCGCGGCAGGGCACGGGGCCACCGGGATTTGGGCAGGGGCGCCCCCCGCGCGCCGGGCTCTGATACACTCTAGCCGTTCCTGCGCGGCACCGGGAGACCGGAGGCCGCCGGGTGCGGAGCATCCATCCCCAGCATTGGCCCCGATGCCGTGAACACCGAGACCGCCGACTACGCCAAGGGAGTGCGAGCCAGGCTGATCCAGTACGCCCTGCTGGCACGGCTGCACCGCCCCATTGGCACCCTGCTGCTGCTCTGGCCCACCCTCTGGGCCCTGTGGATCGCCGCCGAGGGGCCGCCGGCCCCCCTGCTCCTGCTGGTGTTCGTGGGGGGGGTCTTCCTCATGCGGGCCGCCGGCTGCGCCATGAACGATTTCGCCGACCGTCATATCGACGCCCATGTGAGCCGGACCCGGGACCGTCCCCTGGCCTGCCGGCGGGTGAACCCGGCGGAGGCGGTGGCGGTGGCCATGGTGCTGGCCTTTTTCGCCTTCTGCCTGGTGCTGCTCACCAATCCCCTCACCGTGGCCCTGTCGGTGGTGGGGGTGCTGCTGGCCGGCACCTACCCCTTCATGAAGCGCTACCATCACCTGCCCCAGGTGCACCTGGGGGTGGCCTTCGGGTGGGGGGTGCCCATGGCCTTCACCGCCCAGACCGGCGCTCTGCCACCCCCTGTGGCCTGGCTCATCTTCTGCATCACCATCCTCTGGGCCACCGCCTACGACACCATGTACGCCATGGTGGACCGGCCGGACGATCTGAAGATCGGGGTCAAGTCCAGCGCCATCCTCTTCGGCGAGGCGGACCGGGGCATCATCGGCGCCCTGCAGGCCCTGGTACTCCTGGGGCTGCTGCTGCTGGGACAGCAGGCGGGGCTGGGGCTGTGGTACCACCTGGGTCTTGCGGTGGCCGCCGCACTGGCCCTCTATCAGCAGTACCTCATCCACGACCGGGCCCCCGGGGACTGCTTCCGGGCCTTTTTGAACAACAACTGGTTCGGCGCCGCGGTCTTTCTCGGCCTGATGGTGGATTACGCCCTTTGACACCCTCCCCAACCTGAACGGCAGGTCAGGTTGAGCGGCCGCCGGGATGCGGAACCCCCTGCCCCGGCGGCGCAGCCCACGGCCCGCCCCGCGCTTCACGCCCGCGCCGCCACCCACACCTCCACCCGCCGCACCCCCGCGGCCTTCAGCCGGCGGGCCAGCTCGTTAAGGGTGGAACCGGTGGTCATGACATCATCCACCAGCAGCACATGCCCCGGGGCGAAGCCCGCCCGCACGGAGAAGGCCCCGCGCAGGTTATGGCGCCTGCGGTCGGCGGCGAGCGTCTGCTGCGGCGGGGTGGCCCGGGTGCGGTGCACCGCATCCGGCACCAGGGGCACCTGCAGTGCCCGCGCCAGGGGCCGGGCCAGTTCCGCCGCCTGGTTGAACCCCCGCTGCGCCAGACGGCGGCGATGCAGGGGGACCGGCAGGATGCAGTCGGGGGGTGTTGCGCCGGGGAGCAGCTGCCGGGCCATGAGCCGGGCCAGCAGACGGCCGTGGTTGAGACGTCCGCGGAACTTGAAGCGGGCGATCCAGGTATCCACGGGCCACTGGTAGCACAAGGCCGCCCGGGCGGCATCGAAGGCGGGCGGGTGCCGCAGGCAATCCCCGCAGAGGGGACCCGCGGTGGCGGGCAGGGGGCGGGCGCAGCGGCTGCAGGCGGGTCCGGCCAGCGGCAATTCCCGGGCGCACCCGGGGCACAGGTCCATGCCCGCCTGCCCCGGCGCGCCGCACCATAGGCACACCGGTGGGTAGAGGGTCTCCACAAGGGTGCCGGCGATGCGGGACCACAAGCGATGGGGCATGGTTCACCTCCCTGTCACCATGGCGGAGATTGCGTTATATTGCCGCAGCCCCGGGACGTCTGCAGAGGTTGCATCCGGCCCGGGATCGGGCACGCAGTGTCCGCCCTGTCGCGGCGACGCCCCCGGCGGGCCGCCTGGCGGTCGCCCCCTTCTTCCCGCCGGAGCCGTTCCGGTCCCGGAGCCGGGGGCGCATGGCCGCCGCGATCATCCTCCCCGTTTTGCGCCATCCTGCGCAGGAGACGGGGGCACTGGCAAGACCTGGCTATCCCCAAGGAGCCTGAACATGGCTGAACTCCGTCACGACTGGGGGGTGGAGGAGATCCTCCACCTCCTGGAGCGCCCCTTCAACGACCTGCTGTTCGAGGCCCATACGGTGCACCGGGCCCACTTCGATCCCAACGAGATCCAGGTGAGCCGCCTGCTGTCCATCAAGACCGGGGCCTGCTCGGAGGACTGCGGCTACTGCTCCCAGAGCGCCCATCACGACGCCGAGGTGGAACCCGAGCGCCTGCTGTCGGTGGAGGAGGTGCTGGAGGAGGCGCGCAAGGCCAAGGCGGAGGGGGCCACCCGCTTCTGCATGGGGGCCGCCTGGCGCAACCCCACGGACAAGAACCTGGACAAGGTGATCGAGATGGTCCGGGGCGTGCGCGAACTGGGTCTGGAGACCTGCATGACCCTGGGCATGCTCACCGAGATGCAGGCCCGCCGGCTGAAGGAATCCGGTCTGGACTACTACAACCACAACCTGGACACCTCGCCGGAATACTACGGCCAGGTGATCACCACCCGCACCTATCAGGACCGCCTGGAGACCCTGGCCCACGTGCGCGACGCCGGCATCAACGTCTGCTCCGGCGGCATTCTGGGCATGGGGGAATCCCGCCGCGACCGCGCCAGCCTGCTGCAGCAGCTGGCCAACCTGCCGCGCCATCCGGAGTCCGTGCCCATCAACAACCTGGTGCGGGTGGAGGGCACACCCCTGGCCGAGAGCGAGCCCATCGATCCTCTGGAGTTCGTGCGCATCGTTGCCGCCACGCGCGTCCTCATGCCCCGCTCCCACGTGCGCCTCTCCGCCGGGCGCAGCGAGATGAGCGACGAGATGCAGGCCCTGTGCTTCTTCGCCGGCGCCAACTCCATCTTCTACGGCGAGAAGCTGCTCACCACCGACAACGCCACCGAGAACCACGACGACCAGCTCATGCGCCGCCTGGGGCTGCGTACCCGCAGCCTGCAGGATCAGGAAAGCGACGCCGCCTGAGGCCGCCGCCCGTGCGTGATCTGGCCGCCGAACTGGCGCGGCGCCGGGCCGGGGACCGCTACCGCACCCGGCGGGTGCTGGAGGGCCCCCAGGCCCCCCGGCAGACGGTGGACGGCCGGCCGCTGCTGGCCTTCTGCAGCAACGACTATCTGGGACTGGCCCATCACCCGCGCCTGGTGACGGCCCTCAAGCGGGGCGCCGACCGCTACGGCGTCGGTGCCGGGGCGGCCCACCTGGTGAACGGCCACAGCCGCGCCCACCACGCCCTGGAGGAGGAGCTGGCCGCCTTCACCGGGCGTGAGCGGGCCCTGCTCTTCTCCACCGGCTACATGGCCAACCTGGGGGTGGCCCAGGCCCTGCTGGGGCGCAGGGATCACCTGCTGCAGGACCGCCTCAACCACGCCTCCCTCATCGATGCCGCCGCTGCCTGCGGCGCCCGCCTGCGCCGCTACCGCCACGGCGACGAGGGGGACCTGGCCCGCCGCCTGGGGGCCCTGGAAGGGGATGAGCGCGAGATCCTGGTGAGCACCGATGGCGTCTTCTCCATGGACGGTGACCTGGCGCCGCTGCCGGCCCTGGCGGCGCACGCCGCCGCCGCCGGGGCCTGGCTCATGGTGGATGATGCCCATGGCCTTGGCGTGCTCGGCGCCACCGGTGCGGGCAGCCTGGAACACCTGGGGCTGGACGCGCGGCAGGTCCCCATCCTCATGGGCACCCTGGGCAAGGCCCTGGGCACCGCCGGGGCCTTCGTGGCCGGCTCCGAGGCCCTCATCGAGACCCTGATCCAGTCGGCCCGCACCTACATCTACACCACCGCCATGCCCGCGGCGGTGGCCGAGGCCGCCCGCGAGGCCCTGCGGGTGGTGGCCGACGAGCCCGGGCGCCGCCACCGGCTGCAGGCCCATGTGCGCCGCTTCCGTGCCGGGGCGGCGCAGCTGGGACTGGCGCTCATGCCCAGCCGGACCCCCATCCAGCCGGTCCTGGTGGGGGAGGCCGGCCGGGCCGTGGAGCTCAGCCGGCGCCTGCTGGAGGCGGGTTTTCTGGTGCCCGCCATCCGCCCCCCCACGGTCCCCGAAGGCGGCGCCCGCCTGCGGGTGACCCTGAGCGCGGCCCACCACGAGGACGAGGTGGACCGGCTCCTGGAGGTCCTGGGGGAGCTGCATCCCTGACCCCGCTCCGGATCCCGCCGGTCGCCCCGGATCCCGACCTGGGACAAAAAACCCCACAAATGAACTTGTCATTGCGTCCCCCCGCCCCCCAAAATCGGTTGACTGCGCTCCTATGGCCCAGCCCCAGTAACCGGGAAATGGTCCGAACCCGAGAACAACCGGCCCCGTTCCCGGATGACACCCAATCCGACGGAGGGATGTTCAGATGGTGGAAGCAATCCTTGTCCTGATCTTTGCCGGCGCCGCGGTGATGTTCTACAGCTACTACAACGCCCGGGTCGCCCTGCCCCCGCCCCATTCCGGATGCTACGGGAAACGCGAGCGGCTGCTCTCGGACACGGAGGCCCAGGTGCTCCAGGCCCTGGAGGCCGAGTACGGCAACGAGCGCCGCGTGCTCCCCAAGGTCAACGCCCGGGATGTGGTGGCCGTGAAGCCCACCCCCGACCAGCCCCTGATGGAGGCGGCGGAGGAACGCGTCCGGCATGAACAGTTCGATTTCGTCCTCTGCGGTAAGGATGCGTTCGATGTCTCCTGTGCCGTCCGCTGCCGCAGCGGGGAGCGCAAGGGGCAGGTGCACGACCCCGACCGCTTCCTGGCGGAGGTGTGCGAGCACCTGGAACTGCCCCTGGCCCGCATCCGCACCGACCAGCCCATCACCCAGGCCCGGGTGAAGGCCCGGGTGGATGAGGCCTTCCGGGAGGTGCAGGAGCGGGCCGAGGCCCGCAGGGCGAAACAGGCCGCCCGGGCCTCGAAGGCCTCGAAGACCGCATCGGGTGGGGCCGCCACCGGCGGGGGTACAGCCAAGGCCCCGGCCGCCAAAGCCCCCGCCGCCCAGGGCACGGGCGGCGACAGCCCCGCCGCGGCGGCCCCCGCCAGCGGGGACGCGGGGGGCGGAGCGAAGCCGGACAAGGCCGGGGACAAGGCCCCCGGGGCCGCCCCCGCCGCCCCGGGGAAGGCAGCGACCGCCTCCGCGGCCCCTGCCTCCAACACCGCATCGTCCTCGGCCACCCCCCCGAGCGGCCCTGCCGGTTCCTCCGGCACCGGGGCCTGATCCCCCGCGGGCGGGGCCTTTCGGGTCCGGGACCTCCCGGACCTGAAAGGTCTTGACGATTTGTGTATACTGTGTCCTCTGTAGAGTAGAGAAAGCGGTCGGCCCCGGGTGCCGCCCTTCCTCCTTCCTCGAGCCGAAGGCACCCCAGGACAGGCCCGCGTGTCCCCGGGCCATCCATCCGTACCCCGCACCGGGCCATCGCAGGCGCGGCCCGCATGCACCACGGGGATCCCCGGTGGTGCAGTTGCATGGTGCCGGCCGACATTCCGATTCACCCCAGAGAAGGACCCGGGCCGAGGCACAACGGACCCGATCCGGGCCCCAGAGAGGTATTGATATGGCGAAGAAAGAAGACATTATCGAGATGGAAGGCACTGTCACGGACGTGATGCCCGACCAGCGTTTCAAGGTGGAACTGGACAACGGCGTGCACGTGCAGGCCTATGCCTCCGGCAAGATGCGCCGCTACCGCATCCGCGTCGTCAGCGGCGACAAGGTGAAGCTGGAGATGTCCCCCTACGACCTCACCAAGGGCCGCATCAGCTACCGCTACAAGCACTGATCCCGCGCCCTCCCCGGCGACGGGATCGCCCCCGCCCTCGCCACGGGGGGCCGGCGCCCCGGGTTCCCTCCCGGCGCGGCCTGTGGCGCGGGGGCATCATCCCCCCGCACCCTCGTCCCCTGCATCCGTCCCCGCCCCGGACGGGGCCTCCCGTAGTCTGGATTCGATCAGCGCCCCGGAGCGGAGCATGCGGTGCACGGGGCAGCGGTCTGCGATCTGCAGCAGCCGCTTGCGCTGCTCCGCATCCAGATCCCCTTCCAGCAGGATCTCCCGATCGAACCGGTCCATCTTGCGGGGCCGGGTGCCGGGCGCGGCCTGCGGGTCGTCCACCTGGTCGTGGTGCACCCGCACCGCCACGTGCTCCAGCGGCCACTGCTTGCGCTGGGCGTACATGCGCAGGGTGATGCTGCTGCAGGCCCCCAGGCCCGCCATCACCAGCTCGTAGGGGCTCGGCCCCAGGTCATTGCCCCCTTTGTCCTCCGGCTCGTCCGCCGTCAGGCGGTGGGGGCCCACCTGCACCGTCTGGGCATAGTCCCCGGCGCCGTTCTCCGCCGACAGCACATCCCCTTTCTTCACCGCCGGTTGCTGCGGATCCAGAAAGCGCGAGGCCCAGGCCGTGAGCAGGGAGGCCACGTAGTTGGCGTCCTCCGGCCGCGTGAGCATGTGGTCCACCCGGTCCAGGGAGACGAAGCTCTTGGGGTGCTTGGCCGCCTTGTAGATCTGCGCCGCGTGCTCCACCGAGACCACCGGGTCCTGGGGGGAATGGAAGATCATCAGGGGGCGGCGCAGCCGGGCCACCTTGTCCAGCACCTGGTGGTTGTCCAGGTCCTCGATGAACTGCTTCTGGATGTGGAAGGTGCGTCCCGCCAGGGAGACCTCCGCCGTGCCCTGGGCCTTGATGGTCTCCAGGGTCTCGCCGAACAGATGGGTCACATGGGCCACGTCGCTGGGGGCGTTGATGGTGGCCACGGCCCGCACCTCCGGGATCTCCTCCGCCACGGAGAGCACCGCCGCGCCCCCCAAGCTATGGCCGATGAGGATCTGCGGCGCCTGGTGCTCGCGCCGCAGGTAGTCCGCCGCCCGGCGCAGGTCCTCCAGGTTGGAACTGAAATTGGTGTTGGAGAAATCCCCCTGGCTGTTGCCCAGACCGGTGAAGTCAAAGCGCAGCAGGGCGATGCCGTGGGAGCGCAGGGCCGCGCTCAGGCGCACCGCCGCCAGCACGTCCTTGGAGCAGCTGAAGCAGTGGGCGAACAGGGCGTAGGCCCGCGGCGGGCCCTCGGGCAGGTCCAGGCGGGCCGAGAGCTGCGTGCCATGGGCGCCGGTGAAGCGGATGGGGTTCTGATGCGGGGACATGACACCTCCGATGCGTGACGATGAGGGGCACTGTACATGGGACAGGGGATCAGGACGCAGGGTCCACGGGCAGCGCGCCGCGGCGGGCGATGCCCATGAGCAGCCAGGCCGCCACGGCGATGATCCCGGCCAGCACGGCGAGATAGGCGTGCCAGCCCAGGCCGTGGTAGACATAGCCCGGCAGGAAGGAACCCAGGGCCCCGCCGGCGTAATAGAAGGCGATGTAGAGGCCATTGACCACGCCGCGCTGGGTCTCGCCCTGGCCGCGGTTGAGCACCCCGGGGGCCAGGGAGTGGATCAGGAACATGCCGGCGCAGAGCACGAACATGCCCGCAAACACCGCCGCCACCCCGCCACCGGCGAAGAACGGCAGGGCCCCCAGGAAGATGGCGGCGCCCAGGCGCATGGTGTTCACCTCGCCCCCCAGGGGCACGGAGAGGCGCACCGACAGCAGCGAGGTGACCACCCCCATGAGGTAGCCGGCGTACATGAAGGCGATGCCCGTCTCGTCCAGCCCCGTGCCCAGTTCCACCAGGCGGAAGGGCAGGAAGTTCAGCAGCGAGGCGAAGGCCCCGAAGGCGCAGAAGGCCACCCCGTAGAGCCGCAGGTGATCGGGCCGGCGCAGCACCTGGAGGATCACCCGCGGGTGCGGCCGCTGGAAACGCACCGGCGGGTCCGCCTGCAGACGCTGCAGCAGCAGGGCACACAGGGCCGTGGCCAGTGCCAGGGCGAGGAAGGACCAGCGCCAGCCCAGGTGGGTGGAGAGGAGTCCGGACACCATGCGCCCCAGAAATCCCCCCATCACGCTGCCGGCGATGTACAGGGCCATGGTGCGCTGCATCTCCCCGGGCCGGGCGCTGGCGCCGATGTAGGTCATCAGGGCCGTGAGCATGGCCGGGACGATGAGCCCCTGGGCCAGGCGCAGGGCCAGCAGGAACGGGAAGTCGTTTACATAAAACGCCGCAAACTGGGTCAGGGCCAGCAGCCAGGTGGCCCCCACCAGCAGACGCCGCGCGGACAGGCGCTGCAGCAAAAAGCCATAGGCCACCGGCGCCACCGCCAGGGGCACCAGGGCCACGGTGATGAGCAGCGAGGCGCGGGCCTCGCTCACCCCCAGGGCCCCGGCCAGGACCGGCAGCAGCGGTTGCGGCGCGTACAGCGCGGAAAAGACCAGGACCGCGCAGTAGAGCACGATGGCCAGATGCGATCTGGGCAAGGGGATTCTCCCGGAAACGGCCGCCGGACCCCCTGGTCCGGGCGGCGGATGCGGGGCGCGGCCGGGCCGTGTCCCGCTTGAAACTCTCCCAAACTGTGCGACACTGGATGAAGACCGAGCCATCCAGCCCATCCGCGGTGCCCGCATCCCGCGCGGCGCCGCGGCGGAGATCCACGTCATGCCCCTGGAAAAGATCCTCCATGCCACCGACCTGTCCCCCGGCGCCGAGGCCGCGGGCCGCCGCGCCCTGCAGCTGGCCCGGGATCACGGCGCCCGCCTGCAGGTGCTCACGGTGGTCAACGCCCCGGACGTGAACGAGGCGGTCATGGCGCATCTGCGGGGCCGGTCGGGGGAGATGATGACCGACCTGGCCGAGGCCACGGAGCAGGCCCTGGTGGAACACATGCGCGGCCTCGGGGCCCCGGAGGACGGCGGCATCGAGTACCACTGCATCCAGGGCCAGGGCTACCGGCAGATCCTGAAGGAGGCCCGGGGCTGGGGCGCGGACCTGATCGTGGTGGGGTCCCACGGCCACCAGGGGGTGCACGACGTCCTGCTGGGCAGCACCACCCTGAATCTGGTGCATCATACCGATCTCCCCGTGCTGGTGGTCAAGCGCCCGGCGGAAGGTTCCTATGAACGGGTCCTGGTGCCGGCGGATTTTTCCGAACGCACCCGTTCGGCCCTGAATCTGGCCGCCGACCTGGTCCCCGATCAGGTCCTGCGCGTGCTGCACGTCTACAACCTGGATGCCCTGGACAACGTCCTGCGCAACCGCGTGGAGCGCAGCGAGGTGGACCGCATCAAGGCGGAGGTGCGCGCCGAGCGCCAGCAGGAACTGGACACCTTCCTGCTCCAGGCCGACGTGCATCCGGACCGGGTGCAGGGCCAGCTGCGCATGGGCTACGCCCCGGATGAACTGCAGAAGGCCGTGGACGAATGGGACGCCCAGCTGGTGGTCATGGGTACCCACGGCCGCAACCGCCTGGCGGACGCCCTCCTGGGGGGCGTGGCCCGCCGCGTGGTGCATCAGGTCAAGGGGGCGGACGTCCTGCTGGTGCGTTCCTGACCCCGGACCTCGTCGCCCGTATCCCGGAACTGCAGGGCCGCCAGGCGGGCGTACAGCCCGCCCTGGGCCACCAGTTCGTCGTGGGTGCCCGAGGCGACGATGCGTCCCTGATCCATCACCACGATCCGGTCCGCCTTGCGCACCGTGGCCAGGCGGTGGGCGATGATCAGCGTGGTGCGCCCCTCCATGAGCCGCTCCAGGGCCTCCTGCACCAGCCGTTCGCTCTCCGCGTCCAGGGCGCTGGTGGCCTCATCCAGCAGCAGCAGGGCCGGGTCCCGCAGGATGGCCCGGGCGATGGCGATGCGCTGGCGCTGACCGCCGGAGAGGCGCACCCCCCGTTCCCCCAGGTGGCTGTCGAAGCCCTCCGGCAGACGATCCAGGAACTCGCTGGCATGGGCGGCATCGGCGGCGCGGCGGATGTGCGCCCGGTCCACCCCCTCCAGCCCGAAGGCGATGTTCTCCCAGGCATCGGCGCCGAAGATCACCGCGTCCTGGGGCACCAGGGCGATGCGCCGGCGCAACGTGGTGGGGTCGGCATCGCGCAGGTCCACCCCATCGAAGCGGATGCACCCGGATTCCGGGTCGTAGAAGCGCAGCAGCAGCTGCATCACCGTGGACTTGCCCGCCCCCGAGGGCCCCACCAGGGCCACCTTCTCCCCGGGGGCCAGGTCCAGACTCACCCCCGCCAGGGCCGGCGGCTCGGGCCGTGAGGGATAGCGGAACACCACCCCGGAAAGGGACACCCGCCCCTCGGGGGGCTCCGGCAGGGCCATGGGCCGGGCCGGCGGGGCGATGGCCGGTTCCGTGTCCAGCAGTTCCATGAGGCGTTCCGCCGCCCCGGCGGCCCGCAGCAGTTCGCCGATGACCTCGCTCAGGGCCCCCACGGATCCGGCCACCAGCACGGCATAGAAAACGAAGGCCGCCAGCTGACCGTTGCTCATGTGCCCCTGGAGCACGTCGTGTCCCCCCGTCCACAGCACCAGGCTGATGGCGGTGAACACCAGCAGCATCACCACGGCGCTGAGCAGGGCGCTCACCCGCGTGCGCCGGACGGCGGCATCGAAGGCCCGTTCCACCTGGCGCCCGTAGCGCACGGCATCCACCGCCTCGTGGCAGAAGGCCTGCACCGTGCGGATGCCGTAGAGGGCCTCGTCGATGTAGGCACCGATGTCCGCCACCCGGTCCTGGGTCTCCCGGGAGAGGCGGCGCACGTGCCGGCCCAGGATCCAGATGGGGATGAACACCAAAGGCACCCCCAGCATCACCCAGAGGGTGAGCTTGGGACTGGTGATGGTCATCATGGCCAGGCCGCCGGCGAAGAGCAGGGCGTTGCGCACGGCGATGGCCAGGGTGGAGCCCACCACCACCTGCACCAGGGAGGTGTCCGTGGTGAGCCGGGAGATCACCTCGCCGGTGCGGGTGATCTCGAAAAACCCCGGATCCAGGCGCAGCACCTGCCCGAACACCGCCCGGCGCAGGTCCGCCACCACCCGCTCACCGATCCAGGTGACCAGGTACAGGCGCAGGGCCACCGCCACGGCCATCACCACAACCACGGTGAGCAGCAGCCACAGGCCCTGGTTCAGGGCCCCGGGATCCCCCGCGCTCAGCCCCCGGTCGATGACCACCCGCAGCACGGCGCCGAAGGCCAGCACCGCCCCCGAACCCGCCACCAGGGCGGCGACCGCGGCGATCATCCGGCCCAGGTGGGGACGGGCGAATGCCGCCAGGCGCCAGAGCACCCGCAGGTTCAGGCTGGTGGGGCGGTCGCTGAGTTCGGTGGTGTGCTCGGACACGGCATCTCCACTGTGGGGGAGGCAAAGGGCGCCCATCTTAGCAGGTCTGAGGGATCCCCCGGATGCGGCCCCGCAACCGCCGGCTTCAGGGGCCGGCGGGAACCTGTTATCGTCGATGCCCACCCGGATGGAATCGAGGGGAAGCACCGTGTCCGACTGGCCGGCCCTGGCGGCCAGCGGCGCCGCCCTGGCCGTTGTTGCCTTTGCCGTGTACAGCGCCGGGCACGCCGTGATCTACAAGCGCGATACCCGGGCAGTGATCGCCTGGGTGGGCCTGATCATGCTCCTGCCCCTTTTGGGGTCGGTGCTCTACTGGCTGCTGGGGGTGAACCGCATCGCCCGCACCGCCCGCGCCCTGCGGCCCCAGGCGGGGCCGCGGGAGCCGGCCCCCATGGACGGGGCCCTGCTGGTGCCGGAGCGCTGGCAGCGCCTGGCCCGGGCCGGGGACGCCCTGAGCCCCTTCAATCTCACCCCCGGAAACCGCATCCAGCCGCTTTTTGGCGGCAACGAGGCCTATCCGGCCATGCTCCAGGCCATCGGCCAGGCACGGCGGCAGATCAGCCTGTCCACCTATATCTTCGACTACGACCCCACCGGGGAGACCTTCATCCAGGCCCTGGGGGCAGCGGTAGCCCGGGGCGTGGCCGTGCGCGTGCTCATCGACGATGTGGGGGCCCGCTACAGCCGGCGCAGCGCCGTCCGCGCCCTGCGCCAGGCGGGGGTGGAGGCGTATCTCTTTTTGCCCATGCACCTGCCCCGCAGTCTGGGGGCCATCAACCTGCGCAATCACCGCAAGCTGCTGGTGGTGGACGGCCGTCTGGGCTTCACCGGCGGCATGAACATCCGCGAGGGGCACCGTCGCACGGACGCAGGCCGCCGGGCCATCCGCGATCTCCACTTCCAGGCGGAGGGGCCGGTGGTGGCCCACATGCAGACCCTCTTCTGCGAGGACTGGCACTTCGTCTGTGGCGAGACCCTGGAGGGGGAGGCCTTCTTCCCGCCCCTGCCCCACGTGGGGCCGGCCCTGGCCCGGGGGGTGGTGGATGGACCCGATGAGCACCGGGACCCCCTGCGCCAGCTGATCCATACCGCCCTGGCGGAGGCCCGGGACCGGGTGGTGGTGATGACCCCCTACTTCCTGCCGGACGAGGTGCTCATCTCCGCCCTCAACGCCGCCGCCCTGCGGGGGGTGCGGGTGGATATCCTGCTGCCGGGGCGCAACAACCAGATCCTGGTGCACTGGGCCTCCCAGGCCCTGCACTGGCAGCTGCTGGAGCGGGGCTGCCACATCGCCTTCTCACCGCCCCCCTTCGATCACACCAAGCTCCTGGTGGTGGACGCCCACTGGGTCCTGCTGGGGTCCTCCAACTGGGACCCCCGCAGCCTGCGGCTGAATTTCGAATTCGATATGGAAGGCTACGATCCGGACCTGGGGTGGAGGCTCACGGCCTGGGCCGACCGGCGCCTGGCGCAGGCCCGGTACGTGACCCTGGAGGAGATGGACCGGCGCAGCCTGCCGGTGCGCCTGCGGGACGGGGTGGCCCGGCTCATGACCCCCTATCTTTGACATCCTCCCCACGGCTGGGGCTGCTCCCGCACCCTGGGTGAGGCGGGAGGCATGGGCAGGGCCCTGGACCAGGGCGGGTCCCCGCCGCCCCGGTGATGAGGGTTGCCCCCGGGATCAGGAGAAGAGGTTGCGCAGCAGGGCCTTCACCTCCTCGCGCACGATCTCCCGGATACGGTCCTCGGACACCGGGGGTTCCGGCTGCGGCATATCCGCCATGGCCCCCTGGATTTCCGCCTGCACCAGGGTGCGGATGGCCCCCTCCACGCCCCCTTCCGGGCTGGCCGTTGCAGCGGGCGGGATGGTCTCTGCGGGGGTCTCCGGGGGCATGGTGTTCTCCTGGGATGGGGTGTCTTCTGCGCTGGCCTGGGCGGTGTCTTCTCCGGCGGGGGCCTCCCCGGCCGCCATGGCGGCCATCATGTCGTCCTCGCCGGATGGGGCCTGGGTGGTGTCTTCTCCGGCGGTGGGCTCCCCGGCCCCGTCCCCGGCTGCCATGGCGGCCATCATCCCGGCGTCTGCCCGGTCGGTTGCCTCCGCAGCCTGGGCCGCTTCGGCCGGGGGCTCTTCGTCCAGGGCCGCCTCCATCTCCCGGGCCTCCTCCATGGCCTCGGCGATGGCCGCCTCCTCGTGGGGCTCCGCTTCCTCCATCAGGGCCTCGGCCCCCTCCATGTGGGAGCGGAACAGGTCCTCCTCCGCTTCCCCGGACTCCGCCATCGGGGGCTCTTCAGGGGCGTTGTCCGTGTCCTGTGCCGTCTCCCCGGCGGAGGGCACCGCCCGCAGGGTGGGCCGTTCCGGTTCGGAAGGGGTTTCCTCGATGGCCGGGTTGTCGATCATGAAGTTCTCCAGCTGGTCCTCCTCGATCCACTGCGCCCACTGCTCGTAGAGGGCGTCCTTGTTCTCCACCCCCTCCACGGGCTGGGAGATGAAGGTGGAGATGTCCTTCACGTGGTACTTGCGCTGGATGTAGTCCGCCAGCAGCGGGGTGATCTCCTCATTGCCCCGGGTAAGGGAGACCAGTTTCATCAGGCTCGGGGATCGCGTTGCCATGGTTGCCACCTTGGGTTGGATTCGGTGCGCTTATCCGGGTTAGCGGCAGGTACGGCCGGGGATTGAGCCCGCCACGGCCTTGATCCTTCAGACCATGCCGCGTTCGGCCAGGGAGACGAGCGTATCCCCCACGATGATATGGTCCAGCACGCGGATGTCCACCAGGGCCAGGGCCTCCTTCAGGCGCCGGGTGATGGCCTCGTCCGAGGCAGAGGGCTCGGCCACCCCGGAGGGGTGGTTGTGGGCCAGGATGAGGGCGGCGGCGTTGTGGTGCAGGGCCCGGCGCACCACCTCCCGGGGGTGCACACTGGCCCCGTCGATGGTGCCGCGAAACAGCTCCTCGAAGGCCAGCACCCGGTGGCGGTTGTCCAGGAACAGGCAGGCGAACACCTCGAAGGGATGATCCCGCAGGCGCGCGGCGAGATAGTGCCGGGTGTGGTCCGGGGAGGTGATGGCGTCCCCCCGCTGGAGTTGTTCCGAGAGATGCCGCCGCCCCATCTCCAGCACCGCCTGGAGCTGGGCGTACTTGGCCGTGCCCAGGCCCCGGGCGTCGCAGAAGGCCTTCACGTCGGCCTGCAGCAGCGGGCGCAGGCCGCCGAAACGGGAGAGCAGATCCCGGGCCAGGTCCACCGCCGTGCGCCCGGCCACGCCGGTGCGCAGGAAGATGGCCAGCAGCTCGGCGTCGGACAGGGCCTGCGGGCCCCGGGCCAGCAGCTTCTCGCGGGGCCGTTCCTGCGCCGGCCAGTCGGTGATGGGCATGGCATGACCTCCGTGTCATGAGATGTGCGGTGTGGCCTCAGCCGTCCAGGGTGGGATAGTCGATGTATCCCTTCGGGCCGGGGGTGTAGAGGGTGTCCTTGTCCGCCTCCGCCAGGGGGGCGTTGCGGCGGAAGCGTTCCGGCAGGTCCGGGTTGGCGATGAAGGGCATGCCGTAGACCGCCGCGTCCGCCTGCCCCGAACGGATCATGGCCTCTCCGGACTCCCGGGTGAGCCCGCCCCCGGCCAGATAGGCATCCCCCCGGAAGCGCGGCCGCAGCAGGGCATGGTAGTCCGTGGACGGGTTGCCGATTTGGGCCACGTGCAGGTAGGCCAGACGGAAATCCCCCAGCTGATCCACCAGATAGCCGTAGGTCTCCTGCGGGTTCTCATCGCGGATGTCGTTGAACCCCATCTCCGGCGCCAGCTTGATGCCGATGTAATCGCCGCTGCGCACGGAGGTCATGGCCTCCAGCAGCTCCAGGATGAAGCGGGCCCGGTTCTCCACGCTGCCGCCGTAGGCATCCCCGCGGCGGTTGGTGGACGAGCACAGGAACTGCTCCGGCAGGTAACCCGAGGCGGCGTGCAGCTCCACCCCGTCGAACCCCGCCTGGAAGGCCATGGCCGTGGCGATGCGGTAATCCTCGATCACCTCATGGATCTCGTGCACCTCCAGCGCCCGGGGCGTGACATGGGGCCTGGGACCCTCGTCGGTGTAGGATTGCCCCTCGGGGCGCACCGCCGAGGCGGACACCGGCGTGGCCCCATCCGGCAGGAAGGCCGGATCGGAGATGCGCCCGGCGTGCATCAACTGCAGGACGATGACCCCACCCGCCTCATGCACCGCATGGGTCACCCGCGCCCAGGCCTCCATCTGCGCCTCGGTGTAGATCCCCGGGGTGCGCACATAGCCCTTGCCCATGGGGCAGGGATAGGTCCCCTCGGTGAGGATCATCCCCGCCTGCGCCCGCTGGGCGTAATAGGTGGCCGCGTGCTCGCCCGGCACGCCATCCTCCCCGGCCCGGGAACGGGTCATGGGGGCCATCACGATGCGGTTCTTCAGATCCAGGGCACCGGCGTACAGCCGGGAAAACAGATCGTTCTCTTTCGTGGACATGGGGCGTCTTCTTCTCCGTGGGGAACCCGGTGGGGCTAGGGTACGATGGCCTTGAGTCTAGCAGGAGGTCTTTGGGGATGGAGGTCCGTTCATGCCGATAGGAGGCAGCGCCCGGGCGATGCAGCGATCGCAAGGGTCTGGTGGTATGCTTCCCGGCAAAAATTAATGTTTTTATTGTGGTTATTTGGTTGAATTCAGGGGTGGATGCTCTGGGTGGCTGGCATCCCCATGGGTTCTCGTGGGTCAGGGTGGTTGGAAGATCGTGATTCGTTTTCTGGATCTGGTGTTTTCTCTCCTGGGCTTGATGGTCGGATTTCCGCTGCTGCTGCTGCTGGCCGGCATGGGGTGGCTGGATACGCGTTCGCCCCTGTTCCGGCAGACCCGGGTGGGGCGCGGGCAGCGTCCGTTCACGCTGGTCAAATTCCGCACCATGCAGCCGGATACGGCCTCTGTGGCCACCCACCTGGCCGATGGTTCGGCGGTGACGCCTTTTGGCCGTTTCCTGCGTCGTACCAAGCTGGATGAATTGCCCCAGCTGTGGAACGTGCTCCGGGGGGAGATGAGCCTGGTGGGGCCGCGGCCTTGCCTGTTCAATCAGCATGAACTGATCCGTGAGCGGGAGCAGCGCGGGGTCTTTGCCATGCGTCCGGGGATCACGGGGCTGGCCCAGGTGAACGGCATCGACATGTCCGAACCCAGGAGACTGGCGCAGACCGATGCAGAGATGCTGCAGCTGACCTTAAGGGATTATTTCAGGTATCTGCTGCTGACCCTCCTGGGGCGGGGAACGGGGGATCGGATCCGGGATCGCTGATCGCCCCGACCCCATGCCCCGTCCAGACCTATTCCCCGCGCGCGGGCGGGGCCATGAACTCGGGGCCCACCGGGTCGGTGATGTGGGTGTCGAGGATGCGGTCGATCTCGGCGTGGTCCCCGGGGGTCAGCTGCAGCTCCGTCACGCGGTTCACGCTGGCCACCTGCTCGGGGCGGCGGGCGCCCCAGAGGGCGATGTCGGCGCCGTGGTCCAGGAGCCAGCGCACGGCCAGGTGCAGGACGTCGCTTGCAAAACGCTCCCGGGCGAAGCGGTCCAGGGCCTGGACCGCGGCCAGGTATTGGCCGAAACGCGGCTCCTGGAACTTGGGATCGGACTGGCGCAGGTCGTCGCCGCCGAAGGTGGTGTCGGGGCCCATGCGGCCGCTGAGCAGGCCGCGGCAGAGGGCACCGTAGGCGAGGATCTGGATGCCGTTTTCACGGCAGTGGGGCAGCACGTCCGCCTCGATGCCGCGCTCGAAGAGGTTGTAGGGGGGCTGGCAGGTGTGCAGGGGTACCACCTGGCGAAAGCGCTCCATCTGCGCCGGGCTGAAGTTGCTCACCCCCACGGCGCGGATCTTGCCCTCCTGCAGCAGCCGTCCCATGGCCTCGGCGGTCTCCTCCACGGGGGTCACGGGGTCGGGCCAGTGCACCTGATACAGATCGATGTAGTCCGTCTGCAGGCGGCGCAGGGAGTCCTCCACCTCGGTGCGGATGCGCCCGGCGCTGGCGTTGCGGAACACGGCCTCGTCAGGGGTCCACTCCAGGCCCACCTTGGTGGCGATAAGGATCCGGTCGCGTCCGCCGTGGCGGCGGAGGGCCTCCCCCACCAGTTCCTCGGACTTGCCAAAGCCATACACGGGGGCGGTGTCGATCACATTGATGCCCTGGTCCAGGGCGGCGTGGACGGTGCGGATGGAGGTCTCGTCGTCGGTGCCGCCCCACATCCAGCCGCCGATGGCCCAGGTGCCCAGGGCGATGCGCGAGGCCTCGAGGGGGAGGTTGGCGAGGGTCGTGGTCTCCATGGGCACTCCTGTTGTTGGGGGGATTTCATTCGGGATGGATCGCGGGCCGTGCCGGCATCCACCCGTGTCTGGCCGTGGCTGGGGCGTGGGCGGCCCCGAAGCGGTTGATTCCCTGGGAGGATAGCAGCCGTCGCCGGGGGCAACTCAACGCCGGACCGCCCTGCCGGTATGATGCCGGTACATCCAACAAGGAGCGCAGGCCATGCCAGACCACGAGACACCGGACCACGCCTTCGGCGAATGTCAGCGGGAGGCCATCTACCGCAACATCCTGCAGCGGCGCGACGTGCGCGGCCAGTTCCTGCCGGATCCGGTGCCGGAGGACGTCCTGGCGCGCATCCTCACCGCCGCCCATTTCGCCCCCTCGGTGGGGTTCATGCAGCCCTGGAGCTTTGTGGTGGTGCGGGATCCGGGGGTGAAGGGGCGGGTGCACGAGGCCTTCACCCGGGCCAATGCCGAGGCCGCCGGGATGTTCGAGGGGGAGCGCCGCCGGCTCTATCAGGGGCTCAAGCTGGAGGGGATCCTGGAATCCCCGGTGAACCTGTGCATCACCTGCGATCCGGAGCGGGCGGGGCCGGTGGTGATCGGGCGCACCCACGATCCGGCCATGGACCTGTACAGCGTCGTCTGCGCCGTGGAGAACCTGTGGCTCGCCGCCCGCAGCGAGGGCCTGGGGGTGGGCTGGGTGAGCATCCTGCGCCCCTCGGAGCTGCGCGGGATCCTCGGCCTGCCCGAGCGCGTCGTCCCCGTGGCCTATCTGTGCATCGGCCGGGTCAGTGAGTTCAAGGGGCGTCCGGAACTGGAATCCGCCGGCTGGCGCGAGCGCCTGCCCGTGACCGACCTGGTGCATTTCGATACCTGGGGCGGGGAGTCCGCCGGCGCGGGGGACGAGGAGCTGCTCAAGGCCCTGCGGGCCTGTCAGGCGAGTGCGGAGAAGGGGGAGGTCCCGCTTTGAACGCCCCGGCCCCGGCACCACCGGGGGTATATGTGGGCACCTGCGGCTGGAACTACCGCCAGTGGCGGACGGGGTTCTACCGGGGCGTGCCCCAGCGGGCATGGCTGGCCCATTGCGGGCGCCGGTTCACCGGGCTGGAGATCGATAGCAGCTTCTACCGCCTGCCCGCAGCGGACACCCTGCGCCGCTGGGCGGGGCAGGTGCCGGAGGATTTCGGCTTCGCCCTCAAGGGCAGCCGTTTCATCACCCATCGCAAGCGCCTGCGGGATCCCCGGGAGCCGGTGGCGGTGCTGCGGGACCGGGCCCGGGTGCTGGGTCCGCGGCTGCGGGCGGTGTTGTGGCAGCTGCCGCCGGGCTTCGGGCGGGATGATGCCCGTCTGCAGGGGTTTCTCTCCGCCCTGGCCGGCTGGCCGGAGGTGGGCCATGTCCTGGAGTTTCGTCATCCCGACTGGTTCTGTGACGTCGTGGCCGCACGCCTGCAGGCCGCGGGGGTGGGGGTATGCCTGTCCGACGCCCCGGACTGGCCCCCATGGGAGGTGGTCACCGGTCCGCGGGTCTACTGCCGGCTGCACGGGCGTCCGCGGCTCTATGCCTCCGCCTACGACGACCGGGCCCTGGATGCCTGGGCCGGACGGGTGCGGGCATGGCATGCCCGGGGGCTGGAGGTGCATGTCTATTTCGACAACGACGCCGAAGGGGCCGCCCCCGGGGACGCCCTGGGTCTGCTGGCGCGCCTGGGCCGGGACCGTGGGCCGGTTGCTTGACCTGGCTCAAGCTTTTGTCCCGCTGAGCCGGGTGCCCTGTCAGGGGGCATTGACATGGAATGGCGGCAGCCTAGACTTACACCCGGACTTTGATTCGGGTTTTTCTTCGCGACGATCCGGATCGGGTACACGCAAGTAGCTCAAACCAAAGAGGGCTTAGAACATGAGCGAATACAGAGCGAGGAAGCCGAGCAATCCGCGGGATGACTGGAAGCTGTGGCTGGTGGTCAACCCCGGCACCTGGCTGATGCCCATCCTGATGGCCGTGCTGGTGGTCGCCCTGGCTGTTCACGGCTTCGTGTACAGCAACGACAACTACAACCCGCTGACCTACGAAGCGTCCGAGTGAGGTAATCGATCATGAACGAGAACAGCATCTCCGGTCTGACCGAAGAACAGGCGCTGGAATTCCACGAGCAGTTCAAGACCACCTTCACCGTGTTCATGGTGCTGGCGGCCGCTGCCCACTTCCTCGTGTTCCTGTGGAGACCTTTCTACTAAGGTCCTGAGCGGCCGTTCAACCGAACGGCGGTTCTGGGGAGGGGTTCGGACCCCGCGGCATGCCCTGAATCCAGGGATGCCGACGGGGTCCGGCCCCTCCTTTTTTATGCGCGTTTTGTGCGCCTCGCGGCCGCTGCCGGGCCCCCCGGTCAGGCCCCCTCCTTCCACTTGATGTTGCAGCCCAGGCTGGGTCTCTGCTCCGCCGGGACGGGGCGCCCCTCCAGCAGGGCGTCCGCCGCCGCCCGCAGATCCCGGCCGGTCACCGGGACATCGCTGCCGGGGCGGGCGTCGTCGAACTGCCCGTGGTAGACCAGACGGCGGTCGGCGTCGAAGAGGAAGAAGTCCGGTGTGCAGGCCGCTTGGTAGGCCCGGGCCACTTCCTGGGTCTCGTCGAAGAGATAGGGGAAGGTGTAGCCGAAGCGGCGGGCCTCGTCCTGCATCTTCTCGGGGCTGTCCTCGGGGAAATTCTCCACGTCGTTGCTGTTGATGGCGATCACCGCCAGGCCCTGGTCGCTGTAGGCCCGGCCGAAGCGGGCGAATTCGTGGCGGATGAGCTGCACGAAGGGGCAGTGGTTGCAGATGAAGGCGATGCAGTAGCCCCGGGCGTCGGGGAAGTCGTCCAGGGAGACGCTGCGGCCCGTGGACGGGTCGGTCAGGGCGAAATCAGGGGCGATGGTGCCCAGTTCCACCGCGTTGGATTCGGTTCGTGCCATGGGGTGTCCTCCTGTGGATGGTGGTGTTGCGGGACCTTAGGATCCCGCTGGTCTCAGGGGCAGGGGATCGGGTAGCGGGCGTGCACCGCCTCGATCTCCGCCAGCACCTCTTCGCTCAAGACGTCGTCCAGGCTGTCCATGTCCTCCTCCAGCTGCGGCATTTTCGTCGCCCCGATGATGGTGCTGGTGACAAAGGGGCGGCTGTGGACGAAGGCCAGGGCCATGCGCGCCGGGGAGAGGCCGTGGCGCTGGGCGATGTCCACGTAGGCGCGGGTGGCCGCCGTGCCCGTCTCGCCGGAATAGCGGCTGAAACGGCTGTACAGGGTCACGCGGCCGTCCGGCGGGCTGGCGTCCAGGTACTTGCCGCTGAGCACCCCGAAGGCCAGGGGGGAGTAGGCCAGCAGCCCCACCCGTTCCCGGATGGCCATCTCCGCCAGGCCCACCTCGAAGCTGCGGTTGAGCAGGCTGTAGGGGTTCTGGATGGAGACGACCCGGGGCAGGCCGGCCTGCTCCGCCAGGCGCAGGTACTGCATCAGGCCCCAGGGGGTCTCGTTGGAGATGCCGATGGCGCGCACCTTGCCCGCGCGCACGAAGTCCGCCAGCACCTTCAGGGTCTCTTCGATGGGGGTGGGGCGGTCCTCCGGGTCGTGCTCGTAGCCCAGCCGCCCGAAGTAGTTGGCCCGGCGCGCGGGCCAGTGCACCTGGTAGAGGTCCAGGTAGTCGGTCTGCAGGCGGGTGAGGCTGTCGTGCAGGGCCCGTTCCAGGTGATCCCGGGTGAGCTGGGGGCCGCCGCGCAGGTAGCTGAAATGTTCCCCGGGGCCGGTCACCTTGGAGGCCAGGACCAGGTCGTCCCGTCGCCCGCGCCGGGCCAGCCAGGTGCCCAGGTAGCGCTCCGTTTGCCCCTGGGTCTCCGCCCGGGGGGGCACGGGGTACATCTCGGCGGTGTCGATGAACTGGATGCCGCGCTCCACCGCCCGGTCCAGCTGGCTGTGGGCCTCGGCCTCGGTGTTCTGCTCGCCCCAGGTCATGGTGCCGAGACAGATGCGGCTGACGTGGATGTCGGTATCCCCCAGGGGATGGGTCTGCATGGGCTTCTCCGGTTGCGGGATGACACTTCCAGTGTCCATGCACCGGGGCACACGGACAAGCCCTTCGCCCCGCAGGGCGCGGGGCGAAGGGCTTGTCCGTGTGCCCCGGTGCATGGACACTGGAAGTGT